>JAYGHB010000022.1:0-66497 GCA_034931985.1 Halotia wernerae UHCC 0503
GCGCGGATGCGCCTAATACACAACTTTCACGTCGCACGCCCCTGGTGACAGCTTCCGTAACACTACCCCAATTATGAAGGATTTAACCCCAACAAACCTTTAATCTTTCCCGTACTTTAGGCTGGGTATTCAGGTAATCTTTTAACCAGTTGCATCCTCGTGCTAATAGCCCATCTAATTCTTCAATCCGCCAAATCAGCACCTTATTCTGCTCAGGAGAATTACCCTGAACATGGGCGAGAATATATTTACCATCCGGGCTAAAATGTACTGGCGATATAAATGTAGATGAATACTTATACTGTGCAAGTTGCCTACCTGATATATCCCAAACACGATATATTTTATCATCTGAAGCTGTGATAATCCGCTGACCATCCGGGCTAAAAATAGCAAATGCAACCATATCTTGATGTGGTATTTCAACTAATTGTTTACCTGAAGTATCCCAAATAATCACTCTATTGTCTGGGGAAGTAGTAATAATTAGTTTTCCATCTGGACTAAAGCTAGGGTTAGAAATATCTTGATTCGCTTGAAATTCTGATAATTTTTGACCAGATGTATTCCAAATGCTTGCTATATTTCCATGAGTCGTAATAATACGCTCCCCATCTTGGTTGAAGCTAGCACCTAAATAACTATTTTCACTTCCTTGAAATTCTACTATTTTTTCACCGGAAATATTCCACAGACTAGAGTAGTTATTGCCGTTATAATCAGACATAGCCATAATATATTTACTATTAGGACTCCAATAAGCACTTTTAACAGCCCTTGAATCTCCTCTTAGCGTTACCAATAGCTGGCCCGATGTATTCCAAATACGGGCAGTCTTATCATCAGAAGCCGTAAGAATATAGTTACCATCAGGGCTATAACTAGCACTATTAACTCTATCTTGATGTTGAAGTTTTAGTAATAAATTACCAGATAAATCCCAAATTTGAGCTATTTTGTCATCAGAATTGTTAACAAGAGGCTTTCCGTCTGTACCTGGTGCTGGTAGCCTGTCAGAAGTAGTAATGACACGTTTTCCATCTGGGCTAAAGCTGGCGCTAATTAGATATTCTTGATGTTTAAGTATCGCTAATTGTTTACCTGAAGTATCCCAAATCCGAGCTGTTTTATCCACACCAGTGGTAAGAATATGTTTTCCGTCTCGACTAAAATCAGCACTATTAACCTGTTCTTTATGTCCTTTAAGTTCTGCCATCAGCTTACCCGATAAATTCCAAATCCGAGCGGTTTTATCTGCGGAAGCGGTGATAATATACTTTCCATCATGACTCCAGTTCACACTTGTAATAGCATCTTTATGAGCAACAAATTGCTTAAATTCACGGATATTTTCGAGTATTGTTTGCAAGGCTAAAAATGGACTAATTGCAGGATATTTTTCGAGAGAACGTCCATCTTTTACTAGTTCTTTTAACCTTTGTCCTGCATCTACCGCTGTTACTAAAGATTCAATTTGTTTTGTTTTAAACTGTTGTAGCGCTACAACTCCTGCGTGTTCTAATCTTGTACCTTCCTGGGATTCTCGTAATTGATGAGTTGCAGATGCAAAAGCGATAGTTGCTCCGATAAGAGAACAAATAAGAACTCCACCACCGATACGAATTTGTTGTTTGGCTTGATGTTGTGCCGTAGTTAAAGTCTCGTTAGCTTGTGCTAAAATGCGGCTCTCTTCTTCTTGAAACGCTAATGCCGTAGCTATTTCTTGTTTTTCAAATTCCTGGCTAGCAGTAAAAAACTGGTAATCTTCCTGATTTAAACTTTTATTAGCCGCCCAATTTTTTGCATCTTCTAATGCTTTGCCACGCAATAATCTAGAATTATCTTGACAGCTTGAAGCAAACCAAGCTGATAATGCTTCTGAATAAGGTCTTAAATCGGCGAGTGCTTTTTCTACCCAGTTAAAATCAAAAACACTTGCATAAATGCGGTTATAAACCCTTAAATATCCCTGCTGTTCTACGACTAATCCAGATAGCCGTAATTCTATCTGTTCTGGGCTGTCCGAAGCGGGAATTTGTCCTAATTGTAAAATTTTCTGATATAAACCAAGCAATGCACTTGTATTATGCTTACTCATCAAAATTCTATCTTTGATAGTTTTTAAGTGGGGTGGTTCGTCTTGTGATTCCCAGTTTTCAATTATTTGTTGCGTAACAATATTTTTTACCCATTCGGCTTCTGTAGCTTTGCTCGTTACTTGTGGGGAAGTTACTAACAAATCACATAATTTTTGTGTAAGGAAGGGTTGTCCTCCAGTCCATGCTAAAACTTCTTGCAAAATAGCTTCTGGATTTTCAATCCCTTTTAACCCTGATGCTAAAGGTGAAATTTCGTGTATTTGAAAACCATTAAGTTGAATTGCACGACCGATATTAAAGGGTGTTCGTACTTTATCTGCAATTAAATCGCTAGGTGTTGCTACTCCGAGAAGCACAAAAGTAATCCTATTAAACTCGCTATTAATATTACGTTTTTCATAACAACTTCTAATCCAGGCAAAAAAATCATCACCCTTAAATTTTAAGCTTAAAATACTATCAATTTCATCAATAAAAACAACTATTTCACTTTTGATTTTTTCTAACAAAATTTTTTCAATAAATATATCCAAACGCTGTATTGGCGATAATTCGGAGTTTTCCTTCCACCATGTTCTAATAAATTCGCTGGGGTTAGCTATTTCAAAATTTGCAACTAATGTGTAAACAATACCTGCATACCACTGTTCCGGATTTATATCTTTACTACCGCGTCCAGAAATGTCAATCGTAGTACAAGCGATTCCTTCTGCTTGCAGTCGTTTGATTGTACGAACTTGCAAGCTAGTTTTACCCATTTGTCGGGAATTAAAAATATAACAAAAGTTCCCAGCTTTCAGTTCGTTGTAAAGGTCGAAATCTGCTTGTCTAACTACGTAACAGGGAGCATCTTCTGTAAGACTTCCACCAACTTTATAGGAAAAATTATTGCTCATTATCTAATCAAATTACTAATGATTTTAAGTTGTCAATATTTTTTAATTATTACAAAAATAGTTTGTGGGGTCTGTAAAAGCGCAGCGTAACGCACCCAATTATATAGTGGTGCGTGACGGCAAATAGATTATTCCTTTTTTGCACATATAATTCATGCCGTCACACACCAGGAGAGCCTATTTGGATTAATAATTTAGTCCTGATAATTCATTTCTTACTTTCTCCAGCATCTCTTGATATCGAGGTTCTTGGAAACCACTTCCGAAAGACCCATTTAAATATTCCTGAAGAAGTTTTTCTGCTGCTTTGTAATCTGCCCTTGCACTTTCTTTATTCCCTAAATCCTTGTAAAGATTACCTCTTAATAAGTACTCGTCAACATTGGAACTACTATCACCAATTAATTGAGTCAAATCTGAAATCGCTTTCTGTTTTTCGCCTAATTTTTCATAAGCCCTAGCCCTATTCCAATATGCAGGACGACTAAAACCAAGCCTACCTGTATTTTGCCTAATGACTTCGGTATAGTCTGCCACTGCGGCTTTGTAATTCCCAATTGCAGCGTAAGCATTTGCACGATGATAGTAGGGTTCTTCAGCTTTAGGATTGAGCCGAATTGCCTGCGTGAAAGAAGAAACCGCAGCGAGTGAGTCTTTTTGGCAGTCCTCTTGAAAGTGTCCCATGCCTATGAAGTCGTTTACTGTATTAAGATGTGGTGGCTTCAGAGTTTGACAGTCAGTAGAAGCATTAGAAGCTGGTATTTGTGCAACTAATGGTATCGAAAAACCTAGCAGCAAAATAGATGATGCATAAGCTAATAAGGAAGGTATAGAGAAGGCAAATTTCATAATTATATAATCCAGAAATATTTTCAGTTAAAGTAGGACTAGTGTTCACAGGTTGCACCTCGAACCTTATTCCTACTAATCCCATTTAACCTTGACTACACTTGAGTTCGCATAGGAGTATATCGAGTACGTATCGACTTTGTAGTGAGATTGAATATTTTAAAATTTCGCCAAAAAAACAAATTTAGCAGTTGTAATATCAGAAATGCCACGTTCAGTTAGAGTACGTCCTGAATTCATATTACAGGTAAACTCAGCACTACCGCGTAATGGCTATATTCGTCAAACTGATTTAGCAGAACATTTGCAAATATCTCAATCTACTATCAGCAGTTTTCTTAATGGCAGAGCAGTAGATTACCTTAACTTTAGAGAAATTTGTCGTGTTTTAGGGCTGGAATGGCAAGATATTGCTGATTTAACTACTGATTTAACAGTGGAAAGTGGGAAAAATATATTTTCATCACCCTTAATACGCACTACAGAGGAAAATAACAAAGAAACTCAAGAAATATCTTCATCCCACTCTCTAGAGCATCCATCCGGGCAAGTGCCATTAGATTCGCTATTTTATATTAAGCGATCACCAATCGAAGAACGATGTTACGAACAAATTCATAAACCCGGTGCTTTAATTAGAATTAAAGCACCCAGACAAATGGGTAAAACTTCACTATTGTCAAGAATTATTGATAAATCACATTCTCAAGGGGATTGTGCCGTCATCTTAGATTTACAACTTGCAGCACAGCAGATTTTTGTCAATTCAGATAAGTTTTTACGTTGGTTTTGTGGCAGTGTTGGTTTAGCTTTAAATATCCCGAATCAAATTGATGATTATTGGGATTTAGCGGAAATTGTGGGTAGCAGCATGGCATGTAAAGCCTATTTTGAGGAATATCTACTACCAACAATTAATAAGCCGCTAACCCTTGGTTTAGATGAGGTTGATAAAGTTTTTGAATATCCAGAAATTTACCGAGATTTTTTTGGACTGCTACGCGCTTTACACGAAGAAGGCAAACGGCGAGAGATTTGGAAAAAACTGCGATTGGTAATTGTACATTCTACAGAAGTTTACGTTCCTCTTGATATTAATCAATCGCCATTTAATGTAGGTCTGTCTGTAGAATTGCCTGAATTTAATAATCAACAGATTTTAGATTTAGTTCAAAGGTATCAACTCGATTGGGATGAAACAGAAGTTGAAAAATTAATGATGCTAGTGGGTGGACATCCATTTTTAGTACGTCTTACTCTTTATAATATAGCCAATAGAAATGTTACTTTAACACAGATACTACAAAATCCCACAAGTTCATCGAGTATCTACGCAGACCATTTACATCGTCAAAGTTTAATTCTTACGCAGCAGCCGGAATTAGCAAATGCGATGAAAGATGTAGTTATTAATAACCCTGCGAAGCTACCGACAGTAACTAAATTTAAATTGCACAGTGTTGGACTGGTAAAATTGCAAGGAGATAGCGTATTACCACGCTGTAATTTATATAGTCAGTATTTACAAACTTATTTGTAAAAGTGGCCGCTTTTAAAGGATAAAATGACCGCTCCCGAAAAGCTGTAATGCTTATTTTTCCGTTGCCATCAACACAAGAGAACATTAGGATTTTCTGAAAAAAATGAGGATGGCATACACCATCCCCAAATTAACTTAAGCAATCATAAAAAATGACAGTTAAACCTTGAACAACGCCTTTAGCCTTGAATGGCTGGAGCAGTTAAAGCTACGGGTGCAGCTCCATTTGTGGCCAAGTCTAGAGGGAAGTTGTGAGCGTTGCGTTCATGCATCACTTCCATCCCTAAATTGGCACGGTTGATCACATCAGCCCAGGTATTAATTACACGTCCTTGGGCATCAATTACAGATTGATTAAAGTTGAAGCCATTGAGGTTAAACGCCATTGTGCTAATACCCAAGGCGGTGAACCAGATACCAATTACAGGCCAAGCTGCCAAAACAAAGTGTAGTGAACGGGAGTTGTTGAAACTGACGTATTGCCATAACAACCGTCCTAAGTAGCCATGAGCAGCAACAATGTTATAAGTTTCTTGTTCTTGACCAAACTTGTAACCATAATTTGCAGATTCAATTTCTGTGGTTTCACGCACTAAGGTGGAAGTCACCATAGAACCGTGCATTGCTGAAACGAAAGCACCGCCAAATACACCAATTACGCCTAACTGATGGAATGGGTGCATCAAAATATTATGTTCAGCTTGGAATACCAACATAAAGTTGAAAGTTCCAGATATACCCAAAGGCATACCATCAGAAAAAGAACCTTGACCAATAGGGTAAATCAAAAACACTGCGGTAGCACTAGCTAAGGGAGCGCTGTAAGCTACGCAAATCCAAGGACGCATACCCAAGCGGTAGCTTAATTCCCACTGACGGCCTAAATAGCAGGCGCAGCCAATCAAGAAGTGAAAAATGATTAGCTGGTAAGGGCCACCGTTATACAACCATTCATCTAAAGAAGCAGCTTCCCAGATGGGATAGAAGTGTAAGCCAATGGCATTAGAAGAAGGCACGACTGCACCAGAAATGATGTTATTGCCATAGATTAAAGAACCAGCAACAGGTTCGCGGATACCATCGATATCCACAGGAGGTGCAGCAATAAAGGCGATGATAAAGCAGGTGGTGGCAGTTAAAAGAGTGGGAATCATCAAAACCCCGAACCAACCGACGTAAATCCGGTTATCAGTGCTAGTGATCCACTCACAGAATCGCTCCCAAATATTGGCGCTAGAGCGTCTTTGTAAGGTGGTAGTCATAGACTAAAATAATTCCAATGAATTTGTGAATGATTTAAAGTTGCTGTTAATTTGTAATCAGCAACTGATAGCATCATAGAAAAGCTGCTAATTATTTGCAGTAATTAAAAGTTATTCAAAGTTACAAGTTATAGTTAGCTTTAGTAAGCAACACTAGACAAATGACTGTCGAAGAAGCCTTAGTAATTGTAGAAAGCATTCTCGGAAAAGCATCTTTAAATGATTTACAAGAAATCATTTTTCGACAGTCCTGGAAACAAAAAACATATCCAGAAATTGCTGAAAAATTTGGTTATGATGCTGACTACATCAAAATTGTGGGCTTTCGATTGTGGAAAAGTCTCTCCCAAGCAATGGGAGAAAAAGTAACTAAAGATAACCTCCACGCCTCTTTGAGAAGATGGCATTCTCATCAACTCAATACCCTAACTTCTCACTCCCTACTCCCCACTCCCCAATGTGACTGGGGTGAAGCCCCCGATGTGTCTATCTTTTACGGTCGTTCTCAAGAACTGGCAACCTTAGAAAAATGGATTATTCAAGACCGTTGTCGGTTAGTGGCGCTATTAGGAATTGGGGGAATTGGGAAAACTTCTTTATCTGTAAAACTGGGTGAGAGAGTTCAGGAAAAGTTTGAGTATGTGATTTGGCGATCGCTCCACAATGCCCCCACTATTGAATCACTGTTAACTAGCTTAATTCAAGTGCTTTCCGAGTCACAAGAAAATCATTTATTTACATCTATCTTTGAGCAGATTTATCTATTACTGACTTATCTGCAAAAGCATCGCTGTCTGCTAATTCTCGATAATGCAGAGATTATTTTGAACGGTAGTGAAGGTTGCACAGGTCAATATCGTCCTGGTTATGAAGGTTACGGCGAAATGTTTAAACGGATTGGTGAGTCGCGTCACCAAAGTTGTTTGCTGCTAACAAGTCGAGAAAAGCCCAAAGAAGTAGCAATAATTGAAGGCGAGATGTTACCAGTGAAGACTCTGCGATTGTCGGGTTTATCCATCACTGATGGACAAGCAATTTTTAATTGCAAAGGCAGTTTTACGGCTGCAAGTCATGAATGGCAAAGTTTAATTCAATCTTATGCAGGTAATCCTTTAGCATTGAAGATTGTCGCAAATACTATTCGTGATTTATTCGATAGTAAAATTGGTAATTTTTTGGCTGAAGGCACTGTCATTTTTGGTGATATTCAAGATTTAATCGAACAACAATTTCAACGATTATCAGCTTTAGAAAAAGAAGTGATGTATTGGTTAGCTATCAACCGCGAACCTGTAAATTTTAAAGAAATCCAAGCTGATTTACTACTATCTCCAATTTCCTCGGCTCAACTTCTGGAAGCACTAGAAGGGTTAGAAAGGCGTAGTCTAATTGAAAAAGGCAGTGGTTTATTTACATTACAGCCTGTTTTAATGGAATATATGACCAGTTGTTTAATTCAATACATTTGTGTTGAAATTACAACTCAGAATATTGCTTTATTCAAAACCCATGCACTAATTAAAGCTACAGCCAAAGATTATATTAAAGAAATTCAAACTTATCTAATTCTTAACCCTGTTATTAAACAGTTACTTTCTACTTTTGGTGATACCAAACGTATTGCAACACACTTAATGACAATTCTGGCATCATTGCGGAGGCTAAAACAGATTGATACCGGATACGTGGGCGGAAATATAATCAATTTACTCCGGCAAATGCAGATTGATTTAAGTGGTTATGACTTTTCTCATCTGACGATTTGGCAAGCTGATTTAAAAGGTATCAAATTACACAATACAAACTTTGCTGACTCCGACCTTTCTCAATCGACCTTTACAGCAAATCTCAGCTATACTTTTACGTTAGCGGTTAGTCCAAATGGCAGCATTTTAGCAATTGGGGATACTCTCGGTCAGATTTCCTTGTGGCAAACAAAAGACGGACAGCAATGCTTAACTTGGGAAGCACACGCAGGTTGGGTGCGTTCTATTGTATTTAGTGCTGATGGCCAAACTTTATTTAGTGGCAGTGATGACCAAACCGTTAAACAATGGTCTCTTACAGGTCAGTGTCTACAAATATTCAGCAGAATGTATACAGGTTTTGTTTGGTCGGTAGCTCAGGCTCGTCAACAAAACTTAAATGGTGGTTATTTAGTCCTTGCCAGTGGTGGTATGGATCAAATGGTAAAATTATGGAATGTGCAGACAGGAGAATGTCTCAAAACCCTGCAAGGACACACAGATTGGATTTGGTCGATCGCCTTAAGTTCTGACGGTCAAACCTTAGCTAGTGCTAGTGCTGACCATACTATCAAGCTTTGGCATGTCAATACAGGAAAGTGCCTCAACACACTACAAGGACACACAAGTATTGTTTGGTCTGTAAAATTTAGTATAAATAACAAAACCTTAGTAAGTGGTAGTGCTGATGGCACAGTCAGGATTTGGGATGTCGTAACAGGGAATTGTTTGCAAACTCTCCACGGACATACAGCCCATGTTTGGTGTGTAGCATGTAGTAATGATGGTAAAACCCTAGCTAGTGGTAGTAGTGACACAACAATTCGCTTCTGGGATATTCATACTGGGAAATGCTGGAAAACGCTACAAGGACACTCCTACACTGTGCGTTCTCTGACATTTACTCCAGATGGACAAACTTTAATTGCCAGTGATGATAACCAAACTGTCAAATTCTGGAACATTTGTACAGGAAAGTGTTTCAGAACCTTTTGTGGACATGGTAGCGGTGTATGGGCATTAGCAACCTTTCCCCTGCATAATGACTCCAGCAGCCCAATATTGGCAAGTGGAGAAGACCAAACGGTTAAATTATGGGATATTCAAACTGGTAAGTGCATCAAAATCTTGAGAGGTCATACAAATTGGGTGCGAACTGTGGCTTTCCATCCTCAAGGTAAAACCATTGCCAGTGCGGGTGCTGATGAAACTGTGAGAATTTGGGACTTAGCTACAGGAGATTGTCTACAAATCTTACGAAATCATACAAACTGGTTGCTGTCAATCACCTACAGTCCAGATGGATTAACTCTAGCCAGTGGTGGTAGTGATAAACAGGTGCGAATTTGGGATGTCAAGACCGGGCAATGTCTAGGCATCTTATGTAATCACAATAATATTGTCTCCTCACTTGTTTATAGTCCCGATGGCAAAATGCTAATTAGTTGCTGTGCAGATACCTTAATTAGAGCTTGGGATGTAGCAACAGGGCAATGCCTCAAAACCTTTGCAGGCCACACAAACGGCATCTGGTCAGCTAAATTCAGTCCAGACGGGCAAAATTTGGTGAGTAGTAGTGAAGACGCAACCATCAAAATTTGGGATTTTGAAACCAGCCAATGTCTGAGAACCTTGGAAGGACATACCCAAGCAGTGATTACAGTCGCTTACAGTCCTGATGGTCGTTTGTTGGCAAGTGGGGGAACCGACCAAACAGTGAGACTTTGGGATGTTAACACTGGGGAATGTCTGAAAGTCCTCCAAGGCCATAGGCGATGGATTTACGCAGTTGCTTTTATCTATCTTCACCCAGACCAAAGTCCTCTTCTTGCTAGCAGTAGCGAAGACCAAACTATTCAGCTTTGGAATATTGAGACTGGTGAATGTATCAATATTCTCAGAACTCCCAAGCCCTATGAAGGAATGAATATCACAGGGGTTGTTGGTTTGACAGAATCTCAGCGAACTACACTTTTGTCACTAGGAGCGATTACTTAGGAATGAAAATCACTAAGGTACAGAGACACTAAGAGTTTCAGTTAAGCTGACTGCGGTGATTAGCAGCTTGCGATAACAGAGATTCCGCAAAGGCGATCGCTTCTGTGGCAGATTTACCCCCAGCTAATTGGGCTAATTCTTCTCGCCGAGTAGTTAAATTATCCAAACTCGTGACTCGGACAACTGTACGCTGTTCGGCGTTGCCGTTGTTTGCTTTTTTACCTTTGCCTTGGGTAATAATTTGCTTATCCACGCGGAAATGACTGTCAGCCATTGCAGCTATTAAAGGCTGGTGTGTAACACACAATACTTGGTTACTTTGACTCAATTGGTGTAATTTTTCGGCGATCGCCTGGGCTACTCTACCAGAAACCCCGACATCAACTTCATCAAATACCAGTGTCTCAGCAGCATCTACTTGGGAAAAACAAGCTTTCAGCGCCAGCAAAAATCGACTCATTTCACCGCCAGAGGCAATTTCTGTTAAAGGTTGCAACGGTTCTCCGGGGTTGGGACTAAACATAAAGGTAATTTTGTCTGCACCTGCGGCGGTTGGCGTAGTAGGTACTATTTCAACTTGAAACTGTACCTTTTCCATTGCTAGGGGTTTAAGTTCCGACACCAACCGCGATTCTAAATTATTAGCAGATTGACGACGCAGTTGAGTTAATTTTTGGCAAGCTTGAGTTAGTTTTGACAAACAAGCCTGTTCTTGCTGTTCTAAACTTTCAATAGATTGTTCGCTGTCGTTGAGTTGAGCTAATTCCCCTTGGATACGTTCGTAATAGGCGATCGCTTCTGTCAGTGTTGGCCCATACTTGCGGCAAACTTGTTTTAATTCCCTAATTCTCTCTTCTACTTCCTCTAGCCGTTGGGGATCGGCTTCTAAGCTGTCCCCATAAGCATTAATCTGTCTTCCCACTTCCATCACTACCGCTTGAGCATCCTTGACCAAATCTAACAGCGGCTGAAGTTGGATATCATATTCCACCATGTCATTTAATGTCGCTTCGCTGTCCCCTAATAAATCTGATGCGGCTGGGGCTTGATTATCGTTTTCATACAAAGCTTGATAGAGTTTGTAACTCATCTGTTGTAAATCGACGACATGGTTTAAGCGTTCTCGTTCCTGCAACAGTTGTTCTAATTCTTGGGGATCTTCGAGGTTGACTGCTCCCAACTCCTGCACTTGATAGGTGAGCAAATCTTGTTGTTGCAGACGTTCTCGTTCTGATGTCCGACGTTTTTCTAGGGTAAGATGAGCTTGTTGGTAATTACTAAAAACTGTGGTAATTAATTGACGCTGTTGGATTAGGGAGTCACCACCATACATATCCAACCAATTACGGACTTGAGCAGGTTGTCCTACTTGTACAGTTTGACCTTGGGCTGTGATTTCCACCAAGCGATCGCGCAGTCCCCCCATGAGCTGTCGATTGACCAACACGCCGTTCACCCGCGATCTACTACGGATGTTACTAGTAGTTACTGTAATTTCTCGGCTGATTACCACAGAGTTCTCATCGATCAAATCAATTTCTTGTTCGCTCAACCAAGCTGCTAAAGAGGGGCTATATGTAAAAGTCGCTTCTACTAACGCCCTACTTGTCCCAGTCCGAATTACCCGACTGGAGACTTTCCCACCCAAAGCAGCATCAATAGCATCTAAGATAATCGATTTTCCCGCGCCGGTTTCACCTGTGAGGACATTCAGCCCAGCGCCAAATTCCAACTCTAGTTGGTCAATGAGGGCAAAGTTTTCAATTCGCAGGCAGAGCAACATCAAGCCAAATTCTCCATAAAGGCAGATGCCGGATACTTCCTAGAAGGGGACAGGTGAAGCAGTGCGGTCTTGGGGGTTTCCCCTATGAGCAACTGCTGAACCCGAAGGGGGACAGGGGACAGTAGAATAAATTAAGAGGTTTTTAAATGTCGGAAATTAGTGATTTTAAAAAGCTAAAAATTTGGCAAAAGACATGGATATAGCCGAAAAGTGTTATTTATTGACTAAATTCTTCCCTAAAGACGAGTTAGATGGAATGTTACAACAAATCAGGAGATCTGCGGCATCTATTCCAGATAACATAGCAGAAGGATATAGAAGAAGATCAATGGCTGAGTACATCAGATTTCTGAATATTGCCATTGCCCAAGAGTAAATCAACGAATTATATTTTATCTCAGAAGGTTGGACTATCTAACCAAACGGATATTAGGATTAACTATTTCTTTACTTAGGGAAGAGAGTTATTTCTGTCTCCTGTCCCCCTTCGGGTTCAGCAGTTGCTCATGGGGGAAACCCCCAAGACCGCACTGCTTCACCTGTCCCCTATTCCCTTCATTTTGTTACAATACTTAACATGATCACTCCAACCGGTGGCTTTTTTCATGATTGTTAAGACACTTCCCCCGACTTCTCAGCCGATTGAGGGCGAACCACACCTGACTGAAGTAGTGCCAGAAAATGGTACAAAAGCCTTGGTTATGCAATCGTCCAGACTCTCAGCAGATCAAAAACAACAGGCGTTAGTAAATATACAATCCGAGCCTGCGCCAATACGCTACAATCCCGTGGAGATTGTAGCTCATTATCGGAAAAGACCCCTGCAAGTTTTTCGACGCATTTTCGCAGTTTTGGGGCCGACTCTTTCCTTTGTTTTTGGGTTGTGGTGGGACAATATTCGAGGAATTGTCGTCAAAAATGATAGCCGCCGAGCCAGTCAGCTACGAGAATTACTGACTGGGTTGGGGCCTGCTTACATCAAAATCGGACAAGCTTTGTCCACTAGACCAGATTTGGTTCCTCCTGCATACCTAGAAGAACTAACTAGGCTACAAGACCAATTACCACCTTTTCCTAATGAAATTGCTTATCGGTTTATCGAAGAAGAACTAGGCGCACCACCAGAAGAAGTTTACGCAGAACTTTCACTTCAGCCAATTGCTGCTGCTTCTTTAGGGCAAGTCTACAGAGGTAAACTGCAAACTGGTGAGGAAGTCGCCGTTAAAGTCCAGCGTCCTGATTTGAGAGAGCGTATCGCCATTGATTTGTATATCTTGCGCTACCTTGCTGATCGCGCCCAAAAAACTTTCAAAAGGATACGAAGTGACTTAGTTGGTATCCTTGATGAATTAGGCGATCGCATTTTTGAAGAGATGGATTATATCCATGAGGGAGAAAATGCGGAGCGATTTTTCCAATTATATGGTCATATAAAAGATATTTACGTACCGAGAATTTACTGGGAATATACCAATCGTCGTGTTTTGACGATGGAGTGGATTAATGGTACTAAATTAACCCAGACAGCCGAAATTCGTGACCAAGGCATAGATGCGCGTTATTTGATTGAAGTGGGGGTGCAGTGTTCCTTACGCCAGCTACTAGAACATGGATTTTTCCACGCTGACCCCCATCCAGGCAATTTGTTAGCAACGCCGGATGGTAAATTAGCTTATCTCGACTTTGGAATGATGAGCGAGATTCAGCCACACCAACGTTATGGTTTAATTGAAGCGATCGTTCATGTCGTCAACCGTGATTTTGAAGGTTTAGCTAACGATTACGTTAAACTAGATTTCTTATCACCAGATACTGATTTAACACCGATTATTCCAGCTTTTTCGAAAGTATTTGCCGATGCTCAAGGAGCCAGTGTTGCTGAACTCAATATTAAAAGCATTACAGACGAACTTTCAGCTTTAATGTATGAGTATCCCTTCCGCGTACCTCCTTACTATGCTTTAATCATTCGCTCCCTCGTGACGCTCGAAGGTATTGCTATTTACATAGATCCTAACTTCAAAGTTCTCAGTGAAGCTTATCCTTACGTTGCTAAACGCTTGTTAACTGATCCAGCAACAGAATTAAGAACATCACTGCAAAAATTGCTATTTAAAGAAGGAAGCTTTCGTTGGAATCGCTTAGAAAATCTGTTACGTAATGCTCGAAAAAATCAGGACTACGACTTTAACCTAGCGCTAAATCAGGGAGTAGAGTTTCTATCTTCTGAACGCGGTGCTTTTATTCGTGACAAACTAGTAGATGAATTTGTTAACGGACTCAATGCTTTAGGTAAAAATGTTTTGCATAACTTTACTTATTTGCTGCGAGAACGAGTAGGCTTAACAGCAATCAATGAAACACCTGCGGCGACAGTTGAGCAGCAACAGACTTTAGAGCATATCAAACGTATTTTAAAGATTCTCCAAGAGACTCGCGGTTTTGATCCAGTACAGATGGCTCCTCAACTTACCCAGTTATTAATTAACCCAGGTGTACAGCTTTTGGGTCAACAAATTACTCAGCGCTTGATGCAAAAGGCTATAGCAAGTCTAATTCGTGAATTGTTAGTAGCAGAAGAATTAAACCAGCCTGTAAGTTTATCTTTATCTACAAAAATGTAGATTTAATTCTTTTTTGAGTAAAATCTTTTTAAATTAAGGCGATCGCATATCAATAAAAATCTTGCGATCGCTTTTTTTAACAAACCGCAGAAGCACAGAGGAGGACACTTGCGTGCGGGGGTTCCCCCCCGTTGAGCAAAGTGTCCGTGACGCAGAGAAGGGGCGATAATGCGGTCAGCTACGCTAACGCACACTGTAACCGCCATTTAAGCCACCTTACAAACGGTCGGTTTTGGAAGTGCTTCCCCGGTGGCTTCATAAGCTATTATCAGTGACTCCAATGCTTCAGCACCATTTGCAACAGCTTCCTCATAAGTCTCGCCATGCGTCCTAAAAGGCTGTCCAGGAAAATCGGGAAATCCGACTAAAAAGCAGTTGTCTTCATCAGAAGACCATTGAATTAGCATTTGATATTTAAATTTGCTCATCTTCCTGATTCTCTCGCTGTTTTTCTTCTACTTCTTGAATTGCTCCTTGAACATCTTTCTCTTGATAGCGTTTTGCGTCTGAACTGTCTTTACCAGAAACCGTGAGTTTTCCTGCATATAAAGGATGTATCCAGTTTGTATGACTCCCTTTACCCATCGGTCACAGGTTAAGATTATTAACCATTTGTCAATAAGCAATAATGCTTAAAATTTAGCCAAAATTGGGGCGGGAAACACAATTTTTAAGTCAGCGATCGCACAATATTTAAACGCATCATTCATTTTTGCGAGAAAAAGCCAGTACCATTGTTAATTTAGTACATTATTATTGGCTAATAATTAAGTAAAATTACGAATTGACAAAAATGATATTGTTTTAACCTGTCACGAATGCCCTTTACCTAGGATTTCTGTAAAATTCGCTCTTACCAACATTTGTTTGAGTTCCCTGATTTTCTTTGGCATTGTCAGGTCTAGACGCTTAATTAATCCCAAGATATCGCATTTAAGTAGCAAATAGGGGAATGCGATACTCCAAGACGAGTTTAGGACGAACGCATTCTCAATAAAGTAGGTTATGGGATCGCTTTTTTTAACGAACCGCCCTTCGGGTGACGCTCTCTACGAGACGCTGCGCGTAGCTCGCTTCCCCGTAGGGGTACGCAAGCTCGCTACCGCTACGCTAACAGCAGTTCCTCATGCATGGGAGAAGACCGGACTGCTTCACCAAGACGCCAAGGAAGAATAGAAGAAAGCGATCGCACTTTGGTGAGTGAGTGGCGATAATATGTGATAGATGAAATTAGTTTGATTTGCAGCAAAGAACTATCACTATTGTGGCAACACCTTATTGAGCGTGAATTATTTTAGTAATTCGCGAAATCTTTTTAAACTATTAATGACGCGATCGCGTGTAATGCCAGTTACCTGATACCGTTGGTAACTAGTAGTAGCTTCAGTTGTTTGCAGATATTGCAGACTGCGATCAATAGCCGTCAGCAAGCTTTTTTTATGAGGTTTTTCCCCATAAATAACCTCATCTAAACAAGATGATCATCTTGACAACAAGCAACTGGTAATCTCTGGAGAAGTATTGGCGCTATTTGCTTTTTAATTCTCAATTCTTAATTTTTAATTCCCCGTACCCCTCCGGGGAAGCAAGCTACGCGTAGCGTCTCCGCAGGAGAAGGGGTTGACCGAAACAATTAAAAATTAAAAATTAAAAATTAAAAATTTTAGAAATAATCAGTAGTTTTTAATTGATTAATTGACTGGCATTTGTCGCTAATTTACCCAGACGTTTCAATACACGCAAAACTGTATACAACTCATTCCCTGGATTGAAAATGTAGAACAAGCGAGACAAGGCATACAAGGGTGTTTCTTGTTTAACCAACTTCACGAAAATAAAGCTACCGCCATTGGTAATTAGTCCGTATATTGGTTTATCTGTGTTAGATATTGCCAGCATATAAGCTAGCAACTGTGCTTTACCCACTTCTACAGAAAAAGCTGCTTGTTTGGATTCTATGGCTACTACTATTAACTGTTCAAATAAAATTAAGACATCAATCTGCCCTTTGACCGTTACGCCTTCATCTTCAGCCGTAACTTCCACAGATTTTTCAGATTTGATATGAAACGGGGATAGATAAAAGTCTGCTAAATCTAACAAGGGAGACAGCACCACCATCTTGACGGTGTTTTCTAGCAAGGGAGGGTACTTGAGTAAATTGGCATAACTTGCCTTAACTCGATCGAGTTGTTGTTTTTGGGAGTTAGTTATTTCTGGTAAATTATCTTGCCACTCTCTAAAAAATTGCTCATCCTCAACCAATTGCAGTCTAAAGCTGGTTTCTAAGTCAAGCAGGGTAATTTCTTTAGCCTGTATTGTTTGAACCATAATCCCCAAATATTTTTACAGTCGCCCATTTTTTTGATATCGCATTCCTGGTAATTGCGAGACTAAACCCATAAGTTCCAATTGTAATAAAGCACTAGAAACAGAACCAGCAGCCATACCCGTTTGTTGGACAACAAAATCAAAAGATAAAGCATCACAGGCGATCGCATCCATGACCTGTTGCAATTCTGGTGATAAAGTTGGCAAAGTTAACTGTTCTGATGTTGAGGAAGTATCAATGACATCAAGTCGTGGTACTGCTCCCAGCATTGTTAACAGTTCATCTAAATCTTTGAGAATTAAAGAAGCTCCTTGACTCAGTAACTTTAAACAACCTTGAGATGGGCGATCGTCAATTCTACCTGGTAGTGCATAGACATCTCTGCCAAATTCATTTGCATAGGTAGCTGTAATTAACGCCCCAGATTTTGACGGTGCTTCCATAACCAAGATAGCGCGACTTAACCCGGCAATGATCCGGTTGCGGCGGGGAAAGTGAGTCCGATCTGGTGGGGTTTTGCTAGGATATTCACTCAAAACTAACCCAGCACTCAAAATCTGCTTGTATAAATCCTGATTTTTGTGGGGATAGATGACATCGACACCTGTCCCTAAAACTGCGATCGTCCGTCCGCCAGCTTTGATCGCGGCGAAGTGGCTTTCTGTATCAATTCCCTCTGCCATCCCAGAAACAACTGTAAAGCCATTTTTAGCCAAAGCTGTGCTAATTTGGCGAGTCCAGCGGATACCATAGTCTGAGGGTTGACGTGTTCCCACAATCCCAACTAACGGTTTTTGTCCGAAGTTTTCTTGCAGGTCAACTTCACCGCGATAGTACAAAATTGGCGCAGGACTGGGAGTTTCTAATAATAAGCGAGGATAATCTGCATCTGCTGGTGTCCAGAAATTAGGGTTTTCTTGCTGGTGCTGGGTGAGTAGTTGTTCTGGATGTAGACGCGATCGCTGTTGTACTACTTTTTCTAATGTTTGAAACCCAAAACCCTCGACTTCTCCTAACTGAGCTTTGGTAGCCTGCCAAGCTGTTGCTAATGTACCAAAGTGCTGTTGCAATCGTCGTAGTAATACTGGGCCAATTCCATAAATTTGTGACCAAGCTAGCCAATATGCGCGTTCTTCTATCAATTGTCCATCCTCACACCTACTGGATTGAGTATTCCCAAATAAGGAGGATTGGTTGATAGGAATATATTTTGCCCAATACCATTAAATCCACATCAGCGATACTCAGCAAGTTTTTGCACAAAGGCTTGATGCTCTGGTGAGGTCAAACCCATTTGCAGAGTATTCAACACATCGATCATTCTGCCTTCTAACAAAGCCGTCACCGCTAGCCAGAGTCCTGGAAAGGTGCTACTGCGAATTATGCCTGACCCATCCGGCTCAATGAGAACAAATTCCTCAGACTGCAACCGAAACCAACTGAACCGATTTTCAAAGGTTTGCCAAACCAGATACTCCTGCACCCCGTTACGGCGATAAGCATTTTTTTTATCGCCCAGGTCAATAGCAGCGCTGCTAGTGGCAATTTCGGCAATCAGTTCGGGTGTTCCCTCGATGTAGCCGTCTTCACTCAGGGTAGAAGTGCCACCAGCTTCAATCCGCAGTAGAGCATCCGGTTGGGGTTCATTGTCTAAATCTAGCCGTGTGGTTGTATTATCAGCTGCGATCACGCCAGGAGTTGCTGTCCGATACACCCCCAGCCATGTTACTAAATCAGCATGGGGAACACCATGAAAGGCTCTAACAGGGGATGCCACGTAAACCACTCCTTCAATGAGTTCGGCTTTGAATTTTTCTGGAGTTGCCTGATAGCGGCGCTCAAACTCAGCACGAGTGAGGCGATCGCCACTGGCTAAAGCCGGAACGGGTACAGAACCAGCAGGTTCATGCAAAACCATAGGCATCATTTCAGGATGAGATCGAGAAGCTTTCCTAGCGCAAAATTCAACGTTCAGAAGTTAGCGTCTAGCCGACTTCTGTAGTCTAGTTTCTCCCATTTTAGCAGCATCGCCAGTTAACGACCCGAATGTTTTCCAGCCAAACACTTACCGAATAAGGCAAAATTCTTTTGCCTTTTAACTTTTTACTTTTGCCTTATTCGGTCAACTTCCTATACTCTACCTTTCTTGATAAAATTTATATTTTTGCAGTGAAAGATAGAGCATAAATATAAGCGATGGTTTCAGACATGATTACTCGTACCCCTTCGCTAGAATTCCACCATTTCTTTGCATCATAATTTGGCGGTGCAGCAGCAATCACACCCACTTTAATTTGAGGAGCAAATATATTTTTATATATTAGCCAGCTTCTACGAGAATGAGCATCACACGTAAATAAATTGATTGATTCTATTTGTAAATTTGTATCTGATATCCATTGACGTAATGCAACAGCAGATGCATGAGTACGATCTTTAATTACTTGAGGAGTAATAACAGTTACGATCTTTTCTTTTGGTACTCCCAGTTTGTTTAAGGTGGCTGCGGCAATTTCGGCAAAATTTTTGTATTCAGCCAAATAAAAACCTTGATCTACTGGACTACCTATGGCAACTAATTGTTGATAAGAATTATTCTTAAATTCAATAGCTGCTTGTTCTAGTGCATAATCTGATATCCATCCATCCACAACTAATATATTTGCTGCTTTAATGGGTGAATTTACAGCCAGAAATGGGTATAAATGAGTTAAAATGAAAAAAATCGAAGAGACAAAGGCTACAAGGAATATCACCCATCCTTGAGCCGTTAACGTCCACATTTCTTGGCGCTTTATTAGCCGAATTTTTGCAAGTTTTTTACCCTGGGAATTTTTTCTCTGCATTAAGCCTTGACTGAACTTTGTTTTTTTAAATAAGCAAACACAGATTTATCTCCAATATCTGGAGGAATTGCTTGCATGGCTTTACGTAGAGCAAATACCAAAAATAAAATCGCCCAAATTCCTAATAAAACCTGTTCCCCTACCGTTGGCAAAATTCCGATTAAATGTCCTAACAATAGTAGTGGAACTATGAGGGTTAATACTTTAGTTTCTAGACGATTAAAGCAAACAGCTTCTTTGAAATAAATACCTGTCAAAGCAACAAAGATAAAACCTACTCCAAATAAGGTAAGGGGCTGATTGTAAACAGTGAAAGCCAAAGGTTCTCTATTAGAGAATGCCAATACTACTGATGTAATGCTACCGATCGCCCAAAAAATTTGCAAAAGTCGGTGCAATGGAGCCATGTAGATATGAATGGTCAATAAACTTACACCGAGAGCTAGATTAAAGCAGGCATACAGAGGTGTAAGGATAGATGGATTGCTGTTTAACAACACTAAAGCGCTACCTATGGCAAAACTCAGTGCAGCTATCATTAACCCAGCACGGTAGATAATTACCCCGTTGCGATCGCTTGGAGTAATGGTAAATTCCCCAAATTGACCTTGATAAACTTCCGGTGCAGATAATGTTTGTGTAGTCATAATCAAAAAACTGTTAATTTTCTTGTAGCATTCAACGAGAACTAGCTTACGGGTTATTTTTTAAAATTATGGGCAGTTAACTGAACTTGATGTTATCTCTAGGCTACATGATTAATCACTTTATTTATTTTCTGGGGTCTGGTTGTTTTCCAAAAATAAGACTTGTAAATGATCTTGTAAATTAATCTGCAACTGTAAATGTGCGTTACCACTATTTATGGCAATTTCTACCCAGCCGTGACTACCAACTAAAGCAATGGCTGCGCCAACTTTGACATCACTATAGGTTTCACCCCCCGGTATAGCCAACCCAGCAGCTTGGACACACCAGCTTTTGCCTTGCACGTCACTCTCTGGAATGTTGCTCACCAAGTTGCCAAAATAATCAATATATTGAATACAACCCCTCACACCATTAGCTATCTTGTTGCAGATATCCATATCCAGTTTTACCAAAGTTTCTGGATCGATTTCTTGTCCCAGCTGTTTAACAGAGACACCACTGGCAAGATGAGCTCCCGCTGGTGCAAAGATATCCCTACCGTGAAAAGTTTTGCTTGGTTGAGGGGTTCGCCAATAATCGGAATTTGTAAGTTCAACTACTGTAATTGCTGGACTTTGAGCTAATACTCCGCTGAATATGCCATTATCTGGGCCTACCAGAAAACCTTGAGCAAATTCTACTGCGATCGCTCTGCGTCTACTACCCACCCCTGGATCTACCACTGCAACATGTACTGTCCCCACCGGAAAATAGGGATAAGCATTGATCAGGCAAAAGCTAGCTGTGGCAATGTTTTGCGGCGGAATCTGATATGTTAAGTCTACCACCGTCAGCTGAGGGTTGATTTGAGCGATAACTCCCTTGATTACCCCTACATAGACATCGCGATCGCCAAAATCGCTTAGCATAGTCAGGATTGCTCGTTGGCCAGTTGGGTGATTGGACATAGCTTGACAATAAAATATATTAAGCCATAATTTTCTGTAACAACAGCTACAGAAAATATGTTATGTTAAGAAGACAAGACATAAAGAGAAACTTTTAAGAGGTTAACCATTATGAGCCAAAATAGAATGCAAGTTGGTAGTCAAGCCAAAGAAGCACATAGACAAAATATCCAAAGAAGCCTACAACATAGGCTGCAAGTAGCTAAAGCGAGTGGTGACGAAAGGCTGATTCGTCAATTAGAAGCAGAAATCAAGTATTTCGGCTAACTAAAGAGTTAAATCTTCGTTTGTAGTCAGAACTTCACTCCTAGCTTTAGGGACTGGAGAGGGGTAGCGGCTTTTCTCAGAAGAGTTCCCAATATAGACTGTTTATCCTAGCACGAAGCCGCAGAATTTTATAAAAATCAAAAAGGTTGTCAAGTATTTGACAACCTTTTTGATTTCTACAAGCTGCACACTCGTGACTTCTAGTCATGAGTTAGGCGCTTCATATTTGAGTTATTTCTGCCATATCAAGAAGAGATTACTTATTTTCTTCTTTCCTTAATTGACTCATCGCCTTTGTTAATGTCTAACTCTTCACGACGAAGGGTTTCTTCAGCTTCAACGGTATCTTGTTCTACAACCTTCTTAACTTTAACTTCCTCACGCAAAACAGCTTCCTTATGGATATCAGGAGTTTCCTCGTAAACCTCCATACGAGCAACTTCTCCCTCGCGGAAGTCAACCTCACCAGGAGAAACTGTTCTACCTGCGTCTGTGGGAGTAGTACGTTCAATAACTACTCGCTCTTTTTCCACTGGTACGGAAACTTGTGCCTTCTTGGTTTCAACGTGTTTACCAACTGTTACTTCTCCCGTTTTAACGCGGGATTTATTTGCAACTAACCGTTCTTCGTACAATTTGAGATTCTGATCATTCATCTCGTACAAATCTGGTTCTTGTTCGTAAGTATAAGTCTCACGCTCATAGGTAGGCGTTGGCATGGGCGCAGTTTCTCTATAAGCTGCTGGAGTGTCTAAAGGTGCTGACCTTTCTACAGGAGTTTGTACATCTAGAGGTGTTGGTGTGTCTAATGGAACTTCTCTCGTTGGATTGCGATAGACTCCGCGCAACTGCTCCTCGTAATCGTAATCAATCCGTTCCAAGTCATGGAAATCAGGTAAGTTGTCTACTTGCTCTCTGGTTAGCCCTGTAGCGTAAACTCGTCTATCAGAATAATTCATACGGGAACGCCCAATTGGCAACAACACCTGCTTACCAAAAATCCAGAAGCCAGTATCAACGACTAAGTAGCGAAAGCGACCTGAGTCATCCACTAAAATATATTTTACAGTACCAACTTTTTCGTCATTTATGTCTGAATAGACATCAAAGTTTGTGATGTCGTAGTTATCAAAATCAGCATCTTTATAGTTGGCAGTAAAATCTTGCAGTTTATAAAGAGTCATATTATTTTTTAGCTAACTGTTTACACCACTATGTTAAAACTTTGTTATATTACTCCATCTTTCTCATGACTGAATTGAATTAAATTAAATTTAATACTTTTAGGGGATACAGGAATTCAGCATTTTGAATAATAATTAGATGGCTGTTAAGAGGTTACATAATTATTAATGATGGAATAAAAAAGTGTATCTGTCTGCTGCTGCAAAATCATTCTTCTTCAATAACGAATAACGAACCTTCAAGCCTTCAAGAACTTGTAGCGTCTCAGTCAGAAGTTTATAAGAAGAGATTTAAGTAATGATTAAATACTGTGATCACATGAACTTTACAAAACTAAACTAAGTTTAATTTAATTTATTAAGTAAGGAGAACATTTATAATGTCTATTTTATCTCATCTATCAGCATTAAGTGCATCTTTATTAACTTTAGGACTAGCAGTGAGTACAACTGCTCAATCTCCTCCAAGACAAACTACTTTTCCTGATGTTCCGCCTAATTATTGGGCACAGCCATTTATTCAACGTTTAGCCCAAAGAAATATAGTTGTAGGATATCCAGATGGGACTTTTCGACCAGAACAGGCTGTACAGCGTGATGAATTTGCGGCAATGATTCGTCAAGCTTTTAATCAAGAGCAAGTGCGGCAGATAGCAAGTGGAAGTGTTTATAAAGATGTCCCTGCTGGCTATTGGGCAGCACCTGCAATTGAAGAAGCTTATCAACAAGGATTTATGAGTGGCTATCCTAGTAATTCGTTTCGTCCAAATCAGCCAGTTTCTAGGGTAGAGGCAATAGTTACTTTAGTTAAGGGTCTAAATTTGGCACCAAAAAGCCAACAAACAGCTACACGTCGTGCGGCTAAAAAACCTATATATTTTCCTTTAGCTGTTACTTCCTTGATGCAGCCTTTAATAGTACCTCAGGCAAAGGTTGCAAAAACACCTACTCCACCCCTAGCAGCATCTCAAACAACTGCTGTTCAAGAACCTGTGGCAGCAATTGTTAGTAATTATTACCAAGATTCTCAAAGGATTCCTAAGTATGCTGTTGATGATGTAGGAATAGCCACACAAAAGAATATGGTGGTTAACTATCCTAATCCCAAACTTCTAAATCCTAATCAGCCTTTGAGACGTGCGACAGCGGCTGCTTTAATTCATCAGGCATTGGTTGCTCAAAATAGAATAGAACCTCTTCCTAAGAATGTAAAGGCTTATAACTACATTGTTCGACCTGAAATTAGTCAACAAGCTGCTCGGTAATTTACAAGTGCTAGATGTATAGAAGCGATCGCCTGTTTATTTTTTACAGGCGATCGCTTCTTGATTAGTTCCCCTAATGCCACACAATACCTCAGCCTGCGACAATGGTGATCGCACTGCTTTTAGTCATAATCACTAGTGAACGTCCCTACCAGCAACTCAGCACAAACCCAATCACGCAAAGCGGATCACATCCGTATTTGCTTAGAAGAAGATGTTCAATTCCACGAAACCACCAACGGACTAGAACGCTATCGCTTCAACCATTGCTGCTTACCAGAATTAGATCGCAACGATATTGATATCAGCACGACTTTTTTGGGGAAACACCTCAAATCACCCCTATTAATTTCTTCCATGACTGGGGGAACAGAACAAGCCGCGACGATTAACCAACGTCTAGCAGCGATCGCCCAACACTATAAAATTGCAATGGGCATTGGTTCCCAGCGGGTAGCAGTAGAAAAACCCCAGGTGGCTGATAGTTTTGCTATCCGCAAATATGCACCAGATATTCTTCTATTTGCCAATTTGGGAGCTGTGCAACTTAACTATAAATATGGTTTAGATGAATGCTTGCGAATTATCGATATTTTAGAGGCTGATGCCTTAATTTTGCACATCAACCCCCTGCAAGAGTTTATTCAACCAAGGGGTGATACTAATTTTCGGGGATTGCTTGACAAGATTGCTCAATTATGCACTAAGTTACCCATACCAGTGATTGCTAAAGAAGTAGGCAATGGAATTTCAGCAGCAATGGCAGAGAAGCTGATAGCTGCTGGGGTGACAGCGATTGATGTGGCTGGCGCAGGTGGTACTTCTTGGGCGAAAGTAGAAGGCGAACGGGCAGAGAATGCTTTACAACGGCGCTTAGGAAAAACCTTTGCTGACTGGGGTTTGCCCACCGCAGAGTGCATTACGAGTATTCGATCGCTAGCACCAGATATACCATTGATTGCTTCGGGAGGATTGCGTCATGGACTAGACGTAGCCAAAGCGATCGCTCTAGGAGCAGATATAGCTGGTTTGGCAATGCCTTTTCTCCAAGCAGCAGTTTTATCAGAAGCAGCACTTTATGACTTGGTTGAGGTGTTAACTGCTGAAATCACCACTGTATTATTTTGCACTGGCAACACCAATTTGTATAACTTGAAAAATTCTGGAAGTTTACAAAGAATACAATAAATTTAATGGGCATTGGGAATGTAGGCATGGGGCATGGGGCATGGGGCATGGCAAAAAAAGTCTTACCATTCTGCTCCCAATTTTCCAGATAGGTCATCTATTAACTAATAACTAATGCGTAATTTTCTTAAACAAACTTTGGCCAGCTTAATAGGCAGCTTACTAGGACTGATGGTTTTTTGCGGTATTAGCACTACAGGACTATTCTTGTTGTTATTTGTGGCTGCGACTGCTAAAGATACCGGCCCAGCAGTGAAAGATAAGTCAATGATTGTTTTTGACTTATCAATGAACATCACCGATAGAGAACCCAGTTCTAGCGAAGTATTTCAGCAAACTTTCTCAGGTGTAAAAGAAGACAGGATGACCCTCCGCAGCGTTCTAGATAATTTAGAAAAAGCGCGACGGGATTCTCGCATTGTTGGTATTTATTTAGATGCCACACGTACAAGTGCAACTAATAGCTTAGGCTTTGCCTCCCTCAAGGAAATTCGCCAAGCCCTAGAAAAGTTCCGTGCTAGTGGAAAAAAGGTTGTAGCTTATGGTATGGACTGGTCAGAAAAAGAATATTACCTGAGTTCGGTGGCAGATACCATCGTGCTTAATCCTTTAGGGATGATGGAAATCAACGGTTTAAGTAGCCAACCGATATTTTTGACAGGAGCATTGGAGAAATATGGTATTGGTGTGCAAGTTGTACGTGTGGGAAAATTCAAGGGAGCAGTAGAACCATTTTTACTTACCAAGCTAAGTCCAGAAAACCGCGAACAAACGCAAAAATTATTGGATGATGTTTGGGGAGAGTGGCGGACTACGGTAGGAACGAGCCGAAAAATTACCCCCCAAAAGCTGCAAGCGATCGCAGATGGTCAGTCTACATTGGAAGCTCAAGCAGCTAAGTCCAGCGGTTTAGTAGATCAGGTAGCTTACACCGATCAAGTAGTTACTGATTTGAAGAAATTCACAGCTAGCGATCAAGAAGATAAAACGTTTCGCCAAATCGACCTGACTGACTACGCCAAAGTTCCCAACAAGTCTTTGAGTGTAGAGCGCGACTCTCAAAATAAAATTGCTGTGGTATATGCTGAGGGCGAAATTGTTGATGGCAAAGGCGAAGATGGACAAGTAGGGGGCGATCGCTTTGCTAAAATCTTCAACAAACTGCGACAAGATAAAGATGTAAAAGCTGTTGTACTCCGGATTAACAGTCCTGGTGGTAGCGCGACAGCAGCAGAAGTGATGCAACGAGAAGTGCGACTGACTCGTGAGGTAAAACCTGTTGTAGTGTCGATGGGTGATGTGGCTGCTTCTGGCGGTTACTGGATTGCTAGCGACTCTAACCGCATTTTTGCAGAACCAAATACGATTACAGGCTCGATTGGTGTATTCGGAGTTTTATTTAATGGTCAAAAGTTAGCGAATGACAATGGTATTACTTGGGATACAGTCAAAACAGCACGTTATGCTGATACTCAAACAGTTTCTCGCCCGAAATCCCCCCAAGAATTAGCACTGTACCAGCGTAGTGTAAACCGTATTTACAATTTATTTCTCAATAAAGTTTCTCAAGGACGGAAAATACCAACCCAAAAAGTAGCAGAAATTGCCCAAGGTAGGGTTTGGTCAGGTATTGCAGCCCAAAAAATCGGTTTGGTGGATGAAATAGGCGGTTTGAATGCGGCGATCGAATACACTGCCAAGCAAACAAAACTGGGCAAAGATTGGAAATTACAAGAGTATCCCCAAGAAAGCAGTTTTGAAGAACGCTTTTTTGGACGAGCAGTTGAAGATATACGCACCACTTTAGGGATTGAAGGGGTACAAATCAAATCAGCCAACCCCTTAACTGCCGAATTTGAGAAAATCCAACAGGAAATTACGATTCTGCAAAAAATGAATGACCCCCAAGGGATTTACGCTCGCTTACCCTTCAACTTCAAGATTGAGTAAATTTTGAGCGTGGATATTTGGGTGATATCAAAAAAACGTTAAACTTCTTTGCGAATTAAGAAGCTAGGAAAAGCAACGTGATAAGTTTTGATGATGTGAATAAATAGCACAGGATTAATCTAAGGAGAACACAGTGGCAGTGGAATCTAATTTCTTAACGAGCGCATCTGTACCAAATGAAGACTTCAGTGAATACGTTGCCCATCTGCAACTTCACATGACTCTGCAAGCTCGCAATCTGGTTCCAACCCTGAAGCCGATACTTGAAGATAGCCGGGAGCAATTACTCCATCAGACCCAAGCTAGCTTTGAAAAGGTAATTTCTCGGCAGGGGCTGTAAAAGTATACAAACTTTAACCAAAATTCAAATAAAATAAAAGCAGATATGATTGAGCTAACACCAAATAATGCGCTCATCAGGTCTGCTTTTTTACTTTTCTAAGTATCTTAGTTAATAAAATCACCCTTTTGGAGCAATAGCAAGGAGTCCAAAGCCGTTAATATAATGGCAGGAGTTCTTTTGACCCAGTTTAGTTAGGGCTAAATGGCAGCTCGAATCAACATGACTTCATTACTTCCTCGAAATCTCAGCGTTGTCATCCGTCCAGTCCAGTACCGGGACTTGGATGGAATTGAGCGAATAACTCAAGAGTCATGCACAGACTCTGCCCCCAAGTGGGCTGGCTTCGACATACGCCAGATGCAAGGGCTGCGCCGCTGGTATGGGTTACTCAAATTTTTGAGTTGGTTTCCCAACCCATTACAGTATCGTTTCTGTGCCTATGTAGCAGAGCAAGGGCGTATGCTTCTAGGAATGATTCAAGTGTCGCCATTTAACCGTACACGCAGTACTTGGCGAGTTGATCAGGTAATCCTGGAGCGTGGTACCGATAAGCAAGGAATTGGCTCGCAACTTCTACGCCATTGCTTTGAGTCGATTTTAGAAGCTCGCACTTGGTTACTAGAAGTAAATGTCAATGACAAAGAGGCGCTGGCACTTTATCGTCAAAATGGATTTCAGCGTCTGGCAGAAATGACATATTGGGAAATTGAACCCGAATTACTGACTGAATTAGCACAAGCAGAACCAGACTTGCCCAATTTGCTACCAGTGAGCAATGCTGATGCCCAGTTGCTTTATCAACTAGATACAGCATCAATGCCGCCTTTGGTGCGTCAGGTGTTTGATCGTAACACCCGCGATTTCAAAACTAGTTTGTTCAGTGCTTTAACAGATGCTGTCAAGCAATGGATTACTAAGATAGAAGTTGTGAGTGGCTATGTATTTGAACCCCAACGCAAGGCAGCAATTGGCTACTTTCAAGTGCAACTTGACCGCAAAGGTAAATCTCCTCACGTCGCAACGCTGACGGTTCACCCAGCTTATACTTGGCTGTATCCAGAGCTAGTTTCCCAACTGGCTCGGATTGCTCAAGATTTTCCCCAACAAGGGCTGCAACTAGCTTCGTCAGACTACCAAGCAGAAAGAGAAGAGTATTTGGAGCGAATTGGAGCAAAACGCATCGAACATACTCTAGTCATGTCTCGCTCGGTTTGGCACAAGCTCAGAGAATCTAAATTTGTCTCCCTAGAAGGGATTCAGTGGACTGGAGTGCTGCAAGGTCTACAACCAGCTCGTAAACCAATACCGGGTGGTATGTCATGGGTACAACCAGGACAACAGCCAGCGTCAGAGAAAGTAGTGCCAAGTAAGTCTGAATCTATAAACTTTACGTGTAAAAACTGTAGCCAGGAAGCATCTTGCCAGTCTGAATCCACAGATGTCAATCAGGAGAACTAGTGTGACACCGCAAGAGCAACCAAAGCCGTTGATTTTAGCGTTAGGGTTAGATGTTGGTAGCAAGCGGATTGGTGTAGCTGGATGTGATCGCACGGGTTTGATTGCTAGGGGTATTACTACAGTTGAGCGCACATTTTTTGACCGAGATGTCGAACAAATACGCCAGATAGTTAATGAGCGTCAGGTACAAACCCTGGTGATTGGTTTACCTTATTCAATGGATGGCTCTTTGGGATTTCAAGCTCGGCAAGTGCAAAAATTTTCCAAGAGACTCGCCAAGGCTCTCCAACTGCCTATAGAATACGTAGATGAGCGATTAACCTCATTTCAAGCAGAGCAAATGCTCATAGCTGAGAACCGTTCTCCATCACGCCATAAAGGCTTGATTGACCGCAAAGCAGCCTCTTTAATTTTGCAACAATGGCTGGATACTAAACGATCCAACTCCTGCGGCTCATGGGCAGCTATAAAATATTAATACTTTGAACGTGATATTCTGAAGTCTATTACCCAGTAGTTGAATTTATGTCTGAAGCTGTTTTTTTGGCATTATATTTATGTCATTAATACAGTTAAGCGATTTGTACAGTTACTGGTATTTATAAATTTTCATACCTCGGTTATGTTTTCTCCTCCATCTCCTGAAGATAATGATCATGCTCATGCAGGTTCCATCACTCTGACCGATGACACAGGGCGATCGCTCGATTGTTATATTGAGCATTCGCTCTCGGTAGATGGACAAGAATATGTTTTACTACTTCCTGTGGATTCACCAATCGAAATTTTTGCTTGGCAAGGTGAAGACGAGGAAGAAGAGGCAGTTTTAGTAGACGATGATGCCATTATTAACCAAATTTTTGGCACTGCCCAAGCTGTCTTAGCTGAACAAAACCTGATTGTAAAAAATAGCGCCTACGCTTTGACTGTAGCGGGTGATTTACCTCCAGTTGAAGAGTCAGAACTTTTCACCTTAGAAATTGAAGACGAAGAGGCAGATTTAGAGCCAGAGCAATTACAGCTACTTGCTAGTTTCTATTATGAAGATCAAGAGTACGCTATTTACACGCCCCTTGATCCCTTGCTGTTTTTTGCTCGGATGTCACAAACAGGTAAACCGGAATTACTTTCTCCAGAAGAGTTTCGTGAAGTGCAACCACTGTTAGAAGAACATCTTTTTAACGAGGTGGAATAAGGTTAGAAATCTTCAGTTCAATTTTTAATTGAGAATTTTTAACAAAGCGAAATTTGTACAATAAAAACCGGACACCAAAAGACTGTCAAACCTGTCCCCTGCTATATAGGGGTTGCTGAATAAGTCTCTTAAGCAAATCTAGAAGCCACACAGCATACGAAATAGTTGTTTCATCGCTCAGTTGACAAATTTACCCAGCGATCGCTAACGATTGTGCAAGGGTTTTGAGACTCTAGATGTTATAACCTTGCACTCGTTTGTTGGAAAAAGGCTTAAAACCCTTATCTGGTATATATTACACTTCTATTCAGCAAGCCCTATATAGTGCGATCGCTTGTGGCAAAATTCGATGTTCTTGAAGTTGAATCCTAGCGTGCAGTGTTTCTGGTGTGTCATTTGGCAAAACAGGCACCGCTGCTTGGATCAATATCAGTCCGCTGTCCACTTCTAAACAAACTAGATGGACTGTACAGCCAGTAATTTTGACTTTAGCTGTCAAAGCTTGTTCTACAGCATTGACTCCCTTAAAACTAGGCAACAAACTAGGATGAATATTGATGATTTTGTCGGGGAAGGCATCAATTAATACTGGTGTCACTAGTCGCATCCAGCCTGCCATAATCACCAATTCAACATCATATTGCCTCAAGGTTTGGACAATTTGTGTATCAAAAGCTTCGCGGTTGTTGTAATCGCGGTGATTTAACAAAACCGCTTCTATGCCTCTATTGGCTGCCCGTATTGGTGCTTGAGCTGAAGGGTTATTATAAATTAAAACTTGAATTTGGGCGTTAATTTGCCCTTTAGCGATCGCTTGAGCAACTGCCTCAAAATTGCTGCCATTACCAGAAGCCATAATCCCCAGTTTTAAAGGATTTTCTTGAGAACATGGGTAATTGTGAATGCTAGGAGAAACCAAGCTAAAGGTAGAATCAGGGCAAAGGGTCATAACAGCCAGGAGAAAAAATTATAGATGCAAAAGAAAATATATACTAAGTCGTGGTTAGATAATGATACATTTGCCGCTTGGACTTTTCTGACACCGGCACTGGTTTTACTCGGCATCTTTGTAATTTGGCCAATTGCCTATTTGTTTTACCTCAGTTTCACCGCTGGTAGTTTCACCTCAGCCGGAACTTATTTGATAGGTTTAAGAAACTATTGGCGCTTGTTACTCACTCCTGATTTTTGGCAAGTTCTGGGTAACACCGTTTATTTTACTGTTGCTACTGTGATTCCAAGTTTAGTTATCCCTTTAGGATTAGCAGTACTATTAGACCGTTCCATCGCTTTGCGGGGAATCTTACGAAGTGCCTATTTTTTGCCTTCAATTATCTCTCTGGTCGCGGCTGGTTTAGGATTTCGCTGGCTGTTCCAAAACACTGGCCCTGTAAATGCACTTTTAGATGTGTTTGGCATCCCGCCAATTTCCTGGCTAGGAGACACATTTTGGGCAATGCCAGTACTGATTATATTGAGTATTTGGAAACAACTAGGTTTCAATATGGTGGTATTCTTAGCCGGGTTGCAAGCAATTCCTCCCAGTCGCTATGAAGCAGCAGAACTGGATGGAGCCAATGCTTGGCAGCAATTTTGGCATATTACCTTACCAGGATTGCAACCTACTTTAATATTTGCCACAGTCACGACAGCTATTTTCACGTTGCGGAGCTTTGAGCAAGTTTACGTGATTACAGGCGGTGGCCCCTTAAATTCTACTAACTTGCTGGTTTACTACATTTACCAAGAAGCTTTTGCTCAATTTGACTTCGGTTATGCAGCAGCAGCAGCGACAGTGCTATTAGCATTTACTTTAGTACTAGTGTATTTCCAGTTACGCACTTGGGGCGAGGAGTAGGGAGGCAGAGGGGCAGGGGGGCAGGGAGCAGGGGAGGCAAGAAGAATAACAACTGACTACTGACTACTGACTACTGACTACTGACTTTTTCGCCAGTTTGTTAACAGCTGCAATTAGCTCAGAAGGTTCTGCTGGTTTAGTGACATGCATTTGAAAACCTGCGGAAATTGCCTGTTGCTGGTTATATTCTCCAGCATAAGCTGTCAGGGCGATCGCTGGGATTTGTCCACCTTCATTTACTGCCCAAGCTCTGATTTGGCGAATCAGCATATAGCCATCCATTTCAGGCATACCAATATCGCTTAACAGCACATCTGGCTGGAAATCTGGTAAGGTTTGCAACGCCTCAATAGCCGATGATACTGATAATACTTCCGCCCCTTCTTCTTGCAGGACGAAGCTGATAAAGTCTCGTGAATCAATGTCATCATCCACAACCAAGATTTTCATTTTCTGAAGGCTATGCAAGTTGGATTCTATTCCTGCTTCTTTTTGCCCTTCCACTGCTGCGCCTTTTGTGGGTAAGAGTGGCAACTGGATTGTAAATGTCGCTCCTTGCCCTTCACCTGGACTTTCTACCAGGACTGTACCTCCGTGGAGTTCTACTAATTGTCGCACGATCGCTAGTCCCAGTCCCAATCCCCCAAATTTTCTGGTGGTGGCACTATCTGCTTGCCGGAAGTAATCAAATACGTGGGGTAAGAAGTAAGGGTCAATTCCCTTACCTGTATCCAGGACTCGGATTTGAATATGAGAATCAACACACTCTAGGTAGACTTGCACTTGTCCACCTGAAGGTGTGAATTTGACAGCATTAGAGAGCAAATTCCAGATAACTTGCTGCAAGCGATTAGGATCGCCCATGACTAAGAAGGTGGAATCGGGAGATTGTTTTTGAGGGTCGATAGATTCAAGATATTGTGGTTCTAGCTGAGGAAGAGTCGAAAATTTTACATCAATGGATTTTGCTTCAGCTGCTAAACGTACTGTCTCCAGGGCACTAGAAATTGTGGATACCAAATCGACGGTATTAACATTTAATGTCAACTTACCTTGAAGAATACGCGACACATCCAGCAAATCTTCAATTAATTGAGCTTGTAACTTGGCATTTCGCTCAATAGTTGCTAGGGCTGTTGCTGTTTTTGAGGCATCAAATTTCCGACTTTGGAGTAACTTAGACCACCCCAAGATAGGATTCAGTGGGGAGCGCAGTTCGTGGGAAAGGACAGCGAGAAACTGGTCTTTGATGCCGTTTGCTTCTTCGGCTTGAGTACGTGCCTGTTGTTCAGCTTCGTAGAGTCTGGTGTTTTCAATCGCTATTGATGCCATCTGAGCTAACTGAACAATAATAGCTTCATCTTCTTGAGTAAACTCACCCTCGTATTTATCGCTTAATTGAATGAGTCCTATATTATGACCATCTCGCCCAATCAAGGGTGCAGCTAGCCATCCCTGCATGGGTGGATGCTTGTCGGCTTCCTGCCCAAAACCTCGCCACTTAGGATGAGCTTCGAGTTCAGCTTGAGTCATCCGCATGGGAGAATTCATCTGGCAAACATAGGCATAAATGCCCGAACCATTGGGCTTTTCAAAATAATTTTGCCACGCAGCATATCGATCTGAAAGTGAAATTGAACTAATCGACTGTGTCCAGTTTTGATCAATTGTCATACTGGTCACTGATTGATGTGCGCCGATAATAGCCCGCGCCTGTTCTGTAATTATTCGTATAACTTCTTCAATAGATAATGCTGAATTAATTGCCAATGCCGCCTCGGTTAATCCATGTAGCTGGTTAGCGTATTGCTGCGATCGCGCTAACATCAGTTCACGTTCTGCCTCTGCTTGTTTGCGATCGTTAATATCAATACATGAACCGATATAACCCAGAAAATTGCCTTCTGAGGTAAAGCGTGGCATTCCTATATCTAAAATCCAACGATACTCGCCGTCATAACGTTTGAGCCGATACTCCATTCTAAATTCTTGACGGGCGTTAAATGCATTTATATAAGTATCAAAATAACCCTGTAAATCATCAGTATGTATCCCTTGCAACCAACCATGACCCATTTCTTGCTCCATTGTACGACCTCTAAACTCCAGCCAAGGTCTATTGAAGTAATAACAAAGTTGATTGGTGTCCGACATCCATATTAGGGAAGGAGATGCGTCTGCCATTTGACGAAATAGTTGTTCACTTTCCTGTAATGCAGCTTCTACTCGTTTGCGTTCCGTCACATCTAACACTTGGGATAGTACTGAAATTAATGTGCCAAATTCATCACACAAGGCAGAGTTATACCACTCACAATACACAACAGAACCATCTTTGGCATAGTTACAGTTTCGAGAAACAACCTGTGTTTCACTGCCATTAGATAACCGTTTAACTACATCATTTACAACCTCTACATCTTCCGGCAAGACAAACTGCCAATCACTCAACTTCTTACCGATGACTTCCTCAGCTTGCCAACCAAAAATTCGCTCCGCTTCTTGCGACCAACGAGATATGCAAAATTTGTGATCCCATTCAATTACTGCCAAGGGTGAGTTTTCTACATGGAAGGTAAGCCTTTGTAAAACGTCGCGCAATGACTTTTCTGACTGCTTGCGCTCAGTTAAATCCATGACAAAACAGACACAATTGGGTGGAGACTGCTGCAAAAGAGCGCCACCACTCAAAATTGAAATCAGGCTGCCATCTTTACGGATATATTGCTTTTCAAAGGGAGTGAAACAACCGAAATTTAAAAGTTCTTGTAATGCGTTGTCGTCTAAATGGCGATGTTCGGGAGGTGTCATTTGTTGCCAACAGAGTTTTCCTGCTAGCAAATCCTCATGGGTATAGCCCACCATCTGGAGAAAAACATCATTAGCTTCTGTAATTTTTTCAAAATCCGCCAAAACAATACCAATAATATTAGAGTCGAACAATTGTCGAAAGCGGGTTTCACTTTCCCGTAGTGCCTCTTCCATTCGTTGACATTCAGTGACGTTTAGTTCTAGTGTTTGACACTGAGAAATATCTTGCACAACAGCATCTCTTACTAAATCAGTGTCCCCAGTCTGCTGCCGTTTTTGATCAGTGATATCAACAAAGGTGAATACAACTGCATAGGGTGCGCTTTCGTGTGCCAAAAATAAAGGCTGCGAGTTTACTAACAGCCAAATTAACTCGGTGTTTGGCTTATATAAACCAACAACAATGTTGAGGCAGGGCTTACCTGTACGCAGGGCAATCATCGCTGGGTGAGTTGCCGCAGTTAAGGGCGACCCATTTTCATGAACAAGGTGAATTTTGTTGTCCGAACTGGCGTGCCAAGAGAAGTTAGGGGAAGCCCATTCATGTATTTGCTCGGCTGTGAGTCCTAGAATACTTCCAGCGCTGGTATTACATGCTTGTACACTGCCATCCGCCAATAAAAGTACCATCCCCTCTTCTATAGTGGCAATTTTTATACTGCTATGTGGAGCATTGTTTAAATGCTGAACAGTGAGATGAGAATCGGACTTTTCCTGATCTTGCATCTTGTCAGTTTAGATGAATTGAATAAGACTATTTTGCCCAATAACTGAGGTTTGATGACTGAGTAAATTCTTGATTAGGAGGATTTTGCCTGCAATTCAGTGTATTTTTATATCCAGAAATCCCCATTTTCTTTTAATCTAACTAGAGAATTAAATAAATCCTTCTACAGACAGGGATTAGATAAAAATTTATTTTTTACGGTTATCTATTAGTCACATTTTTATTTTGTTAATATTACCAAATTTATGAGTAGTAAATGATCAGACATATATACCGTATTAGTCGTTAACTTTTAACCCTGACATTTTTTTTACATTATCAATTTTTCCTGACTTATGTCAGCATTTTTTGTTGTGCAAACTACTTACTAAGTGCATTTTCCGTTAATTGGCGATTTTTTCTCAATTTATTACTGCTTATTAATTCCGCTGATTGTCGTTTGGGGTGTACTCTCGATATACGGTAACTCTCAAAATTAACTTTTGCAATTATTTACACTCTGAGGTAAATACCATGAGAAATTATGCTGACAAACAGGAATTAATATTGAGTCAAATCAGAGATAAATTTTGTCAGCGTCGGGATTTTAGCGGATATGATTTAAGTGGTATCGACTTGAGAGCAGTTGATTTAAGTGGTGTTAACTTAATAGGAGCAGATTTACAAGGGGCTAATTTATGTGGCTCTGTTCTCACTGGTGCTAATCTCAATAAAGCGAATTTAACACAAGCGAGTTTGCGAGGAGCTAATTTATATGAAGCCTCTTTGTCGGAAGCTAATTTGATGAATGCTGATTTAACACACACAAATTTGTGTAGAGCTTTCTTGTGGAGAGTGCAATGCATTGACAGTAAACTTTGGGGAGCTTCATTGTGTGATGCAGATTTCAGTGAAGCAGATTTGACTGGAGCGACATTAATTGAAGCATCCTTAATTGAGGCTAATTTGGTGAGAGCAAATCTCACAGCAGCAAAATTATGTGGAGCAATACTATTAGAAGCTAATTTAACTGAGGTAAATTTAACTGGTGCAGATCTTACTTGGGCAAACTTAACCAAGGCAAACTTAACTGATGCAAACCTCCATGAAACAAAAATAACTTATGCAAAGCTCAAAGAGACTATCATGCCTGATGGTACAATTCATGACCCTCAAATAGTTATTTTTGATTGAAGAAGGCAGGAAGCAGCAGTCCAGTATCCTTCTGCCTTCTGACTTGAAAATAAAACTTTGGCAAAAACCCAAGAGTAGTGTGTGGCTGAAGTCGTGGAATGGCGACAGCCAAAACTAAAACATTGATTGCGGGTTTAAATTGCCACCGGAATTGGCTCAACAGTAACTTGATAACCAAGTTTCTCCAAGCGTTTAATCAGTCGTTTCGTAACACTTTCCGGTCGTTGTTTGTCAAAATAATCAGCTCCTAAATCTTTATAAGTTTCTTGGCGAGATATCAAAAGATTTACCAAGTCTTTGGTCATGGTACTAAATGTACGAATCTCCTTGTGCCATCCTCTAGAGTTATTGGGAGTGATTACACAAGCTACTACGCTCTTTTTATGTACATCCAACAAGCTACTACGCTCTTTTTATGTACATCCAAGCCCGCACAACGACTGTAGACTACCTGCATATCCCTTGACCTATTACAAAAGCCTCAAATTAATAGGGGGCTAATACGTGGATATCTCTAACGGTAGATTCTGACCAGGGCTTCGCCCTTAAGGAAGAAGGAAGAGGGAAGAGGGAAGAGGGAAGTTGGTTGATTTTTCTTTTTCTAATCCTTCTTACTCCTTCCTTCTGACTTCTGACTTCTGACTTCGTTGTTGTGTCCAAGCTCTATTCTTACCAGAAAACTCCTTCCTCCTTCTTCCTCCTTCCTTCGTTCTTGACTTGCGTGCGCCGGAGTTCTGGGCTTTGCAACCAGGAGAGAGTAAACAAAGTCCGCTCAATTTTTCCCAATTAAGATATATCTTAATTAGTACGCCAACTGGTGGTAGGAGTTGAAAGTCTGTCTGCGCTAAAAATTGTGGTCTTTTACAGTACTAACAATAGAAGTGCCGGAGTGATGCCAGCGACCATCCCAATTGCAATTATTAGCCCGTCTTTTTCAATCAAGCCAAGACAGATCAAAACGATGATGATTGCCGGTAGTATATTCCCAAAAGGAATTGGCAGAGCAATGATGAAGCTGAGGAATAACAAAATCACACCAACACACCGTTCAGCTTCCGGACTGGTAAATAATGTCCATCGAGGCTCAAAAAAGCATTCCAGCTTTTCTAGAAAAGGGATGGCTCCGGAAATAACTTGCTGACAGTGTTCTTGCTTGAAGGGCTGATCTAGTAGCCAGTCGGGCAGCCAAGGCTTCTGGAATCCGAGTACTAACTGACCTGAAACTAGCAGTAAGGGCATGGCAACGAGGGCAGAAATTCCTGCGATTGGCAGAGGTAAGGCTTCAGGCAAAGCGCAGATCAGCAGTGTTGAAGCAAACGCCCGATTCTCCATCTCGTTAAACAAATCCCGTAGGCATACCTGATCACCTTGATGTCCTTCCAGAAATCGTTGCAGCAGTTTAGACATTCGCAGAGCGTTGTCAGAAGTTTCAGGGTTTTGAACCAAAAGTATTTGTGTATTCAATTTATCTAACCACGATACAAACTTTGGTTTTGATTGTAACAGTCCCAGATACAGAGTTATTTCATTCCAAAGATGGACTTTAATTATTTGAGGGTGACATTTTAATTATCTGTTTTAATTGCCAAATTGCTTTCTGGATTGGACTTTCGGCACTTGTGATTCGTTCATGTCTTAACGGTAATGCCCAACTCCCTTCACTTTTGTAGCCAGATCTTTTTTAACATGCGCCTCCCTTAGAGACTCACGTTTGTCAGCGTCTTCTGTGACTCCACGCTGCACTAAAAAACCGCCTGTCTATGTTGAAATTAACAACAGAACAAGCGGTTTTCCACATTATTTAATACTAAGTGTTAGTTAGTACTAGAAGCTGCTAACTCTGCTAAACGTTCTTGCTGGTCTTGAGAGATACAAGATTGAACAACCGTCTCTAAATCGCCTTCCAGAACAGGATTAAGGGAATAGTTTTGACCTAACCGGTGGTCAGTAACGCGGTTATCTTTATAGTTATAGGTGCGAATTTTTTCCGATCGCGATCCTGTGCCAACCTGCGATCGCCGCATGGAAGTTACCTCTTCTTGTTGTTCGTGTAACTTCATTTCGTACAGTTTTGCCCGCAGAATTTGCATCGCCCGTTCTTTGTTTTGCAACTGGCTACGTTCTTCTGTACAGAAAATTCGTATTCCTGTCGGTTTGTGGAACAAGTCAGCGGCTGTTTCTACTTTGTTGACATTTTGTCCACCAGCACCACCAGAACGAGCCGTACTCATTTCAATATCTTTCGGGTCTATGTGGATTTCTACGTCATCCACCTCTGGCATAATCGCGACTGTAGCTGTGGAAGTGTGAACCCTTCCCCCAGCTTCTGTTGTTGGCACACGCTGCACACGATGCACCCCAGCTTCAAACTTGAGCTGACTGTAAACGTTGTCACCTTTAATTTCTAAAATGACTTCTTTCCAGCCGCCCATTTCACCGAGAGATTCGCTCACCAAGGAAACTTTCCAGCCTTGAGTCTGAGCATAGCGTGTATACATTCGCATCAAATCGCCAGCCCAAATACTCGCTTCATCTCCACCAGTACCAGCACGAATTTCCAACATGATGTTTTTATCATCGTTGGGGTCACGGGGTAGTAGTAAGACTTTCAAGCGAGCCTCTAAATATTCTATTTTTTCCTCTAATTCATTTACTTCCAGTGCTGCCATTTCTTGCAACTCTGGATCACTCGCAGATTCTTTATAAACCTGACGCGCTCCTATTAAGTCTTCTTGGGCTGTTTTCCAAATTTCATAAGTATCTACTACTTCTTCCAAGGAAGAACGCGACTTAGCAATTTCTTGATACTCATCAGGATTGCTAGCAGTATCAGGATCGGCCAAGCGACGAGTTAATTCATGAAAAGTTTGTTCAACGGATTTGAGTTTCTCCAGCAGGTATGATTCAGCCATGACAAATGCGATCGCTCCTTAAAAATAACAAATTGGCTCGGCAAAAAATGACAATCGACCCAGCAGACGCAGGGTCGTCGTTAACAGCAGAGCCAACCCGCTACTTTTTATTTTGGTCGTCGCCAGAGGCTTGAGTACTAGACATACCGTATTTGCGGAGGAAGCGCTCAACTCGACCCTCGGTGTCAATAATTTTCTGGGTACCTGTATAAAATGGGTGATTTCCCGACCAAACATCTACGTGTAATTCTGGCTTGGTAGAGCCAATGGTCATTACTACTTGACCGTTACAGTAAACTTTAGCGTCTGGATACCACTTGGGATGAATATCAGCTTTAGCCATTGTTCTTTGTGTGGTGAATCTATATCAATTATAACTTTGCAGATGCGAAGAGAGACTGGTACCGCAAGGCGGAAGTCAAAAGTCAAGGCTTCGGCTTCGCTCAGCCTTGACCCTGAGCGTAGTCGAAGGGTCAAAAGTCAAAAGGCTCTAAATTTAGGCTTTCTAGCTGTTTTGAATGGCAGGTTTATTTCCGCCAACCTGTACTAGGGATTAAGAGAAGAAAAGAATAACTATTGGTTATTAGCTATGCCCTATGCCCAATACCCAATACCCTAACGTTTAGAGTACTGAGGCGCTTTCCGAGCTTTGTGCAAACCATATTTTTTCCGTTCTTTGGCACGGGGATCGCGTGTGAGATAACCTTCAGTTTTCAAAGGTGGGCGATTATCTGGGTCGAGTTGACATAAAGCACGAGCAACACCCAAGCGGACGGAATCAGCCTGTCCGGTCAAGCCGCCGCCTTCTGCTTTTACTAAAATGTCATATTCGTTTTCTAGTCCTAGAGTTTCCAGAGGCCCTTTAATCACTCCCAGGTAATTGGCGTTAAATTGAAAGTACAAGTCTCCAGGCTTGCCATTCACAATTAACTTTCCTTCACCAGGAACCAGACGTACCCGCGCTACTGCGGATTTACGGCGGCCAGTACCCCAGTAAACGGCGCGACCGCTATTGGTATCTACTGCTTGCATTAATTTTCTTCTCCAGGAATTGTATTAATTTTTAGTTCTTGAGGTTTTTGAGCATCGTGGGGATGAGTCGGCCCAGCATAGACTTTCAGTTTAGTAAACAATTGCTTACCCAAGCTATTTTTAGGCAGCATACCTTTAACAGCCTTTTCTAAAATTCGTTCTGGTAGGCGTTGTTGCAGCTTAGCAAAAGTTTCAGTTTTCATTCCGCCAGGACGACCTGAATGACGGCGGTAAAGCTTTTGGGTGCGTTTTTTGCCTGTGACTGCTACTTTTTCAGCATTGACTACAATTACAAAATCACCTGTGTCTAAGTGAGGAGTGAATTCGGGTTTCTTTTTGCCTCTAAGGATTTGAGCGATTTCGCTGGCGAGGCGGCCTAGACGTTGGTCAGTAGCATCTACTACGTACCATTCACGCTCAATAGATTTTTGAGGAGGAAGGTATGTTTTACTCATTTTTTCTTTGTCAGTTGTCAGTTGTTGTTGTTGGTTGTGCAGTTGCCAGTTGTTTGGGTCTAACCCCTGACTACTGACTTAGGACTAGCTTTGGTAGGGTGTCATACCAAATCTCTGAGGAAAAGGGAAAATCTGGATATCCGACTCTTAACAAGCACAAACCTTGTGGAGGTGCGGCATGTTTCACTTCTTGCCGATGTTGCTCTTTCCAGAGTTCGGTGAAGCTAGCAAGTGTCCGCTGCCCAGAACCGACTTGCACCAACATCCCTACCAACAGCCGTACCATGCCATACAAAAATCCATCTGCTTGTATTTCAATATGGAGAAATGACCCACTACGAATACACTCTACCGCTTGTACCTCTACCCAGGAATGCGATCGCTTTGATCCTGCACGGTGAAAAGCAGCTAAATGATGCTTCCCCAACAGAGGTCTTAGAGCAGCTTGGATTAAGGATTCATCCAGGGGTGCATAATAATAATGCCAACTGAAGGGTTTCACGAACAAGTTCGGCCGATCTTCAGTATATATTGTGTAGCGATAACGCCGATAGACTGCACTAAAGCGAGCGTGCCAACGTTGATCTACAATAGCTGAAGCACTTATTAATATATCTTGGGGCAGATAGCTGTTAAGAACTGCTGCCCACTTGTGAGCCGGAATTAAACCTGTAGCCTCGAAATGAGCTACTTGAGCAGCGGCGTGAACCCCGGCATCGGTTCGCCCAGCACCATGTAAGGTCACATGATGACCAAGAATTTTAGCGATCGCTGTTTCTATCTCTTCTTGGATTGTCCGCTGCTGTTTTTGCCGTTGCCAGCCGTGAAAGTGAGTGCCCATGTATTGGATTACTAGGGCTACTCTGTGAGTTGGTGGAGGCTGGTGGCTTTCTAACATAGAATCAAATAAAGGCCGAAGGATAAAATTTTCATCCTTTATCCTTCATCCTTTTTACACAAGTTCAATTATTGCCATTTGAGCATTATCACCCCGACGAGGCACAGTATGCAGAATGCGGGTGTAACCTCCTTCTCGACTACCATACCGAGTGGGAGCTTGCTCAAATAAAGCGTGAACTAGTTGTTTATCGAAGATGTAGCCCAAAGCTTCGCGGCGTGCTGCCAAAGAGCCGTTTTTAGCTAAGGTAATCATTTTGTCCACTTCACTCCGTACCACTTTCGCTCGGATTAAAGTGGTAGTGATTCGACCATGACGGATCAGTTCGGTGGCAAGCGATCGCAACAGGGCGCGGCGCTGGTCAGCTGGTTTACTGAGTTTTTTAACTCGACAACGATGACGCATAATAATGCACTATGTATTATTAAAGGTTTTGGCTTAGTTGTGTTTAGATCCTCTTTCTTGTGGCAGGGTAATGCCTAAGCGTCGCTGTAAAGCTTCAACTACCTCTTCCGCTGACTTTTGACCAAAATTTTTAATTTCTAAGAGGTCTTCTTGGGTATAGTCCAACAAGTCGGCTACAGAGTTCACTTGCGCTCGTTTGAGACAGTTATAAGCTCGCACCGAAAGTTGTAATTCTTCGATGGGAATCTGAGCTGTTGGATCATCTGGAATATCAGCCCCTGTATCTGTTGGTTCTAGTGAGATATCTTTCAAGGGGTTGAATAGATCTACTAGAATCCCAGCGGCGGAGGATAGTGCTTCTTGGGGTGAGATACTGCCATTTGTCCAAACTTCCAAGAGCAATCTGTCTTTGGTAATTGAGCCATCCCCACGGGCTTCTTCAACGCTATAGTTGACTTTCCGCACCGGCATAAATACCGAGTCAATTTGGAGAAAGTCCAAAGAGGTAGCTTCCTCGCGCCCTCTTTCTACGGTGCGATATCCTTTACCTTTCTCGATCCGAAATTCCATTTCCAGTTTGCCTCCCTCGGCTAGGGTGGCTACATACTGGGTGGGATCGATGACTTCTACTTCACTTGGTAAATCAAAGTGGGCCGCAGTGACTGTTGCTGGGCCGTTTAGGAGTAACCTACCAATCTGGGCTTGCGAGGAATAACTTTTGAGGATGACTTCCTTCATTTTCATGAGGATTTCCAGTACGTCTTCTCGCACGCCCGAAACTGTAGCAAACTCGTGTGTAACGCCTGCAATCCGCACTGCTGTAACTGCTGTCCCCTCTAGATTGGACAGTAATACCCGCCGTAGCGCGTTGCCAACCGTTGTTCCTTGACCACGCTCTAGAGGTTCCAGAACAAATTTACTGTAATGGCTCCGACTTTCTTCTGTATTAGACTCTACACATTCAATTTGAAACTGCGCCACGGAGTAGCCTCCCTTGTTTTAAGGTGCTGCTAGCAGGCAAATCTATTGCCTCTCAAAATTTACTTTATTGTCCTGAAGCTTAATTTAGGTGTATCAAACTGCCAACATGCTATAGCAATAGAGTTTGAAGCCCTTTTCAGCCTGTGGACAATTATCATAATTTGGGTGATCTGAAGTTTAGCAGCCCTCCATAAAGGAAGATCTGACATGCTTCTGATCGCCCAAGCCGTCAGAAGTTCTTTAGCACTCACCCTGCTTGGTAATTTAGATAACAAACGCTCAAGCAGTCATGGTGACTTCTATTTGCTTAGATCTTTCGTCCTCAAACCGCCCAAGAGGTTGGTTCTAAACTCGGCGGCGCTTGGGTGGACGGCAACCATTGTGAGGAATTGGGGTAATATCCCGAATGAGTGTAATTTCCAATCCTGCCCCTTGCAGTGCCCGGATAGCGGTTTCTCTACCTGCTCCTGGGCCACTGACCATCACCTCAATTTGGCGCATTCCTTGGTCGATAGCCCGGCGTGCTGCGCTTTCAGCGGCGGTCTGTGCTGCAAAAGGAGTTCCCTTTTTTGCACCCTTAAAACCGCTAGAACCAGCACTAGCCCAAGAGATCACATCTCCATTTTGATCAGTAATGGTGACAATGCTATTGTTGAAAGTAGACTGGATGTAGCCCATCCCGTTGGGGACGTTCCGTTTTTGCTTTTTGCTTCCGCCTTTTTTAGTTGGTTGTCTGGCCATGTTTGTTTAGTTAATCTAAAGGTGAAACTTAATTCTGGGGAACAAGCAATGAAATTTACTTACCTGGAGCCTTTTTCTTACCAGCAACTGTCTGCCTTCTCCCACGACGGGTTCTAGCATTGGTACGAGTTCTTTGGCCTCTAACTGGCAAGCCCATACGATGACGACGGCCTCTGTAGGAACCAATGTCCACCAAGCGCTTGATATTCATCGCTTCTAAGCGCCGCAAATCCCCTTCGACTTGATAGTTACTTTCTATCTCTCCTCGCAGGGCGGCGACATCAGCATCACTTAAGTCTTTAACACGGGTGTCTGGGTTTACACCTGTGGTCGCTAAAATTTCTAGCGATCTTGATACTCCAATTCCGTAGATGTAAGTCAGACCAATCTCAATTCGCTTATCGCGTGGAAGGTCTACTCCGGAAATACGTGCCACAATCAATATCTCCCTGTTGTTCTCGCAATTGCTGTTTGAAAAACACGATTAGTCGCGTTTACACTTTTCTGGGTGGTTATGTGTGTCACACCTGACTCTCAGATTTTTTTGAGAGTACTATCCTTGACGTTGTTTGTGCTTAGGATTCACACAAATCACCATGACGCGACCACGCCGTTTGATCACGTTACACTTTTCACAAATCTTCTTGACTGAGGCTCTAACTTTCATGCCTTTTGTAATTGACTCCAAATGTTAAATTATAGCATTTTTAGGGAGATTAATTCAGTTAATTAACTGGGTAACAGCCAAAAAAATGTTTTTATGGTAAAATTTTCTGCATACACTTACTTCTTACGGAGCCGATAAGTAATTCTGCCTTTTGTTAGGTCATAGGGTGTTAATTCTACTTTGACGCGATCGCCAGGTAAAATCTTGATGTAGTTGCGGCGAATCTTACCAGAAATGTGTGCTAGGACGTTAAAGCCATTGTCCAAGTCAACACGAAACATCGCATTAGGCAAGGACTCGGTGACCGTTCCTTCCATTTCAATTAGATCTTGCTTAGACAATTTGTTTTTTCCTCAACTCAATAATTTTCTGTCCAGTCGCAGCAATTTACCTGCAAAAGAACACATTTTGAGAAATATATCAACAGTTTATTAATATATCTTAGCTAAATTTGACTTGCTTCTTGCCCCAATTCAGGTTAATGGGGAGTAGTTGAGTGGTGAATTCTCTACCCCCTGTTCTCAGGTTATGAGGCAATTACTTGGTGGAGTTCGTTAGTGACTTCTTCTTGGGATTGATCGCCATTAACACTCAAAAGCCTTTGGCGATCGCGGTAATAATCAATCAAGGGTGCAGTTTCAGCACGGTACACTTCTAAGCGACGACGAATCACTTCTTCACTATCGTCTTTTCGTCCTCTAGCTAGTAAACGTGTCACCACAACTTCATCAGGTGCATCCAGATTGACTACCCTTTCGTCACTCTGATGGATCTTTTCTAGTAATTCTTCTAGAAAAGCCGCTTGTGTGACTTTGCGAGGAAAACCATCTAGAATCCAACCGGATTGGGCATCTGATTGATTGAGACGTTCCTGTACCAAATCCTGTACTAGCTGATCAGGAACTAACTCGCCGCTATTTACATAACTTTGAGCCTTAATCCCCAAAGGGGTTTGCTCTTTCATGGCTTGTCTTAATATTTCCCCCGTAGAAATATGGGGAATATGTAAGTGTTCGGCCAAGGTTTGAGCTTGAGTTCCTTTACCAGCTCCAGGTGGTCCCAAGAAGATTAATCGCGTCACTATTGTTTCACCATTCCTTCATAACGCTGAGATATGACATAAGTTTGAACTTGTTTGGCTGTATCAATTGCCACACCTACCAAAATCAGCAAAGAGGTAGCACCTAGACCCCTAAAAGTTGGTACTCCTAAAGCACTTTCAACAGCAGTGGGGATAATAGCGACAAAGCCCAAAAAGATCGCACCCAAAAAAGTTAGTCTATTGATTACGCGTTCAATATACTCGCTAGTGGCTTTTCCGGGACGAATACCAGGAATACTAGAACCCATTTTCTTCAAGTTCTGCGCCACATCAACCGGGTTAACAATCAATGAAGAATAGAAATAACTGAAGAAAATAATCGAAGTTAAGTAGACAAGGGCGTAGACCCAAGGTTGAGAACCACTAGGACTGAGATAAGTACTAACAATGTTCGCTATGTCTGGGTTCTTGGTAAAATTGGCAATTAAAAGCGGCAGACTCAGAATAGCAGCCGCAAAAATAATCGGCATTACACCACCAGAATTGAGACGCAAAGGCAAATAGCTACGTTGCTCTGCTAATACTCGTCTACCCACTTGGCGACGGGCTGAAATAATTGGGATGCGGCGGATTCCTTCTTGAACAAATACAATTCCCACAATAGTTGCCAGGAATACCAAGACTAGTACAATTACACGGCCGACTATTTCTCTACCGCCAACTTGTACCAAGTCAATGGTATCGCCCAAGGATTTTGGTAATGAAGCAACAATGTTGACAAAAATTAATAATGATGCGCCGTTACCAATACCACGCTCTGTAATTAGTTCCGATGCCCACATGACAAACATTGAACCAGCAGTGAGAGCGATCGCGGTTTCAGCTACAAATATAGGGCCTGGGGTTATGGCAAATTGCTGGAGGAATAATGCCGAAAAAGCTGTACTTTGAATAATTGCCCAAACTACAGTCACATAGCGTGTAATTTGCGAAATTTTTCGCCGCCCCGCTTCACCTTCATTTTTCTGTAAATTTTCTAAAGATGGAATTGCAGCAGTGAGTAATTGGATAATAATAGACGCATTAATGAAGGGTAAAATTCCCAAAGCAAAGATTCCTAAAGTCGAAAGTCCTCGCCCAGAAAATATATCCAATAAACCGAATACGGAATTATTACCCGATATAGCTTCGTGAAACCGATCTCGATTAATTCCCGGTATGGGTAAAAAGATACCCAGGCGAACCAAAATTAAAATACCAACGGTAACAAGCAGCCTACCTCTTAGTCCAGCTGCTTGCGCCATTTGCATAAAAGTTTCTTGAGCCGTTGGGGCTTTGTCTCGACTGATCATAGAGTGCTACCTTTGTAGTGAATCAGGCACTGGAAATGGGTTGGTTGCTATTTAAGTGCGCTGTTGCTCTCACTATAAAATTTCACAACTCCCGCCAGCTGCCTCAATTTTGCTTTGAGCTTGACCTGTAAAAGCGGCAGCTTTTACATTGAGCGCAACGCTCAATTCCCCATTACCCAACATTTTCAATGGACCTTTGACAGCAGTGACAATACCTGATGCTTTTAAGGATTCCAAAGTTACTTCTGTATTGGCAGGAAGGGAGGCTAGCTTCTCTACATTAATCGTAGTGTAAATTTTCCGATTCACAATCGGAAAGCCTTTCAGCTTGGGTAGACGGCGGTACAACGGTTGTTGACCTCCTTCAAAACCTGGTCGGGTACCGCTACCAGATCGAGATTTTTGACCTCTCATACCTAGACCAGCACTAGCGCCTTGACCAGCGGAAATACCTCTAGCTACACGGCGGCGGCGTTTTTTTGAGCCTTTTTGAGGCTTAGCATCGTTGAGTCTCATCTTTATATTAGTATTTGTTTACACAAAAACTTTGTCAGGGTAGCTCTACTAGATGTAGAGCTTTTCAATAGCAATACCCCGATCTTCAGCAACTTCAGCTAAGGTACGCAGTGTAGACAAGGCATTAACTGCGGCTCTAGCATTGTTGAGTGGATTATTGGAGCCTAGTTGCTTTGCTAAAACGTTACGAACTCCTGCCAATTCCAGCACAGTCCGGACAGCACCACCAGCAATTACCCCAGTACCAGGTGCAGCTGGACGCATAATCACTTTAGCGCCACCACCGACACCATCAATAGGATGTGGAATGGAGTTAGATTTGGTGATGGGAATGTCAATTAGATGCTTTTTACCGTCAGCTACGCCTTTTTTTACAGCACCTATTACATCTGAGGCTTTGCCTACTCCTACACCAACTTGCCCACGTTCGTTACCGACGACCACAATCGCCCGGAAGCTGAGTTTTTTACCTCCTTTGACGACCTTGCTCACCCGCCGGATCTGAATAACTCGTTCTTGCCAGTTGGTTTCTTCTTTCTTTGTACGATTAGCTTTACGACGACCAGTTGCCATAATCAAATGCTCTCTTTTAGTCAGTTGTCAGTTGTGAGTCAGTGTGGTCTTGGGGGTTCCCCCCATAAGCAACTGACGCTAGCGCAGCGTAAAGCCTACGGCATAGCAACTCTTGGAGACGTTACGCGAACGAGCGTCACTCGAAGGGTCAGTTGTCAGTTGCTACTAACTATTGACCACTGACCGATTTAAAAATCTAAACCAGCCTCGCGTGCTGCATCAGCTAGGGCTTTGACACGACCATGATATAGGTTGCCACCGCGATCAAAGACTACTTGGGTGATACCTTTTTCTAGCGATCGCGCTGCGATTAATTTGCCGACTTGTACTGATGCTTCGCAATTAGAGCCAGAAGCTAAACTAGATTTCAACTCTGGTTCTACAGTTGAGGCTGCTACTATGGTTTGCTGCTGTGTATCATCAATTACCTGGGCATAGATATGCTCACGGGAGCGAAACACGGACAAACGCGGCCGTTCTGAGGAGCCATTCACTTTACCACGGACACGTCGATGGCGACGTTGTTTTGATTCTCTACGAGTAAGTTTCATTTTTACTTCTTACCACTCTTACCAGTCTTACCAGCTTTGCGTCTGACCACTTCGCCGGCATAGCGAATACCTTTACCTTTATAAGGTTCGGGTGGACGAACGTCACGAATTTTAGCTGCTGTGTTGCCTACAATTTCTTTGTCATAGCCGCTAACAATGACGTTAGTGGTACCTTCCACTGCAAACTGTATTCCTTCTGGCGGAACAATTTGTACTTGATGGCTGTAACCCATATTCAAAACTAAGTTACGCCCTTGAACTTGTGCCCGATAACCAACACCTTGGATTTCCAAACGGCGCTGAAAACCTTGGGAAACTCCCTCAACCATGTTGGCAACTAAAGTGCGGCTTAAGCCGTGCATCTGCCTAGAGGTACGGGATTCGTCCCGACGGGTTACTTGTAAAATTTCCCCTTCTTGAGAGACTATGACGTTAGGAGGCAGATCACGAGAAAGTTCTCCTTTCGGGCCTTTAACCACAACCTTTGTACCATCAATCGCCACTTGTACTTTGGCGGGAATAGTAATTGGACGTTTACCAATACGAGACATGATCTTTTGTCCTTTGTGATTTGTTATTTGTTATTTATCCTTTGTCTTTTGACAAATGAACGCCACTTAATTCAACAGGGGGAACCCTATAATGCAGTGGCTCCTCATAACAAATGACTACCAAATGTAGCAAAGTACTTCACCACCCACGTTCTGACGGCGTGCTTCCCGGTCGGTCATGATGCCACTGGATGTAGAAATAATGGCAATGCCAATACCGCCTAATACCCTTGGCAACTCTTTCCTGGTGGAATAAACGCGCAAACCTGGCTTACTCACACGCTTCAAGGCAGTGATTAGAGGCTGACGATTTTTACCCTTGTACTTTAGGGAAATCACCAAATTATGCTTTACCCCTTCTTCTGCTTCTGCAAACTCACCAATGAATCCTTCCTCCCGTAGCACTTTAGCAATACTACGGGTCATTTTTGTCGCTGGCACTTGTGTAGTTTGATGCCGCGCCATGTTGGCATTGCGGATGCGCGTCAGCATATCTGCAATTGTGTCGTTAGCCGCCATCGTTCCCTCTTTAGATGAACTTATTGATCGCGAAAGGGCATTCCCATTTCCTTAAGTAAGGCGCGGCCCTCTTCGTCGTTTTTCGCACTTGTGATGATGGAAATATCCATACCACGAATTTGATCGATGCTGTCGTATTCGACTTCTGGAAAAATGAGTTGTTCTCTCACACCCAGAGTATAGTTGCCGCGACCATCAAAGCTTTTAGGACTAACGCCGCGAAAGTCTCTAATCCTGGGCAATGCCAAGCTAATGAGTCGATCGACAAATGCGTACATCCGTTCGCCTCGGAGTGTCACCATGATGCCAACAGGCATCCCTTGACGAATTTTGAAGCCAGCGATCGCTTTTTTCGCCCGTGTCACTACTGGTTTTTGACCAGTGATCAGCGCAATTTCGCTTAAAGATGCTTCTAGGGCTTTAGCATTTTGCGCTGCTTCCCCTAAACCTCTGTTAATAGTAACCTTCACCAACTTGGGTACTTGATGTACATTGGTGTATTGAAACTGATTAGTCAGTGTCGGGACGATTGTCTCTTGGTATAAGTTTTTAAGTCTTGTTGTTGCCATAGTTTTTTGTCCTGATTATCCCTGGGCTTGGTCAGGGAGCTAAACAAGCATGAAGGATTAAGTATAAAAGATAACTTTATTATTGATCCCTCAGACTTGGTTATTTATCCAGAATTTCGCCAGTTTTCTTGAGTTTTCTGACTTTCTTGCCTTCTGGTGTAAAGGTATAACAAACACGACTCGCAACGTTTTGCTTGGTGGAATAAAGCATCACATTGGAGCTATGGATGGGAAATTCTTGGGTGACAATGCGCCCTGATTCACCTTCTTGTTGGGGTTTAACGTGCTTGGTTTTAATGTTGACACCTTTAATTAAAACCTTGCTGAGTTGGGGAAGTGCTTTAATAACTTCACCAACCTTGCCTTTGTCTTTACCGGCAATTACTTGTACAGTATCACCAGTTTTGACGTGCATTTTGTAGAATACTTTGGGCTTATTGTGTTTAGTTGCCATTACAGCACCTCCGGAGCCAGAGAAACAATTTTGGTGAAACTTTTATCGCGTAGTTCTCGTGCTACAGGGCCAAAAACCCGTGTGCCTTTAGGATTACCATCTTTGTTGATGATTACTGCGGCGTTATCGTCAAAGCGAATGGTCATGCCGCTGTCCCGACTGATATGATGACGGGTTCGGACGATCACTGCTTCTACGACATCAGATTTTTTGATTGCCATGTTGGGAATTGCATCTTTAACAACAGCAATAATTTTGTCACCGATGAAACCATAACGTCTATTGCCTGCGCCTAAAACGCGGATGCACATTAGTTTACGGGCACCGCTATTATCTGCGACATTGAGGTAAGTTTGGGGTTGAATCACAATTAATCTCCCTTGTTAAGTTGTTATGCAACTAACAACTATTACGTTGTAGCTTTGGCGTTCAGAACTTCTGTGACTTGCCAGCGCTTGGTTTTACTTAGGGGTCTAGTTTCCTGAATCCGAACGCGATCGCCCACTTTGCAGTTATTATCTTCATCGTGAGCTTTATAGCGCCGGGTTTTAACTACAATCTTGCCGTACTTGGGATGGGGAGCGCGGTTTTCCACGGCAACTACCACCGTTTTTTGCATTTTGTCGCTCACTACCAAGCCAACTCGTTCTTTGATTGCCATAATCTCCTACTTTTATTCTTGAGGCGGTTGACTTGCTGCCCGTTTACGTTCTGTTTCTACAGTGAGCAATTGGGCTAGGCGATGCCTAGCATGTCGAAACTGGTGAGGTTTTTCGAGTTGTCTTGTGGCTTTTTGCAAGCGCAACTGGAATAGTTGTCTTTTAATAGCGAGAATTTCCTGAGCCAGTTTCTCGTCACTTAATTCTCTAGCTTCTGAAATCTTGGGAAGAGGCATAACCTACTCCTGCTCCTGTGGTTGAGAGCGCACAATGAATTTGGTTTTTATTGGCAGCTTATATGCAGCTAAACGCATAGCTTCACGGGCTATTTCTTCGGAAACGCCAGCGATTTCAAACATAATTCTCCCTGGCTTCACTACTGCTACCCAATATTCTGGCGAACCTTTACCAGAACCCATCCGGGTTTCAGCTGCACGCATGGTTACAGGTTTGTCAGGGAAAATCCGAATCCAGATTTGTCCACCCCGACGGATATAACGGGTCATGGCTCGCCGTGAAGCCTCAATTTGGCGAGAGGTGATCCAAGCTGGTTCTTGAGCTTGGAGTGCAAAATCACCAAAATTAAGGGTGCTACCACGGCTGGCTAAACCTCCCATCCGTCCGCGCTGTTGTTTACGGAATTTAGTTCTTCTAGGACTTAACATGACTAGGTACTAGGGATTAAGAATTAGAGATTAGGAATTAGGAATTAAGGACTCGAATCTAGTATTTTTCTAGCTTTAGCCCCTAGCCCCTATCCTTCATTTGAGCGATCTTCAAATTGCTGGCGACGGCGTTGTTGTTGGCGACGACGAGGTTCGCGATCGCGTGTGGTTGGTGCAGATGGAGTTTCTTCTTGTCCAGGGATAATTTCTCCTTTAAACACCCACACTTTGATACCCAAAATGCCATAAACCGTTTTGGCTGTGCAGTAAGAGTAGTCAATATCAGCCCTGAGGGTATGTAAAGGCACTCTGCCTTCACGAGTCCACTCTGTCCGGGCAATTTCTGCACCGTTGAGCCGCCCGCTGACTTGAATTTTAATACCTTGGATACCAGCTCTTTGGGCGCGCTGAATCGCTTGCCGCACAACTCGTCTAAAGGAAACTCGGCGTTCTAATTGTTGAGCAATATATTCGCCAATTAGGTAGGCATCAGCATCAACTCGTTGTACTTCAACTACGTTGATCCGAATTTGGCGATTGCTACCTAATAGTTCTTGGAGTCCGGTACGCAATGCTTCAATGCCTTGCCCACCACGACCTACAACTACGCCTGGTCGAGCCGTGCGGACTTCGAGGTCGATTTGGTCTGCCTTACGCTCAATTCGCACTTCGGAAATTCCGGCGTTATTTTGAGCGAGTCTACCGAGCTTTTGTTCTATGTATTTACGAAGTTTGTAGTCTTCTTGGAGAAGTTCTGGATAGCGTTCAGGAACGGCAAACCAACGAGATTGATGTTCTTGTGTAATACCCAGGCGGAAACCGACTGGATGTATCTTTTGTCCCACAAATACTTCCTCTAAAATTTCTTACTTTACGCAATTTTTTGTGTCTATTTACTTACTCAGCACTAACATCAGCAGCAACAGCTAGAGTGATGTGACACGTTGGCTTGCGAATCTGGTAAGCTCGTCCCTGTGCCCTAGGTTGGAACCGTTTCAGCACTGGGCCTTGGTCTGCGTAGGCTTGAGTGATCACCAATTGAGTGCGATCTAACCCGACGTTATGCTCGGCATTAGCCGCAGCACTTCTGAGCAGTTTTAATACTGGTTCAGTGGCGCGATAAGGCATAAATTCTAGAACGATTAACGCTTCTCGGTACGATCGCCCCCGAATTTGATCGAGGACTCGACGTACTTTATAGGGAGACATGCGTATGTAACGGGCGATCGCTTTTACTTCAGTAGTATCAATAGCCATAATTTTCTCCTTTTGTCAATAGCCATATAGACATATAGTCAATAGCAATTACTTTTGACTATTTACCTTGGACAAATGACTATCTCCCTGATTTTTTGTCACTTTTTCCATGACCCCTGTAAGTACGTGTCGGGGCAAATTCACCCAACTTATGCCCTACCATCTGCTCATTTACAAAAATTGGAACGTGTTGTCGTCCGTTATGAACAGCGATCGTATGACCTACCATCAAGGGTAAAATTGTCGAGGCTCTCGACCAAGTTTTAATAACTTGTTTTTCGTTTCTGGCATTCAGCTTTTCAATTTTGCTGAGCAGATGATCAGCAACGAAAGGACCTTTTTTTAGAGAACGACCCATAATTTGATTTTGGATTTTGGATTTTGGATTTTGGATTTTGGACAATTAGGTATCTGACTGAGCTTTAAAAATTTTCAATGTTCATTTTTAAATAGACCCTCAACTTAAAATCCAAAATTCTAGGATTGACGACCACCACGACCGCGCTTAGAAGATTTACGGCGACGACGCACGATCAATTTACTGCTAGCTTTTTTGGGTTTACGTGTTTTTGCACCCAAGGTAGGTTTACCCCAAGGAGTAACAGGACCAGATCTACCGATAGGCGCTCTACCTTCACCACCGCCGTGGGGATGGTCAACGGGGTTCATCACACTACCTCTAACTTTAGGACGGCGACCTTTCCAGCGATTTCTTCCTGCTTTACCCGCACTGAGATTTCGCGCATCGGTGTTACCCACTTGGCCAATGGTGGCGTAACATTCCCGTCGAATTAAGCGGACTTCTCCTGAAGGTAATTTGAGAGTTACGTATTTACCTTCTTTCGCCACAACTTGCGCTGTAGCACCAGCTGCACGCACAATCTGACCACCTTTACCTGGAGTCAATTCTACGTTGTGAACCCCTGTACCTAGAGGTATATTCGAGAGGGGTAAAGCGTTGCCATCTTCAATAGGAGCTTCTGACCCAGCAATAATTGTTGTCCCAACTTTCAAATTATTGGGATGGAGGATGTATCGCTTTTCGCCATCTTCATAAACTAACAGAGCAATCCGAGCATTGCGATTTGGATCGTATTCAATAGCTGTTACCGTGGCAGTCATATCACGCTTATTGCGTTTAAAATCAATAATCCGGTAAAGCTGCTTGTGACCGCCACCCCGACGACGGCTAGTTATCCGCCCTTGATTATTACGGCCTTTGGGACGGTGTTTGTACTCAGTTAGTGACTTTTCCGGCTCTGTTTTGGTAATTTCCGCAAAGTCGGAGATAGTAACTTGGCGAGTACTGGGGGTATAGGGGCGATAAGAACGAGTACCCATAATTAAATTTCGAGTTGTGAGTTTTAAGTTAGAAGTTAGGAGTTAGAGATAATTCATAACTCATCACTCATAACTTTTTAGAGTTCTGGGAACAGAACTTGTCTAATCTTGTCTTCGTCCCCAGGCGCAACAGTGACGATAGCTCGTTTGTATTGGGGCTTGTAACCAATAAATTTACCTACGCGCCGTTTTTTACGTGGGGGTAATGCAGTATTGATTTTGACAACTTTGACTTGAAATAAGTCTTCAATTGCGGCTTTAATTTCTGGCTTACTTGCTTTAGGAGTTACTTCAAATGTGTATTTGTTTTGCTCCATCAGAATGGTCGCTTTTTCGGTGACAATCGGGCGACGCACTAAGTCAGCAAGGTGGCGGGGGTCAAAGTTAGGCACTGTAGACCTCCTGAATTTTTTCTAGGGCTGATGCCGTAACTACAATTTTGTCAGCGTGCAGCAAATCATAAACGTTTAGCTGGTCAGCTGGTATTAGCTTTAAATTCTGTACGTTGCGGGCTGATAAATGAACGTTTTCCGCAATGTCAGACAAAATTAATAGTGCTTTATTATCTGGTTCTACACCCCAACGAGCTAGCGCTGCTATTAACTCTTTGGTTTTCGGGCGGGATAGCTCGTTGCTAAATTCTTCCACTACAATCAAGTCGTCAGCGCGGCTTACCAGCGCTGTTCGCAATGCTAAACGCCGTTCTTTGCGATTTAACTTCAAGTTGAAGTCTCTAGGCTTCGGCCCAAAGATTACCCCACCACCACGCCATAATGGTGAACGAATAGATCCCGCACGGGCGCGACCTGTGCCTTTTTGCCGCCAAGGTTTACGACCGCCGCCTCTAACTTCTGCACGAGTTTTTGTACTGGCAGTTCCTTGGCGAGAATTGGTCATTTGCCGAACCAATGCTCTATGCACTATATGTGCTGCTGTTTCTTCTTTAGCAACTCGCAATTTAAACGAAGTCTGGCCGACTTGTTCTCCTTGCCAATTTTTAACTACACTCTCTACCATCTTTGTGTCCTTTGTCTTTTGTCATTAGTCCAATGACTGTTGACTACTTACCAACTTTCTTCGCAGGCAGAACATTCACTAAAGACCCTGGTTTACCAGGAATGGCTCCTTTAATTAGCAGCAAGTTACGTTCTACATCTACTCGTAATACAGTCAACTTGCTAATTGTGATGCGCTTTCCACCTAAACGCCCTGCCATCCGTTTACCTGGATAAACACGACCTGGTGTTGTACCAGCACCGATGGAACCTGGCGCTCTATGATTTTTGGAACCGTGAGACATAGGCCCGCGACCAAAGTTATTACGCTTTTGGTTGCCTGCAAAACCGCGACCGATACTTGTACCAACTACATCTACAATTTGACCAGCACTAAAAATATCTACTTTAATCTCTTGACCTAAAGCATAATCACTAGGGGCATCTGTGTGATACTCGTTTAAGTGACGCAACGCTGGGGCAGATGATTTTGCCAGATGACCTAGTAGCGGTCTGTTTAACGCCTTTGGTTTGACTGCGCCAAAGCCGACTTGAATGGCGGCGTAACCATCAGTCTGTTTCGTTTTAATTTGGGTAACGGTGCATGGACCAGCTTGAACTACGGTGACAGGAATAGCTCTTCCTGACTCGTCAAATACTTGGGTCATGCCCAGCTTGGTGCCGAGAATACCTACAGACACAGTAACTGGCTCTCCTTTCTACTTACTGACCTTGGAATTGGACTCTGGTAAGACACGCTGTGTAGCCGTTGGTTGAGGGTGGACGAGCCTCTAGAAGTCGCTGCTGCAACTTCTCCTGGACACAACAAGCTATGCCTTTACTGCTTGACGAATCCGTTTATTTTCACTCGCCCTCTTACCAGAACAGCCACAAGCGTCTTCCCAATGGGAAGCAATAACTTCTGGAATTGAGGCAATGCTTTAGAGCTTTGCGCTTCGTGCAGCAATGCTTTCGTCCAAGCATTTGCTTTGGCACTTTGCTGATTGTAGTAGGACTTAAGCGTTGTTTTTTCGCCCAGTATCCGTTAACTGAGGCTGATGCAATGTCATAAACCAACATCACTGCTCAGTTTCTACTCCACTAAACACCTTAAACTATAGCTTAAGGTCTTGTCTGGTTTTTTCAGGGGCTACAGGAGTGATTGTAGTCTGGAGCTTTGGTTTTTTGGCCTCTGGCTCCTTGTATTGACCTGAAAGCTTTTCTAGTTTACCAGTCTCCTGCCAATTTGAACCAGCTTATACCCGTTAAATTTGAGTCATCAGCTTTTAATGCTAACACCAGTTCTAAATGGCAGTAAAAGGCAGCCTAATTTATGCGTTTGGTCACAATCTAATAATATAAATCATTTCTTTATCTTTGTCTATATTTTTTTAGATCAATTTGTGACTCCGCGATCGCGGGTGAGGAAGCTAATCTAAACTTATACGTTAGTTATCTGAGTTAATCACTCTTCTGACAGTAAATAATAGAGATATCTAGGTGGGATAGGACAAAAATTTATGGCACTAATTACCACTGGCAACGGTTTAATTCGCGATCTGGAAAAATTTGGCTCTTTGGGTGTGTATGTACCTTTGGAGGGGGGATTTGAAGGTCGATATCGACGGCGACTGCGTGCGGCTGGCTATACCACTCTCCACATTACTGCTAGGGGATTGGGCGATGTAGCTGCTTATCTCACGGGAGTTCATGGAGTAAGGCCGCCGCATCTTGGTAAAAAAAGTACTGGTAGTGGCGCGGCGGTAGGTTATATATATTATTTGCCGCCGATTGTTAACTATCAACTAGAACAGCTACCACCAAAGTCAAAGGGGTTAGTTGTGTGGATGATAGAAGGACATATTCTTTCTGATCAAGAAGTGGAGTTTTTAACAACTTTGCCTAGCTTGGAACCACGAGTTAAGGTGATTGTCGAAAGGGGTGGTGATCGCGTGTTTCGTTGGCAACCGCTAAAAGAGACCTTCTCTGCTAGCTATCAGGCTGTGTAATTAATTAACTTTTGGGCGATCGCGTCTTGAGAGTAGCGATCGCCCATTTTTTCTAACCACAGATACTATTTTCCCCTAGCCTTTGCTATTTACTTATGACTATTGCCAATCAACCCCAACTTACTTTAGACGAGTTCCTCAAACTGCCGGAAACTGAACCAGCATCAGATTTTATTAATGGAGAAATCATTCAAAAACCCATGCCTCAAGGTGAACATAGCTTGCTCCAAGCTACTTTTTGCGAAACAATAAACGGCATAGCTAGAAGCCAAAAAATTGCTTACGCTTTGCCCGAACTGCGTTGCACTTTTGGCGGCGCTTCTGTTGTTCCTGATGTGTCTGTGTTTCGCTGGGATAGAATCCCTAAAACTTCATCTGGCAGAATTGTTAATCGCTTTGAAATTCATCCGGACTGGGCAATTGAGATTCTTTCTCCAGACCAAAAATTAACAAAAGTATTGAGTAAATTATTGCATTGTTCACGCAATGGTACTGAACTTGGCTGGTTAATCAACCCGGAAGATGAAAGTGGGCTAGGGATTTTTCCTGGTCAGCGAGTGGAATTATATGAAGGTGCTGATAAATTACCGATTCTTGAGGGTATCGAATTGGAACTAACAGCTGAACAGGTTTTTGGTTGGTTGAGTTTTTCATAAAAAGTGTTGGCGTAGCCTCTCTTTGAAACTTATACTGACACCTGTGGCATAACAACGGTTAAAATTGCGGTTGATATTGTTCATTTTTTATAAATTGATTTGCAATAATTTGAGGAAAAAATCGTTCATATCTGTAATTACCGTAATGTTTATATTTGCTATTTAAAAGAGTTTTTCTCTGAATTATCAGTTACTAAATCTGAATGAGCTAACTTTGCTATTTTACGATATACATCTTTTATATTTTGTATTTAAATAATCCTTCTGTATGTATTGACAGAAATTAATACCAAGTTGCTCAAGTACCAGCAGATGATTTGTTTGTACAAAATTTGTACAATTAAATATGAAAATTCATCAACATCATACTTGGCCTTCAACGGTTGAGGAAGCTATAGCTATTCAAGAAAAGTTACGAAATCAGGTAATTAATGAAGATCAACTTCAAGAACCTGTAAAGTACGTGGCTGGGGTGGATATGGGTTTTGAAGCCAACGGAACGATTAGCCGGGCAGCAGTAGCAGTACTGAGTTTTCCCGATTTGCAAGTGATAGAAACAACCTTAGCTTACCGTCCGACATCATTTCCCTATATTCCTGGTTTCCTCTCTTTTCGGGAAATCCCAGCTGTATTGGATGCCTTAGAAAAAGTAGAAACAACACCAGATATTATTTTGTGTGATGGTCAAGGCATTGCCCATCCTCGAAGATTGGGTATAGCTAGTCATTTAGGTTTACTTTTAGATCTGCCTACCATCGGTGTAGCAAAATCATTGTTGATTGGTAAACATGAAGAATTACCAGAAACTAGAGGCAAGTGGCAACCATTAATACATCAAGGTGAAATAATTGGGGCAGCTTTGCGATCGCGGACAAAAGTCAAACCTGTGTATGTCTCTAGTGGTCATAAAGTGAGTTTATCTACAGCAATTAATTATGTATTACGCTGTACACCAAAATATCGACTGCCAGAAACCACACGCATTGCTGATAAATTAGCATCTGCAAGATCAAGCAAATAATATCAATATCGATTTGTTGAAGTTTGTTCTAAATACTTGCTTGCTACTGCTGACTCATGTTAGGAATCGCACAGGAAGGAGTTGAAGCAATTACATTAAAACAATGAATGCACTAACTTTACAGTGGCACGATGCAAGTCAAGATAGAACACAGAATATTTATGAACAACAACCCAGCAAAAATGCTGGTACTGTCCGCATCGGTCGTGATCCAGTGCGGTGCGACATTGTTGTAAGTAACCCGACTGTATCCGGTCTGCATGTAGAAATATTTTTTCATCCTCAACAGCAACAGTTTTTGATTAGAAATCTGCGATCGCAAAATCCCCCCTTGGTAAATGGACAGCAATTAGCCCAAGGCGAAATGCCTTTAAGTGAAGGGAGTGTGATTTATTTAGGTCAAATGCAACTCCAAGTTACTGCTGTTGCGATTAACAATATTCCGGCAACTATATTAGTACCACCACAACCAATAGTGGCAAATCTGCATCCACAGCAACTAGTACAACCGAGACATCATCACCATCCATCAGCATCACCGCAAGGAATTTATGGCTTAGAGTGTCCTAAATGTCATAAAGTTTCTCCGGCTGAAAATCTACAAATTGGCTGTCCTTGGTGTGGTACATCTTTAGCTGCGGCAATAAGTGTATTAGTAGCACCGAGTAATTAAGCAAGGGGAGCAAGAGGGACAAGGAGAAATTGCAATTTTTAATTTTTAATTTTTAATTTTTAATTCCCCGAAGGGGTTGACCAATGACTAACTTACAAATTCAATTAAGTTGGGAAGATCCGGCGACGGGAGAACAGCGAGAACCAAATTTGAGTGTACCGATCGCTTTTGGTCGAGAGTTCGCCCGTTTACCTGCTGAACTGGGAGGTAAGCGCGTTGCTAGAATGCTGCTTAACAGTAACGAAGTCTCTCGCTATCACGCTTTGATTGACTGGGAACAAAACCAATTAATAGTGATTGACCAAGGCAGTGTTAACGGCGTATTTGTTAATGGTCAGCGACAAGTGCGTAGTATCTTGACTAATGGGGATACTTTGCAGATTGGCCCTTACATGATGACGGTGACGTTTGGTGTTAACGCAACCACGCAACCCACCAGTCCGCCGTCAATGATTCAGTTTAATCCTAATACGAATCTCCCAGACCCTAGCTTACCTCCAGTAGCGCAGCCTGTATCGCCTGTAAGTAGCACTTTTCCACCGTCAGCATTTCAAGCAGAAAAAGTTGTTGTGCAAGCACTTCACGCTACAGGTTTACCAGTAGATGAATGCGATTATCTGGCAGTTGGGGCGGGATTGGGTAGCTTTGTTTGGGTTGATTTGCTGCGAATTAGTGGTGTACGTGCTGATCGAATCGTGGCTTTGGGATTAGAGGGTGAACCGTATGCGCGTTACAAACGCCTCTGTCTCAATTCACAAATTCCTTTATATGAAAGATTGCGTTCTAATTCTGACTCTTGTCCTGATAATATTTGGGGCTGGCCTAGTTATGCCCTAAGGGAAGCTTGGCATGATTTGAGCAAAGGTCAACTCAATTCAACAATCAAGTATTTATGGCAAGTATTTGCTGAACCAAGCTTCGCCGAAACTTATACGCCCCGCGCAGGTAATGTCTTCGATTCGATAGATCGAGAAGTAAAGCGCATTGGCTGGAATCAAATTTATCGCTATGGGCGAGTCAGGGCAATTCGCAAAACTGATGATGGCAGATATTGCGTAGCCTATTCTCGCGGCCCGGGAAATTATGCTTTTTTAGTTAGTCGTTATTTACATTTGGCGACTGGATATCCAGCTATTCAGTTTCTTCCAGATTTACAAGCTTATAGGGGAAAATATCAAGATTTTAAGTCTGTAGTCAATGCCTATGAAGCACACGATCATGTTTATGAGCAATTAGAAAAACAAGGTGGTACTGTGTTGATTCGGGGGCGGGGGATTGTGGCTTCACGGATTGTCCAGCGGATTTATGAAGCCAGAAAGCGAAATCAAAATATCACGGTTTTGCATTTAATGCGATCGCCTAAACCTCAAGGCAATAAATTCCAAAAGTCTCAGCGACTAGTCAAAAATCATTACGAATTTCAACCATTTAACTGGCCGAAAGCTTGTTGGGGTGGTGAGCTCCGTGTCATGTTAGAAAATGCTAGTCCTGAAGAACGCCAGCGTTTATTAGCAGACTGGGGCGGTACAACCACCGCTGATCGCCATGACTGGCAACATATTACCGAACAAGGGTTAAAAGAAGGTTGGTATCAAATTACTTTTGGCGAAGTCTTAAGTGTGGAACAAGATGCTCAAAACCGCACTATTACATATATCCAGGAAAAAGGCTTGGGGGAAATAAAACTAGCAGCTGACTTTATTGTTGATGCTACCGGACTCGATGCCAAGGTGGAAGCAAATCCTTTACTGGCTGATTTAGTAAAACATTACAATCTACCGCTGAATTACTTAGGGCGGTTGGTTGTAGCTAACAATTTTGAATTAGTAGAAATGCGTAGTGCTAAAGGTCAAATGTATGCTGCTGGGGCAATTACCCTTGGCGGCCCTTATGCAGCAGTTGATAGTTTTCTGGGCTTGCAGTACTCGGCATTAGTCGCAGTTGATGGACTCTCCGCCGCCCATGCGCCTGGAGTTCATCGCTTAAATCCTGTAACTTCCTTTCAGCAGTGGTTGAAGTGGGTGTTTAATCAATCGCCTTAGTTTGGTGAAAGCAAAAAACTTATCGGCGATCGCCCACCATTTATTTATGACCAATCAGAATCTCGATTACCCATTCCGCAAACTCAAGGCTCGCAATTTACTATTGCGGGGTTTGCTGATTACGTTGAGTCTCGGTATTGTACTAGGGTTAGTACAAGGAATTAGTGGACTGAAATTGAATAATCAAGTCTTGAGTCTAAGCCTCTACTTTTTAATATTTGGGTTACTTTGTCTTTGGCAATTAGTAGAATTGCATCGCTTAGGAATCAATCTGAGATATATAGTAGGCAGAGTTCCAGAAAACTACAAATGGTTAAAAACTCTAGGCTTGGTGATTATCATCATCTTATTTTCCCTCAGTGCCTACTTTGTATCATTTTCCCTAATATCATTCATCGCCCCTAACTTTGTAGAGAAACTTTTACGCCAAGTTGCTAGTAATCCATCTCCAAGCAGATCTGCACCACTGTTTGTTAATCTATTAGGAGCGATCGCCTACGTAGTGTTTGCTCCAATCGCAGAAGAATTTCTGTTTCGGGGGATTATCTTGCAGCGCTGGGCGGCTAAGTGGGGTATTCGAGCTGCTTTGGTAGTTTCGTCGCTATTGTTCGGGATTTTACACGCAAATGTGTTGGGATTATCTGTTTTTGGTCTTGTCATGGGGGTTTTATACATCAAAACCCGCACATTGATTATACCGATCGCCTGCCATGCATTGAACAATTTACTAGCTGTGTCAATGGGGCTATTATCCAGTTCCCAAACAACCTCGGCTGCTAACAGCTTAGAACAATTACGTTCTGGCTGGTGGTTGGGAATTTTACTGATGCTGGTATCACTTCCTTTATTAATTCGCTTTCTCTCACGGAATTGGCCTCACAAAGATGCGCCAGTTCCCTACTTAATCAACGCCTCCCAAATACAGAAGTGATTAATCTTGGGATACCGTAAGTCACATCATGTCCACCTGAACATTTATCATTCTGTGCGTCTGTGCAGAAACCTAAAAATCCTCCCTTTTCTCTGCTCCCCTGCGGACTTAATGATAAGTCTTTCACCGGACACGATATCAATTCCCCCATGATGTCTAAATGTAATGGTCGGGACAACATATTTGTTCTGATTTGGTGAAATTATAAGGAAGACAGTTTAGTTATGAGATGAATTTTTGGTGTTTGACCTTTAATGGTATAGAAATGTATAGACTCTTGTAGAGATATAAATTATAGTTTTTATTTAACATGCAAACATTCAAGCTTCCTTCCTCAATGCAGCTGTCTGTAAAATCAAACCATCGTCAGCCTTTGAAGATCCTCGCACTGGGGGATAGCTTAGTTTACGGATTTGGCGATCCAGAAAAGGGAGGTTGGGTTGAACAACTGCGGCGCTGGTGGATGTTGCCGGATAATGCTGGTCATGTTCTTTACAATTTAGGGGTAAGAGGCGATCGCACGCAGCAAGTAGCAAAAAGACTAGAAGTTGAATTTCGCCATCGAGGTGAACTGCGAAATCGCGTTCCTGACCTGATTATTTTATCTGTAGGGGGAAATGATTCAGCGCGTTTATCTCGTCCTGATGGACGGAATTATACAGATTTTGCTGAGTTTGAATTAGAAATCGCTTCTTTATTAGATCTGGCTCAACAACTCTGTCCTGTTTTATTTGTAGGCATGGTTCCAGTAGATGAAGCCAAGATGCCATTTCTAGATTGCTTATACTACAATCACGCCGATCAGTATCGCTACAAAGAAGCTACTAGAGTGGCTTGCACTAAACGGCAAATTCCCTACCTAGATACTTTTGAGCAATGGATGCAACGTGCCGAAGCTTGGCGACTCAACCGCCTCAGTGAAGATGGTCTGCACCCCAACACACTAGGCTATCAAGGATTATTAGAGGATGTCCTTGATTGGGAAGCACTTGCTACTTACCATACTAAATTTGATTTTCAGATGGAACTATCTTCAAAAGCGCCTGTTGAAAAGTCTTGATCGCATCAACATGATTTACCATATTAATGCAACGTAACAACAAATCCAGATCGATCCCTCTGACCTCTTCACTATTAGAAATCCTCTCATAATTAAGGGCGTTGCCCTCTTTCCGCAGGTGATAAACTTCTAAAACGCCATCTTCCCAAAACCACACTTCAGGAATTAATAGCCGTTTATATGCCTCCAGCTTGTTGATCCCTCCACTGGTAAATACCACCTCAATTGCTAAGTCAGGACGCACTTGACCGGGGGCAAGTTTATAGGATTCATCCGCCTCTCGCTTCACAGCACTCGATTCACTTTCCAAGGTCATTGAGCCAGTTGGAGTAAAGTCAAACCCTGCCACGAGTAAATACAGTTCCACTAATGCGGCAATTCTCTTTTTTACGGTTTCGTGTGCTTCTCCTGGCATTCTTCGGATCTCCAAAACTCCATCCAGAAAAGACAACCGATATCCCGGACGGTCTAACAACTGCTCAACAGCTTTAAATTCTCTCCAGGTTAGTCCCTCAAACAACAGGGGTAATTCTTTTTTGGGTGTTGAAATCGCTGCTGGGATCATAAAAGTCTCCAGTCTGTTTCCAGATGAGCAATAATTAGGTGTAGAGTGCTTGCTTCTTATTTTGGTAGCAGGATGATTACCTACTGCCGACCTCTAGTTTTATGGTAATTTATCAAGATTTACCGCAACAAAAAGACAAACGGGTGCATCCACTTTCGGCAAATAGCCCTGCGCTAAGGCGCACGCTGCGCGAACAGACTGAAGTCTGGGGCTATACAAACTAAACCCGCCTGCGCGGGTTTTAAGATAGTCCGCGTAGGCGGTGAGGGAGTCGCAGTCTTGGCGGTTCCCGTCGATTGCGAACTCCCGAACCCGAAGGGACTTTGTTTGTGTAACCGCGATTTCCAATCGCCTGGTGTTTCTTCTATACATCGCGGGCTTTGAAAAAATTATAGATTGCAAGGGCAATGGCTAAAAGCAACACTGCATGAATTAAATTTCCGGCAATATGAAGTACTAGTCCTAACACCCAAAAAGCCAATAGTACAACAACAATACCCCAAAGTATACTCAACATATATTTGCTCTGAGTTCACTGAGTTTTAATTTGTTTATATATTTTACTCCCCAGTTTTACCATCAGGTCAGTATTAAATTAATCTTGATTTAACTTTTGTTTTTTACTCATTACTCAGCACTTTTATGACACCAACTTTACTTGGTCGTTGGCAAACTCGATTACTATTACTTAGTACTGTAGGTGTATTAGTATCTTTGCCTTTTGCAATGGGCTTGATTGGCCCTAGTGCTAATTCGGTTTATTTTTGGATACTCGGCTACGTTGCTATTTTTGGTTTGGGTTGGGATGTGCTTTATGACTATCTGCAAAAGTTTCGCTGGGATAGAGATTGGCCTGCTGCTTATCAACTTTTAGCTGGTATTTGGGAAATAGTGTTTATCTTCTGCGGGGTAAAAATTTTTGGCTTTTTACCAATACCTCTGCCTAAAGAAGAACTGCCATTAGGAGCGTTTTTAACACATTATAGTGCTGTCTGGTTAGCAGTTTTTATAGTTTCCCAAAGTCTGATGCGACTTCTGTTCCCGCGTTGGCGTTTCCGAGGTGGACAGTGGTTGTAATCTCAAATTTTTAACTGTCTTGATGTTTAGTTCCTGGTTTACCGATGCAATGGGCATTTATGCAGTATTCGGTGCATTTATTTTGGGTACAGCAATGCCACGAGGGGAATTTGCCGAACAAATCCGCGATCGCACTGAATATTTAACTACTGCGTTTTTACTACCGATATTTTTTGTGTTTTCTGGACTTAACACACAAATTGGACTGGTAAATACACCTGTTTTATGGGGAATTACCCTCTTAATTGTGGCGATCGCTATTTTTGGTAAAGGTATTGCTTGGGGAGCATCTCAGTTTTTGAAGTGGCTCAAACCGACAATAATCCATTGAGGTAAG
>JAYGHB010000023.1:0-62339 GCA_034931985.1 Halotia wernerae UHCC 0503
AGTTTATTAAACTGGCACTTTAGTATTAATTCTCCATAAAAGTAACGCAAGAACCAAAATTTTTCCTTAATTATTGATACATACGACGTTGGCGTAGCCCATCGCAATCATTGCACCAACAGGAAATTCCCGTTTGGGCGTCAAAAATTATTGCCAAAACTGCTTGTTGATCAAAACGACAGCAGTATACTCGCGTTAATATTTTTATCTTTTAAAGTGCGGATGAAAGGACTTGAACCTTCACTCCTCTCGGAACTAGAACCTAAATCTAGCGCGTCTGCCAATTCCGCCACATCCGCATCAGTCAACTATAATAGCATAGCAAATCTGGTATGGGAATAGGGAATTGGGAATAAATTTACATAACGGCAACACGAGGCAAACGATGTTTAAACCCGCAAAGAATTTCCCAAGAAATGGTATTTAATCGTTCTGCCCAATTGTTAGCTGAGATTTGCTCTTTTCCCTGTTCTCCTAGTAAGGTGACTATTTCTCCTTCTTGTAAGTCAGGAATAGCACTGACATCCAGCATTAATTGATCCATTGTAATTGTGCCGATTTGTGGCACTCGCTGACCGCGAATCAATACTTGCATGTTTTGAGAAAGATTGCGTGGTACACCATCAGCGTAACCAATTCCTACAACGGCGAGGCGAAGTTCGTGGGGGGCGATAAATTGATGTCCGTAGCTGACACCAGTTCCAGCGGCAATTGTTTTAACTTGGGTAACTCGTGCTTTCAACTGCAAAACGGGCTTCAAATCGATCGCAGTTTGTAAATGAGCAGCTGGATAAAGTCCATAAACTGCTAAACCAACCCGTACAATGTCATAGTGCAACGCTGAATTTGTCAGAGTAGCAGCGGAGTTAGCTAGATGCAAGCAGGGTATTTTTATTCCCATACCTTTGAGTTGAGCGATCGCTTCTTCAAATCTTTGATGCTGTGCTTGCATCACGGTAAGATCAAGACTATCTGCTGTGGCTAGGTGAGAATAAATGCTAGCAATAGCAAGATGAGGTAGGCGCTGCACTAATTGCACAAACTCAGCTGCTTGTTGCCAATTAGTTCCTAATCGAGACATTCCTGTGTCTAATTTGATGTGTATAGGTACAGGAGAATCATAATTAATCACTTCTAAAACGTTGGAAAAAATTAAGGCTTGTTTAGGACTGCACAAAGTTGGCTGTAGTTTCCAGTGAGCGATCGCATGAATTTGTTCTGGTGTATGTGTTGCTCCTAAAATCAAAATTGGAGCTTCAATCCCAGCTTCCCTTAATTGAATTCCTTCTGGAACTGTGGCAATTCCCAACCAACTAGCTCCCGATTGTAGTGCTGTTTGGGCAACTGTTATTGCTCCGTGTCCATAAGCATCAGCTTTTACCACTGCCATCAACTGAGTACGTGGTGATAAATACTGTACCAGTTGTTGTACATTGTACGACAATGCCCCTAGATCAATTTCCACCCAGGCACGTTGCGAGAACCAGGCGTAAGTATCGCACTGTTGACTAGAAGCAACACTAGGGGTTTGCTTGCGACTTAACATTTTTTACTCTCTCCCATCACACCACTGTTAAGCTTCGAGATTATCTGTCTTGTTGCCAGAATGATAATTTAAACAAATATTTAGATCTACTGTTAACATTGACTGATCTAACAACCTTTATCCGTCAACAGTTATAAATTATTTTTACTACTTATGGTTGATGACAACAAGAGAAAATATTTTCTTTTGTTTTGAAGCAATCGCCTTAAGTGTAACCCTGCTGAGGGTTTGCGAAAAATTGCTACTTGCCACTAACAATAGTCTCTGAATTATTCCAGAAGTATAATTTATTCTCATCTGCCAAGCAGAGTACATCTGTGTTAATATATGTAAAACTAATACCTTGAGAGCTAATCAATGGTGAAGGTTTTAGTCCTAAACGCCTCTTACGAACCGCTCAATATCACGAGCTGGCGTCGCGCTGCGGTTTTGTTAATTAAAGGCAAGGCAGAACGTATTGAACACAACGGCAAATTCCTCTACTCGGATTTTCCGTTGCCGACTGTTATTAGGTTGCGTCACTATGTACGCGTTCCTTATAAAGAAATGCCTCTGACTCGCCGAAATATCTTGCACCGTGACAGTCATAGTTGTCAATACTGCGGTTATGCAGGGGATGAGTTGACGTTAGATCATGTAATACCGCGATCGCGAGGTGGAGGTGATACCTGGGAGAACATTGTTACGGCTTGTGTTCGTTGTAATGTAAAAAAAGGCAACCGCACACCTCACGAAGCACACATGCCTTTGCGTCACTCTCCTCGCCAACCTTATAGCAGCCTTTATTTCGAGGTCAGCAAACATCTTAAGAGTGGACTCCATACAGAGTGGCAAAAATATGTGATAGGTCTTTGAACTTCAGCAGACTTCAGCAAAGCAACTGCAAACGCCTAGCGAAATCGTCACCTATAACTAGGTGATACATCACTATATCCAATGGGAATCTTTGGTCTGAGCTGAAGCATATCTACGTTTGTTGAGATAATTCTTAACCATTGGCTGCGATCGCAGCATGCAAATATTCAGTCAAGCAAATCAACAGCTTCTAGTTATATCTCACAACTTTGTAAAAAATTGGACGCAATCTAAATCTGCTTCCAAATGTTCATAATTGTTTAGGCAGATGCGAAAAGTGCCTTTTTAGTTAAAAATATAAATAATTATAGATTTATCCATAGTCGTCAAGATAAGGACAATTTACCGCATACATCTGTCAAATGAGGCATGAAATGGAGTATGAATTTAACATTACACCCCAATTTGATCAATCTGGGGACTGTAAAATAGTAGGCCTGATTAAGAGTACTAAGCAAACCGCAAACCTCACATTCTCCTTGATTTTCATGTTCATCAAGTCTGACATTAGTACACAGCTTTAAATCACAGCCTTGTTTATTTACCTACAGAGAATAAAAAGATTTATATCCCCTTGAGATGGAGTCCGAGGAACTAATAGTCTTTTTCTCAGCACTTGTATGCATTCTGGTGGAATTTGGCAAATTGTTGACCGAATTTTCTAGACAAAAAATAGACCCAGATATGTATCCACAGGGTTCTATATTTCTGCGAAGATCAGAGGTGTAGCTAAATCAGTAAAGTGCTGGTTGTAATATTTCTCAACAAATCAATGGAGCTTCACATTTATCAAAGATGTTCCCCATGCAATTGAATTCTTCTTCTAAGCAGTCTAAGCGTTTGTCATTGACCACAGAACCTAACCCTGAGGATGGTGATGTAGATCAAGAAGCAGTTGAAGTACCATCCACCAAACCATCCTTGTCATCTACAGGCGAAGGAGTGGGTACTTATATTGGTCAGCGTAGCAATTCCTTGGCTTTTCAAAAGTCAGAAGAACTGCAAAAGACTTTTTTAAACCATCAACACGAGCGTCAGTTGATCATTTTGCAAGATTTTCCTGATCCTGACGCGCTTTCTTGTGCTTGGACTTACCAGTTGATTGCTCAGCAATACGATATCAAATGTGAAATTATTTACGCTGGGACTTTAAGCCATCAAGAAAATATTGCTTTGGTCAAGCTCACTGGTTTACCTGCTCAGCGCTGGACACTGCAAACCTTGAAAAGCAAAGATTTGTCATGTTACCAAGGTTTCGTGTTAATAGATAACCAAGGAACCACAAGTCAGCTACTAACATCAGTGCAGCAAGCAGGTGTTCCCCTGATAGCAGTTATTGATCATCACAGTTTACAGTCGGAACTAAAGTCAGAATTTGTAGATGTCCGTCCTTATGTGCGAGCAACTACAACGATTTTTACCCAGTACCTCCAAGCGGGGTTATTAACCTTAGATAGCAGCATCGGTCAACACGTCAAATGTGCTACTGCTTTGATGCATGGCTTGCGTTCAGACACCAATCGGCTGATGCAAGCGCAAGAAGACGACTTTATGGCTGCTGCCTATCTAAGTCGATTTTATGATGCTCAACTGCTAAACGCGATTTTACAGGCAAATCGTTCTAAGCGGGTAATGGATGTAATCGAGCGATCGCTCAAAAATCGCATTGTGCAGAATAACTTTTCAATTGCTGGTGTTGGTTATCTGCGCTACGATGACCGCGATGCTATTCCTCAAGCAGCGGACTTTCTAGTTACTGAAGAAAACGTTCATACCGCAGTGGTTTATGGTATTGTTCACGATGAAGATGATGAACTAGAAGTAGTCATTGGCTCCTTAAGAACTACTAAACTCACCCTTGACCCCGATGAGTTTATTAAAGAAGCCTTTGGCCAAGATAGCACCGGGCGCTTTTTTGGTGGTGGGCGCACCAGCGCAGGTGGTTTTGAAATCCCAATGGGTTTCTTATCAGGCAGTAACGAAAATTCTGCCTATGCAAAAATGAAATGGGAAGTATATGATTCTCAAATTAAGCAAAAACTACTGAGATTGGTCAATCCCCAAGATAACCCGATTCAGTCAGAGTAAGGAAGAGGGTAAGAACTCGTGACTCCGTAAGGAATTTAAGCTGCCCTTTCCTCAATTTATGAGGAGAGGGTGATGTTATGTTCATCTAAAAAAGCTGTTGGAAAAAACCACGATGAAGACTCTTCGTACTTACCAATGTTCATCTATGATTTAGTTTTCAGATTCAGCAGTACTAACTTTTGGCAACAAAAGATAAATGCCTCCAGATATTAAAGTTAGAGTTACAGAAATCCAAAACGCAATTATGGATGGAGTTTGCCAGACTTCTGGTAGAGGTGCAATCAGCAAGGCGATCGCAATGATTTGACTAATAGTTTTGAGTTTACCCCAAATATTAGCCCCTGTAATTGTAGTTTGATTCACCCGCCAACCAGCGATCGCTAACTCCCGCGCTAAAATCAGAAACACTCCCCAAGCAGGAACTCGTCCTAATTCAATCAACACCATTAACGGTGCAAGCACCAAAAATTTATCCACCAAGGGATCAAGAAATTTGCCCAAATCACTAATTTGATTAAGTTTTCGTGCTAAATAACCGTCTAACCAATCAGTCAACGCAGCGACAAGAAAAATTGCCAAACACACCCATCTAGCTTGCGATGTAGGGTTGTACAAACCGTAAAGCAGAAATGGTACACCGAGTAAGCGAGAAAAAGTAATCCAATTTGGTAGCGTCATCTTTTATAAAAGCAAAAGCCTATTTGAGTATGTGTTAAATCTCCCAAAATATTTTAACTAATCAAGCAACCCTAATGAGCAACAGCACCACCCGTTGCCTTCATCTTTTTAAAGAATAAAATAGCTAGTCCACTGAGTAATAAAGCAATTCCAATAAAGTAAAAACAATCATTAAAAGCCATTACATAAGCTTCGCGGCGGACAATATTATCAATGGCTTTAATAGCTTGGTCGCTAGCTGTACTCAAATCTGCTCCTCGACTGACAAAATACTGTGTCATTTGGTCAATTCGCTGTTGAGTTTCTGGGTCAAATAGAGATACTTTCTCACCCAATCTATTTGAGTGAAACTGTTCTCTGTTAGTTAATAAAGTTGCTAAGGATGCAATTCCTATAGAACCACCTAGATTCCGCATCATATTAAATAAACCACTTGCCGATCCTGCTTCTTTCGGATTCAACCCAGCAGTGGCGATAGAAGTCAACGGCACCATAATTAATGGTTGTCCCATTGCTCGCACAATTTGCGACCACCGTAATTGATCTAATCCCGTTTCGTAAGTCATTCCAGAGTTCATAAATGCACTTATAGCAAATAAAGTCACACCGATTGCAACCATAAAGCGCACATCAATGCGCTGCATTAATTTGGGAATGAAAGGAATAATAAATAGTTGGGGAATGCCAGCCCACATTAATACTTCACCAATTTGCAGTGCATTGTATTTTTGAATTTGGGCAAGATACAACGGTAAAATATAAATCGAACCATATAATCCTACCCCTAGTGAGACATTCACAATACTGGCTAAACCAAAATTACGGTTAAGTATAAGCCGCAAATTAATAAATGGTTGTTTGCGAGTTAATTCTATAAAGAAAAATATCGTTAAAAAAATCACTGCGATCGCACTTAACCGTACAATCAATGCTGAACCAAACCAATCTTTACGGCTACCTTCTTCTAAGACAACTTGTAGGGAACCTAAGCCAATCGCCATTGAAAAAATTCCCCACCAGTCACCCTGCTTTAATAAATTAATTTGGGGTCGTTGTTGCTTAATACCATACCAAACACCAGATAGCATCAAAACTCCTGGTATTAAATTAATATAAAAGCTGTACTCCCAACTAAAATTTTCTGTTAACCAACCTCCTAATGTTGGGCCAATTGATGGTGCAAAAACTGCACTAATAGCAAATGCGGCTAGCCCAATTGATTGTTTCGCGGGAGGCAAAGTTGTCAATACTATTGTCAGAGCAGAGGGAATTAGAACTCCTCCACAAAAGCCTTGCAAAGCCCGAAAAACAATCATCGAATTGAGATTCCATGCCCAGGCACAGCATATAGAAAAGAAGATAAATAATATGGTGTTAACTATTAAATAACGTCGTAAGGAAAAAACCCGCGACAACCACCCAGTCAAAGGAATTACTATAATTTCTGCCACGAGATAGGCAGTAGAAATCCAAGAACCTTCTTCTAAAGTTGCCCCTAAACTTGCTTGAATATCTTGTAGCGAAGAATTGGTGATTTGAATATCTAGTACCGCCATAAATGCACCAAGCATACTAGCTAATACACCAATCCAGGTTCTTAAGGATACACGATTTGGTGGTGCAGCCGAATTCTGCTCTTGCTGATGGGTTGCATCAGTATCAGCCATTGTATTGCTCCAGCGATTTTAATCTTGATAAAACCTAAATTAACCGATCGCAAGGCCAATTAATCACTCATCATTAATCTTAAAGACGCGATTAATCGCGTCTCTACATTCTTTTTCGGAGATTTCTATTACTTAACTTCCACCGCAACTTCCGCAGACATTCCAGGAGTAATCCGCCTTTCATATCCTTGAATGCTCTTTTGGTCTAAAACTATTTTCACTGGGATGCGCTGTACGATTTTAGTAAAGTTACCTGTAGCGTTATCTGGCGGCAATAGGGCAAACTGAGCGCCGGAAGCTGGCGAAATACTATCAACATGACCACTAAAGGTGTGATGGGGAAAAGCATCTAGCTTGATTTCTACCGCTTCTCCTGGTCTCATATTTTCCAATTGGGTTTCTTTGAAGTTGGCAACTACCCATTTCTGGTCATCGATGATCGCCATCAATGGTGTTCCTGCTTGTACTCGGTTGCCAACTTCCACGTTTTTATTACCCACCCGTCCGGCACTCGGAGCAGTAATATTAGTGTAGGAAAGTTGCAACTGTGCGTCTTTAAGAGATGCTTCTGCTTGGGCGATCGCTGCTTTTGCCGCTGCGTACTGACTACGTTTGACTGTTGTGTCTTGTCCACCAGCAGTAGCTTGTTGCAATCCCCCTCTAGATGCTGCCAGTTTAGCTTGAGCGCTGGCTATTCCTTCTTGAGCTTGCGCCAGTACAGACTGGGCTTTAGCTACCCCAACCTTGGCGGAGGCTAACTTAGCTTGCGCTTGCTCTACTCCCTGAATAGCAGCATTCTTTTGAGCTAAGGCCACATCATAGGCTGCTTTAGCTGTATCTAACTGCTGACGAGCAATTGCACCTTCTTGATACAACTGCTTGTAGCGATTGTAATCCGCTTGGGCTTTCTGTAAATTGGCGTTGACTTGCGCTACCTCGGCTTGCGCTGCGGGAATACCCGCTTGGGCTAACTTAACTTCAGCTTGGGCAGCGGGTATCCCTGCTTGCGCTTCTTGCACTGCTGCTTGTGCTGTGGAAATAGCGGCGACAGCACTGTTGACATCCCCCTGTGCCTGAGTTGTCTTACCAGTGGTGGTTTGTGCAGCTAGGGTAATATTTGCTTGTGCTGCTTGCGCCTGACTACGAGCATTTTCTAGGGCAGCGGTTGCTTGTTGTACCTTACTTTCATAGTCCCGTGGATCTAATTTTACTAAAACTTGTCCTGGTTGCACGAGTTGGTTATCATTTACCATTACCTGAGCGATAGTTCCTGGAATCCGGCTACTAACTTGGTGAACATTACCCGTAACTGTGGCGTTGTCTGTTTGCTGATGGGTAGAAGCATACTGCCAATAGCGATAACCAAAGCTACCTGCGGCGATCGCACCGACACCTAATGCTGCCACAATCAAGGCAATTGGTTTTTTCTTTTTTGGTGCAACCTCTTTGTTTGTTTCCGGCTGAGGATGTACGTCGGTTTCAGGCGCTTCTAGCTTTGCAGATGTCTCTGGGGTAACAGCTTCTAATGTATCTATATCAGTAATTTCTGGTTTTTCTAAAATTGGTGTTTGGTGTTTGCGTCCGTTGAGAGTATTGTTGCTCATGATTATTAGCTCCCTTGCCAGATGATTTGATTACTAGTTATTTAGAGTGCGTAATTTTTAATAAAATGTATTTAGTCCCCATTTATTTCATATACGTAATATATTGACAAAAAAAACTTAACAATACTTCACCCATTAGAGTGATTATTAGGACTGCCTCAAGACTATTTCTAGTGAAAATCTCTTTCTTTATCCCCTTGAGCAACCATTGGGCTGATTGCTTAGTGTGCGTAATATTTATTGTAAGGTAGATTTAGCTATCTGGCAACAGTTTTGTCTATTTTTTCCAAAATCAAATAGGAGTCCTATATGGGATGATCTGTTTCTTGAGATTCCCCAAATAATTTTATGACTCAACAAACAAATTCCCAATTCCGCATCGAACACGATTCGATGGGCGATCGCCACATCCCTAGTAATGCTTACTACGGCATCCAAACGCTGCGGGCAACAGAAAACTTCCCTATTAGCGGCATTAAACCCTTAACCACCTACGTAGATGCTTGCTTAATCATTAAAAAAGCTACAGCGATTGTGAATGGTGAACTGAAGTGCATTCCCCAAGATATTAGTCAGGCAATTGTGCAAGCAACTGATGAAATTCTAGCTGGTCAATTCCGCGATCAGTTTGTCGTAGATGTTTATCAAGCGGGTGCTGGGACTTCGCACCACATGAATATTAACGAAGTTCTCGCAAATCGGGCTTTAGAACTTCTGGGCGACAAAAAAGGCAATTATCAACGTGTTAGTCCTAATGACCATGTTAACTACGGGCAGTCTACCAATGATGTAATTCCGACAGCAATTCGGATTGGTAGCTTATTGGCACTTTCTAAAACATTACACCCAGCTTTAGAAGGAGCGATCGCAGCTTTAGAAAACAAAGCCGCAGAATTTCAAGATATTGTCAAATCCGGCAGAACCCATTTACAAGACGCTGTACCTGTACGCTTGGGTGAAAATTTTCGTGCTTGGGCGCAAATTTTATCAGAACATCAAAACCGCATTTATACAGCCTCTGGAGATTTAATGGTGCTGGGTTTAGGAGGTAGTGCAGCGGGTACTGGGATGAATACCCATCCCTTATATCGCGCCCGTGTGATAGAAGTGATTTCAGATTTACTTAATACTCCCTTAGAACCTGCACCCCATCTGATGGCAGCTATGCAGAGTATGGCTCCCTTCGTCAACGTTTCCGGTGCTTTACGCAACTTGGCACAGGATTTAGTGAAAATCTCCCACGACTTGCGTTTAATGGACTCTGGCCCCAAAACTGGTTTGAAAGAAATTCAACTACCACCAGTACAACCAGGTTCTTCGATTATGCCAGGGAAATATAACCCAGTAATGGCAGAGATGACATCAATGGTGTGTTTTCAAGTCATGGGTTACGACAGCGCGATCGCTCTCGCTGCCCAAGCAGGACAATTAGAATTAAATGTGATGATGCCACTGATTGCTTATAACTTAATTCAGAGTATCGAAATTTTGGGTAATACTATCGCCGCCCTTACAGAACGTTGCATTAAAGGAATTACAGCCAACCGAGAACGGTGTTTAGCTTATGCTGAAGGCAGTTTAGCTTTGGTAACTGCACTTAATACCCACATTGGTTATCTCAACGCCGCCGCTGTGGCCAAAGAATCTTTAGAAACTGGTAAATCCTTGCGTCAGATTGTTCTAGAACGGGGGCTGATGAGTGAGGCGGAATTAGCCACTGTGTTAAATCTAGAACAGATGAGTGGTATCTTACCCCTCAGTGCAGAATAAAAATGGATTAAAATCAACCTCAAGTACGCGAAAGATTAAAGGTTTGCTAGGTAACATAGTCGTAGGATAAAGGCAAGATAAGTGCATGACAGCGCCGACAACTTGATCAGAATAGCTGTGGAGGAATTGCTTACAGTAAAAGTACGGTTATAATAGATACAATCAAGCTTAAGTGCTGTGGAGGCAACATTATTGGATTATAACTAAGTAGGAAGATAGAAGAAGAAATTTTGCTTTCTCCTATCTTCACTACTCGTAATTTATTATCTATGCAGACTCAAAACCCATCTGTCAGTCTCATCAGGGCTACTTCCTACGAACCAGAGGCTTTACGGGAATCCTTACTCACATTACTGGAACCTTTCGGGGGAATAGCAGCGTTTGTGAAAAAAGGCGATCGCGTCTTACTCAAACCTAATCTACTCACAGGTTCACGCCCTACTAAAGAGTGTACTACCCGCCCCGAATTGGTTTATGAAGTTGCTCAGATGGTAATTGAGGCTGGTGGGCAGCCATTTTTGGGGGATAGTCCAGCTTTTGGAAGTGCTAAGGGGGTAGCCTTGGCAAATGGTTATCAGCCTCTTTTGCAAGAACTGAATCTGCCAATCATCGAGTTTCAGGGCAAGCGTTACCAAACTGTAAATGAAGATTTTAACCACTTGCTGCTATGCAAAGAAGCTATGGAAGCAGATGTGGTGATTAACCTGCCTAAAGTCAAATCCCATGCCCAGTTGACTTTAACATTAGGGGTAAAAAATTTGTTTGGTTGCGTTCCCGGCAAGATGAAAGCTTGGTGGCACATGGAAGCTGGAAAAGATGCAAACCGATTTGGTGAAATGTTAGTAGAAACTGCCAAAGCGATTAATCCCAACTTAACGATCCTAGATGGCATCATTGGTCATGAAGGTAACGGGCCTAGTGGCGGTGAACCTCGTTCTTTGGGTGTTCTGGCAGCAGCAGCAAATGTATTTGCTTTAGATCGAGCAATGCTAGAAATTCTTCAGGTTCCACCCCATCAAGTCCCCACTGTCGCAGCGTCCCAACGCCTAGGAGTTTGTCCAGAACTGGATGCTATGGAGTTTCCTAACTTATCTCCTAATTTACTCCAAATAGAAAATTGGTTATTACCAGACAAGTTAATGCCAATTGATTTTGCAATGCCCCGCGTGATTAAATCCACGTTTAAACACCTTTATATCCGTTTTCTCAAGGAACCTATGAGTGCTTATGGTAAACAATAGTTTGTCTTGACAAAAGCTAGGCTTTTATCGCCCAGCTTAAATAACTTGCCTAGTTCTTCCACACTCACACACTCAGGGTAACGAGAAAAGGTAACTTTTTTTGGATAGTCGCAAGGGCTACTTTAATCTCTTGGATATCTGGTGGGGTAAGGGAAGCAGTGATATTTTGGTAAGCCATTGGTTATTTACCGTGGTGAATTTTTGTTGTGATTCCCACTGGTAAATGCGATCGCACAGTCTTTAAGAATGGGCATGGGGCATAGAGGGAACCAAAACCTAAATTTTCCCTCTTGATATTTTCTTGCTTTTAAATATTCGTGCAGAAGGTCTAATGATTCTTCATGATCTTGAAGTGAACCAAGGCTTATGTAAAAATTGGAGTCTTTAGCATCACAGCCTAACTTTTGAGGAATCGATCAATGGCGCGTCTAGCACTGCTGAGTGTATCTAACAAAACTGGTTTAATAGACCTAGCCCGTCCCTTGGTGGAAGAATTTGATTTTGATTTAATCAGCAGTGGGGGAACAGCCAAAACCCTGAAAGATGCTGGGCTACCAGTTACGAAAGTAGCAGATTACACAGGTTCACCAGAAATTTTAGGCGGTAGGGTGAAAACTCTGCATCCTCGGATTCATGGCGGGATTTTAGCACGGCGGGATGTAGCTAGCGATGTTACAGATTTAGAAAATAACCAAATTCGCCCGATTGATTTAGTGGTAGTGAATCTTTATCCTTTTGAGGAAACTATTGCTAAACCAGGGGTGACATTGGCTGAAGCCGTGGAACAGATTGATATTGGTGGCCCAGCGATGCTGCGGGCATCATCAAAAAATTTTGCCCATCTGACGGTATTATGCGATCCGGCACAGTATGACGAATATTTACAGGAATTGCGGCAAAATAACGGTGAAGCATCTCTAGAGTTTCGCCAAAAGGCTGCCTTAAAAGGCTTTTCGCATACTGCTAGTTATGATCAAGCGATCGCATCCTACCTCTCTAATACACAGCAATACAATCTTTCTGGGCAACAATTACAATCTCTGCGCTACGGCGAAAACCCTCATCAACCCGCCGCTTGGTATCAAACTGGCAATACCCCAACAGGATGGACAGCTGCCAAGGTACTCCAAGGTAAGGAACTTAGTTACAACAACTTAGTAGATTTAGAAGCTGCACGTCGAATTATTGCTGAATTTCCTGATACCCCAGCAGCCACAATTATCAAACATACCAATCCCTGTGGTACAGCGTTAGGAAATACCCTTGTAGAAGCTTACCAAAAAGCTTTTAAGGCTGATGCTGTTTCTGCTTTTGGTGGGATTGTCGCCCTCAACCGTTCTATTGATACTGCTACCGCCAGCGAATTAACTCAGACGTTTTTAGAATGTGTGGTTGCACCAAGTTGTGATCCAGAGGCTGAAGAAATTCTTGCTAAAAAATCCAAAGTGCGGGTTTTGACTTTATCAGATTTGCATAGTGGATGCAAAGATACTATAAAAGCGATCGCAGGCGGTTTTTTAGTCCAATCTGCTGATGATATTATTGCAGATACTAACCAATGGCAAATCGCTACCGAACGTCAACCCACTGCTGACGAATTGGCAGAGTTGCTGTTTGCTTGGAAAGTTTGCAAACACGTTAAATCGAATGCAATTGTAGTGACAAGCGATCGCACTACCCTAGGTATAGGTGCTGGTCAAATGAATCGCGTCGGCTCAGTTAAAATCGCCCTCGAACAAGCGGGGGAAAAAGCCAAAGGCGCAACTCTTGCCAGCGATGGCTTTTTCCCCTTTGATGATTCAGTAAAAATAGCCGCAGCAGCGGGAATTACTGCTATTGTCCAACCAGGAGGAAGTTTACGGGATCAAGACTCCATCAAAGCTGCGAATGAATTGGGTTTAGTGATGGTGTTAACGGGTGTACGTCACTTTTTACACTAAATATGGTGGTGCAGTTGATAAAGTGTCACCCATAATACTTGCCATCCCCTAAAATAGGTGATATCTTCTACTTGTGTGAGGAGCAAGTTGAAAATAAAAAGCGTTTGGGGTGGAAACACGGCAACACTCCCAGGCGCTTTTTAATTTGTGTGTAGAAATGTTCCAATTAGCCAAGTTTCACCCATAATACTTGCCATCCCATAAAATAGATGATATCTTCTACTTGTGTGAGGAGCAAGTTGAAAATAAAAAGCGTTTGGGGTGGAAACACGGCAACACTCCCAGACGCTTTTTAATGTGACTCATGATTTACAGGGGAGCCGTACTAATACCACGCACAAAAATATCTACACAAGTTTCAATATAATGCTCACGGTCATACTTCTTTTGTTTAAAATTAGCACTACGGCATAGCATTCCGGCTAGTAGCATTCCTGTAAACATATCAACTGCGGGCAACGGATCAATATCTGATCTAACATTGCCTAGTTTTTGACTGGATTGCAGATAAGCTATAAGTTTTTCTTCTAAAGGCTTGACTGCTGCTTGAATCACTTGCTTTGCAGCCTCAGGATGACGCTTGGCTTCTCCAATGAAGGTACGAATTAAGTCTTCTTGGGCTTCTAGCATAGAATTATAAAGCTGGGCATAATTCTTTAAGTCAACGCGAAGATTTTGTGTCCATGCTTCGGGATGAGCCAGAGCTTCTATTTGAAGTGTTAAAGCATTTTCAATCACTACTCCTAGAAGTTGCTCTTTGCTTGCAAAATGGCGAAATAAAGTCACCTCATTCACGCCAGCCACACGAGCTATTTCACGGGTAGTTGCTCCTTGAACACCTAGACTAGCAAATACCTGTGAGGCAGCTTTTATTAAACGCGCACGAGTAAGGGCGGAAGAACGGATAATTTTATTCATTCAAGATTGCAAGTACTTACTTGCATTATAGTCTGTGGAAAAAGTGGTTGCACCATCTGCACCGTAAAATCAACAGTAGGGGCGATCGCTTCTGCTCAATTCGCTCCACCATTGAGCGTAATCATTACAGAGCGATCGCAGGTAGTCATAGTGTGGAATAGTGGGATGCTGATGTTGTGGAGAGGGCAAGGTTAAATGTTGCTACTATTAAAGACTATAAGTAGTTAAACAAAATTAATTACACAAATAAATTCAGCTGAAAAACAGATTACATGTCAACATAATTCGTAATTGATAATTCGTAATTCGTAGTTATTACCCCACGAATGAAGTCGGGGGCTTGGAAGAAGGAAGGAATTTATTTGTCTCCATAACTAAAGTTAGGGGCTTGTACCTTTAATTACGAATTACGAATTAGTAATTATTTGGTCAATAGCTTACTCATCTTAGTGACTGGAACAATTATCTGATTTCTCAATTGATGAGGTGCTTTTTTAATAGTAATAAATCCTAGTTGCAAATAAAATCCTTCAGCATAAAGACTAGCAGTAGTAATTACTTTATTTATATCTTGAGCAGCAGCTTCGTTACAAAAATGTTGAACTAGAGCGCGTCCAATTCCTTCACCTTGATAATGAGGATGAACATACAGCCCAATCAGTTCATCAATAATAAAACTAGCAAATCCTGTAATAATATCACGCTCGACAGCTACCCAGAAATTTTCTACTTTCATACTCTTTAAAATATTTGCACCATCAGGTTTTTCGCGGTAATTGCGCCAAGCCAATAGTTCTTTTTCGGTATAGAAAGTTGCAGGCAAAGCCTTGATAGCAGCAATATGAATTGCACTCAGCACCGATGCATCTATTTCCTGAGCAGGTCTGAGATATATTTCCTTAGCACTCATAGTTTTAAGGCTAGTATTCAGATTATGACTTTTCCCCTTGGTGTCTTAGTGTCTTGGTGGTTAAAAAAAACACTAAAATTCTATTTATCTTGCATTTCAACACCTGATTTTTGATATTGTCATAAATTGTATAGCTATCACCAGGTAATTTAGGACATAAACTGATCATAAAACCCGGACATCAAAGGACTTTCCAACCTGTTCCCTGTTCCCTGCTATAAGTTGAACTTCGCATAAATGCAGCACTCCATCAAGCAAGCCCAAGTTTGATCCAAAACCGAGCTATGAGCAACTACTTCCGTTCACATGTTGATGCAATGGCTGGCTATGTTCCTGGTGAACAGCCCCCAGCCGGGACACCGATTATTAAACTCAACAGCAACGAGAATGCCTATCCTCCCTCCCCAGCGGCACTAGCTGTACTACAGAGTATTGATGGAGAATGGTTACGGCGCTATCCAGAACCTTTTGGGGAAAAATTTCGGCAAGCTATCAGTCAAGTTTTAGGAATACCTAATGATTGGATTATTGTGGGTAATGGTAGCGACGAAGTTTTAAACTTGGTGATGCGAGCCTGTGCAGAACCGGGACGACAAGTAGTCTACCCGATGCCAACCTACGTGCTGTATCGCACATTAACCGAGATGCAGTCCGCAGAGATTATAGAGATTCCCTACAATCAAGATTACAGCTTACCTTTAGAAGAATTAGTTGCTGCTAATGGATCTGTGACATTCATTGCGTCGCCTAATAGTCCATCAGGGCATATAGTATCCATAGATGATCTGCGGCAATTAGCAACTCAATTATCTGGGATTTTAGTAATTGATGAAGCATATGTGGATTTTGCCGAAGGAAATGCATTAGCTTTAGTTAAAGATTATGAAAATGTCATCGTGATTAGGACACTTTCTAAAGGTTACTCTTTGGCAGGATTGCGGCTGGGTTTTGGGGTAGCGAATCCGCAACTGCTGCATGGATTATTTAAGGTCAAAGATAGTTATAACATTGATGCGATCGCCTGTGCTGTTGGGGCAGTTGCTATCAGTGACCAAACTTATAAAAATGCTTGTGTAGTCAAGATTAAAGCCTCACGAACTCAGCTAGCAACAAACTTAAAACAACTAGGTTTCCAGGTTTGGCCATCCCAAACCAACTTTTTATTAGTACAGCCTCCCCAAGGCAATGCAGAATATCTCTATCAAAAGTTGAAGGAACAAGGAATTTTAGTCCGCTACTTTCGGCAGCCAGAATTGGACAATAAACTACGCATCACTGTTGGTACTGAGTCACAAAATCAAGTTTTAGTAGCAGCGCTGAGTAAATTGCTTAAGTAATTTGCGATCGCCTGCGGTTTTACCCATCAAAGCCATCTCAATCGCCACTTTAAACGATGAACTGGGGTAATGCCTAAAACTTAATTAACTTAATAGCAAACTATGGCAAGGATGTGCAAAAACAGCATGATTGTGCAAGAGTTATAAGTTTTACTTTGAGGTTTTGTTGCATGAATATTCTGAAACCTTTGTTACATGAGATTTCATCAATGAAATTATTATTTGACAAAATCAATTCAGAACTTGGGACAATTCTAATTGTCTCTGATGGCGAAAAACTTTGCGCTGTTGACTTTGCTGATTACGAGCAACGCATGGTTAAACTCCTCCAAAGACGCTACAATAACTTCTACTTTCAAGAAGTGAAAGATCCACAGGGCTTTACTAGTCGTATTAAAACTTATCTCAAAGGCGATCGCCATAGTTTAGATTATATCCCTGTGAGTACTGGGGGTACTGCTTTTCAGCAACAGGTTTGGCTAGCACTGCAAACTATATTAGAAGTCACGAGTGTGCGGCTTGTAGAAATCAACAACATATCTCTGGCTACTTGATCTTCTGTTTTCTACTCTTTCACCAGAACCTTGAATTATATATAGGACTCATATTTGATTTTTGAAAAAATTCAGTACACATCATATGATTTCTTTCTGATTCACCAAATCAAACCGGATTACTATATCTACATGTTTATATTTTTTGGGAAAATAAATCTTCCACCTTTACCTTGCCATATTCCATCTTAATGAGCCAATCTGCTAGGTGAAAATATTTATCATCGTGACTGATAACTAGTACAGTTTTGCCTCTATTTTTTAGTTCTGGCAAAAGTTGAGTATAGAAAATTTCTTTAAATATAGGATCTTGATCTGATGCCCACTCATCAAACAGATAAATGGGTCGGTCTTCTAAGTAAGTAGTAATAAGGGCAAGACGTTTGCGCTGTCCTTGAGAAAGTTCGGTAGTAGAAAGCACGCCTTTATTAACTGTAACTTTATGATCAAGTTGCAATTGAACAAGGTATTTTTGGGTCTGAATATCTAGCTCACTACTATCTAATCCAAGTAAGCGATCAAAAAGATAAAAATCAGAAAATACTGCCGAAAATTGCTGGCGATACCACTCTATATTTTTATGATAAACGAGTTTATTATCTAAATAAATTTCTCCTGTCTCAGGTATATAAAGTCCAGTAATTAACTTAGCAAGTGTAGACTTACCACTACCGTTACCTCCTACAATAAAAATAAGTTCCCCTGGATAAAATTTTAAGTTAATAGGGCCAAGTATAAAGTTACTTTCCTCACGTTCTTGATAATAAGTATGTGTGACATTATTCAATTCTAAACACTTCCAGTGTTTATCTGAATTAATCGAGTAATCAGAATCTATTTCATTTAATTCATCTGCCAATGAAAGCCCCAAAGACTCAACTTTTTTTAAAGCAACTAAAGCTTTAGTGATGGTAGGCATCATACTCATAATATATTCCAAAGGTGAGATTAAATAAACAGTAGTTAGAGTATATGCAGATAAAGTTGTAGCAGGAATTTTGTAGAGAACTGGTATGATAAATAAAATTAAACCAATACTTATAAAAAATAAAATTTGTCCCCAACTGGTGGTAGCAGCAAAGATACTCATGCCCACAACATTATGACGACGATATGTTAAGGCAGTGCCATAGAGGTCTTGACGGAGAAATGCTTGCCGTCGCTGGTGATGAAGCTTTAGTTCTTTTGTGCCTTGAATTACGGTGCGGAAATGCTTAAACAACCTATCTTCTTGTTCGCGAGCCAATTGAAGAAAAGACATGGCCTTTTTCATTGGTACTGAATAGCTGAATATTCCTAAAAACATAAAGCCAATACCTATAAGAAAAATGGTTTTAGAGAGGTAACTAAGATAAATCAGACAAGCAATTACAATGGCAATATTAATGCATAAAAAAGGGATAGTAAAAGCTGTGCTAGAGATTGCTTGAATATCTTCAGTGAGGATAGCCAAAAGACCATGAGCGCCAATTTGTTCTAATTGACGTAAAGGAGAAGCAAGAATGCGGTGGCTTAAAAGTATTCGCAAGTCGAGGACAGCTTTTTGTGAAAGATGGATTAACAAAATTTGAGAAACAAAATTAGCAATTAACCGCAGCAGACAAAGGCTTACAAAGCTCCAAACTAGCGTTGTTCCCAATGGTTGATTTTGACTCAATGTTGTATTAATTAGAGCAATTAGACCAGCAGCAGCAGCACCGCTGAGGATTCCAGCCAATACGGCGAGGCTAAGGAAAGTAGTGGAAGTACGAAGTAGAAGACGAATTAAATTCATTTTATCAACTTTTAATTAATATTATTCGCCAAATTTGCCAAAGTATTTGCTGAATCTATGGCTTCTTTGAGAAAATTTTCACCATTGTATATAGGTAATCTAATGCTTAATTTTGGCTGATTATTGCTCATAGGAAATACGTTAGTCAAAAGTAGATATTACAAAGTTATGACTTTGGTACTTATCCCCAGGTTATCCAGCATTTGCTGAATTTCTTGACAGTAGATGGGGTTCATCACAATAACTTGATCTGGTTGATACTCTCGGAGAAATTCTGGTGGTATGATTTTCTTACCAACGCCAGGGATGAATTTTCCATGACGATGAGGATTTATATCAACCACATATTGAATTTTGTCGATGGGATTGAGGGTTGTCAAAAACGCAACACACTTAGATCCCGACCCCCAAATAACTATCCGCTTACCCTGTGTCTGCATCTTTTCTAAATATTGCTGCCAATGGGTTAGCTTTTGGTCAATTTGGGTAACAAAGTGTTTGACAGCCTCAGCAGTCTGTTTCACACTATTTTCTAAGGGATGTAACTGAGTAGAAGGCATTGCTAGAGGTTGGGCTTCGATGAGAAGATACTGCTGACCATAAGCTCGATATAAGTCAATGACCTCGAAACCACAAGAACGGAACAAACAAGCTAGTGTCCCTGGTGTGAAGTAAGAACAGTGTTCGTAGTAAATATCCTCAAATGTCAGATGCTGTAATACACGGGTAGCATCAGAAATTTCAAAGAAAACAGTAGTATCTGTGCGATCGCCAATGGAAAAGCGTACAGTCTTAACAAATTCAGCAGTGGGTTGAATATGTTCTAGGGTATGGCGACAGCAGATAAAGTCACCAACATACTTAGCATGTTGCTCAGAGTAATAATCTGGAATAAAAATCACACGATCAGCAGCTTCAGTGTTGACTCGTCCCGGTACAGCACTCGGATCAATCCCGACACCGCGATTATGTCCCAATTCGCACAGTAGCAGTAAGAAGTCTCCTTTACTGCAACCAATTTCAACAATATCTTTATTGTGCAAGTCATACTTTTCGACCAAGCGATTTGCCAGATCTAGAGAAAATTTATTAAAGGTAGGCGAAAAGCTTTGCTGGTCTTCGTAGTTGTGTGCGTAAGCTGACCACTTGGAATCAAAAGCAGTATTTGTGATCAAGCCGCAGCGATCGCACAATCCCAGAATAATATCACCACATGGGAAATCAAGAGCCTCTTGCTGAGTAGACAACATCAAGTAACTGTGGACAGGAACATTATAGACTTCGTAGAACACGAATAACTCATGATGACCACAGTTAGGACAGAGATGATCGATAGATCTGGTGAGATGGTCTAAACCAGCACTTTCCAGTCGTGATGATTGGTTCATATTATGATCACTAGAGAAGTTTGGGAGATGGTATGGGAATAATGAATTTACCGCCCTGCTTGCTGTCTACATGCTTCTTGTTGCTTCAAATTTACCAGAATATCTAGTAAAGCACTTTTGATAGTACGGATGCGATCGGCAAAATCACTATAGTAATTAAATTGATCCACACCTCGCGCTGCTTCTGTCTGCAACAAAAACTTGACTGATTCACTAACTGCCTGTTATCTTCGTTGCGTCCCACGTTGAAGGCTTGATTATGGATTGCATTCGACTTTCTACATTGCATCATTACTCATAACTTACTAACTGTTGAGTTTTGTGGATTCCTTGTAGGGGAGGAAGTGGGATATTAATAAAGTTAGGATATGAGGTATCAACCTGATGGGCTTTTTTAACGAGCAGGTTAAATAAGAGATGGCAGAGCTTTAATTCATTAAAAATCTGGTGGGGATCAGAAAGATGGTTTTTCGGCAGATGTTGTCCTGCTTCTTTGAAAACCAGACCAACAGGCACATTGATTTCATCCTGAAGTTTAAGATACTTAGCAAAGACCGAACTATAAGCCGCAATGAGAGATCCGACCCCACCTCGTGGTTGTCCCCAACCAATGTAATACAGTCCTTTGTAATCGTCGAGAAACGAGCCTGCATAACATTTAACCACTGCTCCTTCGACGCGCTGAAGTTCTGGGGGTAGGAACGGATACGCGACGTAGTAACCGGTTGCACAAACGATGAGGTCAAATGCTTCTCGACTACCATCAACAAATTCAACCTCCCAACCATCAAATCGACGCACAGCAGGCTTGAGAGTAATTCGTCCATGTTTTATATAGTAAGGCACTTCATTGTTCAGAGTCGGGTGCTTCTCGAAAACCTGATGATTGGGTTTAGATAGACCATAATTATTGTGTGTGCCGAACGTCAGACGTATGATTCCATAAGCCATAAACCGTTGAAACCATTCCGGCATCCACCATCTAAATAAATCAACAACTGGAACTCCAGCAAATGACTTTGGGATGAACCACACTGATTCGCGCATACTCAGAACAGATTTAGCTCCGACGCGAGCCGCTTCTGCTACTACGTCACAGGCTGAGTTTCCTCCACCAATAACCAGAACTCGTTTACCCAGAAGTTGATTAGAGCGTTTGTAATCTTTGGAATGGATAATCTCTCCGTTAAATTTTCCATTGAACTTGGGAAATCGTTTGCACCAGTGATGACCGTTGCACAATAACACCCCTTTGTAGATTCGCTGTTCGCCGTTGGCAAAACTTACTTCCCAGAGATTATTTTCAACTGGTCGTACATAAGTGACTGTACAATTAAGTTCGACATGTCTGCGTAAGTCAAAATGATGGGCAAAAGCATTCAAGTAATCCCACATGTTTTGAGCGCTGGGGAAATCGGGGTAATTATCTGGCATGGGGAAATTGGCAAATTGGGTAATCTTCCGTGACGAGATGATGTGTGCGCTTTCGTAAACGCCGTGATACCAATTTCCGCCAATATTGTCGCTGGCATCAACCTGATCATAGAGAATATCATTAGCCTTGAGTGCCTGAGCCATACCCAATCCGACAAAACCAGCCCCGATAATTAAATGTTTGTGAGTGGTATCAATCATTTTCTGAGTTCTACTAAAAGTTGCTAATTTTGATCACCTTTTATTAATTTAGTTAAGTCACAGGAGAAAATATCGTTTGAAAAGGTGGACACTTTTAATCGTCGTATTGGGAGAATCGTGTGGTTTGTTGGTAATAAGTTCTGAGAATTAGAGATACTGCCATAATTTTACATATCATGATCAAACAATTAAATATTTGGCTCTATTGCCGCAGATTAAATGATATCGATTCAATTAATAATTGCAACAAATCTTTGCTTGAGAAGTGACATGGTGCGTCTCTATATTTGTCACATTCTTTTTTCAAATTAGTATAATTAATCCGAAAAACAATTAATGTTTCCCCAAATACTGACTTTTCACGTCATCTGGAAAAGTTTGTATGAAACTTAACCCCCAACTCCTACTAGGAAATGAGGATAATTCAGAGCCTCTCTCCTGTAAGGAGCGAAAAGTTTGCTCGGAAACTTCTCCTATGGTCGACGCTGCACGAACGGTGGGTGAACAGAACTTTTCAAAACAGAGAGGTTTCCCAGATCTAGTGAAAAGTCAGATCCAGAAATAGTTATAGATAAGCTAGGAAAACACATTGCTAGTTTAGATATAACCGTTTGGGTATGTACTTAATGAGCAAATATTATCAGTCGCATACCACAATAATCAATGGACATGCAACAACGTTTATCTACCAAAAACTTTTATCTTATTATGCTATTGCTAAAACTTTGGAATTATTTATATATTATGTTATTGAGATACTTAATTACAACTCATATACAACACCTTACATAAATGAAGAAGTTGCCATTGATAACAAGTCGTTTATATTTACAAAATACAAATTACACCCTGTGCGTTAATGTAAAATTAACACACATAACAGATCAATATATGATAACTAATAATAATTGTTTAATTTAACAGAATTTTCAATAAATAATTATTACTCCACCTGCTTCAGTTTAGGAAGCGATCGCTTGGTCAGATACTCTGACTATTTTCAAACTTTTCTCATTGTATAGCAGTTGCCACAATTGTTAAGATATTTTTTCGTCAAGAGTTCCCCTTGAACGATATTTCTGTTGCTATAGGTGACTACTGGCAAATTAATAAAAAACCACACTTCTTATGAGCGTGGTTTTTTATTAATTAAATATTAGCATAATATGTGTCATTTACTCCGCTGTTTTTACCAAAAAGATTTTGCTTCTCTGCCTTGTAATACGTCAGGATTTTGTATACTCCTATTCTTGATTTGTTGAGATGTCAAAAAGGCAATAACTGAAAATTTTAATTTCTTAAATATTGTAAATAAATTATTTTTTCTTCCTATTACAAGCTTAAAAATTTCACTTTTTGTTGTCAAAGGTAACCACGAAGGTAAGCCATTATCTACAATCATTTTAATGTTATGCTCCCCATACAGTAATTTCAATCCTTGAACAGAAGTAGACCATCTGTATACTTGTTCTATCCAGGCTTTTTTGGGCGGCTTATCTGTTGTCATATCTGTAACTTTAGGGGTTCTATTCGTAGCTACAACATCTATAAGTATATCACCTACAAAACCTGCATGTTCTGCCAATATAGTGAGATGAGAGTCTTCAGATCTACTTCCTGGATAGCTTTCAGAAATCACTGTTAACAAGCTAATTATGGCATCAGTTTTACCAAATGTACCACCTCCAGGTTTAGTCATAAAACTACTAAATCTACCGTGAACAATATCTAAAAACCATTGAATAGGAGGCAAATCCTCGTTAAAATCAGGCACTAAAACTTCAATTTTATCTATCACAGTTTTTTTATAGACGAAAAATTTATATCTTAGACCTAAAATATCTATCTTTGGCTGACTTTGTAGCTGATTTACTATTAGTTTTAAACCGTTAGAGTCTGACTCAAAATATGGGTATTTTTGCTCAACTAAAAATTGAGATTCAGCATCAAAAGTTACTAAAATTGCAGGTGGTATCCATCCATTACCTATACTTTTTATCAGTAATGAGCCATAAATATCTCCCAAAACTCGAATTTTACCTGCTGAGTAGTGTCCCTCTTGTTGATGGACAACAAATATCCTATGTTTAGCTTGCTGAAAGTCGATGTTATTTATACAATAGGGTTTTCCTTGGCACATTAAATTGTCAAATATTTTAGCTGGAGTGTTATTTGTCACTTTTTCTCCAGTATAAAGATGAATAACTTGGACATCTGAACGCAAAGTAAAACGATCAATAACAGCCGGACATTCAAAGCCATTGTTAAGACCGATTATTATATCAGCCATCATCCCTATTTCAGAGATTTGCTGAATAATTTTTGGGATAGTATAAGGTAAATAATTTTCAGATCCTTTGGCAACTGCTACTATTCCTAATATTCTTGTATTATCAAAAGTATTATTAGTTGTAGTCTGAATCCATTTTCTGTAAGACAAAACAGTTTTTACGTCTGCTTCTAAAGTTTTGTCTTGTTGTTTACGTAGTGTAAGTCTTCGCTCTCCTAAAAGCTTCTTAGAGGAATCATCTTTTACTAGTAAGTTGGTCAACAACATTGCTTTGCTCCTTGCCAATAAAACAATACATCAAAAATCACGCGTTCGCCCTAGAAGGGCGAGACTTGTATCTCCTAACTTTGGTCAACAAGATCAAACAAGTGAACAGGGTCAAACTGATTTATCTTAACAATCCAATCAAAAGGTTTTCCCCATAAAAGAGTAGCTACTGCGATATACAGCCCCATTAGCCGCAAGCCCAATAGATGAGGATTCCACAAACTAGGTATCTGTGCTTTTTGGTCAATTTTACGAAGTACAATCGGGTTCCAGCCGATTTGTCCATCAATCAGATACAATCCTTGTTTGGTAAACAAATCCAATCTCCCACTGTACTTCTGATTCGACTTTAGATGCGTCATACAAGCCTTGGAAAGATTGTAGAATGGGGCGTGTATGATAGCTCGTCCACCAGGTCGAAGATAGCTAGCTATCTCACCTACTAAGGAGGATGGACTAGGAAGATGTTCTAGTACGTCTAAGCATAAGACCACATCGTAGGCTGCTTTGGGGATTGCCTCTGTACTGTTTAAAATCTTTATTGGAAAGAGGGAGTCCTTAAATAGTAGGCGGGCAAATATTTCTGTGTATCCTGGTATATCAGAATAAGTAAGTTGATGTCCCGCCTGAGCTAGATACAAAGTATCTATGCCCAACCCATCCCCCAGACACAGAATTTTAAAAGAACTCCCTTCGCGGCTTAAATACTTTCCAATCCAATCACGCATTTGGAGCTTAATTTTATTACGGTTCCACACTATCAACTCGTACAAAAATGCATCAGTATCTTCATAAAATTCGTTTAGTTTGTTGCTCCACACATGTGGCACTAAACCCAGCCTAAGAAAATCATGCATTTGTTTGCTACCAAGACAAACTTGTTCTTGGTAGAGATTCTGTCGAACTGAGTTAACAGATTGGTTAGTGATTTTAGCAATTAAATTCACAATATAGTTATTATCATCAAGCGGTTTAACTAAAGGAGAAGGAAGATTTCCACTGTTAAGTACTTGAGATTGTGGTAGTTGTGATTGCAACAGGCTCTTAGTCATGTGTTCTAACCTTAATTCCAATATTTAACAATGTGAAAAGGTTGCTTGTTCATGTAGTCTGATAACTTGTCTAGAGTGGTGAAAGGACTGCTGTATCGAAATTCCACTTCAAAATAAACCTTTATAGAAAATAAAGGTATAGTCTTCCACTGCTGTCATCATTTTATAGACCCTATAAACAGGTATCTAGCAATGTTTGTAGATATCAGCAGTAATGAGAAACGCAGGTTAAATTACATTCGTTGGGCTAAAAACTAAGATGCTATTTCATGATGCCATTGAAGGAATGATGGCGTTGTGATTTGTATTCATACTATGGCAGTGAGATACTCAACCGCAACTTATATACAACTCATATACAACTCGTATGCAACAATACTCTACGCCCAGGGTCTTTGAATTTTGGGGTTTCCACAAATTGAGCAAGTGAAGGCCTTAGCGACGTAGGAACGTGTGACTTGCTATCGAGCTTTACTACGAATTACGCGTAGTGGTACTAGCTATCAAAATGGCCAAGCCAACAGCATGATCATCTGTCGGCTTGGTAGTTTCTTTAAATTTGCTGTAATGTCTATCGACAAGTCACTGCGCGTCTGGTTATGCTCTCCATAACAACTTACTAGTGAGAGTGATAATTGTTGAATCTATTAGGCAAATTGTATATTTATTATGTAATTTCTTGTGGATCTCTGTTCAAAGCATTGCATATACGTTGCATATGAGTTGCTATTATGTATTGCGCCGACATAATATTGGGATTGAGTCAAGATACATCTAATTGTATGATTCATTCACCAGGGAAGCTTATCCTGTCTAAATTACAGTTATATTACATTTTGCTCTACTCAATCAATATTAATGAGACAGGTTACTAGTATTAGCAGAAGTAAATTGGCTTAAAAAAGATTAGAACGGTCACATTTGGGACTCCTATTTGATTTTGAAAAAAAACTCAGTACACTTTTATTGGGTGTATCCCAGTTTTTATTTTCCAATGAAATAATAACTGTCATTGTGTTCGCGCAGCGTCTCGTAGAGAGAAGGAACGACGTCACGAAGTGTTCACGTACCCCTACGGGAAGCAAGCTACGCGCAGCGTCTTTGTTAGGAGAAGGGTAGCAATCGCATGGACTCGTGCTGAGTTAGAGATTTTGCGATTGCTTCGTTTTTCTCACAATGACATGCAAAAAAGTGGGATGCTCACCTTTTATTTCTTTCAACACAAACTTTCATAAATTTAACTAGGAAGGCAAATGCATAATTCTAAAATTAGCATTGATTATTCATTGAATAGTCTAAAAGATTTTCCAATCGTCGAAACGGAAAACTACATCATAAGACTCGCCTTAAATAATGAAGAATTAGAATCTATTTTTCGGTTACGTTTTCAAGTTTTTAATCTGGAACTAGGTTTGGGATACTCTAGTAGTTACCTAACTCAAATGGATCAAGATGAATTTGACGCAGTTTGGCATCATTTGATACTCATTGATAAAGAGACTGATAAAATAATTGGAAGTTACCGCATGCAAACCTATAGCATGGCTTCTCAAGCATTAGGCTTTTATGCTGATCAATATTTTAATCTCAGTCAGATTAACGATTCTTTGCTTCAGGTAACTGTGGAAATTGGGCGCGCATGTATAGCAAAAGAATACCGCACTATTCAGGCGCTTTCATTGATTTTTAAAGGTTTAGCCAATTATCTTGCTTGGAGTGGAAATCAATATTTTTTGGGATGTGCATCCTTACCAACACAAAGTCATTACAAGGCTTGTTGTGCTTATGATTATTTTCAGCAAAATGACTTTATGCATCCAGATATTTTGCTTTATCCAAAATCACAATGTTCTTTAGAACTTCCTCAATATTGTCCGGATTCATCTGATGTTGAGATTCCTAATATTTTGCAGCTATATTTGGCTAGTGGAGCTAAAGTGTGCAGCCTTCCCAGTATTGACCGACAGTTTAAGTGCATTGATTTTTTAATTATGTTTGATGGCGCAAACTTTTGTAGATGGCAGTAAGGATTCTAGCATTACTATAAATTAGGATAAAAGCATTTTAACTTGGACAATTACCTCAAAAATTAGGTTGTTTACAAAGATACCAAGTCAACATTAGTGCTTGAGATACTGGACATATTTCAAGCTAGACAATGATTTTCTTAATTGATTCCAAGTCATGCGCTTATGGTGTAATAATTCGAGAACATACTTGTAACAGGGAAGTGGTTTGTTGGGTACGCATAGCAGAAAATTTAGCGAAAGATTGCATTTTATCTAATCCCAGTATGGGGCGATCGCAAACTACTAATGGTTGATTTGAAAGTTGATTACAAAAACTTTATGACGTTGCTGTAACAATAATAATGCAAAGAGATTGCTTGTTGATCATTCTGAATGTGTAGATGGCGTTCTGATTTGTATTCATACTATAGCAGTAAGATACTCAACCGCAACTCACATGCAACCCGTATGCAACATAAAATGTTGGGAATTTATCCTGTGAATGCGTCCTATAGCAGGGGACAGGGAACAGGGGACAGGAGGGAAAGGTTTGAAAGTCTGTTGGTGTCCGGGTTTTATGATCAGTTTATGTCCTAAACTAACTGGCTATCGCTATAATTCCTGATGTTGAACTAGTCAAAAAAATTGCCAAGCCAACAGCAAGATAAGCAGTTGGCTTGACAAATTCATTGAATTTTATTGTGATGTCTATCGACAAGTTGCTGCGCGTCTACGCCCTTACTTGTTTTCACATCAATTTTGAAGACTTGTAATAAAGCTCTGAAGTGCTGATTACGAACTGTTTATATGCAAGTGTTGGTTGCATTAGTACTAATAACCATCAACTTTGACTTGCACCTTGAGGGGGATGTGAGACGACTTTTTTAGCTAATCCCAAAGTTTTTAATACTTGGATACTCCACCAAGTAATATCAATCTCCCACCAAGACAATCCAGATTTCGCCATGTGGGGGTAAGTATGATGGTTGTTGTGCCATCCTTCGCCATAAGTTACAAGGGATACCCACCACAGATTACGAGCGCCATCATTGGCCTCAAAGCTGCGATAGCCCCACAGGTGTGATGCAGAGTTGACAAACCAAGTGGAGTGCCAAAGTAAGACTGATCTGACAAAAATGCCGTAAATCACAAAAGACCATCCTCCTAAGGCATACAGCAGTAGTCCCAAGGGAATTTGCAACAGCAAGAAGTAGCGATCTAGCCAGCGATAAAATGATTGTCGTGCTAGGTCAGGCGCATATTTTTGATAGACTTCATAATCAAAGAACTCAGGACGCGGGTAAAAAATCCACAACATGTGACTCCACCAAAATCCTCGCTGAGCAGAGTAGGGATCTAAGTCGGTATCTTCGGTGTGGGCGTGATGTTGGCGGTGTCCCCCAACCCAGAAAATCGGCCCTCCTTGGAGAGCTAAGGCTCCAATAATAGCGATCGCATATTCCAGCCACTTAGGTACTTGAAAACTCTTATGACTAAGTAGGCGATGATATCCCAGACAAATGCCAATGCTCCCAAAAAGCCAGTGCAGAAACACCAGCAAACCTAGTGCTGACCAAGAGAAAAACCAAGGAGCTAGGAGCGCTAAAGCATGAAATGCTGCAAAAAATACCACATTTGTCCAATTTAGCCGAGGTGAGTTTCCTCTCTCAGTAGCGATCGCCGGAAGTTGTGCGGTCATAGAAATTCCTGTTGATGGATGATAAAATCACTTGCTTTTCCTTTGGTTTTTTCTTAGGTGCAGCTCTATGAGGTATTTACCCGTTCTGCACAGCAGTTCGTTAAAGTAGAGAAGAGCAAGTATCACTTACATTTGGTATGTTAACAATTTTTGTGATTAGATGCAAGTGCCACTTGCATAAGTCTTATGTCTTCTCAACCTCTTTCAGCTCGTCAACGCCTAATTCGTTCAGCGCTTGAGTTGTTTACTGCTCATGGAGTTAGCGCCACCACAACGCGACAAATTGCCGAAACAGCTGAAGTCAACGAAGTCACCCTCTTCCGGAATTTTGGTAATAAACATGGATTGCTTTTAGCAGTGCTAGAAGAATCCGCCGCTTTCAAAAATTTAGGCGAATCCCTTGTCCAGCGGGCAACTCCTCCTGGTAATGTTTACCAAGCGCTCAAAGATTATGCAAGTGAAAGCTTACATGCACTAGAACGAGTGCCTGAATTTGTGCGGTCTGTCGTCGGTGAAGCCGATCAATTTCCCGCCGAAAATCGCCGGGCTTTAGGACGAGGGTTAACAGAAGCCAACCGCTATGTAGCGCAGTATTTAGCTACTGTGATTCAGCAGGGAGACTTAAATACCTATCTACCGGCAGAAAAATTAGCTAGTTTACTGAATGGCATGATTTTAGGATATGCCGTGATTGAATTTACCAGTGAATTTCACGAGCTATGGGAAAGTCGGGATGATTTTTTAGAGAACTTAGTGGAATTGTTTTTACATGGAGCGATGACACACCCCGAAAAATCAGCAACCGATAGCTTACCAGGAAGCATGATTGCTAGGGAAGTAGTTGACTTACCTGCTGTTTTAGTCCACGAAATTTTCCGACAAGCCAAAAAGTTGGGAATACAAGATTATGCCTTGGCTTATGTGTTATTTGCGGCTGGATTATCTGCTCCAGAAATAGTTAACTTGCAGCGATCGCACCAAATCTATGATCCTCAAGGACACTTTTTGCAAATTACCACCCCAGGATTTATCCGCCAAGTCCCTGTAAATCAGTGGATTTTGGGCAAACACTATGGTTCTTACACCAATAATCCTTTAATTAAATGGCTGAAAAGTCGTAAAGACGCTCACCCCGCCATGTTTCTCAACGAAGCAGGTACACCAATCTCAGAATCAGAGATTTTGGCACGCTGGGAAGCGTGGACTCAGGGACTGTTAACACCCCAAGGACAACCACCAGCGATCGCCCAAGCACAAAATACCTGGTGTGTAGAAATGTTAATGCGAGGGATGAGCTTAGAAAATTTGAGTATTTTGACAGGCTGCGATCGCACTCAACTACAACCCTATGCCAAGAGAGCCAGAGAAAAAGCAGCACTAGAGCAAGCAACGCATTTAGATCACAAACCCGCATAGTGGATCTCTACCTTAAAGTAGTTGGCTAATAGAGGCTTTAACATTGACACTTTCTGAAGTCAGATCTTTGAGTTCTGACGAATCAAAACATTTCTTCTGCAAAATCCATTCGGCATCAACTTCCTGATTTCTGGAGTAAAAATTGTACACAAGACTGAATTACAAAGGATATATGTCCTATGAGTCGAAAAGTCAGCAAAACTTTTAAGCAGTCCGGGGTAATTCCTTATCGAGTTCAAAACGGAAAAATTGAAATCTTGCTGATTACAAGCCGCGATCGTCAAAAATGGGTAATTCCCAAAGGAGGAATTGCTAATGACATGAGTCCACCAGCTTCAGCAGCAAAAGAAGCGTGGGAAGAAGCTGGGGTAATTGGACGAGTAGATGTGAATAAATTAGGTACTTATAAATATCGCAAACGAGGCAAAACTTACCAGGTGCAGATATATTTGATGCCTGTAGAAATGGTATATGAAGAATATCCAGAAGCTGGTCAAAGACAGCGCCAATGGCTAGATTTTACTAAAGCCATCATGTTAGTTAAGCAAGCTTCACTTCAACAAATCATTCTGAAGGGGATTATTCAAACTAAACTTTGTTTTTGTGTATTGTCTTTAATGAAATACTACCGACGCTCATCTTGCGAATAGGCGCAGTCCGTTATCCCGTCGGACTCCACGAGTTTTAAAGACGGGATTTCCTTGGAATGTTTGGCTATTTCAAGTACATTAACTTTTTTATATTAAAGACTGCGATCGCACAAGTAAGTAAACAGTTAAATTATCTCACCATAATCTAGTGCCTAATTGGTTTATTTTATAAAAATAATTGACAAATACAATAATACCGAAAACAATGTTCAACTGGAAAATAAAACTCCTGAATAACTGTTCTTTGTGCTTATTTTTATGCTCTGCAACTTTGCCAGCCTTGGCTAAACCAACTCCACAAAGAAAACCCGCATCCACATCCTCAACAATTTACCAACAAGCCAAAAAGCAACTACCTGAAGATTTTTATACTCTTTATCGAATCGTAGAGCAGCAATAAACCCAACACTAGAAATTATGTGTTGGGTTTTAATACCGGGGTAGTAAACAAAAAAACAAATAAATCCACGAGCAACAGAAGCCCAAAACTATACTTGAGTTCCCTTACTTTGCTGCCAATCTTCTAATGTAGCGATCAAAAAGCTAGCGGCGGGGTGGTTGAGTAATTGCTCGAAAGCAGAAACACCACCTGCTTTTAGGGCGCTAAGTATTTGTGCGGCTAAAGTCGGGTTACTATCAATTTGGTTGATGGTTTCTGTAGCGATCGCCATCTTTCCTGCTGTAGTTGCACTAGAATATAACTTGTCTAGCTGTTCGAGGAGTTTTTGAATTTCAGCAGCAGCTTTGGTGAGGCTTTGTGGTCTTCCTGCGGCGTAATAATTACCTTGGATATAATCACCATCTAAAAGTACATTCTCGTCAACAAATTCCAGATTTTCATTATAAACAAGAACCAATTCACCCACCTTTTGAGAATTATTATTTGCCGTATGTACACCATCAGCAGCAGAAGCTATGAGAAAAAACTTTAGTTGTAAAAAGCGTTCTTTGTAGGTAACGCCAATAGAGCTACTGACTAGTTCGGCTTCTAAGTTACGAGGCAAAGTAATTGTTTCATAATATTCATCTTGCTCATCCCAGTAGCCACATACTTGATAATCACATAGTTTAAGATGCTCTTTAACAAGAACATCGGTGTCTAAATTTTCTAATATTTCAGTCAAATCTCGCCAAACTTGGTGATTTTTTAATTCGAGTCTTGTCATACTTAATTCGGGTCTAATGTTCCGTTACCAAACCAGAAAAGTGCAATATACAATCAATGAATTTTGCATGAAATCGGTAATTACCACCTTTACCTAACACTTTGGATTTCAAATCGCAGCCTTCTTCTTGAGAAGGAACTAGCCCAACATTACCGCGTGGTGGTACTTGCCCTTTTTCAATAGCTTTTAAATGTTTACCATTCTGATCATATTTTAATCCCACCTTTATTTGCTCATTCGCAAATGAAACTAATAGACCACTGGTTGAAAGATATACAGTATCAGATTTAATATCTGCCCAATTATTGGGTAAAGCTTCCATTTAGTTCAAAACAATTACACGAACGATAATCTCTAAATTTGTTTTTGTAAAAAATACCGCTGATGACCTGGGGGAAAGTCTTCTAGGATACCAAATGTTCGGTAGCCCAAACGTTCATAAAAGCCCAAAGCTTGAAAGCTGAAAGTATCCAGATAAGCGCGATCGCAACCACGCTCTTTAGCTGTTTGTTCCGCTTTTAATATCAATTGCCGTCCGTATCCCTGACCTCGCAGTGTATCCAAAACCCATAAATGCGAGATAAACAACCATCCCCAATGTGTTTTACCAACTAGACCCCCAACAATTTCACCTGTAGCATCTCGAATTAAAACAGCTAGGGAATACGCTATATCTTTTTGTTTCTGGCTATTGTTGTTGTAGTCAAGAAGATTGCCAATTACAGCCTGAATATCTTTTAATTCAGGATTATCCTCAACTGTTATTGTTAGTTCTGCCATTGGGAGTTACCAGCACTGAATAACTTACAAAATCATCAAACTATAGGACTTACGCAAAAACATCCCCAACCCTGATTTCTCTGTGTTCTACCCTGCGGGAAGCCGCTAACGCGTCTATGCATCCTCTGCGGTTTGTTTTTCCCTTACCCATGCCTAAGTCCTGAACTATTAAGTACCTAAACACAATTAATTACACACTGTCATTGCGTTGGCGTAAGCCTTCCCGTAGGGTATGGAGCGTTCGCCCTTGGCGTTCCCGAAGGGTAGCGAAATGAAGCAACCGCAAGGGTTGGGATTACTTCGCTTCGCTCGCAATGACTGTAAATATTTTTGTTTACCTACTTACAGCAAATTGCAATCAATCGTGCCACAGACGGAAATAATCAAAGCCAGTAATTAATTCATTCTGCGATTTATTTTGTAGCGGGTTTGGTCGAAAACTGCTGTAAGTCTTTGATTCTTTTACCATCTTGTCACCTCACTGTACCCCTCTGAGTAATAGAATGAAAAGCGAAGCCTTTATGCCACCTTTAACTATTAAAATGTAGAGGGTTAGTAACAGATTTAAAATTGGTAAAAGAAAAAATCTGTATTCAAAATAGGCTTGTAGCATCTATAACGCTCTTAAAATTTTTATGACTTCCCGGATTCGCTTTTTGATGTGCGCCCCTGACCACTACGATGTGGACTATGTGATTAATCCTTGGATGGAAGGGAATATTCACAAGTCATCGCGCGATCGCGCCGTCGAACAATGGCAAAAGTTACACCACGTCCTTAAAGATCACGCCATTGTAGATTTAGTGATACCCCAGAAAGGTTGGCCTGATATGGTTTTTACCGCCAATGCTGGCTTACTACTGGGAGATAATGTTGTTCTCAGCCGCTTTTTACACAAAGAACGTCAAGGAGAAGAACCTTACTTCAAAAAATGGTTTGAGGAAAACGGTTATACAGTTTATGAACTGCCTAAAGATTTGCCCTTTGAAGGAGCGGGAGACGCACTCCTCGACCGGGAAGGACGCTGGTTATGGGCAGGGTACGGTTTCCGTTCTGAATTAGATTCTCACCCATTTCTAGCTAAATGGCTAGATATTGAAGTGCTGTCTCTACGACTGATTGATGAGCGCTTTTATCATTTAGATACTTGCTTCTGTCCCCTGACTAACGGTTATTTGCTCTACTATCCCGGCGCTTTTGATGCATATTCTAACCGCTTAATAGAAATGCGCGTAGCACCAGAAAAACGGATTGCAATTACCGAAGCCGATGCTGTCAACTTTGCCTGTAATACGGTGAATGTGGACAATATCGTGATTATGAACAAGGCGAGTGATGCTTTAAAAGCACGTCTAGCAGATGTGGGTTTTAGAGTCATCGAAACGCCTTTGACCGAATTTCTCAAAGCTGGTGGCGCAGCTAAGTGTCTCACCTTGCGGGTAACAGAACCAATACAGACAGAAGTTCATGCCAATGTCTCGGTAGAAAGCCGCATTATTCGCCTCGAAGGACATTTACTCGATTCTGGTTTAATTAACCGCGCTTTGGATCTAATTGTAGATTCTGGCGGCAGTTTCCAAGTATTGAACTTCAACTTGGGAGAACAACGGCAAAGCACGTCAGCTGCTGAGGTAAAGGTATCAGCACCATCCCATGAGGTGATGGAAGAAATTATCTCCCAATTGATTGATTTGGGTGCTGTGGACTTGCCCCAAGACGAACGGGATGCCAAACTAGAGCCTGTGATTCAAGCTGGCGTAGCTCCCGATGATTTCTATGTGAGTACGATTTATCCTACCGAAGTGCGAATTAACGGTGAGTGGATGAAGGTAGACAATCAGCGCATGGATGGCGCGATCGCTATTTCTGAAACTGCCAAGGGGTTAGTTGCTAGGTGTAAAATTTTGCGCGATTTAGAAGTAGGCGATCGCGTGGTTGTAGATGTGTTAGGTATCCGCACCATTCGTAAACCGGAATCGCGGGAACAACGCAATACTCAAGAATTTAGTTTTATGTCGGCGGGAGTTTCTAGCGAACGCCGCGTGGAATTAGTTGTGGAACAGGTGGCTTGGGAATTACGTAAAATTCGTGATGCTGGCGGTAAAGTAGTTGTCACAGCGGGGCCTGTAGTGATTCATACTGGCGGCGGTGAACATCTATCACAACTGATTCGGGAAGGATACGTGCAAGCCCTGTTGGGTGGTAATGCGATCGCAGTCCACGACATCGAGCAAAATATCATGGGTACTTCCCTTGGTGTGGACATGAAGCGGGGTATAGCTGTCCGTGGTGGACATCGCCATCACCTCAAGATCATTAATACTATCCGCCGTTATGGCAGTATTGCCACAGCTGTTGAAGCGGGAGTGATTAAAAGTGGTGTGATGTATGAATGCGTCCACCATCATGTGCCTTTTGTGCTGGCTGGTTCCATTCGAGATGACGGGCCTTTACCTGATACCCAAATGGATTTGATTAAGGCACAGGAAGAATATGCTAAACACATAGAAGGTGCGGAGATGATTTTGATGCTCTCATCAATGCTGCACTCGATTGGAGTGGGCAATATGACACCTGCTGGTGTGAAAATGGTGTGTGTGGATATTAATCCAGCTGTGGTTACTAAGTTAAGCGATCGCGGTTCTGTGGAATCGGTAGGTGTGGTGACAGATGTCGGGTTATTCCTTAGTCTGTTGATTCAGCAGTTGGATAAATTGACAAGTCCATATATTGCTAAGGTAGGTTAGGAAATAAACCGCAGAGACGCAAAGGCGCAGAAGAAGAGAATGGCGAGAGTCGCTAGCACCAAAGAGTTGCAGGTTAATTGGGTCAGTTGGTTTGCTGATTTTCTGTTGCTGGGGATGGTTTTTGGCCCGCCTATTGCTCCCTTTCTGGCTGCATCTGGGGTGTCTTTGCTACGGGGGATTGCGGACATCATTTACTTTATGGGTAATCATGTATGTCCGCAACCAGATATGGGGTTAGATTTAGCACCCCCGTTTATCATGGCTGTATGTATGCGTTGCTACGGTACTGTCACGGGTTTACTGTTAACTCGCCTGCTGTATGGGTTAACTGGTGGTAAGAGATTTTACTGGCTAAGTCAGTATGGCTGGAATGGTGCAGCGCTAGCAAGTGTACTAATGATGGCTTATCCGTTGGAATTGGCAGCACAAATTTTCGGTTTGTGGGGTTTCAATAATTACGTAATTACATCTTTTGGGTTAATTACGGGTTTGGCATGGGGTTTGTTTACGATGCCGATTTTGCACGGTTGGCATGAAATTACATAGTTACACCCTTTAGGTTGATTACGGGTTTGGCATGGGGATTGTCTACCATAATGCTGCCATTAATATCCTTAAGAAAGGATTAGAATTAATCAAAAATACTGGTGGTCAGCCAGAAATTTACGCCTCTGGAAAGCCTGATCTCTGCTTAAAGAAGGTCACTTCTATAAGTAAATCATCTCAGCGAAAGAGGAAAATCCAAGAGTGATTTTGGAATCCCCATACGTAGCAAAGCGAAGTTTGGGGAGGATGTCAGTGACGACTCTCGCCGCTAATTGCAAGCAATGTAGCAGGAGCATCTAACTTCGCAGTCAGAGTTTGCTGATTCATAGGACTGGCATTCCAGTATCCTCCACAGCCAGCAACGATACGTCCATACCGCCGTTTTGAACAAGTACAAATTAAAAATTAGTATGTTCAACCTCAGATCGCACACGATTTTACCTAGACCACGATTCAGGTCTAGAACCCCATACCATGTTTTCAAGGTTCGGTAGTTTAGCAGTGCGTATTACCGCTACTCTGCTACTTCGATTATACCATGAAACCCTTGCTATTGCTAACTTCGGAGGTATTGAACCCCACTCAGCTAGCGCTCCTATCCCCCGTCACCGCCAAGTCTGCGACTGTGGCGGGAGTACCCCGGAGGTTTAGATGGAATACTCTTAGGAAGTTTAGCATAATCTGATAGGAGCAGATAAGTAGATCAGAACCGCTTTAGTATTCTCATCTTCAGTCCGCATGTATAAAAAATATCTAAAAACTGAAATTGCTTAGTTTTATTTACTTCTTTAGATATACATCTAAAGCATTAAAGATAATGATACTGTTTTAAACAGTATGGTGACATGATGCACTTGAAAACAATGAATCTGAATATCCAGAGTTAGTCTACATCTGTAGGTATATTACAGATAAAAATGGTGTTGAAGTTAATGTTGTGTTTAAAAGCTACACAAACTTATTAATATACCAGCCTATTAAAAGTTTGTAGGGTATTAAAGGGAATGGTACGCAAGTTTTAACTGATGTGGATCAGGAGAAAACAACGTTATTTTTTCCTTTGGCTAGAAGGAAAATAAATCACTAAGAGTTCCCTTATCTTCGTGCCATTCAGGTACGAGATCAAGAAAGTGTACGGAATTTTTTCAAAAATCAAAAATAATTCTTATAACTAGTTGGTGACACATGAATAAAAAATCTACCGACAAGAAAATTGATATCGACTTAGCACAAGATGAAGCAAATAGACTTGAAAACTACTGTAAAGAAAAAGGGAAAAAAACAAACGATGTAATTCAAGAGCTAATTCGTAAATTACCTGATTAGCTAGATTTATTACCAGCAATTCAAAAAAATCCACTGCTCTGGGGAAGCAAGCTACGCGTAGCGTCTGGTAGAGTTGCTATGCCGCAGGCTTTACGCTACGCTAATACCACGGCGCTGTCTCCCCAACGCAGTGGCTCATTTATTCATCCATGATGTAGGTCATTGATGTACTCCAAAACACATGAAGTACTAACTTTTCCAGTTGTGTCAAACATATATGAATGTGTCCACAAACTAGGAAGTTTCAATAGTTCTGGAAATTCTTGTCGCAAGTATCTTGATGAGCGACCTTTAAAAGCTTTCACTACTTGAGATATTGAATGATGCGGGTCATACTCAACCAGTAAGTGAACATGGTCTGGTGCGATTTCTAATGCCTTGATAAGCCATTTTTTGTCATTGGCGACAGACTGAAATATCTCACTGAATATTTAGAACCAGCCTAAAGTTTTCTAGGTAACTCTTCACTTTAGTATATGAAACTTATAGTACACAAGTTCGTATCTCATTTAAATGCATATCACTATAACATTAGTGCTAAATGTCAGATACTTACTTTTTGTCTACCTCAAGAGAACGGAGTAATTCTCGAATTACATCGGTTGCTGGTCTTCCCGTGCTTGCACAGTATTGTTCAAGTTTCTCCGCTTCACTTGATGTCAGATTTACTGTGAGTCGTTTAACGGCCCATTTTTTATTCATAATTTATTACTCAATCTGTCAATTATATTGCAGTTCCAAAAGCACAGTAGCAACAATGATTAAAAAAACTTCAAGATCAGCCAGGGAATAAGCCCTGGCTCTTGTACCTGAATCTCAGATGACTATAAGGCAAATAATACCAAGCAAATATCAATGCAACAACAGAGGTGCAACAGCAGTTTCATTTTAACCAGGATTAATTGCAGGTTACTACAATGTAAACCTAATCAACTCTTAATTATCAGGTAAGATGAGATATTGTGTTTGCAGCTAGCCAAATTTTGCGATCGCGCATGGCTGACATTGCTGCTTCCCAAGTGAAAGTAAACGACTGAAACGATTCTGGTGTAATTCGGTCTTTGTCTAAAGCTTCGACAACTTTCTCAAATTTATCTAACAAGTCAGTTCCTTTGGTTTCCAAAAGTTGGATTTTAATTTTCGGCTCGTGTTTGGCGATTACTTGGGCGATCGCCTGACTTAATATATAACTTTCCCCTTGTTTCGACCCCGCTGCGATCATCAAGCTATGCACTCGATTGAGGTCGATAATAAAATGTACTGCCAGAAATATCATCAAGCCAAGGCTCAACAGCAAAGGAATCAGCAGCCTGCGGTTCATTATAATTACAGATATTTTTGCAAAATCTATCTATAAATCTTACCGCACAGTGCCAAACCATTCAGTAATTCCTTGAGCGATCGCTTTTGCTAATTTCTTCTGTTCTTGGGAGTTCGTTACCCATTCAAATTCGTTGGGATTGCTCATAAAACCCAATTCCAACAGTACCGATGGTGTAGCAGATGGACGTGTCAAGGCTAGATTATTCCAAAACACGCCATAAGAAGGTCTACCAAATTTTTTGACTAGATAGTTTTGCATGAATATAGCAAGGCTATGAGCTTGGGGATGATACCAAAAAGTCCCAACTCCTTTGGTGTTTTCCGCATCACCATCATCAGGTAGAGAATTGTAGTGTATCGATAAGGCGATCGCAGGTTCTTCTTGATTGATAATTGCCTGACGCTCTGGTAGAGAGAGATCTTTATCGGTGTCTCTGGTCATAACTACCGTTGCTCCTAACTGGATTAAATTGTCCCGTAGCAACTTCGATACTGCCAAATTGACATCTTTTTCTAAATACCCAGTTGGTCCACTAGCCCCAGATTCTTTGCCACCGTGTCCTGGATCAAGTACAATCTTGATACCAGATAAAGGCTTTTGTTTTTTACGCCCAATTATCGGCGGATGACGCAAAGCTAAAACCAGGGTTGTACCGTCGTATCTCAGTTTATATCCCCACTGTTGAGCTTTTTTGAGGTTAAAGGTGTATTGTACCTGCCCCGGAGCCACCTGCTGCCAATCTAGACGAGAAATTAAGGGGTCATCATCCAGACGAATAGTGTCTGTTTGGGCAGTAGTGTTGTAAAGTGTGAGGGTGAAATTTTTATCACCTTGTTGCACGCTGACGGGTACAGGAACTTGTAAAGGGAAAACTATCTCCGTTGCTCTAGGAAGTTGACGATATCCGACACTGCGAATAACTGTGCGTGGCGGAACAGCACCAGGAAGAATGCGAGTCTCTTTACTGTTAATCCAGGCTCCGTAATCTAGGCGGAACCATTCACCTTCTTTGCCTGTAACTGCTGCTCTTGTTCCTTGAGGGAGTGGGGTAAGTCGAGAATAATCGGTACTAGGGCCAGTGCGCGCTACGCCTGCATCTGCTACCACCTCAGCAACTGGCAATTGTGCAGGTGAAAGAATTTGAATTTTACCAGCCCCAGGTTGAGTTATCGTCTTACCATTGAGTGTTAGTTTAAATTGAGGTTTTCCCAAATCTACCTCTTTACTTGCATCTGGCACAACAGCGCCTGAAGTGATGTTGTTACCGTAAATCAGGGTTTGGGAAGTGAGTTGTTGCAATGTAGTGCAACCCTCATACTTTCCTGCGGTAGACTGGGCAGTAGGCCGATTTTGCCCGGTGAGAGCTGCGAAATTACTTGGTAATTGCGCCTGCTGAGGTTGAGGTGAAAGGGCGATAGTTTGATTAGCCAGGTTAACAGATACACTGGCATTAGGGGGTGCGATCGCTTTAAAACAAATTAGTTCCCCAGGTAGTCTGGCTATGTCAGCATCTGGAGTCAGAGAACCTTTCGCAAAGGCTAACCCCTGTGGTAAATCAGGCTGAGTAGAAAGCCTAATCACCTTAATTTGAATTTCTTGATTTTGGTGACGTACAGTAAAGAGATTTTCTCCTAACTGCAATGGTAAGCTTGGGGAAAAATAACCGGCTTGGCTACGGGTTATGGCCTTACCATTGATGAAAACCTGACCATTCGGTGGCGCACTACCAAGAAAGAAGATTTTTTCCGCAGTTGTCTGGTGATTTGTCTGGGGAAAAACTACTACAACAGATGACTCTGCCAATGCTACGGAGGAGGTAACTATATAGCCTGATATTACTAATCCTAAAAGTTTTTTCACGGCAAAAGCACAAGAAGATTTAACCACAGTGAGCTGTGGCACAATGACGAGATGTATTTTGAGAAGTTGCTAAAAATTCCAACTACTATGACTAAGTTTATCTTTGTGACTGGGGGTGTGGTTTCCAGTATCGGCAAAGGCATTGTAGCAGCAAGTCTGGGACGTTTACTCAAATCACGAGATTATTCGGTGTCGATCTTAAAACTCGACCCCTATATTAACGTTGATCCAGGTACAATGAGTCCCTTTCAGCATGGAGAGGTATTTGTTACCCAAGATGGTGCTGAAACAGATTTAGACCTAGGACATTACGAACGTTTTACCGATACTTCCATGTCGCGCTTGAACAGCGTCACCACTGGCTCAATTTACCAAGCGGTAATTAATAAAGAACGTCGCGGTGACTACAATGGCGGCACGGTGCAGGTTATTCCCCACATCACCAACGAAATTAAAGAACGGATACTGCTAGTTGCTAAAGATACTCAACCAGAAGTATTAATCACAGAGATTGGCGGCACGGTAGGAGATATTGAATCACTACCGTTTATGGAAGCTATCCGCCAGTTGCGGAAGGAGGTAGGACGGCAAAATGTGCTGTACATGCACGTCACATTAGTGCCGTGGATTGCCTCGGCTGGCGAGATGAAAACGAAGCCAACCCAGCATTCTGTCAAAGAACTCAGATCTATTGGCATTCAACCGGACATTTTAGTTTGTCGGAGCGATCGCCCGATCCCTCTTGGATTAAAACATAAAATGTCCGAATTTTGCGATGTGCCGGAAAAATGCGTGATTACTGCCCAAGATGCCAGCAGTATCTATGAAGTACCCCTGATTTTGGAACGGGAAGGACTGGCACAGCAAGCGCTAGAATTGCTGCACATGGAACAGCGCCAACCGAATCTGACGCGTTGGCAAACGATGGTGGAACGGTTGTATAGTCCCAAATATACTGTAGAAATTGCCATTGTTGGTAAATATGTGCGCTTAAGTGATGCTTACCTCTCGGTTGTAGAAGCATTACGCCATGCGGCAATTGCTACTCATGGTGATTTGCGTCTCCGTTGGGTAAATTCAGAAGATTTGGAAAATGAAGCAGTTGAAACTTATCTTGCGGGTATAGATGGTGTCCTTGTACCAGGAGGTTTTGGGATTCGGGGAGTAGATGGCAAAATTGCAGCAATAAAATATGCCCGCGATCGCCAAATTCCTTTTTTGGGCTTATGCTTAGGAATGCAATGCTCTGTAATTGAATGGGCTAGAAACGTAGCAGGGCTAGCAAATGCCAATAGTTCTGAATTTGACCCTTCTACCAAATATCCAGTAATTAACCTGTTACCAGATCAACAGGATGTGGTTGATTTAGGCGGGACAATGCGTCTAGGTGTGTATGATTGTCACATTCTTCCCAACAGTCTCGCTTTCAAGCTTTATCAAGAAGAAGTGGTTGAAGAACGCCACCGTCATCGGTACGAGTTCAACAATAATTACAGCCAGATGTTGTTAGATTCTGGGTATCTTATTAGTGGTACTTCTCCTGACGGACGCTTAGTGGAAATTGTGGAATATCCCCAACATCCCTTCTTTATATCCTGCCAATTTCATCCAGAGTTTAAATCGCGCCCTAGTAACCCACATCCTTTATTTAAAGGATTTATGTCAGCTGCGATCGCCCACACTCATCCAACATCTGGCTTACAAACACCTGTGGAGGTATCTTAAATTATTCAAAATTCCTAAAAAATAACTTTTTTGAATTTTGAATAACCCTCTTCTGTCACTTTCCGAGGATTCTGAATAAAAGGATGAAAAGAAAAAACTCTGGAAGGTAAGTAGGGCAATGGATGTAGAATTACAAATCCTCAAACATTTGGCGAGAGATCCTTATCCAACAGTTGGCATCATAGATGAATATTGTGCAGAATATAAAGACCTATTTAAAGAAGTAAGGAATTATGAGTGCTTCAAATATCTACACCTGGGGATAATATCAACAATAAAAAGAAAATCGTTACCAGAGATAGCGAAGGTGGTGGCTATAAACTCTGCACAGTCATTACACCATTTTTTAGCCTATTCAGATTGGTCAGTAGATAAATTAAAAAGCCGAAGATTAAATAAGCTCAAGAAAGCATTAGATGGAAATGCGATAACCGTAGTAATAGATGAAACGGGAGATAGGAAAAAAGGTAACAAGACAGATTATGTAGCAAGACAATATCTAGGGAGCGTAGGAAATATGCGATCGCACCACTCAATTTTCTAAATCTCTTCTGGGTTAATCCCTAAATCCCGTAACCTTTGAGCTAGTCGTTCCGCCCGTTCTCTTTGCTGTTGTACTAATTCTTCTGGTGTAGGTAATTTCTGTCCTTGTTGATCATACCAGTATAACCACTCACGCGATCGCCCCAGATAAACACCGCGTTCTCGCCCAATTGCTAAACCAATTGCAGTTCTGCCGAAGATGGAAGGCAGTCCAATGGGTGGTAATGTACCATAACGGTCTTCACTGTAACTATGTAACTATATTTTAGGGCTTGATTGAGAATGTCTAAGCATCAAGCAGCCCATTGCCCCCTCAAACAGATAATATTTACTTATGAACGCTACACAAGAACAACTAAAACTGAAATTTGAGCAGGCTTTGGTGGCTGCTTTTGGCGCTGACTACGCCGGAGTAGATCCGATTTTGGTTGCTGCTAGTAATCCGAGGTTTGGTGATTATCAAGCGAATGTTGCTTTATCGTTGAGTAAAAAGTTAGGAAAGCAACCAAGAGCGATCGCTTCTGCGATTGTTAATGAACTAGATGTGTCAGAAATCTGCGAATCACCGGAGATAGCTGGGCCTGGTTTTATTAATCTCAAACTGAAAAGAGAATATCTGGAAGCACAATTGCAGGCTATTCAGATAGACCCCAGACTAGGAATCCCAGCAACAAAAATACCACAGCGAGAAATTGTAGATTTTTCCAGTCCGAACATTGCCAAAGAAATGCACGTTGGACATTTACGTTCTACGATTATTGGTGATTCTATTGCCCGAATTTTGGAATTTCAGGGTCATGATGTCCTACGACTAAATCATGTCGGTGATTGGGGTACGCAGTTTGGCATGTTAATTGCATATCTGCGGGAAGTTTACCCAGAAGCCCTGACTACTGCTAATGCTTTAGATATTGGAGATTTAGTTAACTTTTATCGTCAAGCCAAGCTACGGTTTGATGCAGATGAAGCATTTCAAGAGACGGCACGTCAAGAAGTCGTAAGATTACAAGCAGGTGCGGAAGATACACTTCATGCTTGGAAACTGCTGTGTGAACAGTCGCGGCGGGAGTTTCAGATAATTTATGATTTACTAAATGTTCAAGTAACTGAACGGGGTGAATCTTTCTACAATCCTTTACTACCATCTGTTGTAGAAGATTTAGATAAATCAGGTTTACTGGTAGAAAACCAAGGGGCAAAATGCGTTTTTTTAGAAGGTTTTACCAATAGAGAAGGTGAGCCTCTGCCTTTAATTGTGCAGAAATCCGATGGCGGCTACAATTATGCCACAACAGATTTAGCATCTTTACGCTACCGGATTCAGCAAGATAAGGCAAAGCGCATAATTTATGTAACAGATGCTGGACAAGCCAACCATTTTACCCAATTTTTCCAGGTAGCACGCAAAGCAGGATGGATTCCTGATGATGTCGAACTTGTGCATGTTCCCTTTGGTTTGGTGTTAGGGGAAGATGGTAAAAAGTTTAAAACTCGTTCTGGCGATACTGTGAGGTTGCGGGATTTATTGGATGAGGCGATCGCTCGTTCCCGGATAGACTTAGAAAAAAGATTACAAGAAGAAGAACGCGAAGAAACGAAAGAATTCATTAATGAAGTTGCTAAGGTAGTTGGCATCAGTGCAGTGAAATACGCTGACTTAAGCCAAAACCGTACAAGTAACTATATTTTTAGCTACGATAAAATGTTGGATCTCAAAGGTAATACTGCACCTTATATGCTGTATGCTTATGCGCGGATTCAGGGTATTAGCCGCAAGGGTGGTATTAACTTTGACGAATTAGGAGACAATGCCAAAGTTGTGTTAGAGCATGAAACAGAACTAGCACTTGTTAAGTATTTACTCCAAATGGATGAAGTTATTATTACTGTAGAGCAAGATTTACTGCCTAACCGTTTATGTGAGTATTTATACGAATTGAGTAAGAAATTTAATCAGTTTTATGACCGCAATCAAGGGGTTCAAGTGCTGAATGCAGAGGAACCACAGCGGACATCACGCTTGGTTTTGTGTGATTTCACGGCTAAAACTTTGAAACTGGGACTATCTTTGTTAGGAATCCAGGTATTAGAGAGGATGTAGGAGATAATATTTTTTAACGCAGAGGCACGCAGAGGTAACGCAAAGGTATGCTGAGATGAGATGTTATTATGCTTCTTTACTTTGCATCTTTTGTTGATCGTAATGTGTACAACAATTAATAACGCGATTGAACAATAACCCCTAAATTAAGTACAATTGTACTAAGTAGAAAGTGCGATCGCTTTGGGAGGTTATTCGCTGGTTTCGATGTCGTACAAATCGCATAAAGTGCGGAGTTTTTGTTTGAGGCGATCGCGTACATTTTCAGGTAATATCACTACACAATCTGGCGCATACTGCATAATTTCGCGGCTAAACCAAAAAGTGCTAGATACTCGCCTGATGACTCGCCGGACTCGCGGCTTATCTGCTAGCCATTCATGAATATCGTCTTCTGGTTTGGCTTGATAGGCAAAAGCCAAGCCAGCGAATAAGTGCATTTCTACTTTTATTTCATCCAAGTTAGTACGCCACTCACCGGAAATTGAAGTCACAGCAGCATCTGTAATTCGGTCTAAACGTAAACTCCAGTTGTGAATTAGTTCTGGTATATCAAAGTTTCCTTCGGTTTCCTCACACCAGCAATCAAGATATTGCCGCTTTTCGTGGGGTGTAATTTTGGCGTGGCGAACTGTAAAGTTTAATAAGCGTCCTGCTGCATCTTGATAGGAAAGCTGAAATGGTTGCTGACGCACAATATAGCGGTCTATTTCTAAACGCCAAGCTGGGGGCAAATTTTTGAGGAAACCTTCGATTTCGCTTCGCAGTGGTAAAGATAGTTCACTACGTTCTAAAAGTAAGTTGGCAATAATTTGAGCTTGTTCAATTTGCCCGATGTCGGTTAATGCACTAATGCAGTGGCGTAATGCTCTAATACGCGCTTGGGTCCAATCATTATTATTACCGATAAGTAACTGACGACGAGCGATCGCTTCTATTAGTTTAGAGATATTCGGGCGATCGCCCCACATCATACCAAATTCTAAGGCGATCGCTTCTAGTTCGGCTTTATCGCGTTCTGATATCGACAGCGTTATGGACTGACCTTTTCGACTCATTTATATTGTCCGTACACTTTATACATATAAACTCTTGTCAACTTCTATTTTGCGTGCCAATATAGTTTTTAACAACCAGTTACGGACACTATTCAAGTGTATGTCCGAATACAGAATTAGGAGAAAAGGATTCATTGAGAAGAATTACTACAAATTTGGAGAAGTTCTCATGACTAAGAACGATTTACTATCTCGAATTTCCATTGACCCAAATATTTGCTTCGGTAAACCTTGTATTAAAGGTCATCGTATATGGGTTAGTTTAATTCTCGACCTTCTTGCAAGTGGAGAAAAAATAGAGACAATTTTGGCAGAATATCCCGGTTTGGAACGAGAAGATATCTTGGCCTGTATTGCATACGCTGCGGAGATGACAAGAGATAGCTATGTAGAAATTTCTTTAGGAATATCAGGATATTGAAGTAGAGAGAAAAGATAAATGACGGAAGCATACAGTATTACTCTCAAGCCCGTTTATTCACAAACCGTCCCAACACCTGACAGGGTGAAATTACCTAAAGATTGGTTGCTTTCTTGGCATCAAGCCGCAACTTTGGAAGCACTACGCGATCCAAATATTGATGTAGTGTTCAACACAGCAATGACTGGCGACGGTAAAAGCTTGGCTGCATATTTAGAAGTTCTTCAAGGTGAATTTTCCGCCATTGGACTTTACCCAACTAACGAACTCGCCCGCGACCAAGAAATGCAGATTAGAGGATATATCGATAAATTTCAGCCAGAAGATGAACCGCGTGTAGTGCGGTTAAGTGGGGCTGATTTAGAGATTTATGCAGAAAACGAAGGATTGAAAAAAAGTGCCGCGATCGCAACTCTTACTAACCAAAGAGAAGCATTACTAACTAATCCTGATATTTTTCATTACTTGCATCGAGGGGTTTATATAATTCGTGGCGACAGCCCCGATAAGCTATGGGGCAAAATTGATAAAGATTTTGACTTGTTTGTTTTTGATGAATTTCATGTTTTTGCTGCTCCCCAAATTGCCAGTGTGATTAATACAATGCTCTTAATTCGCTGTACAAATCGCCGCAAAAAGTTTTTGTTTCTCTCAGCCACACCAGATACAAACTTAATTGGCAGATTAGAAAAAGCGGGATTTAGTTGTAAGATTATTAATCCCATTGAACAAAATAAATATCAATTTCCAGACACCCCAGAACAAGGTCAACAACTGCAAGCACAAGGATGGCGGCAGGTTGCACGAACAATTTTGCTGAATTTTATTCCTTTAGAATCATCATTTAAAGCTTCGGAAACTTGGCTAAAAGAAAACAGTGGTTTAATTTTGGCTCAATTTCAACAGTATCCAGGTAGTAAAGGTGCAATTATTCTCAATTCAATTGCAGCAGTCAAGCGCCTAAAAGTATTTTTTCAGGACATCTTAAAACCTTATGGATTAACAGTAGGAGAAAATACAGGACTATCTGGAAAAGGCATAAAAGAGCAAAGTCTTACGGCTGATTTAGTTATTGGCACTAGCACAATTGATGTAGGGGTTGATTTTAAAATCAATTTCCTAATTTTCGAGTCATCCGACGCAGGTAACTTTATCCAACGTTTAGGACGCTTAGGAAGGCATGACGAATATGAAAAAGATGGTCAAACAATTAAGTTTGAAAATTTCACAGCTTATGCTCTTATACCTAACTTTTTAGTAGAGCGATTATTTCAAGTAGATTCACCACCGTTAACGATAAATAGTATTTACGATCGCCCCTCTTTTCACAATACAATTAGCGATAATTATAGACAAATCAATGATTTTCGCGGCTATTATCGTCGATGGGGTGCAGTACAGTCATTTTGGCTATGTTATCAGTTAAGCGATCGCACAATTAAACAACAGTATGCCCAAAGCCGAGACAAGTTTCAAGAAGCCTGTGAACAAGTATTTGACGCAAGTTTGAAGTCGATAGCTGGACGTATTCAAGGCTGGGCAAAAGATTGGCAAGCGCTTTCTGGTAAATCAGGAAATCCCATTGCTGAAGATGCTACTAGTTTTCGCGGTTCTAGTCCTCTGCAATGTGGTTTGTATGATGAACGAGAAGAAAACGAGGCAGACAGGTTTAAAATCTACGATTTACCGGGTATTTTGGGCAATTTAGAAATTGAAATGTGGACGAAAGAGGCATTTCTACGGACACTCAAAGAAACCGCAGAACGCACTGGACAACCCATAGCCAAAGGTAGATTTGATCACTGTCTAGCATTTATGAAGTTGCTTGACTACCGAGAGGAACGGCTGAACTGGAAGTTTACCTATTCTGGTGACTTGCAGCCAATTGCTGATGCTTGGAAAGTTCAGGCTTTGACTGGTGTAGAAATTTGGCAGACTGACAACCCCTTGCCAGGACTTAGAGAAATTAGCAAACGGCTCAAAAAAAAGGGTTTGGTCTGTTATGTGATTCGCCGTCCCGTGGCTGAAGTGAGGATGCGGCTACGTTTGCCGATGCATTTTCAGATTTATCCAATTAGCGATCAGTACAGTTTTCATGATGTTAGTGCGCCGTATGCGATCGCTTTTGGTCACTCTGCGTTGTTACTGGACACGCTTGCTTATACGTTTAAAAGCAAAGGAGATGAGATATGGGTTGCTTAAGGTTTCAATCCCTGATAGGGATTTTGGTTGATGTGACGGAGAAAAAGCTTACGCCAGTAAGTTCAGACGTATTTATTTCAATCCCTGCTAGGGATTAATTACCCCACTTTTTTTAAAGAGAGTCTCCGTCTAAATCTTAGAGTACCAAAAATAGAGGAGATAATAACCGCCTTGTCATCTAGTTCTGACTTATTTAACTAGTTAAATAAGTCTGACACTTAATGCATTGACAACAGCTATCGTTTTGGGTAGCGTCTGATCATACAATCGTTAAAGACAATAAACGAATGAAAAAGCGCAAAAAAACAAAGGTTGAACTTTTGATTGAAGCTCTGCGGGATGGTGCATGGCACTTGGGCGATGAACTAGCCGTAAAAGTTGGTTATCGTTTCGGAGATGCAGTTAAAAAAGCTCGTACACTGGGTTACAAAATTGAGACAGATTGGGCTGGAGTCGGACAACAACATAAATACCGATTACTAATAGTCTAAACTGACTCTAATTTTTTTTAGGACTTACGCAAGAGATCTCTGAAACCTTCTTAACTTCGTGTCCTACCCTGCGGGAAGCCGCTAGCGCGTCTACGTTTTTCCATAATTTTGCGTAAGTTCTGTTTTTGTAATTTTCTCTAAATAGCCAAAAATTTCCTCAACAGAGAGGGTGGCTCATCAAAGCTTGCGGCATTAAGTTCAGGCATATGCAATCTCCGCCCCCAGAAGCACATAAGCAGACGGCTGGTTTTAGGAGTAGTTTAGCTAATGAGCAAACCTCAAGCAGCAATTCCTAACAATGCTTCTCTCTCTGTTTTGAGGTCAATCATGAACGAACAAAAACTTTTGGAAAGAATCACAGTCAACTCTCAAATCTTTGGCGGTAAACCAATTATTCGAGGCCGCCGCCTAGCGGTTGAACATATTTTAGGGATGCTTGCAGCAGGAGATACTATCGAAACCTTGCTAGAAGCTTATCCCTGGTTAGAACGTGAAGATGTGCAAGCCTGTTTAATCTACGCACGGAGGCTAGTTGGTCATGAGCGAGTTGAACCATTATTGATAGAGTAAGCAATGTGAAAATACTGCTAGATACTTGTGTGTGGTTTGGGGTGCGTACCAATTTACTTGCTGCTGACTATGACGTAGTTTGGAGTGGAGATTGGTCAGAAGATCCAGGTGATGAGGAGATTTTAGCAACTGCTTACCGTGAAGGTCGAATTTTAGTAACGCTTGATAAAGACTTTGGAGAGTTGGCGATTGTACGGAGAAATCCTCACTGTGGCATTTTGCGCTTGGTTAATCTCACTACAACAGAGCAATCAGTTGTTTGTCTGCGAGTACTTCAGCTTTACGGAAATGAATTAGCATCAGGTGCTATTGTAACTGCGGAATTAGGCAGAGTGAGAATTAGACCACCAGAGAATGATCGCTAAAACTCAACAAATGAAAAACTCGCACCATTGGTGCGAGAAATTGACAGGCTTCATATAAATGTAATTTTCACCACATAAGTAAAGTAATCACTACTAAAACAATGTATGTGATTAATCTATTCACAAAACTGGAGAATCATAAAATGCAAAATAATAGTCCAACAATTGCCGAACTAAAAGAACTTTCCTTACAACTTCCTGAGAAAATTCCTTATCTCAAAATGCTAATTCTGTTTGGTTCTAGAGCTACTGGTAACACAAACGCAAATAGTGACTGGGATTTTGCTGTTTTTTATGATGATGAACAGCGTCAGGCTTACACGGAAAATAATATTTCGGGTTTGTTTGAATTACCTATGCTGATTGGCAAAGTATTAAAAATAAATGCCGATCATATTGATATTGTAGAACTCAATCGTTGTTCCGAATTAATAGCACATTTCGTTGCTCGTGATGGGACAGTTTTATATGAGGATAAAGCAGAAGAGTTTGATAAATTTAAACAAAGAGTTTTACTGAGTAATTTAGAAATTAAAACTATTGAGCAAACTAAACGACAAAATATTGAACAGTTTCTACAAAGATGGGGTGTATGACAAATATAGATACTGTGATTGTTACGACTCGGCTAGAGTTTATTGCTCGTTATCTTGATAACCTGAAAAGATTTGAAGCGATTAGTTTGGATTATTACCTAAATAGCTTTGATAGTCAATTAATTATTGAAAGACTTCTACAACTAATGACTCAAGCTGCGATAGATATCAATGACCATATATTGTCAAAGCTAAACCCTGGAAAGTCAGAAACTAATTTTGACGCTTTCATTGAGCTTGCTAAATATGGTGTAATTTCTACCGAATTAGCGACACAATTAGCACCATCATCAGGACTAAGAAATCGTCTTGTTCATGAATATGATGATATAGATCCGAGGGAAGTTTTTAAATCAATTAGTTTTGCATTACAACAATATCCGCTTTACGTGCGACAAATAAATAACTATTTGATTTCATTGGATGTAGATAATGAGTAAAAAAAGACAAAATATAGAAGAAAATAAACAACTGTCTTTGTTTGAAAATAACAATGAGCAGCCAAATGAATTAGAAGATGATTTCTTAAATCAAGACTTTGGCTTTGATGGTGATTCTTCAGACCGCACTATTGAAACTGAAGGTGAGTTACTCACACTTAAGCTATTGCGTGAAGCAATTCAGGCTCAAAATCCTGATGATAATGTAATGGCGGATTTTGCCGAGTATGTTTTACCAAACTTGCTACGTATAGCGATTGGTGTCACTGCTAAAGGCGGTAAATTTTTTGATGAAATTGACCAACAGCGAGAAGCTGAAGGAAAAACTAAAGTTAGACGAGATAATGCTGCTGATCAATCACTAAATACTCACTTACTCAATGGTTTATTCCCCGCTAATTTAATCGAAAAACGTTTAGAAAAACTCAATACCACAGTGCAGCGAGTGGTGAAAGAGCGAGAGCGTAGATTAGTTATTGCTGGATTTATTTTACATGATTTTGAAAAGTTTCCTGATGTACCTGAAAACTGCCGCAAGCTACCGTTAGCAGAACATCGTGAAATTATTGATAAAAAAGTTCACCAGTTAGGACTAGATAACTTTATAAACCCAGAAAATCCTGAAGCTTATGGAGAATATCTAGATGATTTGTTGTGCATGGCTTATAATGCTCAACGCCGCTGGGATACTAACTGGAATTTTTCTGAATTCGGGTTGAATCCTCTTCTCAAAGACCGTACCCTTCGCAGTTTATCTGATTTAACTTGTTTGGCTGATTCTCTCGCCTCAATTGTTAAACATCCCCAGGATGCAGAACATCCTAGACTCAAAGAAATCATCCACAGCCTCAGTGATGGACAGTTGAAATTTACGTATCACAGCATTGCTGAGAATCGTGGTGTTTTAACTAATGTAGTAAATAATGCATTAATTCAGGCTCATACTAGTCTCAATACCGATGAGCATACTTACTATGAACCTTTGTTATATCTGCCAACAGGCGTGATTTACTTGGCTTCGCGCAATGCTCCAACTATCTCACCGGAAGATTTACCAGATCGTGTAGTTAACAGTATTAAATCACTTTGTGCAGGTCAATTACGCCTTAGACAAACAGGATTTGGTAGAGATGGCAAAGGCATGAAATATGCCGAATATTACAACTTATTTTTTGATGACATAGGCTTGATGAAAGTAGCCTTAGATGCTACATTACGCATCTTAAACCCTAATAAAGGCTCTGTTGCTAAAAGTCGCAGCGAAAATCTGAATAAGTTTCAGCAACAAAATGTTTTATCTGCTGACCATGATTTCAAATTTGAAGACGACATCCGTATAGATCAAATAGCAGAGTTTGGGGATTTAATTAGTCGGAAGATTTGGGAAGAAACAGTTAATCGCATTGATTCTGCTCGGAAAAAAGACAAAAAACTGCCAGCAGTTCCAGATTTAGATTTAACTCATAAAGTTGCAGAATTTTGGAATTTAGCAGAATGTTTACCCCAAATTAGAGAAATTCAACGCATTAACGAAAGTCTCAAAGAAAACAAGTTAAAGGGAAATACCGGAGGAGTACCTTATGAATGGTATTATCTAGCGGCGAAATATTTAGAACATCATCCAGGAATTGAAGATGTACGCGAAGCTTGTCAGCAAGTCATTGACTATTTGACAACCTTAATTTCTCCGATAATTTCTCAATATGAATTACCTGATGGTTGGGATGATTTAAGGCTCTGGGTAAAACGAGTTGTGATGTTACCAGGCAATAATCAAGAGTCATCCGTTAAAACTCAAGTTGAAACATTCTTAGATGAGTTAGGTAATTACAATGCTGCGAAAAAAGCAGGGCGAGGGAAACAATTAATCTGTTCAATTTCTCATTCAGCTTACACGGTTACTGAGCAAATGGAATCAGCAGTTTTATTTACGCCTCAAGTTTATACAAATAAGCAAATGTTAGGAGGTTCTAACGCTAAACGCAATATCTCCAGTATTGCAGGTGTGGAGATGATGCTGAGGCAAATATTGATGAATCAAACTCAAGCTGTAGGTAAGAGATTTGAAGATGGTAAATATCGCTATCTCTACTTTTATCCTACTTATTACTTTACTCCAGAGACTAATAAGTTTTTGCAGAAAGCATACAATGGTATTGCTCAAACTCGCTTTGATACCAGCGTTCGCAATCATTTTATCAGTAAAGATTTACAAGCGAACTTGGGGCGCGATCGCTATCAAAGTGTAGATAGTTTCTTAATTGATGAAAACTTGCAGCGTGAGAAGGATCGCACATTTAAGCTTTCCTATCCTGAAGACCAGCCTTTAACATTTTACTTCATGGCACTACCACCAGGACGAGACAGCACCGATACAGAATCTTGGGTAATGCCAACTTGGTTAGCGTTTGCTTTTCCCATGATTTTAGATGTTAAAACTGTGGTTTCAGAGTCACCAATTCCACCTTTTAATGATGGTGCTGAATTTGAGGAAAGCGTTTTCCTTGATAGTGCGCCTCATGCATTCCGTGCATTAGTCAGGCGCGATCGCTTCCGTCTTGACTACATTCTCGAAGGCTGGAATGAAAACGGCATTCAATACCCAGCGCCTTTACATGTGCTTACTGCTGCTTACGCTATTCATTTAGATGTGAATGCGCGACAAGGTAAAACTGGTTACGATGCCAACTGGGGTAGATTTACAGAACTGGCAAAGGATTTTGAAACCAGTCCTTTGTACGTTTTTTCTTACCTCAATCGCTGGGTGCGTAATCAGGGGGTGGAAACGGCACGAATTGAAAAAATTAGGCTTTATGCTTATCACTTTTATCCTTGTTTTGACCCTTATGTTGAATATGACAAAAATATGGAAACATTGAATATTAAAGAAGAATCAAGTCTGAATCATCCAAAGAAATTAACAGATTTGTACCGCAGATTTTATCGAGCTAATAAACGTTATAATCCTAAGTCTAATGCTGTTTTAAAGCCCATAGATATTGCAGCCGAAACTATTCTCAAAGCTGAGTCAAGCGTGTTTCGGGGAGATACATTAGTTGCAGCAGTTGCAGCAGAAGTTTTTAAACTCATGGATCGCGTTCATTCTTCTACTGCTGAAGGACACTGGATAATGAGTAAACGTGAAGAAGAACGGCAGGCTGTTTTAGATTTTGCACAGTATTTTGTAGTGGAGGTATTTGAGAAATCATTTGCAGGCGATCGCGCTCGTTTAGCTGGTCGTCAACTTAACTTAATTCGAGATACATGTGAGTTTCTTTACCGTTTAGAAGACGATAAAGAAAATGCACTAAGAGATGATAAATCTCCTGCAATAGATGATGGTAATGAGTAGAATTTTTTCTAAAATTCTTGATGCAAACGTAAATATCTAGTAAATAATTCTTTGGAGACTAATTATGCCATTTCTAAAAACTGTTGAATCAAAGTTTTTTCAATCTGAGATTCCCTACAAACCAATGGGTAAGTATGTCCACTTTCTCACTGTTCGCATCACTGAATCTTATCCTCTATTTCAAACAGATAGTGAACTAAATAAAGCAAGAGTAAGAGCAGGAGTTAAAGACAAAACGACAATTAGCCGTTTATCAATGTTCAAACGTAAGCAATCTACACCAGAACGTTTAGTAGGTCGAGAACTTTTGCGAAACTATGGTTTCATGACTGCTGAAGAATGTGAATATAACGTAGCTTTTGCAATGGATAATCCTGACTGTATTATTTACGGATTTGCTATTGGTGATTCTGGCTCGGAAAAATCGAAAGTTGTAGTAGATACGGCATTTTCAATTACATCTTTTGATGAATCACACGAAACCTTCACTCTTAATGCTCCTTTTGAAAATGGCACAATGGCTTCTAAGGGCGAAAATGGTTCTAAACCCGGTGAAGTTACCAGTCGAATTAATCAACAAGATCATATCAGACCGCAAGTTTTCTTCCCTAGTATTGTCACTTTGAAAGACCCGACTGAAGCTAGCTTCCTTTACGTTTTTAATAATATCTTACGGACTCGCCACTATGGAGCGCAAACAACCCGTACAGGTCGCGTTAGAAATGAGTTAATAGGTGTTGTATTTGCAGATGGAGAAATTACTAGTAATCTGCGCTGGACTCAAGCAATATATGATCAGATGAAGGCTAATAATACTTTAAATCCACCCGATCCTCTAGATGAAGATGATGTAATGACTGCTGCTAAAAGTGCAATTGAGGCGCTAATGAATGATGAATTTATCGTTCATACTGATTTTATTGGTGATGCTTTTAGAGGATTGCTTAATGAAGTTAAAACTCTTACAGGAAGCGAGAAAGGAATTAAGGAAATTTTGCAAAAAGCTGATGCAGAAGCCAAAGCTTACGCAAAAGATCATATCAGCAAAAAGAAAACTGCTGCTAAAGCGGGGAAAGAGTAATGGTATTTATTTACCGTTGTCAAATAGAACTACACGACAGCCTCTATTTTGCTACTCGTGAGATAGGAAGACTTTACGAAACAGAGCCAGTAGTTCACAATTACGCTCTGTGTTATGCACTGGGTTTAGTTGATAGCAAAATCTACTCAACTACCGTTGCAGAAGAACATTCTTATCGCTACTTTTGTCCTGAACAAGTGCCAAAATATGAGGAGCATTTAACGCCACTCAATCAACAAGGAATTTATGTAACTCCGGCGCGATCGCTCAAACATTCTGCTATACTCAACACCTGGAAGTATGCTAACAATAACTACCACGTTGAAATGGAGAAAACCCAAAAAAATATCCCTAGTTTTGGCAGAGCCAAGGAAATTGCACCAGAAAGTATATTTGAGTTTTTTGTAAGTTTCCAAAAAGAACTCAAACTACCAAAGTGGATTCGCTTGGGTAAATGGATGAGTAAGGCTGAAGTAACGGTTGAACAATTACCAAAACCTAAAATAGCTGAAGGTATATTCAACTGTAAACATCCTTTAAATCCTTTAGATGTCATGTTCACCAATCAAGTGATCAGCTATGACGTGGTAAATATGCCTCCAGTTAGCCTAATTCAGAATGTACAAATGCGAGGTCAATATTACCTATTTGATAGTCTTAAAGACCTAAAAATTCCGGCTCGAATGGAATACCGTTTTCGCAATTAATCACTTACCAAAACCCCAACCACGCTTCTTTTTTGTTCCAGATTCCTGCTTTCCAGACTCCTGTGCTAGCAGGAACTCTGCGGCAAAACCTGCTTCATTTTGCAATATTAACTTACGAGTTCGCTGGCGTTGATAAGCCTGCACCTCAGAAGCTAAATGATGATTAGGATCAATTATTAGGTGAGTCAGAGAAACAACGTATTTCTCTTTACTTTCAGGATTATTTGGCTCTGTTGCGAGTCCGCACATAATCCCACCTTCATCTCCAGAATAACCAACAAAATCAATTTCAAACTCTTTATCTGGTTCAGCATCTTCTCCTTTTTGTTTTAATGTCTTCAAAAACTGCTTTCCAGCCCGTATTTTAATTGGTAAGCTATCTTTTAATTTTTTAGTCAGTGCCTTTGCTGCATTGTAATTATCAATTTTCATCTGTTTAGTTCCCCATGCAGTCTTTATTTCAGTTTAAAAAGATTTTACTATCTATTCACCCCTCACATCCACCGTGAAACACTATCAACAACAACCCAACGCCTTACCCAGTGATTACCTCAACAACTTATGGGGAGAAATTCATGCTTGTTCTTACTTTGCAATCAACAACCTCAACCGCGATTTTGTGGGAACGAAAGGGTTTTCTGTAGTATTTCAGCGTTCTGGTTTACCACAAGTAGAGCAGCGATTTCCCTACTTCAAGCCTTACCTAGATTTAGCACTCCAGCCTAGTTGTAACGCTTTTTACCTCAATCCTTTATTGCTCAAAGAAGGCTCCCGCGTTGATCCGCATATTGATCGCTCTTTGCGTTCATATTGCAAAACTGTTGAGCCGCCTACGGTTGTCAGCGTTCTTTATGTGCGCGTACCTCAAGACATGGAAGGGGGAGAATTAGTACTGCGATCGCACAAACGCCTACTTGAGCAAATTAAGCCACAGATTAATACTTTACTTTATTTTCAAGGTGATTTAACCCATTCTGTCAACGCTGTAAAAACACCCGGAAATCGTTTGAGTTTAGTTTGTGAACAGTATAGTTTGAGCGAGCCTGAACTCCAAGACATACCAGAGTTTACAGTGGAGTCAAGAGTTGCTCAATCTACAAAAAAGTCAAGAAAATATGCCTAATAGCCTTGTTCTTAACTTGCTTCCTCAGTCACCAATTCCACCTCAATATCTCACAGGTAGACATCTCCACGCTTTATTTTTAACCCTCGTTAGTTCTGTAGATAGCACATTAGGCGATCGCTTGCACGATTCTACCGCAGATAAAGCTTTTACCCTTTCTCCTCTACAAATAAGGGGACAGGGGATAGGGGACAGGGGACAGGATCGTAGTAAATATAAATCGAAAGTTCCTACTAGCAGTTTTTTGCAATATTCACATCAACAACTCATTCCTGCTGGAACTCCTTGCTGGTGGCGTATCTCTCTACTTGATGACACCCTATTTAGCAAACTTACCCAACTGTGGCTAAATCTCAATCCTCATCATCCTTGGCATCTTGGCCCGGCTGACTTATACATTACCAGCATTCAAGGTACACCCCAATCTATGCAACCTTGGGCAAATGCTTGTACCTACGCTCAATTATATGAAGAAGCCAGCGATCGCAATCACACCATTAACCTAATATTTTCCACACCTACTGCCTTTCGCCAAGGAAAATATGACACTACTCTTCCTACTAGAGAATGTGTCTTCAATTCCCTACTTTCTCGGTGGAATAAATACAGTGGTATCGAATTTTATCACATTGCTATTGAGTCAATATTTCCCTCTTTCGTTAATATTCACACAGAAATATTAGCTGACTCTCGCAGTAAATTTATTGGTATTTTGGGAGAAGTCAGCTATCGGTTGATGGGAGAAATTGAACCAATACAAATTAAACAAATTAATGCTTTAGCTGAATTTGCATTATATGCAGGAGTTGGGCGCAAAACAACAATGGGTATGGGGATAGTTAGAAGGGGATAGGGGACAGGTTACAGGGATAGCTAAGAAGGGGATAGGGGATAGGTTACAGGGGATAGTTAGAGATAATAGGTAGACGGGAATACTACTTATTCCTGCCAATATAGCTGAAGGTTACGCAGGTGGAAGCAAAAATGATTATGCTCATTTTCTAGCAATATCTAAAGGCTCGTTAATGGAAACAGAAACTTTTTTGATGCTTGCAGTACGGCTAAATTATCTTACTCCAGATCAAGCCAATCCAACATTGTCTCTGATTACAGAAATCAGCAAAATGCTCACTTCTCTTCACCATCGAATATTAAATAGCTAATGAATAATCAACACATCACTAATATTCTTTTACCTGAAACCTCTAATCTGTCACCTGTAACCTGTCCCCTATACCCTATAGAGCAATACATTTCTATTGCAGCATTGAACCAATATGCTTATTGTTCGCATCGCTGCTGGCGAATGTTTTGTGCTGGCGAATTTACTGATAATCAGTACACAATTGAAGGCACAAGTTTACATGATCGCGTCCATACTACAGGCGATGGACAGCGACAAGAAACTTGGCAAGTTCGGGCAATTTGGCTGAAATCAGAAAAGTACAAACTCATCGGTAAATCTGATTTAATTGAAGCCGAAGCTGGTAAGTTTTACCCTGTGGAATATAAGCGGGGACGCAAAGGCGAATGGGATAATGATGAATTGCAAGTTTGCGCTCAAGCCTTATGTTTAGAAGAGATGACAGGACAAAATATTACTACTGGATACATATATTATGCTCACTCCCATCAAAGGCAATTAGTAGAGATTAATGCAGAGTTACGACAAAGTGCGATCGCTACTATTGAAGCTGTCACAAATCTACTCGAAACAGGCATAATGCCAAAAGCCATTTACAGCAAACGCTGCAAAGGATGCAGTCTTTATTCGCAATGTTTGCCCCAAACATCTGACAAAGTTAAAAGCTATCAAGAAGCCAATTAACTTTTAAACATTTCACTCATGCAAAATACATCTTTTCCTGGCGAATTAGTCCGCGCAGGCGGTGAGGGAGTTGCAGTCTTGGCGGTTCCCGTCGATTGCGAACTCCCGAACCCGAAGGGACTTTGTTTGTGTAGCCGCGACTTCCAGTCGCTAGAGAAATAATGAAGCTTAATTAATTTGGAACAAAATCATGGGAACAGTTTACATCACACAAGACGATTCTTTTATTGGCAAAATCGATGAACGTCTGAACGTAAGATTTGAAAAAAAGACAATTTTGGACGTACCCTTAATTAAAATGGATGGCTTGGTAGTTATGGGTAGAGCCAGTATTTCTCCTGCTGCTATTGCCGAACTAATAGACAAAAAAATTCCTCTATCTTTTCTTACGAATAATGGTAAATATATCGCTCGATTAGAACCAGAAATGAATAAAAACATCTTTGTCCGTACTGCTCAATGGAAAGCCGCAGGAGAATCAGCCCAAGCAGTCCACGTTACCCAAGGTTTCGTCAGGGGTAAACTGAAAAATTACCGCCAGACATTGTTACAATCACAGCGCCGTTATGAACTGAATTTAAATGCTGGTATCACTCAATTATCAAATGCGATCGCATCTCTAGAACAAGCCAATTCTATTAATACTATCAGAGGTTTAGAAGGTGCTGGTAGTGCAGCATATTTTGGTTGTTTTAATCAACTCATTCGCGTTGATAATTTTAGCTTTGCTACCCGTAACCGTCGTCCTCCCATAGATCCAGTTAATTCCCTTTTAAGCTTAGGTTATTCCTTACTACGTCACGATGTCCAAGGAGCCTTAAATATTGTTGGTTTCGACCCTTATTTAGGATATTTACATACAGAGCGATATGGAAGACCTTCTTTGGCATTAGATTTAATGGAAGAATTTCGACCTTTAATAGTAGATGCTGTTGTTCTCACAGCAATTAATCGCCGGATGCTTGCACCAAAAGACTTTATTACTGAACCTGTCAGCGGTGCAGTTTCACTCACTAAAGAAGGCTTGCATATTTTTCTGCGATTATATCAAGAAAAAAAGCAAGATAAATTTAAGCATCCTGTCATGCAAAAGCAATGTACCTATCAAGAATCTATGGAAACTCAAGCTCGTTTGCTTGCAAAGTATCTCATGGGAGAAATTGACAAATATCCACCTTTAGTAATGAAGTAAAGTTCATATCGATTCACTCTTAACTAACTTCCTCCTTCCCATGTTTGTAGTAGTTTCTTACGATATACCAGAAGACAAGCGCCGCACAAAAATTCACAAGATTCTTAAATCTTACGGACAATGGATGCAGTATTCGGTATTTGAGTGTGACCTGACACAGACTCAGTATGCTAAACTGCGATCGCGCCTAGCTAAATTAATCAAGCCAGATCAAGACAGCATCCGTTTTTATTTCCTCTGTGCTTGCTGTCAAGGGAAAATTGAACGCATCGGCGGTGAAATGCCAATCGATACCACAGTGTTTTTTGCCTAAGTTTAGCGTCAACCAGTAGGTGTTTTACAAATGGGGTTAAATTTTGTGCCTCAAAAGCTTATCCTCTCTGGGTTTGAACCCTCTAGCACTAATATTGAGGTTGACGCAAACTCACTAACCCTTGCTGTACAAGCTTTTGGGTTGATTTACCAAATATCACTCTTGACAACCCACTGCTTGAAAAGCTATCTTAATTTGGTATTGACGCAACAGCACCTTGAAAATCAAATATATCAACGGTTTCAACTCCGGGCGGTTCCAACAACCTAAAATCCCTATTAGGGATTGAAACAATAATGACCAAAGTTTTGTTTTAGCCACACAAACAGGTTCCAACAACCTAAAATCCCTATTAGGGATTGAAACAGCATGGTTAGATAACCTCCAGTTGCATCAAGTCACGTTCCAACAACCTAAAATCCCTATTAGGGATTGAAACTTTGAGTAATGTTTCGACTCTTGGTAGAGTATCATGTTCCAACAACCTAAAATCCCTATTAGGGATTGAAACATGCCTGGAGAATACGATGAAAACGGCAAACAGCGGTTCCAACAACCTAAAATCCCTATTAGGGATTGAAACGTATCTGCTAATTGCTGCAAGAAGTTCGAGTGACGTTCCAACAACCTAAAATCCCTATTAGGGATTGAAACTAATTGCTCCAAGTTCATCAAACTCTCCAATAAGTTCCAACAACCTAAAATCCCTATTAGGGATTGAAACTACAACAGGCTGAACTATTGACCCAAGCAGGTAAGTTCCAACAACCTAAAATCCCTATTAGGGATTGAAACTCTCCAGAGCATGATTTTGATGCTCAGTACAATAAGGTTCCAACAACCTAAAATCCCTATTAGGGATTGAAACCTGGGAAATCAGTTTTGATTGCTTCTATTATTGGTTCCAACAACCTAAAATCCCTATTAGGGATTGAAACATCAGATTTTGTAGAATATTGCCGCAAACTCTGAAGTTCCAACAACCTAAAATCCCTATTAGGGATTGAAACAGCTTTACCAGAAGAATAAGGTTTAATTTTAAGTTCCAACAACCTAAAATCCCTATTAGGGATTGAAACCGATATTACGAGAAGATCGTAAGCTGAAATCTCGTTCCAACAACCTAAAATCCCTATTAGCAGTAAACCAAAAAGTTTTTCCCAAAGAGCGATCGCCAAATATTTTGTAACCTAA
>JAYGHB010000024.1:0-62215 GCA_034931985.1 Halotia wernerae UHCC 0503
CCAAAAATTAAGGGTTGTAGCTCCTGAAATTGTTGAACTTTATTATTCTTCTACAACTACCAACTTATAGAGAGCAGCGGGTGCAATGTTTTCTAAGAGTTTTTGGTGACAAACTGCCTTATGCTAAACATTCCCTGACGATGAAGCAGAGGATAGTAAGGGAAGCAGAGGAAGAAATATCCTTTCCCTCACCTTCTTCCTTTTCCTCATCTTCCTCGTCTCTTCTGACTCATTCTCCATTAACCGAAGCTAGTCAGGAGGAAGATGAGCCGTTTGATCCTCTGGCAGATACGCCGGATTTGTTAACTACTCCAAAAAAACGTCCAATTAAAGCTATCGTGCTGGGTGCAGCCTTGGTGGGAATTGTTATGTTAGGCAGTAGTGCTTATTTACTAACTCGCCCTTGTGTGATTTCTGAGTGCAGAGAGATACAATCTGCTCAAAAACTCAAAACCGAATCTAGGCAACTAACAAGTCGTGCCAAGTCAGAAAATGAATTAGTAGCAGTACAAAAGCGACTAGAAACAACTAGCGCTGACTTAGGAGTAATTCCTATTTGGTCATCCCGTTACCAGCAAGCAGAGGAACTAAAAGTCAGCTTGTCTGGACAGTCGGCAAAAATTAACCAGGTGGTAAAAGCTTTACAGACCGCAGCTGTGGCAACGCAAAAAACTCAAACACCTGCCCAGAGCCTAGAAGAATTACAAGCTAGACAACACCTATGGCGACAAGCGATCGCACCACTAGAGACCATCAATCCCAATAGTGAACTTTATAAGCTGGTACAGCCGAAGTTACTCAAATATCGTCTGAGTTTGCAAAATGTAAATCAGCAATTGCAGAGCCAAGAACGATGGTTGAAAAAATTAACCGCAGCCAAAGGTGTAGCTAGTGTAGCAATCAAGCGAGAAGCTAATGCCAAATCCTTGAACGATTGGCGAAAGGTGCAATTGACATGGCAAATCGCAGTTAACGCCCTAGTGGTTATTCCCTCAAATAGCCCAGCATCTCAAGAAGCACAAAAGCTCTTGCTAGAGTACAAACCGAAATTAGCCACAGCACGCGATCGCGCTACTAAAGAACAATTAGCTGCCCAAAGCTACCAACAAGCTGTTAGTGCTGCTAAACAAGCTAGAGCTTATGAAAAACTCAACCAATGGCAAGCGGCGGTAGTATATTGGGGTCAAGCATTGCAGACTGCTAAACAAATTTCCCAAGATAGCTTTTACTACAGTTCGGCTCAGAGTCTCACTGAACCCTACTCAGCTGCCCTCAACCAAGCACAAGAAAAGTTAGAACTCACTAATAGTTGGCAGCAAACCCGCAATGACCTTACTAAAACTTGTTCTGATCAAATTCGGATTTGTACCTTTAATATCAACGACAAAGGAATTATTGTTAGTCTCACCCCTGAGTACGAACAAATACTACAAAGTACATCCTCTGAAGCTGAACCTCAGAATCCGAATCCTGTAGTTAATGCTACAAATCATCTACAAATATTAGAGGAAGCCTTAGCTGTAATTAGCGATAATGCGAATACACCATTATTGCTTTACGATGCCCAAGGCCAGGGAATTTATACGCGGATACCGGGAGGGTAGAAGAGGCAGGGGAGCAGGGAGCAGGGGGCAGGGAGAAAGATTCAAGATTAGGTACAACAAAAAATTTAAGGCATTTTCTTAACTCCCCTCTGCACCCCGCACCCTGCCCCTCTGCCTCTATTCTTCATCCCCCTTGCACCCCGCACCCTGCCCCTCTGCCTCTTATCAAGTCCGCCCTGCAAGATTAGCTACTACTGCTGCTAATTCGGTGGGGTTAACTGGTTTGGGAACATGAAGTTGAAAACCTGCTAATAAAGCTTGTGTGCGGTCTTCTGCCCTGGCGTAGGCTGTCAGTGCTACTGCGGGAATCCGCCCTCCTTGCTCTTGGGAAAGAGTTCGGAGTTTCCGAATTAGTGCGTAGCCATCTTCTTGGGGCATCCCAATATCGCTGACGATTATATCAGGGTGGAATTGTGGCAAAGCAAGTAATGCCTCAAAAGCAGATGCAACTGCCATAACTTTTACGCCATATTGTCCTAGTACCGTTGCGATCAATTGACGGACATCCGGTTCATCATCTACAACCAGCACTCGCAAGCCGTTAAGGGTTGGCAAACTATTAAAATCTTCACAATTCTCATTCACAGGTAAAAGCTGCTCTGACTTTTTGACATCTACAGCAACAGTTTTCATGGGTAAATTGACAATGAAAGTTGCCCCCTGCCCTATTCCTGGACTTTCAGCAGAAACTGTACCACCGTGTAATTCTACCAAGTGACGAACGATCGCTAGCCCTAATCCTAATCCGCCATGCGATCGCGTGGTTGAGCTATCGGCTTGACGAAAGCGCTCAAACACATGAGGCAGAAATTCCGGGGCAATTCCCTCTCCTGTATCACTAACCCGAATCTGCACGCGGGAATTAATGCGCTCTAATTGCACAGTCACTATTCCTTCTTTGGCTGTGAACTTGACAGCATTAGAGAGCAAGTTCCACACTACCTGTTGTAAGCGGTTGCCATCACCTATTACTACCCCGAATGTCTGGTCAAATTTGCACTCAATACGAATTTCTTTAGCGTCAGCTGCTGGACGCACAGTATCAATTGCTGCTTGCACAATTGGGATCAGTTCTACAGGATGGGTATTTAGGTGGAGCGTACCCCGAATAATCCGCGAGACATCTAGAACATCTTCAATTAGTTGGGCTAATGACTTAGTGTTGCGATCGATTGTCTCTAAAGCCCGTGCTGTGGTAGTTTCATCAAATTTGCGGCTTTTGAGTAACTGTGTCCAGCCCAGCATCGCATTTAGGGGAGTGCGGAGTTCGTGGGAAAGTGTAGCGAGAAACTCGTCTTTCATGCGGTTAGCGGCTTCAGCTTCAGTTCTTGCTGCTTGTTCGCGGGCGAGTAATTGTTCGCGTTCTTGTTCTGAGAGTTTGCGATCGGTAATATCAATCATGAAGCCATGCAGTAACTGCGGTTGATTCCCACTCCGCACTACATTCACAATGTCATACAGCCAGACGATTCTGCCATCAGCAGCCAGCATTCTGTATTCAAATTCGTAATTATCTTGTGATAGTGAAGCTTCTAAGCAATAATCAATTGCCCATTTTTGATCTTCTGGATGCATGTGTTCAGCCCAGAAGTTGTCGGTATACCAATCAGTCAAGGAATAACCAAGAATTTCTACAGTTTGCGGCCCTACATAAGTAAAATTCCCCGTAGTAGCATCTACCTCCCAAGGAATCACGCGCACTTTTTCTGTTAGTGTCCGCAATCTTTCTTCACTATCTTTGAGAGCTTTTTGGGCTAACTTGTGATTTGTGATATCTGTGACTAGAGCTACAAATCCTTGAACTTTTCCTTGTTGACCAAACTGGGGAATGTAAGTAGTGCTAACATCATGAATTTTTCCATTTCTATAGGGAACTTGACCTTCAAAAATTACTTGTTCTCCTGACAATGCCATTTCTATATATGGAAGAATTGATTGATAAACTGACTCACCTAGAAGTTCTTGAACGTGCTTACCATAAGTTTTTGAAGCGGAAAGCCCATACCAATCTTCGTATCCCTTATTATTAAAACGGTAGCGTTGCTGGGTATCAACATAAGAAATTAAAACGGGTACAGCATCTGTAATTAATCGCAACTCATCTTCTCTTTGACGCAATGCTTCTTCTGTGCGTTTGCGTTCTGTCTCTACTTGTCGGCGATCGCTTAAGTCTAAAACAAAACTGATAACCTGCTGCTGATTACTTTCTAATAAGGCAGAACCGATGAGAACGGGGACACGGCTGCCGTCTTTACAGATATATTCTTTCTTAAATGGGGCGCACACCCCTGTAGTTTTGAGTTTTGCAATTGCTGACTCATTTTCCTCTATATATTCTGATGGCGTCATCTCACGCCATTGCATTCGCCCTACCAGCATATCCTCTTGGGTGTAACCCACCATCTGTAAAAAAGCATTGTTAGCTTCAACAATTGCCCCGTTGATCTCAGCTACAATTATGCCAATGACGTTAGACTCTGCCAAACGCCTAAACCTAGCTTCACTTGCTTGTTGCTTTTGCATACTCACCTCTAAACGCTGCCTAGCAGTGCGTAACTCTGAGGTAAGTAAACTCATGAGAAATGTCACCAACACAAATAAGCCTAAGCGCACCAAGCTTTCTGCATCAACCACAAATGAAAACAGTGGCTTGATAAAAAAGTAGTTGACAGCTAAAGTAGATAAAATTGTGGCTAATATTCCCACTTCCATACCGCCATACCAAGCGCTAACCGCTACGGCAGCAAAAAATAGTAGAAAAATGGTTGGGTTCAACAGTGGCTCTAGTAGTAGTGTCAGTAGCAATGCGCTACTCACAGCTAACAGTGCCACAGCGTAGGGTGCGAGCCTTGGGCGTATTCCTTTCAATGTGGCTTCTCTCCTTTGGTGCAGCTAGCTAAAAGAATTATTCCCAAAACTTAGCTAGACAACGCGATCGCTCCACACCTATTTTGCACCGAGGAAATCCACCGCTAACAATCAATTGACATGAATCTATCTAAAGTAGTAAAAGCCAGAAGTCGAAATTTCACTACCATATTGGTTTTCATTTTGTCAGACAAATATAAAAAAATAACTCTTAATTTTTCATAATGAATAACTTCAAAAAATATAAGTAATTATTTGCTTTTTGTTTTTTCCAAAAATACTGAACTTTTAAAAATTCGCAGTAGCTTGATATTAGGCAACAAATAAGCGTTTTTAGTGGGCATATCAAACGCATCCGCCATAAAACTGGGACAATTGTAGCTGGACTTGCTCAGAGGAACCATCAGAAACCTCGCGGGAGTTTGGAAATCCCTAGCTCGAAGCTAGGGGAGGAAAAACGACACGGTGGGCTTGAGCCTCTAGTATCCCTGTATTGACTAAATTATACTTTCGCTGTAATCTTTCGATTGTATGGCTCGCACCCCCACATTAACCTTTGATCGTGGCACCTTAATTTTACATCCACCACCACGCGGTAAAGCTTGGATGGACTATGCTACATGGGATGATAGAGTTGAGAAATTTCGGATTCCGGCGATTAGATATCGTTCTTTGGTAGAAGCCCTAGAAGCGGAAGATGTTTACTTTATTGACGAAGCCAAGGAATTTTATCCGGTAGATTTGGTTCCTAGTTTAGAAATGGAACCTTATCCCCACCAGAATGAGGCGTTAGCAGCTTGGAAGTTGGCAGGAAGGCAAGGGGTGGTTGTGCTACCTACAGCGGCGGGAAAGACTTATTTAGCACAAATGGCAATGCAAGCAACGCCGCGCACTACGTTAATTGTTGTCCCAACCTTGGATTTGATGCATCAATGGTATGCACATTTAGAGGCGGCGTTTCCCGACGCTGAGGTGGGATTGCTAGGTGGTGGTTCGCGAGATAGGACAGCTATTTTGGTTGCAACTTACGATAGTGCAGCCATTCATGCGGAGACTTTGGGCAATTTATATGCTTTGATTATTTTTGATGAATGTCATCATTTACCAACAGATTTTGGCCGAGTGATTGCTGAATATGCGATCGCTCCCTATCGTTTAGGACTTTCTGCTACCCCAGAACGCACCGATGGCAAACACGCTGATTTAAATATTCTCATTGGCCCAGAAGTATATCGCAAACGCGCTGAGGATTTGGCAGGTAAGGCCTTAGCAGAACATGAAATTGTCCAAATTAAGGTGAAGCTATCACAACTGGAGCGAAAAAGATATAACGAATTAATTCAAACTCGTAATGATTTTTTACGACAATCAAAAATTTCTTTGGGGAGTATTCAAGGTTGGCAAATGTTCGTGCAAATGAGCGCGCGATCGCAAGCTGGACGTAGAGCTATGTTAGCGCACCGTGAAGCCAAAGAAATTGCTTTGGGTACTGATGGCAAGTTGCGAATTTTGGCTGATTTACTAGCAGAACATTTTCCCGCACGAATTTTGATTTTTACAGCAGATAATGCCACAGTTTACAATATTTCTCAGCAGTTACTAATCCCGGCAATTACTCATCAAACTCCTGTAAAAGAACGCCATGAAATATTAACCAAATTTAGAGATGGTGAATATAACACCTTGGTTGCTTCTCATGTGTTAAATGAGGGTGTTGATGTGCCAGCGGCTTCTATAGCTATTATTTTATCTGGTACTGGTTCTACAAGAGAATACATTCAACGGTTGGGAAGAGTTTTGCGAAAGGGAAATATTGAAAATAAGCAAGCGATTTTATATGAGGTAGTGGCGGAAGATACAAGTGAAGAAGGGACTTCAGCGCGGCGACGAGGTGAGAGTAAGGCAGAGGAACAAAGGAAGAATAAAGGGAATTTGCAGGTTGTTTATGGAAGTGGACAAAGAAAAAGTGATAAGGCTGCGGAACAATTAGAAATTAATTATTCAATCAAAAATCAAAAATCAAAAATCAAAAATTCAGATGTTACCGACAGAGTTACTGAGTCATCGCCAGAACGGAGAAGAGATCATCCCGAAGAGATTGAAGATTGATGATAAAAATCAAGCCTTAGCAACTGAGTTAATTAATTGTTTTCAAGCAGCGATGGGTAAGACTCAAGGTGTGCTTGAGCGACAACTTTTAGATTTAGAAGGTGATGCAACAGATTATCGGGTGAAGCGGGGATTAGCTTATATTATTAAAAGCAATTTTTGTACGTTTGAGGTGGTGAGTCCTCTAGAACCATCAATGTTAAGAGAGCGAGTGTTTGCTTTAGCAGCAAAATCAGTTCCTAGTCAGGAATCTACAAAAGTTACTCTCAGTCAAATTGCTGATAAATTAAGTCAAGAATTAGAGCGAGAAGTTTTATTAGAACAAGTTCGCGATGGATTATACGCTGATTTAGCTGAGAATAAAATTTTGACAGGTTTTGATGCACCCACACCAGTAGATGTGTTGAATCGATATAACTTATCTCAAGTGCAGGGAATTTTTTATAAAGCCAGTCAATTAATTTTAAATGCTCATCGCAATGTTCCGGGGGAATATAAGCTGTTATTTCGTTATCTCAAGTTGTTTCAATTGATGGCTTATATTGAAGGTGATGCCGACCACGGGTTTACAATTACGGTAGATGGCCCAACGAGTTTATTTAATCCTAGTACGCGTTATGGATTGGCGATCGCTAAACTTATTCCCGCCTTACTTCATGTCACTAAATGGAGTCTTTCGGCGACACTACAAACTCGTGATGTCTATACTAATACTTGGAAAACTGGACGATTTACCCTCAATTCAGAATGTGGGTTAGTGTCTCACTACTCCAAGGGTAAGCCTTACGATAGTATGCTAGAGGCATCTTTCGCTGATAAATGGGATGCCCTAAAAACAGACTGGATATTAGAGCGAGAAGTAGATTTACTTCCTATTCCTGGTAGTGTGATGATTCCCGATTTTCGGTTAGTGCATCCTGATGGTCGTAGCTTCTTATTAGAGATTGTGGGTTATTGGCGACCAGAATATTTACAAAAGAAATTTTCTCAGGTACGACGTTCTGGATGTGATAATTTGATTCTGGCTATTTCTGAGCGATTAAATCTAGAAAAGGCTGGAGTGAATCTAAATAATGTCCCCGCCAGAATTGTTTGGTTTAAAGATAAATTGTTGCCCAAAGCTGTGTTAGCAGTGATGGATTGATACAGAAGAAAAAACCTGACAATAGCTTTTTTGGCAGATTTGGTCATTGATGGTAAAAGGCACGTTGTAGCACTTCTGGGTTGCGTGCAATACACTCTAGTTGAGGAAAGGGACTAGGAACTAGGCTTCCGCCGTGAGCCGTTGAGTCGCGCTCATGCCGAAGTCCGAACGGAACTAGGGGCTAGAGTGGTGTATTCCACCTAAATTAAGAAAACCGCTATAAGGAATATTAATGTTTAAGATATAGTGTAAGTATGCTCACAAGCAATAATATTTGGTTGATTTGATGTTATGATAGTGAGGTACTAAGAATTATTTTCGGCTGAATGACTCGTTTTAATATAGGTCTCTCCGAATCTAAATCACTACACCCTTTGATTCTGGAGATATTCTATGTCAATTTACGTTGGTAATCTGTCTTATGAGGTTACTGAAGAAGACCTAAAACGAGCTTTTGCAGAATATGGCACAGTAAATCGTGTTCAGCTACCTAATGATCGTGAAACAGGTCGTCCTCGTGGCTTCGCTTTTGTAGAAATGGGAACAGACACCGAAGAAGCAGCGGCGATTGAGGCTCTTGACGGCGCTGATTGGATGGGTCGTAGCTTAAAAGTTAATAAAGCTAAACCACGTGAAGACAGAGGTTCGTCTGGTGATAGACGAGGTAATAGTGGAGGATATTCTCGACGCTATTAAGCTTTGAGAATAGGAATTTAACTCTAAAGTCTTAGGGGCGGACAATGAGTCTGCCCTTTTTGCACTCAGGTCTACTGGATAACTTAACAACATTACCCAGTACCAATTAAGTAGGAGGTAGAATGACCCAAATATTCGTGGGTGAGAATGAAGGAATCGAATCAGCTTTGCGTCGATTCAAACGAGAAGTTTCCAAGGCGGGAATTTTTCAAGATATGAAGAAGCATCGTCATTTTGAAACGCCAGAGCAAAAACGTAAGCGCAAAGAAGTTGCTAGGCACAGGCAGCGTAAGAGAAGTTCCCGCCGCAGTTAGGGGCGGTACTTTGATCAAGTATAGCTCAGGGGATACCCTCATCTCAAGTGAGTATCCCAGCTAAAGTTATTTTAAGAGGAAATGTTGCTAGGAAAGTGCGTAGGCGTAGCCCAATGCAGAATTTTTTATATACTTAGCTATGTGAAAAGATTATTTTGCCTGGTAGTAAATTGAAGGTAAGGGAAAACACTTGCCAAACTCCATTAGTTGCAGTACAGTTGTACTAACAAAAGAAACCCTAATTAAATCAACTCCACCTTATTGTGGGGTTTTTGTTTTTTAGGGTTATGGGCAGCACTAGCATTTTCCCTCAATCCACTAAGTAGTTGATGGCTTTTTTACTTCTTTTTCACATCACGAGCCATGTTAAGGTAGTAGTCATCCATTTTTGCATTAGAACGACGACGTTTAGTAGCGGTCATTTCAGGAGTTTTATTTTGATCCGTTTGAATCGGCTCTTGATCTAAAGTTTGCTTTATGCCTTGCGCCTGATCAGATTCTAAGAAATAATCAGACTTAGTAAATCCAAAGATCCTGGCAAAAAAGCCAAAGAAATTTTTTACAAAACTCAAAAAACTTTTGAAAACAACAGATAAAAAGCCTTCAATCCTCAGAAACAAGTTGCGAATAACTTGAGTTAGACGAAGCATAGTAGCACCTTCTATGATTGCCTATTATTATTGTGACTTAATTTCATGAGGAACTGCTAAAAATTGCCAAGAAAAGCAAGTTGTTAAAATCTACTTCAGAATGCGCGTCATGTACCATGCAAATGGTACAAATGAGAAAAGCAATTTCCAGCATCAGTCGTCATAACGATAAACTAGTTTAGCAAAACACTCCTGTAGCCTAAAACGATGAAAGCATCTGCTAAGTTCGACTTTGAGGACGAGAAATTTAACGCACCCCCTTCTCAAGTCATCCCCTGGTGTCAGATGATTAATCCTCGGTATGGTACAGATGGCATCCAGCCCCACGGTTTAGCAATTAAGGTGGATAATGCTCATGCTGTTGGCTTTCAGCCAGATGAAAACTGGCAGCAGGTGGAGCATGAGTTTAGCTCTGGAGTCGAAACTGTTTTTATCAACGCCACTCCACAGATAGTTATTGTGCGTCGGGGACCTTTGTCCGTCAAAGATCGGGAAACTGGAATGAAACTAGGTACGCTGAAAGAAAATTATGATGCTTTTTTAGCAGACAAACTTAAATTTAAAACCTTTACTCGCTACCTCATTTTCTTAGTAGGAGAAAATAAAAAATTTTTACATGAATCGCCACTGCAATTAACTCTCAACGGTGCAGCAGGCGCGAGTTTCAGCAAAACTTACTGCGAATTTCAACAAGGTAGAGTTGTCAGTGGGTTCGTTGCTGAATTAGAAAAAACTTATGCTATATATCGCAAGCAACCCGTGACACCAAAAGGCCCATTATTCCATGCTCATGGGATTTTTTGCCCGATAATTGAGTGTGAAGAAAGAGGAATTGAACCAAATATTGCTTTGGTAGCTTCGACTGTAGACTATAAGCATCCAACAGTTGGCACGTTAACACAGTATCTAATTGCTTCAGATTCAGTTGAATCTGCAATAATTTGCAAAAATTTTGAGGAATATAAGGATTTTGGTAAGGAAACCATCAAAGTAGAAACACCAAAACTGGAAATGGCTGGTGTTTCCAGTTCTTACATCTACGCGGATGAAGATGATTTTGGTTATCCGCCATATTAAGGGATAGGGCATTGGGAAGAATTTTTATCTGGTAGGTTACGTTATGGACATTTACAGTTAGTCATGATGCTATTGACAATGTAGCTAATTACATCAGAAATCAGGCTATCCACCATAGTCAAAAATCAATCATTACTGCTTGGGAACCTACTTCTATCTAATTTAGTAATTTAAAATTAGTCCGCGCAAGCGGACTTTGCCTGTGTAGCCGCGAATTTTATTCGCCTACTAATCTTTATAAACTAATAAAAATGATATTTCTTGAACTCGTATTACAAAACTTTGGCCCCTACTGTGGTCGTCAGATAATCAATCTGAACCCCAAAATTGATGATGAAAACTCTTGCCCAATTATCCTATTAGGTGGCATGAATGGTGGTGGCAAAACTACTCTGATGGATGCAATTCGTCTTGCACTTTATGGACAACGCGCTCAATGTTCAACTCGTGGTAATTTGAGTTATAACGATTTTCTTACTCAATGTGTTAATAGTCAGACTGATCCAACTGAAGATACTCGAATTGAATTAGCTTTTGAACATATTGAAAATGACCAGCCAATACAATATAGAGTTGTACGAAGATGGACAAAAAACCCTAAAGATGGCAAAGACCAATTAGGTATTTTAGATGCTAACGAATGGTTGGATACTGCTTTAGTTAATATATGGGATGAGTATATAGAAAATTTACTCCCATTGGGAATTTCTAACTTATTTCTATTTGATGGTGAACAAGTTAAAGAACTTGCAGATCAAGAATCACCTCCACCAATTGTAGTAGATGCTATTCGCGGACTTTTAGGTTTAGAACTAGCTGAACGTTTAGCAGTTGATTTAGAAATATTAGTAAATCGTAAGCGAAAAGACCTTGCTGATACTAAAGAGTTAGCTATTTTAGAAGAAATTGAACAAACACTGAAGCTGCAACAAGAAGCATATCAAGAAATTGAAAATAAATTAAAAGCACTTACCGATAATTTAGAAGATGTAGAAAAAAAGCAGCAAGAAGCTTTAAATAAATTTATTTCTGAAGGTGGTAGAATTGCAGGCGATCGCAGTCAATTAGAAAAACAGAAAGATCAAATAAATACAGAATCAGAAAGTGCGCGTCTAGCAATGCGTGAATTAGCTGCTGATGTCTTACCTTTAGCTTTAATTGAACCTTTATTAAATGAAGCTTATCTTCAAGGAGAAAAAGAGTTTCGTCATCAACAAGCCAAAGTAGCCCAAGATTTAATATTGCAACGAGATCAGCGCTTAATAGACCTAATTCATCAATTAGCGATCGCTGATGAACAAGTTGACAAAATTCATAAATTTATCGCTCACGAAAACCAGTGCTTAGAGCAAGATACCACAGGAGTAACTTGGTTATTAACTGATACAGAAACACTCCATAAGTTAGATAACGTAATTCACCATTACCTGCTGTACATGAAAAAGACAGCCCAAGATCAGCTAACATTACTGCAAACTAAAGAAGAAGAAATTATTACCATAGAAAGACAAATACAAACAGCGGCATCTCCAGAAGATTATCAAAGACTAGTTGATGAATTACAACAAGCACAAAAAGAAGTTGGAGAAGCTAAAGCTACTTGTGAAATAGCAAAACGCCGTTTGCATGAATTAGAAACTGAGATTCGCAATACCAAAAAAAGTCTAGAAACATATACTGACACCAATATTAAACGCCAAAATAAAGAACACATTATTATCTCTGCGGCTAAAGTTCAAGAAACACTCAAAATTTTCCGCGAAAAATTAACCCTCCGCAAACTGAATAAACTAGAAGTCGAAGTTACAGAATGCTTCCGTTACTTGCTGCACAAATCAGATTTAGTGCATCGCGTCGCCATTGACACCAACACTTTCAGCCTTTCTCTTTATGATTTCAAAGGTCAACCCGTCCCCAAGCTTCGTCTTTCTGCTGGTGAAAAACAACTATTAGCGATCGCCTTCCTCTGGGGTTTAGCACGAGTCTCCGGCCGTCGCTTACCCGTAGCAATTGATACTCCCCTAGGTAGACTAGACTCTTCCCACCGGGGAAACCTCGTAGAACGCTACTTCCCATTCGCCAGTCATCAAGTTATTTTGCTTTCCACCGATACAGAGATTGGAAAACATGAAGTAGAAACACTGCGAAAAAATGAAGCGATCGCGCGTGAATATCTCCTCAAATACGACTCCGCCACCCGCCAAACAACAGTGCGAGAAAATCAATATTTTTGGTAGTAGATATTGCCTAAAAAATTGATGGGTCGCGATTTGTTTTAGCCTAGATATTTACAATATATATAACGACCTTTGGAAAGTAGATAAGTAATAATGATATCACCACATTTACTGGAAATAGAGCGTGACTTACGTGCTTTGTCATTAGAAGAACTAACATGGCTCTTAGAACGGATCACAAAACAAGTTCAAGCAAGGCAGCAAATATCAGATAAATTGACTGATATGAAATATATGAATGAACAACTAGCTGTAATGGCTAATGATTTAGATATACAAACAGAAATTACTTCTATTAATGAGGAATTTTTTGTTACCGAAATGGATGGTTTAGAAAAACTGTGAGCATCGAGAGAGGACAAATTTATTTTGTCAATCTTAATCCAGTGCAGGGTCGAGAACAAGCAGGAACAAGACCAGTTTTGCTGTTATCTGTAGATGCTATCAACCAATTACCTTTAGTTGTGACTGTAGTTGTAGGTACAAAAGGAACAAATGTCAAGCGCGATTATCCAACTAATATACGAATCTCTTCAAGTGATAGTGGATTGCTCATAGAAACAGTATTCTTATGTTTTCAAATTCGTTCTTTAGATCAAAATCGCTTTCCTGCTGACCCATCTGGCAAGATTTCTGACTCCAAGATGCTTGAAGTTGAAAATGCGGTTCGTTATTGCTTGGGTTTATGAGCGAAAACTACCTCAATTTTTAGAAAGATTATGGAATCACCAATAGAACGTATTCGTCTATCCCAAACAGCCAAAGACCAACTTACCAAACTGAAACGCAACACAAAAATCGACCAATGGAACATTTTATGCCGTTGGGCATTGTGTCGCTCCCTAGCAGAACTAACCCCACCTTCACCCGTCCCAATTCCCCAAGACAGTAACGTCGAGATGACTTGGCGCGTCTTTGGCGGCGAAATGTCTGATATTCTTCTCCTCGCCCTTAAGCAACGCTGTCACAACGATGGTTATCCCACCGACAAAGAAACCCTAGCCACTCAATTTCGCCTGCATCTACATCGCGGTATTGGTTACTTAGCAGGCGATCCAAATATCAAGAAAATTGAAGATTTGATTGAACTAGCACTGAAAGCTTGAAAGGATATTAGTTACTGGTGTCTTAATTAAGAGTTACGAATTACGAATTATTCTTATGCCTGAAGCGTTAGAAATCGAGCGTCACAGAGCTGCGATCGCTCGTAATGATATATCTCGCCCCGTGCGATTGGCAATAGATTGGTCAATCTTGAACCAAGACACCACCTTTTTTGACTACGGCTGCGGTTACGGTGGTGATGTAGAACGAGTAGCAAACCTAGGCTACACCAGCGCAGGCTGGGATCCTTACTACTACCCGGATATACCAATCAATGCCGCTGATATCGTTAACTTGGGTTATGTCCTCAATGTTATTGAAGACCAAGAAGAACGCCGCCAAAGCTTAATCCAAGCTTGGGAACTTACCCACAAAGTTTTAATTGTCGCAGCTCAAGTACTGATTAACGCTCCCAGCAAGACACAACTGGCTTACAGCGATGGTATAGTAACTCGTCGCAATACTTTTCAGAAATATTACGAACAAGCAGAACTCAAAACTTATATTGATCAAGCCTTAAATGTAGATGCAGTCCCTGTAGCACTGGGTGTTTACTTTGTCTTTCGGGATGAAGCACAAAAGCAAAGTTTCAAAGCTATCCGCTTCTTTTCTAGCACTTCAACTCCGCGAGTCCGCATTCCTAGCAAGCGGTTTGAAGATTACCAAGAACAACTTCAACCATTAATGGACTTTTTTACCAAGCGTGGCAGATTACCTGTAAAAGGTGAATTGGCAAATCAACAGGAATTATTGAGTGAATTTGGTAACTTACGTCGTGCTTTTGGTGTCATTTTACAAGCTACTGATGAAGCAGAATGGGATGCGATCGCCTACCGTCGCTCTTTAGATATCCAAGTTTATCTTGCCCTGACCCACTTTGATCAACGTCCGAAATTCCATCAACTAGCGCCAGAAATGCGCTACGACATCAAAGCTTTTTTTGGGAACTATGAGGAAGCTTGCCAAGTAGCCGACCAAAAGCTTCTTAGCTTGGGCAATCCCAAGGTTGTGCAAACTGCTTGCGAAAAAAGCAAAATTGGCAAACACACACGCGGCGCTCTTTACATTCATGTTTCTGCATTAACTGTACTCGACCCCTTGCTGCGAATTTACGAAGGCTGTGCAAGCCGCACCATTGGGCGTGTCGATGGAGCTACGTTAATTAAATATTACACAGATAAACCGCAAATATCCTATCTCTTCTATCCAGATTTTGATCAAGACCCTCATCCAGCATTAAAAGCCAGTATAACTATTGACTTAAAAACTTTATACATAACTCATCGAGACTACGAAAATCGAGTCAATCCGCCAATTCTGCATCGCAAAGAAAATTTTGTCACTAGCAACTACCCGCGCTACGAAGAATTTGCTAAACTCACCCAACAAGAACAGCAATTAGGACTGCTCAAACTCAAAAGCGATATAGGGACTCGCAAAGGTTGGGAAGAATGCCTCGCCGCCCACGGAGTAGAAATTAGGGGGCATGAAGTGAGGAAAGGAGCAGGGGAGGCAGGGGGCAGGGGAGCAGGGGAGTAGGGAGAAAGATTCAAGATTAGGTACAACAAATTCAAGGCATTTTCTTAACTCTCCTCTGCACCCCGCACCCTGCCCCTCTGCCTCTACCTATACTTCCCCCTTGCCCCCCGCACCCTGCTCCAATTCATCTTCCCAATGCCCCTTATAATGACTAAGATTTTCTTAAAATAAATTAATTAAAAATATGAATCCAGTGCGATCGCTGCTGCAAGTTTTCGGTAGCCGTAAAATGGCAGCGTTATTATTATTAGGTTTTTCATCGGGGTTGCCTTTATTTTTAACCAGTAAGACTTTGCAAGCTTGGATGACCGTGGAAAAGGTGGATTTAACCGCCATTGGGTTATTTAGTCTTGTAGGTTTGCCTTATTCGTTAAAATTTCTTTGGTCGCCTTTGTTAGATAGGTTTGCACTACCATTTTTGGGCAGGCGACGGGGTTGGCTGATTATAATTCAGATTGGATTGTTGATAGCGATCGCCTGCATGGCTTTTCAACAACCTAAACAAGCACTACAATTGTTAGCGATCAATGCTGTAGCGATCGCCTTTTTCAGTGCAACTCAAGATATTGCCGCTGATGCCTACCGCACCGATGTTTTAGAAGAATTAGAATTGGGAGCAGGTGCAGCGGTTTTCGTTTTAGGTTATCGGGTAGCGCTGTTACTCACCGGGTCTTTGGCGTTGATCTTGGCTGATAGAATACCTTGGTCATCGGTTTACTTGTTGATGGCAGTTGGGATGATAATTGGGATTCTGGGGACTTTATTTGCACCAGAACCCAAAGAAATCCGTCCACCAGAATCTTTAGCCGCTGCGGTGATATTGCCTTTTGGAGAATTTTTCCAGCGTCAGGGTGTAATTCGAGCCTTCTTAGTACTGCTGTTTATCGTCCTTTATAAACTGGGCGATTCCTTTGTCAACAATATGTCCACACCCTTTTTGCTGCAAACAGGATTTACTCAAACTGATATTGGGGCAATTCAAGGCGGTATGGGACTTATTGCTACCATTATTGGCACTTTAGCAGGGGGCGCAGTTTTAAGTAAAATTGGTCTCAATCGCTCGTTGTGGTTGTTTGGCGCACTGCAAGCATTAAGTAACTTAGCTTACTTATTACTTGCCCAAGTCGGTAAAAATTATCAGGTTCTAATACTTACAATCAACATCGAAAACTTTTGTGCTGGGTTGGGAACAGCAGCTTTTGTCGCTTTCTTGATGAATATGTGTAACCAGCGCTTTTCTGCCACCCAGTATGCTTTGCTCTCAAGTTTCATGGCTGTTAGTCGTGATATTTTAGTTGCCCCAGCTGGCTCTTTAGCAAAAAGTACAGGTTGGCCTTTATTTTTCGTCATTAGTATCATTGCCGCTGTGCCAGGATTACTTTTGTTGCCATTCTTTGCTCCTTGGAACCCTAAGCCAAGAGCATTATCCAGACCAGGACTTGAGGAAGAAGAAGAGGATTTATGGGGAACCAAGTAGTTATTATTGTCGGTACATTTATTCTTTTAGTCACCGGTTTGTTACTTGGCTATGTTCTCTCACAGTTAGTTTTAGGATTTGTGGCATTTAATCCGCCCATTCTTTTCGGAACACTCAGCCTGATTTTAATTTTTGGGACACTTTATTACGTTTTGTTTTGGCAGTTGAAGAGAGAACAGTCCCCGGTAGTGTCGGTAGAAAGACCGATCGAAGTCAACCAAACCAACGAAGTGACGCCTGAAAACCATCTCAAAAACAACCTCATCGCTAAATTAGACGGTGATGCGGCGGCGGCTGAACGTTTAATTGAGCAAGCAAAACAAAATTATCCAGGGATGCCAGAAAGTTGGTATTGCGAGAGAGTACTTGATGATTTAGAGCGCGATCAACGTTAATACTAGTGCAAGAAGGCGTTTGTAGTAAGCACTAAAGTGCTTATAAAAGCAGGACTAAAGTCCTGACTACGAACAACTCGCTTATTCATCAATTTAAACTTGATAGATCACTATTACTCTGTCAATTTAATTGACAGAGTAATAGCCTTTTATTACCCGTGTCCAAAAGCCGCTAAAATAAGTCAAGGCAACTTCACAAATCTTCAGCTAGGTTTTTATATTTAAGACCCTAGCCAGTGCAATACAAATATGGCTATATTTCGTCAATATATCGCTCCTTTGCTTGTAGTGTTGGTATTTCTATTTGCCTTAGTGGCAGTCAGCGCCCGCATCTTTTTACCCTCAGACATGGCAGCACCCGCACCGATTGAAGAAGTAGGAGTTGTTGTTCCATCAAATGCTGTTGATTTGCTGCCCAGCTAACCAATAAGTAACTACAGTGTCTGAGCAACTGCTACCGGGGTACTACATTCGTCGCGGTTCAACATTAGAGCGATCGCTGCTGGTAAAATTCATGCAGCGGACTTACCAGCATCTATTTCCAGAGCAAGATTTTGCCCACCTAAGGCGAACAGTCGAGCAATACTTTTCTCGTGACACGCCTTTATGGTGGGTAGATTTTTTAGGAGAAGCGGGGGAAGAAATTACCCACTCCCTTGTTCCTGTAGCTTGTCTCTGGGTAGGAAATGCCATAGACCAGGTGCAAGGCGATCGTCATGCTCACATTTTTCTGCTCTACGTCGAGCCAGAACATCGACGGCGGGGTATTGGTACAGCTTTGATGCAATATATAGAAAATTGGGCAACTCAAAGAGGCGATCGCCAAATTGGCTTACAAGTGTTTCAGTCCAACCAACCCGCTTTAAATCTTTACAATCAGTTGGGTTATCAAACCCAATCTCTATGGATGGTAAAATTACTCAATACCAATCAAGAAGAAACTGGTACATAACAGTGGCATCCTGTAGCACGTTAGTTATGGCAATTCTCCTACAGATGAAAGTCAAACATATGGGTGAGAAAGTGTACAATAATCTCAACTAATACCTATCAGACTTTGACTTGTTGAGGTGGGGGGTTACATACTAAATCCCAATTGGGTATTTAAACGAAATATGTATGACGAAGACGACTTGAGCTTGCTTGATAATGTCGAGCAAGAGCTAGAAAGCCCCCTAGATAAAATGAAGCCACTAACTGCTGAAGAGGAAGTGGCTAAACCCGATCCAGAAGTGATGCTAGCTCTTTTGGACAGTCCTTACTCGCAGCAAAGGATGCTAGCAGCTCGTGCTTTCTGTGACATTGAAGATGCACGGGCTACTCCCCGTCTAATCGGCCTATTAAACGATACCTGTCCTTTAGTGCGAGTGAGTGCAGCCTACGGCATCGGACGTAATCCCAGTTTTGAGGCAGTAGAACCTTTAATTACTCAACTGAACAAAGACTGGAATGGTTATGTGCGTAAAGGTGTTGTTTGGGCATTAGGGAACTGCCGCGATCGCCGCTCTTTAGCACCCTTAGCAAATGCCCTAAGAACTGACATTTCCGCAGTGCGTTTATGGTCTGCTAGTGCCTTAGCGCAGATGGCAGACGTGAGTTATGAGGCTGTTGTAGGGGCAATGCCACCACTAATTGAAGCTTTAGTCCAAGACCCAATCGCAGCAGTGCGGAGTAACTGTGCTTGGACAATTGGCCAGCTGTGTCGGGAATTACCTTCTAATATCATTTATGCCACAGCGATCGATGCCCTAATTCAAGCCTTTGCTGAAGACCAAGATTTGGGAGTGCGGGAAGATGCCAAAGCCTCACTATTAGGTGTAGGTGATCCTCGTGGCTTGCAGTTGATTGAAACCTTAGAACAAGAAGGTTGGTTTTGATTGAAAATGGGGCATCCCTTTGGGAATTAAAAATTAAAAATTAAAAATTAAAAATTGATTTAATTTGATTCTTAATTTTTAATTGAGCGAAGCATGGGGTATTGGGCATTAAGTTATTCTCCTAGTACAGCACGGCGGAAATAAAGCTACCATTCTAAAAAGTTAAAAAGCCCAAATTATTAAGTCTTTTGACTTTTGAACGCCAGTTGCTACAACGGATAGCGAAGCGGTAGCGAGTAATCGAGCGTCGGGAACCTCCGCAACGCACTGGCTCCTTTTGACTTCCAAGGCAGCGAGCGGTACTAGTCCCCTAGTCCCCTTGTCTCCCACACCCTTCTTACTGGCTTTCAGCAAAAGATTTGACTAAATTTAGATCATAAGGACGCTCAGTATCGTCTTCGCCTAAATATTCACCATTTTGAATTTCCAGAATCACCAACGGAATCTGCCCTGGATTTTCTACCTTATGCAGCGTTGCTGAGGGAACATAGGTTGATTCGTTTCGATTTAGTAATATTTCCTCCTCACCACAAGTTACCTTTGCTACACCTGAGACCACAACCCAGTGTTCATTACGGTGATAGTGAATTTGTGGTTTAATACCGTGCCTAGGCTTGATTTCAATCCGGCTAATTCTATAAGACTCTCCTTCCTCTATGACCTCCACATTACCCCAATAGCGTGTACCTGAATGGGGAGAAGATTCATTGATATTTGACTGATCATTATTTTCATTCTGAGTCATAACCAAATCTCCACTAAATCTTTAAACTATATGACTATTGCTATTAATCAGTAATTTAGCGTAAACAAGATCAAACAAAAAAGAGTCAGGAATTAGTTAAGTTTATCTTTCTTTCCATGCCCAATGCTTCGCTCAATTAAAAATTAAATCAAATTAATTCAATTTTTAATTTTTAATTTTTAATTTTTAATTCCCAAAGGGATGCCCTAATCCCCTGTATACTGAATCCGATAAATCCGATTATTAGCTTCCTCTGTCATTAAAAGACTACCATCGGGTAAGACGAGTAATCCTACAGGTCGTCCCCAAGTAGTTGGTACAGAGGGATTGAGTAAAAACCCTGTCAGAAAGTCTTCATAATAGCCTTGCGATCGCCCTTGAGCATCGAAGGGAATAAACACAATTTTATAGCCAGTGCCGCGATCGCGGTTCCAAGAACCACGAAAAGCCGCAAAAGCACCGTTACGATATTTTTCGGGAAACTTTTGACCATCATAAAATTGCAAACCCAATGCTGCTGAGTGGGACTGGAATAAAACATCAGGGGTGCGGGTACGGGCTACCAAGTCGGGGCGTTTACTTTTACCATTCGTTGTTTGACGTGGGTCAAGGTTGTTTGGTGTCAAATAAGCATAAGGCCAGCCGTAAAATTCCCCTTGCTGAAGACGTGTCAGGTAGTCTGGAACTAAATCATCGCCAATTCCATCTCGTTCGTTAACAGTGGCGTAAAGTTCTTTGGTTACAGGGTGAAAGTCTAGACCAACTGGGTTACGCAAGCCGTAAGCAAAAGTCTCTTGCTGAGAACCATCCAAATTCATCACTTGCACAGAAGCCCGTGGTAGTGGTTCTTCATCTACATTCGATCGGGAACCAACAGACACATATAACTTACTGCGATCGGGTGATACTACTACATTGCGTGTCCAGTGTTGGTTATAACCTCCACCAGGAAGATCAGCAATTTTTTCACCATTACTAGTTAGTTGCTGTTGACCTTTAGTATAAGGAAATCGTAGAACCGCATCAGTATTTCCCAAAAAGAAAGAATTATCTGCGAAAGCCATACCAAAGGGAATATTTAGTCCGTTAGTCTGACTAGCAAATGTCTGACGCACATCAGCAACTCCATCACCGTTGCTGTCACGCAATAAACGAATCCGGTTTTGCCGAGTTTCTGTCACCAACACATCACCGCTAGGAGTTAAAGCTAACCAGCGTGGTGCATCCAGACCTTCTGCAAAAACATTAACTATAAATCCTGGTGGTACACGTAATACCGGATTTTTTGGAATTTGCACAACCTTAGGACTTTTGGAGGCACTTTTTGTAGCAAAGGGTGCTGGTAAATTCTTCAGGTTGATGCGGATGGGCTTAGGTGAAAACGGTTCGGTAGGAACGATATTTTTTGGTTGTGTAGGATTCTGCGCTAGTTGAGCAGGGGGTGCAGATACCTGAGCTATGGGAGTATCTGAGGAGGTGCGAGTCTGGTTACAGGCTGCTGCTGTGATAGATAGCAAAACTAGCAGCAAGTGACGCGCAGTAACTTTCATGGTAGGAGAATTGATACACAACCGTTCTACTTTAAACTTGAAATTCAACATCTGTCGCCAGTCTAAAGTCCGATTTTTATTATGAAACTCTTGCAGCCTCAGCAATACAGGTATTGATTAATTCTGTAACTCCTGTCACTGGGAAAATTTTTGTATTCAGCCGCCGAGATACTTCTTCAATATTAATATCATCTAAAAATACCAATTCGCCTTGTTTAAGCATGACATTGGGCAGCAAAATTCCATCACCTAAGTCTTGTCCTGCTAAATTTAAAAGTAAATCATAACCTGTTAATAATCCGGTTACGCTAATATTTTGTCCCCAATAATCACTACATAAAGCACGCATATTTACTTCTAACCCTTCAACATTATTCAAGCGTTTCAATATGGGTTGAAATGCTGTTTCTACTGCATTACCCACTATCCAAGTTAATTTTTTCTGGGGATAAATTTTTTGGGGTAGTAATTCTGTAGCGGCCTCTGCAAATTGCTTGAGAAACAACCTAATAGAACCAACACCGTTATCAATTTGAGGATACTCTTCATATTCAGATTCGCTTGGTAATTCCTCACCTGCAATCAAAAACCATTCATCGGCTAACCAAGCAAAGCCAGAACTGAATTGTTGGCGAAACTGCTGCGATAGCGATCGCACTTGGGCAATCACTTCTTTTGCTTTTTCTCTGGTTACAGGTGTAAGTTGATCTTCGTGGGGACGAAATCGCGTCAAGCCTACTGGCACAACTGCCACTGATGCCACCGCAGGCACTTCACCAGTATGAAAAGACGCTAAATCTTTTAAGGTTTGTTCCAGGTGTTTGCCGTCATTTATACCAGGACAAACGACTACTTGAGCATGAATTTGTAATCGCCTGGCTTGAAACCACTGGAGTTGCTGTAAAATTTGTCCTGCACGGGGGTTTTTTAGCAGTCTAATTCTAACTTCGGGTTCCGTGGCATGAACAGACACAAACAAGGGAGAAAGGCGCATTTGTTCAATCCGCTGCCATTCTCTTTCTGATAAATTTGTCAAAGTTAAGTAAGAGCCATACAAAAAGCTCAAACGGTAATCATCGTCTTTCAAATACAAGCTAGAACGCTTACCTGGAGGCTGTTGATCAATAAAGCAAAAGGGGCAGCGGTTGTTACACTGAATTAAGCCATCAAAGAGAGCAGTGGCAAATTCTAACCCCAAGTCTTCGTCGTAGTCTTTTTCAATTTCAATGTGATAGGTTTTGCCAGCAGCGTCTAAAACTTCTAACTCCAGAACTTCATCAGCACACAAAAATTGATAATCAATTAAATCGCGAGGATGTGTGCCATTGATAGCAATGATCGCATCCCCAGTCTCAAAGCCAATCTCTGCGGCTATTGAGTCGGGAATAACTTTGGTAATTTGGGCAGGATTAATGGTAGACATGAGTGGAAGGGGATGGGGGACAGGGGACAGGGGACTAGGGGAATAACCAATGTCCCATGCCCCATTATGCTTATTAACTATTTTTCAATAATCCTGCACTGATCGCACCCAAGATTACCACACCAAATATCAGCCGATACCAAATGAATACCCAAGTGCTTCGGGTTTTCAGAAAGCGTAACAACCCAGCGATCGCTATATATGAGAAAATAGCGGCAGAAATCACTCCTACGACTAGGGGAATTATTGCTGCACTACCTAAACCTGCTGTAAGAACACCTTTTAACTCCACTAACCCCGCCAGGGTAATAGCTGGAATACCCAACAAAAATGAGAATCTGGCCGCTGTTTCCCGTTCCAAACTCATAAATAGCCCCGATGTCAATGTAGAACCAGAACGAGATACACCAGGTATTAATGCTAAGCATTGAGCTAAACCCATCCATAGCCCATCTTTCATCTTTAAATGCTCAAAGTCTCGTTGACGCTTGCCGAGTTTTTCTGCTAATCCCAATAACAGCGACATTACTATAGAGGCAACAGCGATCGCTCCAATACTTCTGAGCGGTGAATTATCAAAGTCTGGAATAAATACTTTAATTAAAAGTCCAAAAAAGACAATGGGTAGCGTACCCAGAATAATTCCTAAAAATAAGCGTAAGTCGTAGTCATGATAATCTTTCAAGGCGATCGCTCTTGTGGCTCCTTTGAGAATGCGCGCTAGATCTCCCCAGAAATACCACAGTACGGCTGCTATACTACCAAGCTGAATAATAGCAGTAAAAGCTACCCCCGGATCGCCCCAACCTAAAGCCACAGGCACGACTTTTAAATGTGCCGTGCTACTGATAGGCAGAAATTCAGTCATCCCCTGCACAAAGCCTAAAACAATAGCTTGCAAGATATTCATTGATTGCACCCCACTTACTACCGGGTTAGGTTGGGCGCTGAGAACTTTAATCGGAAATGCCACTAAAGAGAAGATAGCAGACATTACACTTAAAACCACGAACCATTGACGTTTTGATAAAATCATCAGTTTAACTGCGATCGCTGTTACTACAACCAATTACACAGACAGCTGCTTGGGGAGCCTTCCAGGAAAATAGCCCCAGGGATTAGAGAGCAGGGGAAGCAGGGGGAGATGAAGAAAATAATCAATTCCATGCCCAATGCCCAATGCCCAATGCCCCATGTCCCATAAACACAAATATTAATAATGTCCTAAATTTACGTGCAACATACAATCTAGGCAAAATTTAGGTAAAATAAAAATGCCCTAGGGGGGGATTTCTGAATGTGTTATCTTAAAGAAAATAAAGTTTAGTAACAAATATTAAAAACTTTGATTAATAATATATTGTCCTCATACAACACTTCTATTGATACCAAGTTACATTCAACCAATACTGAGCAAATAAACATTAAGAAATTAGAATCCACACTTTCCTTATCTCCGTCTTTCTCGATCTCCATATCTTCACAACAAACTTGGTTAGTGTTTGCAGCGGCAGTATTTTTGGTATCAGTGCCAGTATTTATAGAAGCGCCGTTAGTGCGATCGCTGCCATTTATAAGTCTAGCGATGACAGGATTTTGGGTATGGCTGAGTTTTACTTTAATGTCACGTCCTGCAACTTATCTGTGGGGGGATTTGCTTTTAGGCTTTAGCTGGAGTTGGTTAGCAGGAGCAATTTATTGGGGCTGGTTACGTTGGGAACCTGTGTGGCATTTACCAGTAGAGTCTATAGGGCTACCTTTTGCTTGTTGGTGTCTGCTGCGGAACTGGGGCAAAGTTGGTAACTGGTTTTATTTAGGTTCTTTACTCGGTACAGTCTTGACAGATGTGTATTTCTATGTAGTAGATTTAATGCCCTATTGGCGGCAAATTATGCAGGTGGAACCGGCTGATGCGCCATTAGTTTTACAAAATGCCCTCATCCAAGTACAAACTCCTTGGGGACAAGCTTGGGCAGTAATTCTCGCCGTATTGCTGTTGATAGCCGGAACTTTACCTTTACGTCAAAGACAACGACACTGGTATGCCTTTGGTGGTGCGGTTTTAAGTACAATCTTAGTAGACAGCCTATTTTTACTAGCTGCGTGCGCCGCTTGAGCATCGTATTTTGAAAGTCCCGGCTATAGCGCAAAGCGTTTAGCTAAACTAAAAAGAAGGCTCTCACTTACCCGTAAGGGAGGTGAGGAGATGAATTTTTGGGCGGCGACGAGTTGACCCCCGACCAATATCAACCGTCAGGTTGATTAGGAAGTGGGGTTGGGGATAGCGAAGCGGTAGCCAGTCAGACGCTACTGCGTCGCTAACGCTTCGCTATCGAGCGTCGGAGTCGTCAGTTTTTGGACTTGGCAACCTGTCGATCCAGTCTTCAATAATTTGAGTGACTGTTTTTTCTTTGTTTTGTGCATACTGACGCAGTTTGCTTAATCTGTTCTCGGACAGTCTAAGGTTTAATCTTCCAGTTTTCACGAATAGCCATACAATGTACGTCTATTAATGATAAGATATAAATGGTTATTAACCCACCCACACGGCTGTAAACAACAGGTCACAGTAGCGGTAAAACGCTTACCAAAGTAACTAGCGTGAGTAAGGGGGAAAATGTAAGCCTAGCTGGTCGGCTATTGCCGTAAATCCAAGGTGAACGTATAGTAAACAATTTAACCGCCTTGGCAAGCAGGGCGGCTGCCTGGGTTCTCTCTTGGAAGAGATAAACGGTGTAAACCCAGAGATGCTGTGTAAGTCTTGGAGCGTTTTTGGTAACGCACATTGTCTAACAATGTTCCCAACAGAGCAACGGCAGATGAGACAGGAAGCCGATACTTACTGCGTAGCAGAAGTGTTGGTACTTCACTTTCTGATGAATGCCGTGTGTTAATTAAGCTATCAGCGAGTCTACAGGCAATCGTCTTGGATGTAGACTATGTAATATTGACACCTGTTGGCTGAAAGCCATTTTTTCAGTTTGATGGAAAGAGGTAGAAAAATCGTGAAAGTATTGGTGCGTTTATTAACAGTGTTTAGTTTGTTCCTTGGCTGCTGGGGATTGTTAGGAACAACTCAGATAGCCCAAGCTAGGAGTTTCAACAGTTTTGCTTGGCCTCAAGTTCCAATTTTGGCGTTTGAACGGCAGAATCGAGCAGACGCTAAGCTAGGAACGGAATTTGGTAAAAAACTTGATTTGAATAATACCAACGTGCGGGCTTTTCAACAGTATCCGGGGTTGTATCCTACCCTTGCGAAGAAAATTCTCAAGAATGCTCCTTACCAAAGTGTAGAAGACGTATTGGATCTTCCAGGATTGAGCGATCGCCAAAAACAACTCCTGCAAGCTAACCTAGACAACTTTACCGTGACAGAATTTGAACCTGCCTTTAACGAGGGAGACGATCGCATTAACAACGGTATCTACAGATAACCGCATTTGCAGTTAGCTGTAAACAATAGCAGCCTGCTCCTGATCTTCAGGAGTGGGATACAAATTTATTAGTTAGGAGTTACGAATTATGTAGTGGTTTTAATATTGATGGAATACACCAGTCTAGTAGTCTATCAAAGACTAATTGACTGGTGTATTACACACAACCGAAAAGTACTATAAATACAAAACTCCTAACTCCCCCATTACCTTGCCTGAAATAGATATTCCTAGCCAATTTGATGTCTTAGTAGTCGGCGCTGGTGCGGCTGGACTGTATACGGCACTTTGCTTACCAGAGTACTTGCGAGTCGGCTTGATTACCAAAGAAACTGTTTCTTTGTCCGCCAGTGATTGGGCCCAAGGTGGGATTGCTGCGGCGATCGCCCCGGAAGATTCCCCTTCACTGCACATTGAAGACACAATAGAAGCAGGCGCGGGCCTGTGCGATCGCCCAGCGGTAGAATTTCTTGCCCAACAAGCACCTAGCTGTATTCAATCCCTGGTTAATCTGGGAGTCGCTTTTGACCGGCACGGTAAGGCTTTAGCGTTAACTTTGGAAGCTGCCCATTCGCGCAACCGTGTTCTTCACGCTGCTGACACCACAGGTAGAGAGGTAATTACTACTCTAACTGCCCAAGTATTACGTCGTCAAAATATTCAAGTTATCCAGCAAGCTTTGGCGTTGAGTCTGTGGCTAGAACCCCAAAACGGTCACTGTCAAGGAGTTAGTCTATTTTACCAAGGTGAAATCCAATGGGTAAGAACTGGTGCTGTTGTACTCGCAACAGGTGGTGGAGGTCAAGTATTTGCCCAAACCACTAACCCAGATGTCAGTACAGGCGATGGGGTAGCGATCGCTTGGCGCGCTGGGGCTATTCTCCGTGACTTAGAATTTGTCCAATTTCATCCCACCGCCCTGACTAAACCCGGCGCTGATCGCTTTTTGATTAGTGAAGCTGTAAGGGGGGAAGGCGCGCACCTCGTGGATAATGAAGGTCGTCGTTTTGCTTTTGACTATCACCCTGCTGGTGAACTCGCACCCAGAGATGTAGTCAGTAGAGCAATTTTTAGCCATCTCCAACAGACTGCTGTCGATCCTGCTACTGCTCATGTGTGGCTGGATATGCGTCCTATCGCTGCTGAGAAGATTCGTCACCGCTTTCCCAATATAATTAAAGTCTGTCAACATTGGGGCATTGATGTCTTTAATGAACCAATTCCTGTAGCCCCTGCTGCTCATTACTGGATGGGTGGTATTGTCACGGATTTGATGAATCACACCAACATTCAGGGTTTGTATGCGGTGGGAGAAACAGCTAGTACTGGGGTGCATGGGGCAAATCGTCTGGCAAGTAATTCCTTGCTGGAATGCATTGTCTTTGGGGCGCAGATGGCTGATTTGAAGGATGAAGTCCCAAAGATGAAGGATGAAGTACAAGAAGCTAAATTCAGCTTTCATCCTTTAACGTTCACGCTTTCTGATAATAATTGGCAAATTCAGCAAACACAGCTAGAAGCACTCAGAGAGAAGTTACCGCGCCTAGTGTGGCAAAGTGCTGGTATTTGTCGGGAACAGTCAATTTTAGTAGATGCGATCGCGACTGTTGAATCTTGGCAACAAGATTTTGCCGCTTTGCCTTTAAGTCAGTTTTTGCTTGCTTTACGTCCACATGAACCCGTTAAGTTTGACATATCAGACGCTGAAAGACAATTGCGACTTTGGGCAGAAACTCGTAACTTATTAGATGTAGCCTATTTAATTCTCAAAAGTGCTGTTTTTAGAACCGAAAGTCGGGGAGGACACTATCGTTTAGATTATCCTCAACCAGACCCAGATTGGCAAGTCCACACCCTCGTACAAAAACATCAATGGTGGAAGTCTGTAGTTTCAAACAAGTAGGAGCCTATTATCTAGGCTGACCAAAACAGTAGTTTATTCATGGGGATTTTAATTTTTAATTCTTAATTTTTAATTCCCCCAAGGGGCTGACTCTTGGGTAATGGGTAATTTCTCAGCGAGTACCACTACCATGCAGACTATCAGGTCCTCCATGATTGGGTGGAATGAACGGGTCATGGGAACCCTGGGAATCAACACTAGAACTAGTTGAGCGATCGCTGCCAGTAGTGTTTAAAATATCAGCAGTCAAAGTACTAAAATTTCCCGTAGCATCAGCAATTTTTGGAATAATTATGTAAGCACTGATACAAAGTATCATAGCGCTGGTGATTCTTAAGTTAGTTCTCATAAATCCTTGTGAATTCCTTCCATTCTGATTTCATCGAGTGTCTTTTGTTATCTACAGCAGATTGAGTTATTTTTTCCGAAAAATTAAATCTTGATGAAATTTTTATTGTGAATGGATAACTACTTAACCAAAAAGCTATTGATGCTAGCTTGCAACTCGGTGACAGTCTATGGTCTGAAAACACGCTTGACATTCCAGAAATACAGTTAAGAAGCAAGTTTTGGCATCAGTCTTAGGTTAGAAATATTTATTATTACCACTTGCAGATACTCATTAATTTGTACAGGATAATTAATGTTACCCAAAAATCTTAAAAAACTATTAATATTTTTGCGTATAAATACTTTTAGCTACTGAGCAATAGAGGTTGACAAATCAATTGAGCTTTTGCAGCAGCAGCCCCGCGCTCTACCCGTTTGGGGTGAGCGTCGGCAAGAATGCGAGTGAGTCGAGGCTGCCCGACCAATGCGTTCGCGAAGCGTCGCGAGGGAGGGTAGCGCTGCTGAGACGAACAAACTCTGATGCCGCTATTTGGCGGTAGAGCATTCCGTCAATAAAGCTCAGGTAACGTCCGATGCAGTAGCAGGAGTCACGCTCGTTGCCCGCCGCGCTCTATGCGTCAGCATGAGCGTCGGGAGTATGTCACGAAGCCTTACTTAAAGCGACAGGATTGCTCTATAGTCGGGGTCTCTTCAAATTGCACCATTATTAGAACAGCTGGCGCATCCCCTACCGTTCCAGATAAGTGACCTTTATGACCTTGCGCGTCTGCTTTGGTACCCTGGTCTTCTCCAAATGAAATCTCGCCAGTCCCCATTTCAACTCGCTGGCCGTCCATAGTCTCCACAAACCAGCGTCCCGAAAGCGGGATAATCCACTGAGGCTTCGGATTCTCATGCCAGCTGCCAACCCATCCCACGGGTAGCACAGTAAAGGTGATTGTAGCACCAGACTGTTTCAATTTAGAAAGCCACTGAGGCGAGGTATCCGGGGCTATGCCTTTCTCGATAAAGTCCTCAATTTGACAACGGGACTGATGACTTATACCGTCATGGTCAGTCCAGACGTGCCAGTAGTCAATTGTCGGCTTGTGTGATTGCTTATTCTGCATGATGATGACTCTCTTTAATTGTGCAGTTATCTTACAAAAATCTCCAATTATTTGGAGATAAAATTCCAATGGAACACTTCAATGTTATAGGTTTTTAGTAAGTACTTTAGTGCTTCAATATTTGAGAGCTAAAGTACTTACTAAAAATGCCTTTATACCTCAAAACTAATGTGATGTACCACTACTCACTTTTATTCAAATGCCAATGTGGCTCAGTATTTGGAGCATCAGGCTGATTAAGGGTGAACTCATATTCAGAGGGCTTAGCATCCTCAACAGCTTTTGTACCAGAGTCTGCTACATCTTTGACATTTGGCTTAACATTTTCAACGACATTCTTGGTAGAATCCGTTACATTCTTGAGAGCAGGTTTGACATTTTCAACTGTATCTTTCACAGAGTCGGCGATATCTCTGACAGCAGGTCTAACCTCCTGTGCTGAACCTTTAACTGCCTCTACAACAGCAGGCTTGCTTGACTTTACAGTATCCTTCACTGTATATGCTACATCTACTACAGCGGGTCTGATATCTTCAACTGTATCTCTGACAGAACTGACGACATCCTTAACAACAGGTCTGGCTTCTTCTGCTACACCTTGAACTTCCTCGACTATTGCGGGTCTGACATCTTCAACTGTATCTCTAACGGAACTGGCGACATCCTTAACAACAGGTCTGACATCTTCCGCTGTATCCTTAACAGCTTCTCCTACGTCTTCTACAGTTTCGTTAACCCCTTCAACTACACCTTTAACACTCTCACCTACGTCTTCTATAGTTTCGTTAACCCCCTCAGCTACACTTTTGGCTGCATCAACTATCCCTTCTACAGTCTCGTGAACCGCTTCAGATGTACCTTTCCCAACCAAAGCGCCTGCTACAGCGCCTGCTACAGCACCAAAGGCTCCTCCAACTTTGCGACCAACCACACCTCCAATTGCGGCTCCAGCTATCCCACCACCTAAACCTGTTCCTGATGACTCAGCCTGATTTTGCTCTTGATCTAAATTTTCTTCGTTTTTAGCTAAAGGTTGTGTGCTTTCAGTCAGGTCAATAATTTCGTCTTGCTTATTTAAAGGTTGTTGATTCCCAGTCATAATAATTAACTCCTGATTTTAAGGTTTGAATCTTGACATACGCTTCCTATCAAGCACAGATGTCTTCTGAGTGATCAATTTCGATGAGTGCTAATCCAGTCTCTGGGTCGTGCTTAGTTTGCATTTGCTCTGGAGACTCTCGCAAAATTAGTTGCAGAGTAGGCCGTACATACGCTTCTAAGACGTGACCACCCCGTGCATTTCCATCTGGCATAGCAACAACAACATGGGCATGAACTCTAGGCTCACCCTCCTTCATTGCAATATTGCCGATCATCGAAACGACTTCTACTTGCTCGTTGATAGGGTGTTTGTGAAACTCCTTGGTTTGCCAATCCAAATAGCCTAATGTCGCCCGTTCAAACGCACCGATCGCAGTGAAGTCACTCCCCTGTAACCCTTGCGACTTGGCAAATGCTGTCAATCCCTGCTTGAACTCTTCGCCTTTATCAAAAATAACAGCATAAGTTCGTTGTGGCTGACCCTCAATTAATTTGGCGTGCATTTTTCTACCCCTTCTATATACTGAATCGTTTAGAAACCGCACTGGCAAGGGAACCTGCATCTACTCTGTAGTCCGCACCTGTGATATAGCGTGCCTCATCTGATACCAAAAACATCAGTAAATTACTCACATCCTGGGGTTCGATCCAAGGCACGGGAATGGCATTCGGTTTGGGAAAAGCTTTGAGGGCGTTTTCGTAGGTGGGTGGTTCGGCTCCAAATGCCTTATACAGTGCCTCATTGTGAACCATCTGTGTATTAACCGTTGTGGGACAAATAGCGTTGATCGTAATCCCGTGATCGGCATTCTCAATTGCCACAGTCTCGACCATTCCGATCAACCCATGCTTGGCAGCAGCATAATGTCCCTGTGTCTTACCGCCTGTTAAACCTAACTGCGAAGCGATGACAGCAATCCGCCCGTACTGACGCTGGATCATGTGGGGAAGGACAGCACGAATGATATTAAATCCACCCGTCAGATTGGTGTCAATCATATCTCGCCACATCTGTTCGCTCATCTCGGCCAGCAGACTGGCGGAAGCAATCCCAGCGTTAGATACGAGAATGTCTACTTTGCCGCATTCTGAAACTGCCGTGTTTGCTAACTCTTGCATCTGCCGAAAGTCACGCACGTCGGCTTGCACTGCTAGGCAACGTCGTCCTTGTGCTTCTACTATTTCCTTAGTTTGAATCAGGTCATCTTTACTTGCCAGCTTGTAGGGAACTGTGTCCATCTGCTGACAGATGTCGCAGATTATGATGTCTGCCCCCTCGCGGGCTAAATTATCAGCATGGCAGCGTCCTTGACCGCGTGCGCCACCTGTAATCAATGCTACTTTGCCTTCAAATCGATTCATGATTAAACTCCTTTTTATATGGGTGTCTCGTTTATTTCTCCTCACAACCCACTCAATTTGAAATTGGTTATGTTAAAGGGGATTCTGAAATCAATACCTTTGCCAAAATAAGAGCCTAGATAAATTTTGGCAAAAGTGGCAAAATTAAGCATACATAAGCGTTTCGATGAAAAGGTGGTTTTTCATCTGAAACCCTTATCCTGCTGTCAATACGTTAAAAAACCCTTGTAGGAAACCTTAAAGGAATTTTTAGGACTGATTGTTTTTGCCAACCCTCAAAGAAATGGGAGTTAATGGTTAAAGCATCATCATCTCACCCTCGTAAATTGGCGAAGGTATTGTGAAATAGAATAGATTGATGCGATCGCTAGCTAAACGCTCAGGGCATATTCTGCACCCCGAACGCATTTTTCCAGTAGCTCAGGATATTGCTCTGGCTGATACTGGTCACTCATAATTTCCACTTCGTACCAACCCTGATAGCCAAGCTGCTTAACCTGCTGCATCAAGTCTTGCAGGTGAATGACTCCATTTCCTGGTACAGTGCGATTATGTGGGTTGTCGCTGGTTTCTTGCCAGTCTGCTAGTTGTACACAAGCAATACTATCTTTTGCATATTGCAATTGATTGGATAGATCTGGCTCCCACCAAGTATTCCAAGTGTCAAATATTAGTCCAATGTTGGGCAAGTCTTTAATTACGGTTAGAGTTTGGGGAATAGTAATGATCGTAGAAAAGCGGGTAATGTCCATTGGGTGCAGTGGCTCCAATGCCAAAGTGACATCGGCTTGTTGAGCAATTGGAGACAGCACTTCCAGGGCTTCTCGTGTTAGAGCATTGCCTTTCTCAACCGAGAGATGCATCCGGGGCCCGACAACAGTCAAAATGGTTTTGCATCCCAATTGGTAAGCGTTTTCAATTGCCTGTTTACCTGTTTCAATGCCTTGCTTCACGTCACGGGTAAAGTTGGCGACGATTACCAGGGTAGATACTTGTAAACCTTTGTCTTGCAGGAGTTGGGCAGCTTTCGAGGTGTTGATCGCCGCCAGTTTATCAGCCCAAATACCTATGCCTTGAATCCCATCAGTTTGGGCATAGTGTTTAATAGCATCTAGCAAACTCCACTGGGGTGTGGTGATCTGGTTAACTGCGATCTTCCTTGTCATGACGCTGTTCACTCATTTTCTTGACTGCTACGCCTGTAGCTACGACTGCACCAATCGCAACTCCACCAACTAGTTTTTTCACCAGACCATCAGTGTTGATGATTTCCTGGGCGCACAAATAGCCTGATGTGGCATTGGTTCCGGCTCCGGGCCAGGTTCCCGCACCCACCATATAAAGGTGATCGAGGGGCATTTTGTAGTTGGAGTAGTTGGGGAACGGACGAAACAGAAAGTTCTGCCGGAGATGATGACTACCGCCTATGCTGTCGCCGCCTACAAGGTTGGGGTTATGACGTTCCAAGTCAGCAGGGGAGAACACCGTCATGTCAAGAATCTGCTTCCGGATACCAGGTGCATAATCTTCCAACTTTTGTAATACGCGATCGCTAAATGGTTCTTTAGCCTCATCCCAATTACGTGCCTGGATCTCCTTCTTTGCATCACCTTTAATCTCAGGCGGTAGGGTACGTACTTGCACCCAAAGTATATGCTCGTCTGGGCTGGGTGTACGAGTCGGATCAACCACAGAAGTTTGTCCGACAATCAGCAAGGGATTGGCAGGCAGGATACCATTCATTGAGTCATTGTAAGTCTGAGCTAGGTCTTCCACATAAGGCGCAATATGAACATAGGCGAAATCCTGGGTTTCTGGACTGCCTTTCCATTTAGGCTTACCTTTAAGAGCCAGGTGAACCATCATTGTTGCCGGGCCGTAGGTATAACCTTCGATATCGCGGTGAACCTTTGCTGGTATGGGTTCATCCTGGAGTAGCCGATGGAATAGCACGTCAGGCGTAAGGTTAGCGATAATGGCACGTTTAGCACTGATGCGATCGCCATTTGCCAATTGCACAGCGATCGCTTGACCGTTCTCTTCTATAATCCTAGTAACTTCTGTCTGGGTAAGAATTTCAGCCCCATACTCTTGTGCTAACCCAGCTAATGCTGCGGGCATTTTGGCTGCACCACCTTGGGCGAGGTTCATACCTTCACGCATATCGCTGAAAGTTTCCAAAAACGGAAACATCGCTCCACCAGCCACATCTGGACCAAAGTCCAAGTGCATACCCCAAGTGGAGATGAGAGCGCGTGCTTCACGAGTCTCAAAGAACTCCAACCCTAATTGCCGAGTGGAACTAGCGAGTATCTGTGCCAACTTAACAAGTTCTGCAAATCCGACTGCTGCTAGTGCCTTTGTCAGTTGCACACCTACCTGTGGAGAAGGCAGTGGTGTGGCATAGAGAGGAAGCAGTGATTTCTGAAATTCCTGAAAATGGTCGTAGAGAGCCGACCAACCTGTGGCATCTTTAGGATTATGCTGGTGTAAGAGGTCAAGAGTTTTTTGGCGATCAGAGTAGACATGAAGGCTTTTGCCATCGGGAAATAGGCAGCAATAAGGTTTAGGCGAGTTGGCATACTTCAAGCCATGTCGCTCCAAGTCGTCTTTCAGTTCTTTATAGACCGGAGAAGCGAGAAAGAGGTTTTGGTTAGTAGACCAGAGGTCATGAACAAATCCAGGACGCGTGATCTCACCACTTTGTACAGCACCGCCAATCTTTTTGTTACGCTCCAGCACTAGGACATTTAAGCCAGCACGAGCCAAGTACAGGGCTGAAACTAAGCCATTATGCCCAGCACCTACCACAATTGCATCATAATCAGTCATAAAGTCACCTTGTTGATGTGACAGATTTAATCCCAATTCGTAATTCGTAATTCGTAATTCGTAATTCGTAATTAAGAAAGTCAAACTAAATTTGGGTTTCCAGGTTTGTATCTGTGTATTCTTTTTCAAATTGGTATAACTAAAAAGCTTGTTTACAAACTTCTAAAGCTTGCAGAACGGAGATTCTTTAATCATGTCTGATCCTACATAGCTCTTACTCCATCTGAAGTACAGCCAAACTAGCCCACACCTCTATACTTGGGAATAAAAATTAAGATGATGCTTCTGGTTGCTTTAGAGGTAAATAATAACCAATTTGCATCGTCTGGATTTTATAAAGGTTTTTACCAGCTGTGATGTAAAGTACATGGCTTTCCTCTCCCCGACCAAAAGCAACGTTAGTTGGGATTTCTGCTGTGGGAATGTCTGCTAGTTCTTTACCCTCAGGTGAGTAAACACGTACACCTGGGCGAGTTTTATCGCGTACAGCTGCGAAGATATTGCCTGAGCTATCCACTACAAAACCATCAGCACCATTTTGGGGCGAATAATCGACTAATTTTTGTCTTCTTTTAGCAGTACCATCTGCTGCCAAATCATAAGCCATCAATGCCATTGGTCCTCGGCGATGACTCATATCTTCAACTTCTGCCCGAAAGTCTAACAGACCATCATCGTAGTCCGATATATACAAGGTCTTCTGATCGGGGGAGACAGCCACACCATTTGGCTTTGCTAAATCTGAGATAATCCGATGGAGTGACCCATCTGGATCAATCCTATATACGCCGCACACGGGTTGTTCGATTGGCTCATGTCCAAAAAATCTCGAATCGGTGAAATAAATTCGTCCTTTTTCGTCAATTACCAGGTCATTGGGAGAATTTAATAGCCGACCGTTATATACATTGGCGAGGATGACACTCTTACCCGTTTTCATATCTGTACGGATGATGCGCCGTCCGCCACAGTCTGCACCCTCCGCCACCACCATCCGTCCTTCTGCATCAAAGGCAATACCGTTAGACATACCACTGGGGGAGCGGAAAATTTTAGTTGTACCAGTCTTGGGGTCGTATTGCCAGATGTGTCCCGCCTGCATATCTGTCCAATAGGTAACTGTCAGGTCGCTGAAATACACCATGCCGTCTGGTGCTACAGCCACACCTTCAGTACGACAACCCCCGTCAAAAACTTTTTCTAACTTAGCGTTTGGCGCAATGATGCTTAGTTCAGTTGTTTGAGTATTCATAATTCCTCCGAGAGACTTCCGCGCTAACTACTAACGCGGTTAGCGGCGAGAGGGATAGAAGCGGCTTGAAATTTGCTAAATCAACTCTCTCACCTTATCTGAGACTGCTGTAAGGATAATCTTCTCGCGGTTAGGCTCACCTCTAATCAGAGATTCAGTAAACTTAGCCGCTTGATTTAGGGTAATTTTAGGAGGCAAAGGTGGCTCATGGGGGTCAACGATCGCCTCAATAATTACTGGCCCTGGTGTAGCCAGTGCTTGGTCAAGAATATCACCACAAGTTGCGGGGTCATCAATGGTAAAGCCAGTTGCACCGCAAGCACGAGCAAAGGCAGCATAATCCATTGGTTGCAATTCACAGGCATATTCTGGATTACCCAAGAAAACCATCTGTTCCCACTTGATTTGACCCAAGCTATTGTTCTTGATGATCACAATCTTGACAGGGAGTTGATATTTAACACAAGTTAAAAACTCTGCCATTAACATCGAGAAACCACCATCCCCGACAAAAGCAACGCATTGTCTTTCAGGGTAAGCAACTTGGGCAGCGATCGCATAGGGCAAACCACAAGCCATTGAGGCCATAGTTCCCGATACTGAGTGCATTTGACCCTGCTTGGCAGGAATTTGCCGCGCCCACCAAGTCGTATTCGTACCGGAATCTGCTGAAACGATCGCCGTGTCAGATAAACGTTTGCCCAGTTCCCAAGCTACCACCTGGGGTTTCATTGGCTTATCCTGTCTCGTACCTCTCTCTTCCATTAACTCCCACCAATCTTTCATCCCGGATTGAGCCTTTTCTAGAAAGCTCTTATCCTCTTTAGTTTCCACTAGCGGCAGAATTGCTTGCAAGGTGCGGCGGCTATCACCAACTAACCCCACCTCAACGGGATAACGCAGTCCAATTCGCATCGGGTCAATGTCAATCTGGACACCTCTTGCTTGTCCTGGCTTCGGTAGAAACTCCATATAAGGGAAGGATGTACCCACCATCAACAAAGTGTCACAGTCCTCCATCGCCTCTTGGGATGGCTTAGTTCCAGTTAGACCAATTCCACCTGTAGTATATGGGCTGAAGTCTGGTACAGCCGCTTTACCCAACATCGCTTTGATAATTGGTGCGCCTAGCTTTTGTGCTAGTTGTTCCAATTCATCTGTTGCTTTTAAAGCTCCGCGACCAGCAAAAATCACGATTTTTTTGCCAGCATTCAAAACCTCGACGGCACGCAGTAAATCATGTTCACTGGGCAGTTGGGCGCTACTAGCTCTTACATCCGATGTATGATGGAGAACATTGTGCATAGAATGCTTTCTAGTTACCTTCTCGGTTTGGAAATCAATGGGAAACGTGATATGAGCTACACCACGTTTAGAGATAGCAGCACGGCAAGCCAAATCTGCAACAGTCTCAATATGGTCAGGCCCCATGACACGAGTGTTATAGACGGCAACATCCATGAACACCTTATCAAGGTCTACATCTTGCTGAGAGTGAGTATCAATCAAGTCATGGAAGTGTTGACCTGTAATTGCCAATACTGATTGGCCATCCATTTTAGCGTCATAAAGACCGTTAATCAGATGTAGACCACCCGGGCCTGATGTTGCCAAACAGACACCCAATCTACCCGTGTATTTAGAGTAGGCACAAGCCATAAAAGCTGCCGCTTCTTCATGGCGCACCTGGATAAAGCGGATTTTGTCTTGGCGCTGGCGCAATGCTTCCATGACACCGTTGATGCCATCACCAGGTATACCAAAGATAGTATCTACATCCCAATCAATGAGGGTGTCAACGAGAACATCAGATGCTGTTGTTACCATTTTTAATTTCCCGACACTTTGCTTCTAGGTTGTGGAAGTACAAGACTTCTTCTTAAAAGGTATTAATTTTATGTTGAAATTTATTCATCCAAGGTGCATCTAGCGGGTGGGAGAGACTAATACTAATCATCGGTGAGAGGTTAAGATAATTTTACTTTTGTCAACTAGAAATTATGCTGAAAATTTAGGAAAAACACAGGTATTAAGTTAACTCTTGTACTTAACTTATGGGGCAAGAATGAATCATCCGTATCAAGATTAAGCGATCGCCTGCTCAAAAATTGTGTTTCTGACCCCGCTTTCAGCAATATTTTAAATATTATTGCTTATTGACAAATAGGATTCGACCTTAACCTCTCACGAATGAATACTAATAGGACTTACGCACGCTCTACTAATTCTTCTCTACGAGACGCTGCGCGTTGGCGGAAGCCTCTCGTAGAGAAGGCGTTCTTGGCATCTTGGCGGTTCGATAAATTAAGCTTTTTGTCCATTTTTGCGTAAGTCCTGACTAATTCGTAATTCCGAAACTCTGTATTTAGCATTCTTCATTGCCAGGCTTTACCGTTGGGATACTCGTATTCATCCAAAGACTCAGGCTTCATCTGGATGCTAAAGCCAGGTTTGTTAGGTGGCATATAATGACCTTTTTGAATTGTGACTGGATCTAAAAAGTTTTCGTGTAGGTGAGAGACGTATTCGATGAAACGATTTTCGAGAGTACCACTGACACAGATGTAATCAAAAATGGATAGATGTTGGACGTATTCGGGTAGTCCGACTCCGCCACCATGAGGACAAACAGGTAGACCAAATTTCGCTGCAATTAATAGCACTGCTAGGACTTCGTTTACACCACCCAACCGACAGGCATCAATCTGACAAAAGCCAATCCCACGAGAACGGATAAATTGTTTGAAAAGAATGCGATTTTGGCATTGTTCGCCAGTTGCTAAATTAATCGGGGCGATCGCTTTGGCAATTTCTACATATCCCTGGATATCATCAGGACTGGTCGGTTCTTCAATCCAAAATGGTTGGTATTTCGCCAATTGCTGGATGTTTTCTATGGCTTCGGTGACTTCCCAAGCTTGATTGGCATCCATCATCAGCTTGCAATCGTAGCCAATTTCCGAGCGAATCACTTCCGCACGCCGAAAATCATCTTTTAAATCTCCCCCAATCTTGATTTTAAAATTCCTCCAGCCTTCGGCAAGCGCATCACGGCAGATAGAACGCAGTTTTTCATCCGAGTAGCCCAACCAGCCTGCTGCTGAGGTATAAGCTGGGTAGCCTGATTGCTGAATCTTTTGAATGCGATCGCTACGTGTAGAAAACTTTTCTTTGAGAATTGATAGCGCCTCTTCTGGTATTAAGGTATCAGTAATATAACGGAAGTCAACACAACGCACAAGTTCTTCTGGCGACATATCTGATAACAGCCTCCAGAGTGGCTTACCTTCAACTTTGGCGTAGAGATCCCAGACTGCATTAACTATCGCGGCTGTGGCCAGATGGATCACACCTTTTTCCGGGCCAAGCCAGCGCAGTTGACTATCACTGGTAATATGTTGCCAGAACTCGCCCATATTTTTTGTGAAGGACTCTAATGTGTGTCCCACAATCAAATGGCGCAAATCTTGCTCAGCTAAGACACAGATATCATTACCTTCGCCGATAGTGAAAGTCATACCGTGACCTTCTAAACCATCTGGGTGGTCTGTTTGCAAAATCACGTAAGCGGCTGAGTAGTCAGGTGCTTTATTCGTTGCGTCCGAACCTGTGAGAGTCCGGGAGGTAGGGAAACGAATATCGCGTGCTACCAGATTGACAATTTTGGTAGGCATAAGTTTGGGAGATGATAATACTAAATTTGCTAGGACTAAATGGGGATTTATCAGTGGTGTATGGCCTTCTCCTGGCGGGGTGTATTATTAAATAATCCCTGCTTGTACTGGTCTAACTCTGACTTGACCTAGCTAAAGAGGAATTTGTACAGCCAGTTATCAATGCTGTAAAAATTAGGAAAAGACCGCCACTATTAATAATTGAAACTCTGTAAATTTTAGGTAAATATTTCATTTTCTGTCTCAAGATTACATAACTTCTTTAATTTTTTGACTAAGTAGCCACCAATTTACTGGATAGCTAGTCAGAAAACCGCAGAACATAGCAATCTGCATCATGAACCAGAATACGGGATTATTTGGGCATAATGTTTCTGGTGAAAACAGAATAAAAAACGCGATCGCCATCCAGCCATACATCCCAATTTGCCACGCTGTTAATGAGAGAGTATCTGCTTTCACCGCAGCTTTTAAACCCTCGCCCATCGACAGATCCCGCATCGGTTTGATCGTGAAATATTGAAAAGCAATCCCAAAAATGAATGCGACAATATAATCTAATACCCAAGTGCCTAAAATATGACTACCAAATATCACAATTGGGACAAAAAATACAAACCATTCAGCAATAATATCTCCTAAAGTGCAACCGCTACCGCAATGAGTTACTCCAACACCAACACTTTGCCAAAATGGTTTTTTCTTATTTGGTGGATCTTCACCTCGTTCCTTCGCTCTTTGAACTCGTTGCTTAGTACTCAATCGACCTACTTTATAGTAAGCATAAAGCCCAAGTGGCCCTGACCACAAAGCTGTGACTGGCCAAACAATTTGCATAATCCACATATTTTGGGGATTTTTGGTAAAAATATCGACAGCAATGATCAAAAAGCAAATGCCAGCAGTTACTAATGAAATAATTGCTAGATTGTAAAGCCATTGGGGCATGTTTAAATTCACCTGTAATTACAATAGGTCAGTTGAAAAAAATTAAAAACTCTTTGTGTCTTAGTGCCTTCGTGGTTCAAATTTATTACTTCCTTTCAACCGCAACTGTGTAATCGCGCTGTTCCCATTTGCTACTTTCAATCCAGAAAAAGGTAAATTTGATTGGTTCTTGCTGCTGCTCAAGAACAGAAATGTCTACAAAATTTACTCCTAGTTTTGTAGAAGTAGAAGGTATATCTTTTGCAGTTTGCCAATTATCTTGTGACCAGTGCAACTGAAAAGATGCTAAAGCTTGAATCCGCAATGTATAACCTTTTTTAACCTTGTCTATTTGTCGGTTAAACTTCCAAATTTCCAACGATTTACACTCTTGTCTTTTGCCCAGATATCGATTTGCCACCTCTGGAATAAAATCAAACACCTGACCGTCATGACTTGACCGTAGCAGCTTAATATACTCTGCGTGCGCCCACATTAAAGGCATCGCAGAACCGGTTGGTTTTCCTAAATACATGTGGACATCAGGTTTATCTGCTTCATCCCAAACCTGTTCCGGTAGTAAACAAGTGTCTGAAGCAAATCCTTCCATTGCCTTGATATATGTTTTGACATCGCCGCCAGCAGCTAATTCATAATGTCCCCGTTCTCCTGTCAATAAAGGCCAAGCACGTCCCTTACCCCAACTTGTATAAGGGCTTCCGTCTTCTTGCTGTCCGTAGCCGTCTTGGTTGTAACGATGCCAACAAGACCCAACGGGTGTATCTACTTTTAAGACTGCATCAATTACTTTCACGGAATCAACAATAATCGGATCGTCAGCTTTACGAATGCCATAGCGCACTAATTGTAAAAACCCGCCATCGACAATTTCCTTTGCCGGAAATTCTCCTGATTCACCAGGCGGTTGACTACTAATGAAAAGAGTTCCTTGGTTAGGATTTTCGTTGGGTTGAGGATTATTAATATCTGAAGGAGTAATCCGAATATAGTGTCGTTTGATGCCAGGAACTAAAGTTCCTTCAGTGGTAACTGTCCAAGCTTCAATGTGAGATTCTAAAAAATCGGCGTACTCTTCAATGAATTGTGCTGTTGCTTTATCTCCACGTTCACGAACAAATTGAGCAGCACAGATTAAAGCAGCAATGTTAGAGGCCAGTGTAGAAGGTGAATAACCGCTACATTCTTCCCAACGCTCTTGTTGGGTAGCTGGGCCGTGACGAATTAAATAACCAGCCGCCCGCAGAACCATCGGATAGACATCGAAGTTTGAGCAAGCATTTTCTTGGTGCAATAGCCATGCTAACAGAATGGGAAATGCGACTTCATCTAGCTGGATACCTTTCCAGTAAGGTCTACCATCAACCCAGAAATTTTGGGCAAAACCGCCGTCTTCTTGCTGACTAGTAGCTAGATAAATCAGCGATCGCACTGCTGTATCTGTTTCTCCAGCAGCCACTAAACCTGCTACACTGCTAACCATATCCCGCGTCCAGACAAGGTGATATCCTCCCTGGTCTTGGTCGTCTTTGGCTTCACCCCAAGGAATAGCCAGAGATGCAATTAATGCACCAGGATAAGTTTTGTCTTCATGTGCCAATAACAAACTAATGCTGTTGTGATACAACTTCCCGTCATCATAGGAAACATTTTCTAATGGTTTGATGTCATCGCGCGATCGCTTCCACTGTTCGTTGTATAGCTGCTTCTGCTGTTCAAACGGAATATTGAGCGACTGAAACAATGTGGAAATTGCATTATGCAGGTTTGTACCAAATGCCAGTCCTAAAGTAAACTCTTTACTATCGTCTAAATTTAGTTTTCCTGTTAGAGCCAGGTTGCCATCTAAAGCACGGTCAAATTCCCAATCCATCTGAAAATTATCAGCTAAATCTGTCCACCCATCACTTTGTCCGACGTAGCCGCAGGAAAGATGGGTAAAAGGAATTGTTGCACTCAGCGCCAGCCATGTTCCTTCTTTTTCAGCAGTCAGAATATAATGCCCAGCAACCTCTATAACGTAACCATTATTACCTCTACCTCCAACTTCCAGATGCGGCGCACACAAAGCGTATAACTGGAGTTGAGAAATAAAATCGCGCTCTCCTGTTAATTTTGTATGTTGTAAAATACAGGCTAAATGCGGGTCGGCAATCACTTCTTTGATCACCCTATAACGCCCCTGTGGATCAGAATTGGTGACGCAGTATCCTAAACCATGAGTCCATAGAGGTTCCACTTTTGATTCGAGGTGGCGTTTCTCTTCGTGGAAAAAGCTTTTACCGTCAGAAATTAGATATTGCAAATCCCGAATTTGGGGTTTATCTACTGTGGGATGGTAGACTTCAGTTACAACACCGTTCCAGACAGTAAACCAAACGTGACTGGAGGTAGAGTAAGCTGTTCCGACTCCATCTTTATTCCCATGAGTCCATCGAGGATCAATGCCCGGTGAGCCAAAAGCCTGTTCTTGACTAAGAATATTCATATCAGTTTTGAGTAGCTTTTTGGTTGTTTTTGGATTCTGTGGTTAGTGCTTTCCAAGCAAATCTAGTCAATCCTGTTAGCAAATTCCAATTATCTAGTTTGCTGCTGCGATTGATGTTTTGATGCAACTGTCGAGCTACTTCAGTATTAATATCTGACTCTGTGAGTCTGTCGTCTTCATCCTTTTGATGTGCATAAGGCTGAGGTTTTGCTTGATGCCCAAAATAAGCACCTAGTGCGACCAAAGCAACACCAGTACCCAATGCTAAGACAAGCCAATCTTGATTTTCGGTTGCCCAAAGTTGAGTACTATAGTCTTGAGCTTGGTCATCAAATCTACCGTGAGCGCCGCGATCGCCTGGTAGGGGTTCCCACAAGTTGCTCTGACGGTTATGGTTTTCTGTTTGGTCTGTCTGCTGACTTTTATATCCAGTCTTACCGAGGTAGCGATCTAGTAATCCGGGGACAACTTTAGTACCCAAGATGGCCTCAACTGTCGAACTACCTACATAAAGTTCGCGCCGTTTGTGTGTTGCAGCCCACACGATCGCCTCAGCCGCGACTTCTGGTTGGAAAATCGGCGGTACTGGCTGTGGCTTATGGGGCATATTGTTCTCGATCCAGTCAAACTGCGGTGTGTTCACTGCTGGCATTTGTACCATTGTGATGTGAACGTTGCTATGGTCATGGTGCAGTTCGCAACGGATAGAGTCTGTGAACCCGCGAATGGCAGACTTCGCACCACAATAAGCTGACTGTAAAGGAATTGAACGATAGGCAAGGGCAGAACCTACTTGTACAATTGTGCCGCGATCGCGTGGCTTCATTCGTCGCAATGCTGCCATTGTTCCATACACATATCCTAAATATGTCACTTCGGTAACGCGGCGAAATTCCTCTGGTTTAATTTCTAAAAATGGCGACAAAATCGATGCCATTGCATCGTTGACCCAAATATCTATCGGGCCAAACTCTTTTTCTACAGCCGCCGCCGCTGCTTCGACTTGTTCGGGATCAGAAACATCGGTTGGTAGCACCAGTGCCTTACCGCCAGCCGCTTCGACTTCCTGACGCGCACCTTCTAGACCATCACGACTACGGGCGACTAGTCCAATGTAGGCTCCCCGCTTGGCAAATGCGCGGACGGTGGCTCTTCCTATACCGGCTGAGGCTCCGGTAATGACGACAATTTCAGGTTTTGATACATTCATAAACTACTTGTAAATTTGATAAAAGATAAATAATTAATAAAAGTATTTGTATTTCCAATAATTTGTTTTACTTGAGTTTTAATTTAGAAAATTTTAGCTTGGCTTGGTTCTTACTTTTGAAGTAAACACACTGATTCTTTAGACTGATTTATATCAAAATATAGATTTTATAAGATCAAATACTATTGAGAAGATTTACGATTAGCAGCTAAAGATTTGGCTTCAATAAAAATTTGTTTTATTTCAGGATGTCTTTGACGAACTTTTGCTTCTAAACTATTTACAGTTGATGCTATCTCTTCACCTGTAAGATTTCGAGAAAATTGAATTTCTAAGTTAAGTAATACTTCTTGTGGGGCAAGCTGCATTGTGAGTACGCGGATGACTTCTTTCACTCCTGGTTCTGTTTTGGAAAGAAAACGGATACTATCTATAGTTTGAGTATTAGCACTTTCACCAACTAATAAGCCTTTACTTTCTATCGCTAGCACTACTGCTACTATAGCTAAGATAATGCCAATAATAATTGAGGCAATCCCATCAAAATAAACGTTATTAAATAAATGTCCTAAGAATATTCCGATCATGGCTACGAGTAAGCCTAAAATTGCAGCAGAATCTTCAAATAATACTGTAAATACTGTCGGATCTTTACTGTTTTTGATTGCTTCCCAAAAATTTTGCTTACCCTTGGTCGGCAAAAACTCTTTTAAAGCTACAGTCCAAGAAAAGCCCTCAAATAACATAGCTATACCCAACACAATATAATTCCACATTGGATCTTCTAAAGGGCTAGGGTTAATTAAATGAGAAATTCCTTCATAAATTGACATCCCGCCACCAATGGCAAAAATGAGGATAGCAACGATGAAAGTCCAGAAATAAAGTTCTTGACCGTAACCAAAGGGATGGCTATCATCTGCTGGTTTTTGGCTCCTGCTAATTCCCCGCAAAAGTAATAGTTGGTCGCCAGTATCTACAACTGAATGAATACCTTCAGATATCATGGCGGAACTGCCAGTAAAGGCGGCGGCAATAAATTTAGTAATAGCGATCGCTAAATTAGCCCCCATCGCCGCAAAGATTGTTTTTTTGGACGAATCTGTTGCCATGCTCGTAAATAATAACTGATACTGTGGGCGAAAGTTTTACAAACATATAAACAAAAGTATTACAGTTAAAAGGCGTAATGACAGATTGAAGGTTTGAGCTTACGCAATACTTGTATTTACAAATATGTAGTACATTTGCCAACAATATTAATTCTAAGAAATACATAGTATTTTCCTAATCTATCCAAAGAAAGATAAACAGTATATTGTTTGACTAATCAATATTTCAATGGTTTGTCATTTCTGTGACAACTGTATGTCTTTGTTTTTAACATTTGTAAACTCGTAATTTTTAAGATTCAGATCAATCTCAATAAAGATTTATGGTATATTCAAAGCTACTGGATTATTAGTTAATCAATCTAAATAACCTAAATAAAAGACTATGTAAAATATGTAAGTACAGAGGCCGTTGAATATGCTTAGTCAAACCAATGTACAAGTACAAAGAATTCGAGCTATTAAATTAACGGTGACAAACTGCGATCGCTCTTTACATTTCTATAAAGAAGCGCTTGGTTTTGAACTCATTGGCGACATCACTGTTGAAGGACAAAATTACAGCGACCTAGAAGGCGTGACCGGGGCAAAAATTCGTATTGTCACCTTGCAACTAGGTGATGAACTCATCGAGTTGATGGAGTATCTCAACATTCAGGGAAAACCCATTCCCAGCGATTCACAAAGCAATGACCTGTGGTTTCAACATCTAGCAATTGTAGTCAGTGATATGGATCGCGCTTACACTCACCTGCGTTCATTTCCCATTGAACCAATTTCCGTTGCGCTGCAGACAATACCAGCTGGTAATGAAACATCTGCTGGTGTCCGTGCCTTTAAGTTTAAAGACCCTGACAGTCATGATTTAGAGTTAATTTGGTTTCCGCCTGATAAAGGACAAGCTAAATGGCATCAAGACAGCCATCGCTTGTTTCTCGGAATCGATCATAGTGCGATCGCAGTTTCTCACACTGAGCAGAGTTTATACTTTTACCGCGACCTTTTAGGAATGCAAGTTGATAGCCGTAGTTTCAACTGGCGTGCTACCCAAAGTCGCTTGGATGATTTGCCAGGAGCCGAAGTCCAAATTACAGCATTGCGACCTGCTCAAGATAGTATCGGAATTGAACTACTAGACTATGTTGTGCCTGGGAAAGGTCGCCCTATACCAAGTGACTGGAGAAGTTATGATATTGCACACATGCAAATTGAGCTTGTTGTCAATGACATTGAGCAGACAGTAGAGATTCTGCGGCAGAACGGAGTACAGTTTGTGTCATCGTGGGTTGTGCAGTTTGCAGATAACACCAGTCCTTACCACCAAGGTTGTTTAGTTAAAGATCCTGACGGCCATGCAATGTTACTAATTGCCGAATAATGTAGGTGAAATCATCGCTGCTGAAAGAAGAAACTCACTAGTACAGCACGGCGGAAATAAACCACCCATTTGAAATGTCTGAAATCCTTGAAAAAACGTAATTACAACCTGCATGAGCAAGTTATGTCTTAGATTCAAGAATCCCCGCGCGTTCACGCCGGGGAGTGTCAACATGACTACACAACGATCGCCTATTTCTGAGGATATAAGAGTTTGAAAACACGCCCTAGTCTCTAGCTTCTAGAAAAAACTGCCAAATGTGAACTATAAAATAGAAGATTAGTCTTTATAATTAAAACCTTAAGGCTGGAAGCGAATAGCCGAAAGCTGAATATTTTCGATAGCTATATAGATCAAGATGGATCTTGGAGATTGCTACCGTTTATTGGGTTTAAGGTCGGGAGCCTCTTTTGCCGACATCAAAGCGTCTTACAGACGCTTAGCCCAGCAATATCATCCCGATATTAACCCAAATGACAAAAAAGCTAAAGATAAATTTATTGCTTTGACAGAGGCTTACAGACTTCTTTTAACTGTAGTGCCGCCAGAGGAGACAGTCCCACAGCCACGTCAGCCGTCCACATCTGGGCGTGATGGCATCAAGTCCACCCGCCAGGAAAAAGCACCAACAACCACGGTGACAACCGAAAAGCCGCCAACGCCAAAGCCCCCTAATTTGGTGGAAATAGAACAACGGCTGAAATGGAAAACCTACGAACAACTGCAACGGTTTTTGAAAGAAAGACGATTTCCCCAAGCGATCGCCCTGGCGGAAGCTTTAGCAGAACGTTTACCAGCGGACGCAGAAGTACGTCAATGGCAGGCAGTTGCTTATCAAATTTGGGGACGAGCGTTAATTACCGACAACCAATTACTTAAAGCCAGAATTTATCTCAAAAAGGCCTTGAAAACAGACCCTAGTAATAAGGCTCTGTGGTTAGAGGTGCAACGCGACTTCCAGCGCTTGGAGCAGCTTTTTTAATATTTTACCTAAATTTTCTTAAAATCCAGTATTTGAGCGCTAATAATCACCATGTTTAGAAACAAGAGACTTTTACTAATCGTTACGAAGTGTTTGTTATTTTTGAAACAGGTGCAAGAGTAGATGGTGGCAGACGTCTTAAAAGGTGCCGAAGTTGTTCAAATCATTAAAGGCATCTAGTTAGGCCAACTCTTCCTCATGTCCTTGTGGGTAGAGTTTTTTTATGCTCACTCAGCTATTAATGTATAATAAACTTCAAGAATTAAAGGTGTTTTTTAATTATTAAACTGCTTACTGGTCAGGACTTACGCAAAAATGGACAAAAAGCTTAATTTATCAAACCGCCAAGATGCCAAGAACGCCTTCTCTACGAGAGGCTTCCGCCAACGCGCAGCGTCTCGTAGAGAAGAATTGGTAGAGCGTGCGTAAGTCCTACTGGTATTACCAAAGCATGTTATATGTCTAAGTCTGCGATCACAGTTACTGTCAAATTATTTGCTGCTTATCAAGAAGCCTATGGTGTTTCGGAACTAGCCCTGGAATTTCCTAATGGTACATCAGTCAAAGCAGTGTGCGATCGCCTTATCGCTGATCACCCAGAACTTACCCAATGGCGTGACATCACCCGCTTTGGAATTAATTTAATATTTGTAGAACCAGATACTCTTCTGCAAGAGGGTGATGAAGTAGTGTTAATTCCCCCAGTTAGTGGTGGGTAAATTTATTTCACCTTTGCTTATTAGATAAAACAACTTATTCTACTCTGGAAATTATTGGGCTTTACGGTCAGCGGCATCGGTCACAGGTTAAGGTTATTAACCATTTGTCAATAAGCAATAATGCTTAAAATTTAGCCAAAATTGGGGCGGGAAACACAATTTTTAAGTCAGTGATCGCCTGATTCTTTTGATTCAGCAATTGTCATCAGATTTCTCAGTATTAAAACTAAGTAGCTTTGCTTTACTTAACGATCTAATATGATCTATTTTAATTTAAAACCGTAAAAACTTGAGTACTAACACTGAATCAATTATTTTTTGCATTTAAATTTTACAAATATCATTGCTCATTGTCTTTTAGTCCAGTCAAACATACCCGACTTTTTTTATCGGGTATGTTTGACTGGTATTTTTGCTCGTGTTACTATCAAGCGACAGTTGACGGATAAACAGGGGAAGCTAGTTTATGACTCAAGCAACAACCATAGACAACCAAACGCTCAATGCTACTTTGAAAGCCTTGAAATGTAAGGAATGTGGCGCGGAATATGAACTCGAAGCTAGTCATGTTTGTGAGTTCTGCTTTGGGCCGTTAGAAGTCAAGTACGACTACAACACCATACGTTCAACCGTCAGCCGTGAAAAAATTCAAGCCGGGCCAAATTCGATCTGGCGTTACCGTCCCTTTTTACCCGTTGCAACTGACAATGTAATAGATGTGGGAACTGGTATGACTCCATTAGTTCGTTCCCATCGTCTGGCACGTCGCCTAGGTCTCAACAAGCTTTATATCAAAAATGATGCCGTCAATATGCCCACCCTTAGTTTTAAGGATCGGGTGGTGTCAGTTGCTCTAAGTCGGGCGAGGGAGTTGGGTTTCACTACTGTTTCTTGCGCTAGTACCGGTAACTTGGCCAATTCCACAGCTGCGATCGCAGCTCATGCCGGGTTAGATTGTTGTGTGTTCATCCCCGCAGATTTGGAGGCAGGTAAAATTCTGGGTAGCTTGATCTACAGTCCTACTCTTATGGCTGTCAAAGGTAACTACGATCAAGTCAATCGCCTGTGTTCAGAAGTGGCAAATACACATGGTTGGGGTTTTGTCAATATTAATTTGCGCCCCTACTACTCCGAAGGTTCCAAAACCCTAGGGTTTGAAGTTGCTGAACAACTGGGTTGGGAACTACCAGACCACATCGTTGCGCCTTTGGCTTCTGGTTCACTATTTACTAAAATCTATAAAGGTTTCCAAGAATTTGTAGAAGTCGGTTTAGTGTCAGCGAAGAGTGTACGTTTCAGTGGCGCTCAAGCTGAAGGTTGTTCCCCCATCGTCGAAGCATTTAAAGAAGGGCGCGACTTTATCAAACCAGTCAAACCAAATACAATTGCTAAATCTTTGGCGATCGGTAATCCAGCAGACGGCGTTTATGCTATAGATATAGCGAACAAAACTAACGGTAATATTGAATCAGTCAATGATGCCGAAATTATTGACGGCATCAAGCTACTGGCAGAAACCGAAGGTATCTTCACAGAAACAGCCGGTGGTACAACTGTGGCTGTGCTGAAAAAATTGGTAGAAGCTGGCAAAATTGATCCAGACGAAACTACCGTAGTTTACATTACTGGCAATGGTTTGAAAACCCAAGAAGCAGTACAAGGTTATATTGGTGAACCTTTGACAATTGATGCTAAACTAGATAGCTTTGAACGTGCCTTAGAGCGATCGCGTACACTTGATCGCTTGGAATGGCAACAAGTCCTCGTTTAGTCATTTGTTCAAACCAAGGACAAATCCCCACTTTTCACTCCTAACTTTCCTACCTCTATGGCTGTAACAGTTTTAGTTCCTACTGCTCTTCAAAAATTCACCAATAACCAAGCTACCCTAGAATGTAGTGGTAGTAGTATTTCTGAACTATTTGATTCTTTAGAGCAAAATTGTCCAGGTATCAAATCGCGATTGTGTGATGAACAAGGACAGCCCCGACGCTTTTTAAACTTGTATGTCAATAGCGAAGATATCCGCTTTTTGGAAGGGACAGCTACAGCTTTAAAAGATGGTGATGAAGTGAGTATTGTCCCTGCTGTTGCAGGTGGTTGAAATAGCACAAATATAGCCCGATCCTAAATCCTAGGAATCAAAAAAAGCTCTTTTTGATCTGGTTAAATTAGTCTTTAGAAAGAGGTAAGTTTCTGTCGCCAAGACTCATTATTTTCAATAGTCAAGATAATCCGTTTATAGGATTCATCTTGCAACTCAATTGTGAAATAATTTGTCTGTCTATCCGCATACCAAAACTCTTTACCCCTGTTGGTGTAATAGGTTCCAGCTTTAATAACTCCAGGAATAGAGGTTCCAGGTGCGCGTAAGTCTTTCCAATTACTTTGGGGTTTAGCTGTTGTCACTTGTTCAATATGAGTTAGTGGTATCTGCCAAACTTTTTGCCAGCGAACAGCTAGTAGTTGTTCTTTCCAGGTAAATTCTATCTGTAACTTTTGATCAACTATACTCATGTGCATGATTAACTTCCTGATCAATAGTTTCGGCTCTTGTAAGGGCTGATAACTTAAAATTTTGTTTCAAACCGCTAAAGCCCGATTGGGTAATAGGGGTTTTATGTCATGATGACAAAGTAGAACACATAAAGCTTTCTTTTATTACAGGGAATCTCTCATGGCTCTCCGTCTTGGTGATACAGTACCCAACTTTACGCAAGCCTCCACACACGGCGACATCAATTTTTACGAATGGGCAGGTGACAGCTGGGTAGTGCTGTTTTCTCACCCTGCTGACTTTACACCTGTTTGTACGACAGAATTAGGCACCGTTGCCAAACTGAAACCAGAATTTGACAAGCGCAATGTTAAAGCGATCGCTCTCAGCGTTGACGATGTAGAATCTCATAACGGCTGGGTAGGAGACATCGAAGAAACTCAAAGCGCCACCCTCAACTACCCAATTTTGGCAGATTCAGATCATAAAGTTTCTGATCTTTACGATATGATCCATCCTAATGCCAATGCATCTTTGACAGTGCGATCGGTTTTTGTAATTGACCCCGCTAAAAAACTCCGTCTCAGTTTCACTTACCCCCCCAGCACTGGACGCAACTTTGATGAACTTCTGCGGGTGATTGATTCTCTGCAATTAACTGATAATTACAGTGTAGCCACACCAGCTGATTGGAAAGACGGTGATGATTGCGTCATCGTTCCCTCACTCAAAGATCCAGAAGTCTTGAAGCAGAAATTCCCCAAAGGCTACCAAGAAGTCAAACCTTATTTGCGGATGACTCCTCAGCCTAACAAGTAAATCTGCAAATGATTTCGTGCATTAGACGCAAAGGCGCAAAGTTTTATCTTCGCGTCTTTGTCTCTTTGGGTGAAAATAAAACTAAAGCCTAACTTGGGTCAATATTATGCTTTCATCTCCCTTAGTATTGCAAATTCCCTCATCAATACAAATGACAGATGAACAGTTCTTCGAGTTCTGTCAAGTTAATCGTGACTTACGGATTGAACGTCATAAACTAGGAGAAATATCAATTATGCCACCTACAGGAGGGACAACAGGTAATAGAGGAGGCAACATATTTGGCCAGTTGTGGGTATGGTCAGAACAAGATGGTACAGGTATAACTTTCGACTCCAGCACTGGATTTAAACTATCAACAGGTGCAAATCGATCGCCTGATGCTTCCTGGATTAAACTAGAACGGTGGAATGCTCTTTCAGCCGAACAACAAGAAAAATTTGCTCCTATTTGTCCAGATTTTTTAGTCGAACTTAGATCCCCTAGTGATAACCTCCAATCTTTGCAAGAAAAAATGGAGGAATATATGCAGGAACCAGGAATACAGTTAGGCTGGTTAATTGACCGCAAACAGCGTCAAGTTTACATCTATCGTCCTGGTCAACCAGAGGAATGTTTGGATAATCCTGCTAGTGTCAGCGGCGAATCTGTATTGCCTGGGTTTGTCTTGAATATGAGTAAAATTTGGTGAGATGAACCCCCGTAGGGGGAATTAAAAATTAAAAATTAAAAATTAAAAATTAACAATAAATAAATTTAGGAGCCAGTCGTGTGGGCTTGCATCCTTGTTTTTGTTAGGTCAAATAAAAATCCTAGATGCTTTCATGAACACAATTTCTATCTTACCCAACTATATTAATGGTCAGTGGTATACATCTAAAGCTACAGATTACTTAGAGGTGATCAACCCAGCTACAGCAGAGGCACTTGCTCAAGTGCCTTTATCACCAGCATCTGAGTTAAATCAAGCCGCAGCCGCAGCCGCCACAGCTTTTATGACATGGCGATGCACCCCACCTACAGAAAGAGTCCAGTATTTATTTAAACTCAAGAACTTATTAGAAGAACATTTTGAAGATTTAGCTCGCACGATCACGCTGGAATGTGGTAAGACTTTGGCTGAATCGCAAGGTGAAATGCGCCGGGCGATTGAAAATGTGGAAGTCGCCTGTGGTATTCCTATGATGATGCAGGGAACTAACCTAGAAGATATTGCCAAAGGTATTGATGAGATAATGATTCGTCAACCTCTGGGAGTAGCGGCGGTAATTTGTCCTTTCAATTTTCCGGGGATGATTCCCTTTTGGTTTTTGCCCTATGCGATCGCTTGTGGTAATACTTACATTGTCAAGCCTTCGGAAAAAGTGCCGCTGACAATGCAAAAAGTTTTTCAGTTAATCGAAAAAACAGGTTTACCCAAAGGAGTTATCAATTTAGTTAATGGTGCTAAAGAAGTTGTAGATGCTATTTTAGACCACCCCAAAATTCGGGCGATTAGTTTTGTTGGTTCCACCCCAGTAGCTAAATATATATATAGTCGGGGAGCAGCTAATGGTAAACGATTACAATGCCAAGGTGGTGCAAAAAATCCCATTATTATCTTGCCAGATGCAGATATCGAAATGACTACCCGCATCGCCGCTGATAGTGCTTTCGGTTGTGCTGGACAGCGTTGTTTAGCCGCCTCAATTGCAGTTACAGTAGGCACAGCACGTCAAACTTTTACAGAAGCGATCGCCGAAACTGCTAAAAAGCGGGTAGTAGGTAATGGTTTAGATCAAAGTGTGCAAATGGGGCCTGTAATCACTACGCAAAGTAAAGCGCGGATTGAAGAATTAATTCAAAAAGGTGCAGACGAAGGTGCAAACCTTTTAGTAGATGGGCGGAATCCGCATGTTAGTGGTTATGAAAATGGCAACTTTATCCGTCCCACCATTTTGCAAAACGTCCAGCCAGCCGGAGAAATTGCCCGTACAGAGATTTTTGGGCCAGTGTTGAGTTTAATACATTTAGATACTATTGATCAGGCGATCGCCTTAGTCAATAGCGGTCAATATGGCAATATGGCTTGTTTATTTACTACTAGCGGTGCAGCAGCTCGTAAATTCCGCTACGAAGCAGAAGCAGGTAATATAGGTATCAATATTGGCGTTGCTGCACCGATGGCATTTTTTCCCTTTAGTGGTTGGAAAGAAAGCTTTTTTGGTGACTTGCACGGACAAAGCAACCACGCAGTAGAGTTTTTTACTCAAACTAAAGTCGTTGTGGAACGCTGGCCTAGTGATTGGTCACGTCAATTTTAATGATATTGGTCAACGCGGATGAGATAGTGAAGATAGACCTTCCTTTCTTACTTAATTTATGAATGTACCACACCGTCCCCCTATCCTCAAACCGTCAGAAACTTACACCTTCCGCAAATACTTTGACTTAAGATTCGCTCCAGCCGACATCCTGCGCGAATTGGGTGCAGGTTTAACCAAAACGAGCATAAATTTGCCAGTTAGTAATCATCCAATTACTCGATTGACTAACTTAAAAGAGCGATTAGAAGAAGCAATTACTCGTGTCAGTCTCACTAGTGAAGCAGCACGAAGGGAAGTGTTAATTGCTCCTATATTGTTAGAAGTGGCACATATTACTGAAGCAACAATTAATATTGAATATCCAATTGAAGTTAATCAATTCCTCCGGGGAGATGTGGATTATTACTTACAGTCTCAACATCAAATACTGGTTGTGGAAGCAAAACAAGCAGATTTAACACGGGGATTTACACAACTAGCTGTGGAACTAATTGCTATAGATTCCTGGATAGAATCGGATGAACCTATATTGTACGGTGCAGTCACAACAGGAGATATTTGGCAATTTGGTAGTTTCCAACGAGTTAGTCGCCTTGTAACTCAAGATTTAATGCTCTATCGCATCCCAACTGATTTGCAGGAATTGATGCAGATTTTAGTTGGTATTCTCAACCCATCAAATTCTTTTAAAAGTACTTAGTTAAATTGCCAAACTAAAATTTTTTAATTACTAAAATTAAATCGGCGATATTCTCCTAACTGGAGTTTAGACTAGATTTTGGTGCAAAAATGGTGTGGTGTACCTTGAATAAATTGATAGTACTTTTATACTACTAAATAATGTAAAGCTAAACACGTTTTAGATTTACAAAAAACTTTAAAATAGTACGTTAAATAGTATAAATAATCTTAATTAATAGCTAAAACTATTGTTTTAGTATTGTTATGTGCCAATTGCTGGGAATGAACTGCAATGTTCCAACCGATATTTGCTTTTCTTTTGAAGGATTTTCTGCAAGGGGAGGCAAAACCGATCATCATAGTGATGGCTGGGGCATTGCTTTTTTTGAAGGAAAAGGCTGTCGGCTGTTTTTAGATGAAAAACCTGCAATTGATTCTCCAATCGCAGAATTAGTGCGATGCTATCCCATCCACTCTACCCATGTGATTGCTCATATTCGCAAAGCCACCCAAGGTGAAATAGCCCTCCAAAACTGTCATCCTTTTCGTAGAGAACTTTGGGGTAGATATTGGGTATTTGCCCACAATGGCAATTTACCAGACTTTGATCCAGAAAATCAGCGGTTTTATCAACCAGTAGGAAATACCGATAGTGAAAAGGCATTTTGTGTAATTTTGGAAACTTTGCGACGAAGTTTTCCTGACGGTAAACCTACCCTAGAAAATCTGTATCCTGTTTTACGTAAAGTTACTGTCAGTATTAATTTAAATGGTGAGTTTAATTACTTGCTGTCGGATGGAGAATACTTTTTTGTCCATTGCTCAACTAAACTTAGCTATATTGTACGTCAAGCACCTTTTGCCGCTGCTCACTTGATTGACCAAGATATGACTGTAGATTTTCGAGAAGTAACTACTGAGCGCGATCGCGTTGCTGTAATTGCTACTACTCCCCTCACAGATAACGAAGTTTGGACACAAATCCCACCAGGAGAACTGCTGGTATTTCAGAATGGTCTGCCCTTGAGTATAGATGAGCGATCGCACTACTAATGCGTCAAGATTTAATTGAGAGGTTGTAGTAAGGACTTTAGTCCTTCTCTTCTCAATACCTTCGCCAAATTGAAAAAGGCCTTGCTACGAAGCGGTCTGTAATGACCAAGGTTGGGACGGTCTACTACTTCTTTTAAGATACAAGGTTGGGTTGAGTGACGCAAAATCCAACCTTGTATTTTTAATTGCCTCCATAACTGCTAGAATCTACATATTCTCGATAGAGAATATGATATTTTGTGTTTGTAATTAAAATATTTGCAACTATCCAGTAATATCAACATATAAGAACTGTATTCCCATCAACTAACCGTGGATTTTGAGGAGAAAAGCATGGCTTTGTGGCAACGCTCAAGATTACAATCAAATCGATTTAGCCTAAATTCGCTTCAAAGCTTCGTATCACTATTTTTGGTAGGAACCGCCTTGAGTGTAGCGTTAGCCGCCTGCTCTGGTGGAAATGTGAATAATTCTAATTCTACCGTCCAAATCCCAGGAGCTAGTCCTGTGTCCGCTAACAAGCAAAATGTGGAATTAACCTTGGTTTCTTTTGCCGTTACCAAAGCAGCCCACGAAGCCATCATTCCCAAGTTTGTGGAAAAGTGGAAGCAAGAACACAACCAAACCGTCACCTTTAACCAAAGCTATGGCGGTTCTGGTTCTCAAACTCGTGCTGTCATTGATGGTTTGGAAGCAGATGTTGTTCACTTGGCACTAGCATTAGACACCCAAAAGATTGAAAAGGCTGGACTGATTCAGCCAGGATGGGAGAAAGAAGTACCTCACGATGGCATTGTTTCCAAGTCGATTGCAGCAATAGTTACGCGACCAGGAAATCCCAAAGGTATAAACACCTGGGCAGACTTAGAGAAAGATGGAATCAAACTCATTACCGCCGACCCCAAAACATCAGGTATTGCTCGTTGGAATTTCTTAGCTTTATGGAACTCGGTGATTAAAACTGGGGGTAATGAGGCTAAAGCTACTGAATTTGTCACTAAAATCTATAATAATGTACCTATTTTAACAAAAGATGCCCGTGAAGCAACTGATGCGTTTTTCAAACAGGGTCAAGGTGATGCCTTGATTAATTATGAAAATGAAATTATCTTTGCCCAACAAAAGGGTCAAAAGATTGATTATATTGTTCCTGATGTCAACATCTCTATCGACAACCCGATCGCAGTAGTTGATAAAAATGTTGATAAACATGGCACACGCGAAGTTGCTGAAGCTTTTGTTAAATACCTCTACACTCCAGAAGCACAGCAGGAATTTGCGAAGTGGGGATTCCGCCCAGTGGATGAGACAGTAGCCCAAACAAAAGAAGTTGCCGATAAGTATCCCAAGGTGAAAACCTTAAGCACTGTTCAAAACTACGGTGGTTGGGATGCGGTTCAAAATAAGTTTTTCGCTGATGGCGCTCTTTTTGATCAAATTCAAGCCCAAAAGAAACGGTAATTAGTTGACAGTCAGTAAAAAAATGGTGTTCAGGACTTACGCAAAATACCTCTCAAACTCTTATTCCTCCGCTTTCTCTGTGTCTGTGTGGTTCGATTTTCCGTTGCCTGTGCGTAAGTCCTAGTACAGCACAGCGTAAATAAACAGACCATTAAAAATGGTAAAAAAGTCGATAATACAAGTCTTTTGACTTTTGACTTTTGACTTTTGACTTCCGCGCAGCGGTACTAGTGTTGTTAAATTCGGGTATGAATTTATCTCACGCAGAGGAGCCAGTGCGTTGGGCGGCTCTGCCGACTTGAAGCAACTGGCGTAGCGCAGAGACGCGGAGAGGATCTTTGATTCAGCAATGCCGAAAAAATAACTGACTACTGACAAAAACTTTTTGAGAATTTAAAATTTTGTGTTTTTGGCTATGACTTTATCCCCTTCTGTAGAAGTTAACAGTAAAACTCCTGCCTGGAAGACTTTTCTTAATCAATTGCGGCGAGTTCCTTGGACGTGGCGAATTACCTGGGGATATCTGACTGTAATGTTATTTCTCCCCATTGCCGCCATGTTCCTGAAAGCCAGTACGGAACCTCCCGCCAGATTTTGGGAAATTGCCACTAGTGATATTGCCCTGGCAACATATAATGTCACCTTCATGACATCATTGGGCGCTGCCTTTCTCAATGGTATTTTTGGTACTCTCATTGCTTGGGTTTTAGTTCGCTATGACTTTCCGTTGAAGCGTTTGATTGATGCCACCGTAGATTTACCCTTTGCGCTACCCACTTCAGTTGCAGGGCTAACGCTGGCAACAGTTTACAGTAATAACGGCTGGATTGGTTCGCTATTAGAACCACTGGGAATTAAAGTATCTTTCACTCGTTTGGGAGTAGGGGTGGCAATGATCTTTATCTCATTACCTTTTGTGGTAAGAACTGTGCAACCCGTGCTGCAAGAAATGGAACATGAAATAGAAGAAGCAGCGTGGAGTTTGGGTGCTTCCCAATGGCAGACCTTTTGGAAGGTGATTTTACCGCCTCTATTTCCGACAATTTTGACTGGTGTAGCTTTGGGCTTCTCCCGTGCAGTGGGTGAATATGGTTCAACTGTGATTATTTCTTCTAATACACCTTTTCAAGATTTGATCGCACCTGTATTAATTTTTCAACGTTTAGAGCAGTATGACTACTCTGGCGCAACTGTAATTGGCATAGTTCTACTGACAATTTCGTTAGTGTTACTTCTCGCAATTAATTTCTTACAAGCATGGGCTAGAAGATATGACAGTCAATGAGCCAAAATTTCATTCATCTGGGTCTAGTACAGGTAAAGCTAGCCCAAAACAGCAAAAAAGTTGGGTTCCAACAGTTTTAATTGGTATAGCGATCGCCTATTTAGCTCTGGTTCAATATATCCCGGCGATCAACGTTTTTGTTCAAGCCTTCAGCAAGGGAATTGTCCCGTTTTTTTCCAACCTCAGCCGCCCCGCCTTTCTACATGCAGCTTGGCTGACACTGCTACTGGCATTGATTGCCGTACCTTTAAATACAGTATTTGGCCTATGTGCAGCTTGGGCGATCGCTCGTCATAAATTCCCTGGACGCGCCGTAGTTCTGAGCATTATTGATTTACCTTTTTCTATCTCACCCGTAGTTGCAGGATTGATGCTTGTGCTATTGTACGGTCGGCAAGGATGGTTTGGCCCTTGGCTGCAAGCACATGATATTCAGGTGATCTTTGCCTTTCCAGGTATGGTGCTGGCTACGGCATTTGTGAGTATGCCCTTTGTGGCGCGAGAAGTTATTCCAGTCTTAGAGGAATTTGGCAAAGATCAAGAAGAAGCCGCCAGAACCTTAGGTGCTAATGATTGGCAAATATTTTGGCGCGTCACTTTGCCCAGTATCCGCTGGGGCTTGCTCTATGGTTTAATTTTGACTAACGCTAGAGCAATGGGTGAATTTGGGGCAGTTTCAGTAGTAGCAGGTAACATTGCTGGCAAAACCCAGAGTTTACCACTGTTTGTAGAGGAAGCTTACAAACAATATGAAACTGAAGCCGCCTTTTCTGCGGCTGTACTGTTGGCGATGCTAGCAGTAGTTACATTGGTGCTGAAGGAGATTCTGGAACGGAAAACCCGCATTAAAGATGTTGAATAAAGAAGAGCATGGGGCATTGGGCATTGGTTATTATTTTCTTCATCTCCCTTGCTTCCCCTGCTCCTCTGCTCCCCCTGCCTCCCCTGCTTTTTCTTACCCATCTGCCTCAATACGTTTTTAATTCGTATTACAATCTCACGCCATAGACACCTGTTTTTTTGTTAGTATGCAAAAAAACCCATGTATACAGTTACCATTCAATTATTGTTTGTCAGTAGCTGTAAAAAACTGTAACAAATAGGGATAAAGCACCCGAGGTTGAATGTCTGATTTTTTCCAAGGAAATTTCCCATTAAAATCCGTCTCAGCGATTAAGAGTGCGCTCAAAAGCCCAGAGGCTGAAACCGAGGTGAGTGGAAATTTAGCTATAAGCATAGCCGAAGCCGCATCAGACCGCAAAGCAGGCGAGATTCTCGTGCTAAAGGTAGCTGAGGTATCTTACCTGGCAGATTACTTTGTGATGATGACTGGCTATTCTAGGGCGCAAGTCAGGGCGATCGCTGAAGCAGTTGAAGCACAAGTAGAAAATGAGTGGCATCGTCGTCCTTTGCGGATAGAAGGAAAGTCCGAGGGGAGTTGGGTGCTACAAGACTACGGCGACGTGATCGTTCACATCATGATGCCAAAGGAACGGGAGTTTTATAATTTAGAAGCGTTCTGGGTTCATGCAGAACGTATTTCCCTTCCAGAACCTGATGAGGGTAGGGGTAAGTCAACATGATTAGGTCTTCGGTTTCTAATTGCCCAGTTCCCATAGACCAACAACCACTGAATGAGTATGAAGAATTAAAAGCCTCCTGGCTGTTTCGTGATTGCACCTTAAATTTGCAGGAGTATATCACAACAATGGCCTGGATTTGGGGTTTATCGTGGTTGGTGGCAGGGCCTGTAGCAGCAGCAAGTTTTCCCCCACACAAATATCTCGCCCATTTTATTCTCTGTGGCGCAGCGGGAGCGAGTGTAGGGGTACTGCTGGGTCTGACGCGGTTGTACTTAGGCTGGCATTATGTGCGCGATCGCCTGTACAGTACAACTGTATTTTATGAAGAGTCAGGCTGGTACGACGGTCAAACTTGGATGAAACCGCAAGAAGTATTAACCCGCGATCGCTTAATTGTGACATACGATATCAAACCAATTTTACGGCGGCTGCAATTTACCTTTGCTAGCTTGGCTGGATTGTTGGTTATTGGTACTATAGTTTGGCATTTGTTTTAAATAGTTAGTCGTCAGTTGTCAGTTGTCAGTCGTTTGTACTACTGGCAACTGACAACTGACAGATGACAATTAAAAAAAGGTAATAAATATTAACCCATGACAATGGGAAAACGAACTCAAGCCACAGCACTGGAAGTCCGGTTGCTGCGAGAAGGGATTATTGAATCGAGGCATATAGTCCACGCTGTTGTCTGCGATGAACGGGGACGGGTTCTTACTGTTGCCGGAAACTCTGAAACTGCTGCATTTGCCCGTTCCGCGCTCAAACCATTTCAGGCACTCGCTGTTACCACCACAGGCACACTAGAACGCTACAACCTCAGCGATCGCGATTTAGCAATTATCACAGGTTCCCATAAAGCTACAATCGAGCAAGTACGACAAGTCTTTAACATCCTTTGGCGTGCCGACCTTGACCCAACTGTACTTCAATGTCCAATTCCTCAGGGTAGGCGGAGTCCTTTAGAATATAATTGCTCTGGCAAACACGCAGGAATGTTAGCTGTTTGTCAACAGCGCCGTTGGCCTTTAAATAACTACTTAGATCGCAAACACCCAATCCAGCAATTGATTTTGGGGAAAGTAGCAGAGTTACTGAGAATGCCAGCGGAGGAATTTATCAGCGCTCATGACGACTGCGGCGCACCCACTTATTTGATGCAAATTGGTCAAATGGCTTCTTTGTATGCCCTCCTAGCCTCTAGCACTAATTTAGATATGGAGCGCATTGTTCGGGCAATGACTCACCACCCGTCTATGGTGGCAGGAGAAGGAGAATTTGATACAGAACTGATGCGCTTAACTCCAGGGGAACTGGTAAGTAAAGCTGGTGCCGAAGGAGTGCAATGTATTGGCAGACTCGGCGAAGGCATGGGATTGGCTATTAAAGTCATGGATGGGGCAAAAAGGGCAAAGTATGCCGTTGCTATCCACTTGCTTCAGCAGATGGGTTGGATTAGTCCCAGCGCCGCAGAAAGCCTGTCAGAAAAGTTTATGACTTTGGGTAAATACAAGCGTTTAGAAGTAGTTGGAGAATTATCATTTTTATAGTTGCCAAACTTCTAAACTTCGGCTATACTTGAAATGTCAATAGCGACGCGGGATAGAGCAGCCTGGTAGCTCGTCGGGCTCATAACCCGAAGGTCAGTGGTTCAAATCCACTTCCCGCCACCAAATAGATAAAACAAATCCCTGCAATCATTAAAGGTTGTGGGGTTTGTTTTATGGAAAGTCAGCGGTAAACTTCATCCCCTTGTAGGTGGAAAGGGATAACAGTGCGCCGACTTGGGGCATTGGGCTTTGGTGACCAAACAAGGCAAAAGTAAAAAGGCAAAAGAAAGAAAAAGAGCAGTGGTCCCAAGCCCCTAAATTT
>JAYGHB010000025.1:0-58841 GCA_034931985.1 Halotia wernerae UHCC 0503
GAGTTACTTCAAATATCTCAAAAATTTCAAGCGCAGCTTTTTATCTATTACGCTCAACAACTGACACCCAAAACCCGCATCCCGTATTCTTAACCCGCACCAGTCCACGATCCACCAAAGACTGAATGACTGTTGTAGAAAATCTGATTCTATGCAAAGGAGCAGAACCACCACATACTCGAAGCGAATGCAGTAAATTAGCTGCTGTTAGTTCAGAGCAATTTTGTTTTTTAGCCATCAATTTGTCCCCAAGCTTTTAGTAACTCGGCATCTTCATCAACCCGCTGTTCTAAATTGTCAATCTGTTCCACGGTTTCATCAACTGATGTCGCTGCTGCCTGGCACTTGGCATCAAAAGCAGCTTCAGCAGATGTTTGTAACGCAATCTGCCGCAGAAGTTCTCTGCATCTTTTCTTACTCATTTCAAGGCTCCCAACCAGATGATTTTGTTCAGCAATCGCCGCAATAAAACAAGCGCTCTGCTATTAACAAAGCGCTTGATGATTTTTAGTGACTTTAGGATTACTTTTACTGCCCCGACGTTCAGAACCTATTCAACAGTTCTTCACGAGATAACTGTAAGCACAAAGGCGTAAACTCTTCTGGAGATAGCTGTAATAAGCTATCAACAATTCTCGTCAATTCTTCATCCACAGAACCAAACCTATATCTCAACAAATTCTCTACAACTTGGCGTTGCCCTTGCTGTACTCCCTGCTCTACCCCTTCTTGTACAGCAGCAGCCCTGGCTTCTTGGTAAGCATCTGTTAAATTCATAATTAACTCCTGTTCCTCTTCAGTTAATTCTTGCTGAGTCATTACACTGACGCGCCATCTGTAAATTATTTCTAAAACATTACGACGCAAAAGGTTTTCTGGTGATAGTGCAACTAATTCGCTGACTGCTTGCTGCTGAACAGCCCCTCGTCCTAAAAGCCTAAACCAAAGTGTTTCATCCGTAACAGGCAACTCGTTAATTGCCAGTATCGCTGTCCTGAAAAAACCAGGCAGAAAGTACACCCCGCTCATCCAAGTTTCTAGCTCTAGTTTAGCCCCAAAACTTTCTAGTAATCCTGGGGAAGCTGACGGTGACAAAATCCACAGCCGGGCTAAATCATTCTCTGGTAAACTTGTATCCTCTCTTTTAGCTTTGCGTTGCGAATCTGCAATCACCGTGAACAGCTTTGTAAGGCAGTTCCGTACTTCTGTTCTACTGGGCTGATTGCGGAACGGTTCCAGCAAAGCCGTATTCAGCAGCGCAATCCTTCCCAGTAGTCCGAGATTTGTCGCTTGGGCTTGCGGTGATGGGGAAAACAAAACATCTACTTGTCGAGCTTCGTCAATCACCTCTTTGTTGGGTTCTACTTTGCCCAAGGGTGACAGCAGCTCCTCTAAAAACTGCTTTGCAAATTGATCGTGAGGTTTGCGAGTCATATTACAAGGGTCAACTGTAATGTATGATACGGGAATTAGCGAAATTTACTGCTTATTTCATCGGCGTTAATTTCCAGTGGAAATTAGTTTTTATCAATCAATAACAGGATAATTGCTTGATTTTATCGGTAATACCGACTAAACTTTTGCAAGGTACGAGAAATTGCTATCAATTTATTTGACACATGGGCGCTATGCCCAATTTTCTCTTTCACACCACCTTTTACATCACTAATTCAGGGAACGATTGATACTTCACCAATCGTTCTTTTTGTTTGTGCGCCAGTCCCAGTGGCTTTTGCTCACTATCACTTCCCCGAAGTATCCCTGCGAAATCCTCCAGCCCCACTACTGCATCCCTTGGCTTGGCGTACCTGATTTCGTCCACCTCGTTCGCCCAATGGGTTAGATGCTGAAACACTAAACCCACCATTGAATCATCTCTGTACACGCGGTAAACCTTCGGACAAGCTCCTTTCACATCAACCAGCTTGTAACCTGAAACCTCAAACACCTCTGCATCGGGGTCGGTTGGGGGCAGCAGAATTTTGTCTTGGGATTCTTCCAACTCTTCTACTCGAAGAGAGAGGGTAGACATTATTACTTGTGACACGATTCGATTATGAACTCTGCTAAAAGTTTGATGGCGAGTGCGCTTACCGGGTATGCACTCGCCTTTTTCTGTATAAAACTACGCCGCTACTGCCACTCGCACTCCCAAATGAGCGTTAGCGGAGCTTAACGAAGTTATCGCAGTTTCTGCACTGTCAGAAATCCGATTTCGACCATATTGTCTAGGGCGGGAATACCAACCTTCGTCAGTAGACCCAACGAAGCCAATGCACTGTCCATCTCGATAAAGCTTAGTGCTGAACGATAGCCAATCAATTTTTCCTGTCTGAATCCCAAACTTGTTGCAAGCTATTGACAGTTCTTCATGCAATCGTTCATTGCGTTCTCGTGGTGTTTCCGGTAGTGTTGCTTTGACCTCCGCCACTGCTGCTTTAAACGGTTCTTTGTTGAAACGAGCAAAACCGTGGGACATCTTCACCCACACGATGTTGTCAGAGTTAATCCAGATAGTGACTACATCCTGCGGCTGACACTCGTGAGGATAGTCGGACTGGTTGACTATGGTTGCAATGATTGTGCGATCGCGGTCGGTCAACGGGTCTTTCGCTGGGGCAACTGGTGCTACAGTTTGCGCCTGGGCTTCAAGAAGACTATTGAGTTCCAATTGGGCAATCGCTTGTTGATCAATAGAAGAATCAGTGATTGCTTGCTGTGTATGGGTTCTATAGGTCATAATAGATATTCCTTTGATAAAAGGGAAAAAGGCGATCACTGACTTTCTCAGGGCAAGTGATCGCCTTTACTATGTGTGCAAACAACGTTGTGCTAAACCACAACGCTCTCAAAAAGTTTAAGCGCAGCTTCTCTTTACTAATCCTGTGCCAGTGACCAGGAGCATTACCAAGCAGGAGAGCAATAATCTCAGGCGACGTGTACGGCTTCAAACGCTTCAAAGTCAGTCGTCGTCCTGCTGATAATTTGTTATTCGGTGCAAATCCATTTCCCGGCTGTGTACCCCTCACCTTCTCTGGTTGCGCCAGTGCCTCGGCTACTCATCAAGCGGTCACTTTGGATTATGCTGTCAAGGTTCTGTAGTGAGCGCTTCTTTATTTACTAGGAGGCGTTGCGCTTGTTTCCTCCTTTATATTTATAAATATACGTGAGACGCATATTTTTGTCAACATCTTATGTATATTAATAGTATTTAAAAGTAATTTAATAGTATTGTTGTGTATGATAAGGTTGTATATATCAAAAGAAGATTAATCGTTTTTCCACTATGAATATTAGGATTGTGGAGTAATGACGATGGATAAAAGAGTGATTCGCTGGAAGCTTCATGAACTTATGGCACAACAAAGGGTTAGAAATAAAGACTTGGCAGAAGGTATCGGCGTGACCGAAACTTCCGTTTACAGGCTACGAAAAACTGATGTTATGCCACGAATGTCACCTGATCGACTAAACGCAATTTGTCAGTTTCTTGATTGTCAGCCTGGAGACTTATTAGTTTATATCCCAGATAAAGATGGAGAAACGGCTGGAAAAACGAAACAACAGAAAAGTGAGCAAATCTTTGGTGGAAAGCGTCAAGCTTCTCAACCTAATAAAGAAGAACCTGAGGACATAGCAGCATAAAGCGATCGCTGCCGGTCAAAGCTATGCGATCGCCTGCTCAATCCGTTCATCACAAAGTGAGCCAATTATAATGCTGACATACTTTTGGTATGACTTCCATATCAGCTAAATACTCACTTTGGTTAAATTGCAAAACTGCAACATTCCCAGCATTTACCATAGTGGGCAATAAATATGCTGAAACTAGAACCAGAAATAACATCAACCCTTGATTACAGCAATCTCAACATCAGCATCCAGGAAACCTTTGCTGCCATAGACCGATTCGAGTGGCAGGCATCCGACGAACTGCGACTGATGCGGGATAACGGCTATTACCAAGATGGCGCATACACCAGTTTTGAGGATTACTGCGAAAGCGAGTTAAACAAACACGGTGGATATCGCAGGGTCAAAGATCTATTCGCGGCCAAGCGAGTAGTTGATATTCTGCCCGACGAGTTGAAAGACAAGATCACCAAACCTTCCCATACTCGCCCATTACTCCGACTGGTCAAAACTCCCGAAAAACTGCAACAAGCCGTAGCGATCGCAGCGCAAGAAAAACCCTTTCCTACAGCTGCTGACTTCGCTAGAGCAGTACAACAGGTTGCACCAACAGCTAAACGCACCACAAAAAAAGAAAAAAGTCAAACGCAATTGTGTAATTCGGTCACAGTTTCATCACAATCACATCCTCGCTATGGGGAATCGGGACTGATTGAGGCAGACGCACCAAACGTTTGGCAGCAGATTGTCACATTTGCTGATGGTGAAAAATTGCTGGTAAATAATGAGGAGCTAGATGCTGCCAGTGTCCCATTTCCCAGAGAGCGAACTTATCCAGCCGAGTATGCCGAAGCGATCGCTGCTATTGAAGAGCAACACCAGCAGGAAATTGAGCGACTGGAGCAGGATCTGAAAATTGGACTACAAGCGGAAGCCACTGCTAAAGCCGAACAGCAAGTGCAAGAACAGCTTTCATCCTTGCAACTACTGTTTAAGCAACAAAAAGAGCAAAACATCCAGTTGCAGCAACGGCTGGACGAGATGGAGGGGTTAAAGCGCTTGGAGATCGAGAACCAGCAACTCCAGCAGCGCATTCAAGAATTAGAACACTCTGTACAACAGTATCCTAGCCAACAGTGGGAAAATACTCTAAACCAGCAAGCTACCAAAGCGTTAAACAAGGAAGTTAAGCGATCGCTGAAAGCCTTAGAACGGGAAATGGGTCAGGGGGAAAGGTTAAAGGAGGAAGAAAATACCTTTGCCCCTGACCCTTTGCCCCTGACCCCTTCTTTCATTGACCTGCGATCGCTTGCCCAAGAACCACCCAAGGAGAATGCCAACGAATGCTTACGCTTGATGGGCATGGCTTTAGGTAATCTGGCCAGCGTGATGAATAATACTCAAGCGTTGGAAGCAGCTGCAATCATCTTGGGCAGTGAACCGACACCATCTGCGATCGCATTTCGTGCCGAACAACTACAACTACTGCCCCAAGCGGTTAGTGAGATTCGGGCTGTACTATCCAAGCCTGGGTGTAGCTGGTGGGACTATTTGGCTGTGGCTACTGAGTATGAAGCTATCAAAAATGACTACTGGGCGGAGTTAACCACACAAGAGACAGAGTTAATCACTGCTTTGGAGAAAGCTGAACAACCTCCCGTTATTGAAATCGGTTCTATCGTCTCTCACGCTGACCCCTACCGTACTTTGTATATCGAAAGGGGCGAAGTTGTAGAGGACTTAGGCGAAGAGTTGGTGGTCGCTTGGGATTGCTGGCAAGAACGCTCAAAGAAGACTGACAGGTATTCCAGAGAGGAGTTGCGCTTTTGGGAAAGCGAGAAACAGTAGATAAAGACTCGCTTTGAGATAGCTAAAAGACTTAAACGCGGCATGAATCACAGTGTCGCCTAATTCGTGATGTGAAAATTTGGAGGATAATATGACAACTACAGCAGCGCTACAAATAATTGACGGTGGCAACAAACGTAATAGACGTTCATCTGAGAAAGCTACTACTCGACCCCACTGCAAAGTTTCAATTGATGATGTCAATTGGGTTAGACAACAACCCCCTTGTGTACAACAACTGTGGCTTGATTGCATTGCCGCAGAGCAGTACGGTGGAGCAGCACACAATTTAGATACCAATCTCAGCCGCAATTCGTTTCTCAAAGCCAGTGCTGCTATCAATGCCGTGGGTTTGTTTGAGTTTGAGGAAGTCAGAAGTAAAACCCAATCTGGTAGATCTGGTGTCACCAGTTATCGTGTCAAAAACTTGCATGGTTATTTTAACAGGCACTACTGGGAAAATTTTGACAATCAATCCTTGACAGCCGAGAGTCAAGCCGTGACTACAGAGAATCAACAGGTGATGCCCCAAAATCATCAAATGACATCTGAGCGTCAACATTTGACATTTTCGGAAGCTGAAAAGCATACACAGCAAGAGTTTCAAAATCCTAACAACGTTTCTAACAACCTCTTAACTACCTACCAACAACCAACTAAGGTTGTTGGTATGGTAGTTGGCTCTTCCACGCAAAACAAAAATACGCGTGTAGAGGAGACGGCTGACGCGCCTTTTGGGGACGCGTCGCCTCAGACTCTCGAAAGCGTGGAAGAAGAGAAAGAGTTACCTGCGGTAACGGACTGTACATCGCTGACGCTTGTAGAAGCTACACAGGATGAATCTGCTTTGTTACTGGAAGAAAATCAAAATTGTGGTGTTGAGCTGACAGCCTCTCATGAAGATACATTTCCCGCCGCGCCCGTTGCCCCCAATTTTGAAGAACAAGCCCAACCCAGCCTTTTCACTTCGCTGATAGGTGAAAACCAGATTTCGGGCAATGAGGACAAGAATCATCATGTTGACCAAGGTTCCGCAGCGCCCGCCCTCAATGATGAAAAATGGTCACACGAAGCGATCGCAGCACGGTCTAAGGCACGACCAGGGCGGATGCAGAAACTTAAACTGGCAGAAGTGTTGAGGGAAAATCCAGGATTTGAGTTTCTTCGTGAGTGCTGGAATGATGACCCCGCTTTGCAAATTGTCATCAGGAAATTGCTGGCGAAGTTTCCGCAGTGGGGAATTGCGATTGTGGATGCAGAGTTGATGGAGTGGGAGGAGTAGCAATGGCTGAAGCACCACTTTTATCCAATCTAGTTCAAGAAACCAATAAAAAGTTTTGTAACAATTGAGGCTGGTTTGTGTAAAAGTTGCGAGCAGTACATGAGATATATATAAATTTGCAACTTGGTAGGTGCTGATTAGAGGTCTTGTATGACTAATGACAGGAGGAAACAACTAGATGCACAACTTAAAGAATTAGCGCTTGCAGCCCAGCGATACAAAGACTTAACTAAGGGGAAGCGGATAGCCTTAACACGTCTGATGAATGCTATCTGGCAGTCAGGTAAGCTCGTTCGTCCTTATAAAGGTCAATTTCAACTACTTTACGAAGATATCTATGATGAGGCAGTACAAAATTTATTTTTCTATCTTTGTCAAGATAACAATATTAATAGGTATGACCCAGAACGCGGTGAAGTTATGACTTGGGTAAATATGCTGTTAACTAAACGTTTTTTTCCAGAAGCTATCCCCAAAGTTATCGGCAAAGAGAATGAAATAAATCTGGAAAGTTCTCACTGGGAAACTATACCATTATCTCAACCCATATCTTTATTTGAACAAGTAAGAGAATGTATAGAATCAGATCCCGAATTAATTTTTTGTAAGGAACATATTAAAGGTCATCCGGAGGCGAATTTTCAAGCCATAGCTCAAAGAAGATGTTCTGGCATTTCCTGGAAAGATATTTCGGACGAATGGGGTATTAAAATTACATCTTTAAATACGTTTTACCAGCGGTGTCTGAAAAAATTTGCTGATAAATTGCAAGAGTATTTATATATTTAATGTTTAATAGAGTTAATTAGCTAGGCAAAAAAACTATGAACAAATCCATAGACATTTTAACATTTTCTGCTCCTATACCTATAGATGGGAAGCAAAGAGCAGAAGATTTACGTAGACAACAAGCCACGCCAGAAAAAGGTGAACAAGTTTATCTCAATACTTTGTCTGTGTATTTTGTAAGTTCTTATCTACGTTGTATGGGATTTGAGACAGACTTGCATAAAAGTGACAATTGGGATGTCATAGAACAGACACTTATGGATATTGCTGACTTGTCTCTAAAAAACTTGGGCTTATTAGAATGTCGTCCAGTATTAGAAGATGCCGAATTAGTTTACATACCACCGGAAGTACAATCGAATCGAATTGGCTATGTAGTTGTGCAGATTAGTAAATCATTTAGAGAAGCAAAGTTACTAGGATTTGTCAAGCAGGTACAAACTGATTGGTTAGCTATTAATGAACTACAACCTTTAGAAGATTTACTAGAGTATCTAGATGAATTATCTCAATTACAACTTACTACAATAAATGAGGATTCATTTAATTGCAACCAAAACTTGGTTAAACTACAGCAATGGTTAGAGAACATATTTGAAAATGGTTGGCAAGAAGTTGAGACTCTTTTAGGTATTCAAGGTGTCAAACCAGAGTGGAGTTTAAGAAGTGCTAATGGTGCTTTTATTAGTAGAGGGAAACTGATTGATTTAGGAAAGGTTTTGCGGGAACAAGCAGTAGTTTTAGTCGTTACTCTGCCTCCAGACAAAGAGCAAGAAATGGACATTATCGTAGAAGTACACCCGACAAATGGACAAGATTATTTGCCACCAAATCTCCATTTAATGGTGCTGGATTTTGAGGGCGCATCTGTAATGGAAGCCCAAACTAGAAGCAGCAATAAAAATATTCAATTAGAGTTTAGTTGTGAGATAGGAGAACGTTTCAGCGTTAAACTTGCTTTGGGAGATATCAGCATTACAGAATATTTTGCCATTTGTTAGGAACAAGACCAAGGGTACTGCCAATGAGAAAGTTAGTTCTGCTAAAGCTAAATGGCGATCTGCATTTAGGTGTACAGGTAATGCTGGAAATTGGGGAAGAGGGTAAACGTCCTACTACAGAAATTAATGGCAAACTGCCTTCTAATCTAGATTTGGCAACAGCAATTGACCAATGGCAGTCAATATATCATAGCTTTGGGAAATTTACCCGTATTAAAGCTAAAAAAATTATTTACGATGGTTCTATCTCCCAGCGACGCAAGGAATGCGATCAAAAAGCTGGTGAAGTGCGATCGTATCTAAATAACTGGTTACTGTCAGAGTCTTTTCGTCCCGTGCGAGAAAAATGGCTCAAACACTTGATGCCAGATGAAGAAATACGAGTATTGATTCGTACTCAATGTTTACAACTTAAAAAACTACCCTGGCATTTGTGGGATTTGATAGATCGAGAGTATCTCAAAGCTGAAGTTGTTCTTAGTATTCCTGACTCAGAAGCCGTAACAACCTCATTGCAGACATTTACTAGGAAAAATAAAATCAGAATTTTGGCGATTTTAGGTGATAGTGGCGGTATTGATGTGGAACAAGACCGTCAATTACTAGAGAAGTTGCCTAGTGCGACTACAACTTTTTTAGTAGAACCTCAATATGCAGATATTCATGACAAATTGTGGAAACAACCTTGGAATATCTTATTTTTTGCAGGTCACAGCAAGAGTGAAGATAAAGCTAGCTGCATTTATATTAATAAAACCGATAAATTAACAATTGATGAACTTAGACATGCCTTAAGAAATGCTGTTGCCAACGGTTTACAATTAGCGATTTTCAACTCCTGTGATGGATTAGGATTAGCGCAAGAACTACAAGATCTACAGATTCCGCAAATTATTGTCATGGGGGAACCGGTGCCAGATTTAGTAGCTCAAACATTTTTAAAGCAGTTTTTGGAAGTTTTTTCATCAGGACAATCTATATATGCTGCTGTTCGTACTGCCAGACAAAGGCTCAAAGGCATAGAAAAAGAATATCCCAGTGCAACTTGGTTGCCAGTGATTAGTGAACATCCTGCGGTAGTGCCGATAACTTGGCCGTTGCCCCAAAAAATATTCACTAACCAGAGTGTTTTGGTAATATTACTGATAAGCTTGTTAGTAACAAGTTTATTTATGGGAATGCGGTATTGGGGTTATCTACAAAATTCGGAATTACAGGCTTTTGATCACTTTATGCAGTTGCGATCGCAAGTTGTGACTGAACAACCTGATGAGCGAATTTTAATTATCACCATTGATGAAGCAGATATTCAATACCAACTTAATAAAGGAATGCAAATGCGCTGGTCTTTATCTGACCAAGCACTTGTTCAATTATTAGATAAATTAAATAAGTATCAACCTAGAACTATCGGTTTAGATATTTATCGTGACGGTATTTTAGATCACAATTTAGCTACTCGTTTTCAAGAAGATAATCGATTATTTTTTGTGTGCAAAGTTGCTACTACTGATAATGATGGGGCTACTGATGGTATTTCCCCGCCTTCTAGAGTTGCAGAAGAACATTTGAGCTTTAGTGATTTTGTTGCAGATGATGAAGATATTTCTCGCCGCCAGCTTTTACTTTTAACTCCTCCTGTACAATCCTTATGTACTGCTCAATACTCATTCAATCTGCAATTAGCACTTCATTATTTAGATAAAGAAGGTAAAACATCAAGTGTTGTCAAAGAAAGATATTTACAGATTGGTGATATTTTGTTTGAGCCATTAAATGAACATACTAGTGGTTATCAAGGAGTAGATGCCTCTGGTTATCAAATATTGTTGAATTATCGTTCCCTTTCCTCTGTGGAAAAAATTGCCGAGCAAATTAGTTTGAGAGATGTGTTAGATGAGAAAATTTCATTAAAGTCAATTAAATCGCTCCGCGATCGCATTGTAGTCATTGGACTTTCTGCTCCCACTAATACAAACGATTTTTGGGAAACACCTTTTAGTTCTAATGCAAAACCAAAGCCAAAGAAAACACCAGGGGTGTTCGTGCAAGCGCACATGGTAAGTCAAATTTTGAGTGCAGTTTTAGACCGCAGACCTTTGTTGTGGTGGTGGACTGGATGGCTGGAAGCACTTTGGGTGTGGGGATGGTCATTGCTAGGAGGTATTACAGCATGGTATTTTTCAAAACCCTTGCATCTTGGATTGGCAGTTGTAGTAACACTTTTAACACTATTTGGATTATGTTTTGGCATTTTTCTCTTGGCTGGATGGGTGCCACTAATCCCTTGTGCATTAGCGTTGCTGGCTACCCAATGGGCAGTAGTCTTCTGGTTTAAACGTTCCCGTATTCACAGCAATTAAATGTTCAATCATGAATACAAAAAAATCACTTATCCAATCTATTCAATGTAGTTGCGTAATACCTCTACTACTTGTAAGTACGACAAGTTACTGGCAATCAGTGCAGGCGCAACTTCCCAATCCTCAAGGCACTATTAAAAATTCTCAATTCCAATCTTTCCAGCAACCAAAAATACCACCAAATGGCGCACCCACAGGTCGCCGCAAAGGAGGTGCTGGGCGTAATCCTGATTGTCCTACCTCCCTCACACGTCTTACTGCTTTAGTACCAGGTAATCAAGAAAAATCAGTTCTAGCATCAACAGTTGCAGAAAATCCTACTTTTTGGTTTTATATTCCTCAACTACCTGAAACCGCACGTTCCGCAGATTTCGTACTACATCTATCAGAGGATGGTAAAGATGTGCAGAATGTTTATCGAAAACCTCTTACCTTATCTAGAAAACCGGGGATCATCAGCATAACTACCCCATCACAACCACAATACGCTTTAAAAGCAAATCAAAAATATCATTGGTACTTTGAGATTTATTGTGGCGATCGCCAAACAACATCTGACAACTTTTTTGTAGATGGGTTTGTGCAAAGACAACTGCTGACTCAGGCTCTTGAGAGTCAGTTGAAGGCTGCAAAACCAAAGGAGTACATTGCCTATAGTGCCTATCAGATTTGGCATGATACCGTAAATAATTTAGGTCAACTACGCCGCGCCAATCCGCAGAATGCATCTATTAATAAAGATTGGGTTGAGTTATTAAGTGTAGTTGGCTTACAAGACCTTACCAAAGAGCCGATTCGAGAGCATTACAACTTGGATTAATAAAACTAGTACACGGTGTACTGATTGATTGAGGAGTGTTATGTCAGGGATAACTCAAGATTGGCGGTGTTGGTGTAGTAGTTTGGTGATGGGAAGTGTGCTAATTGCTTCTTTGCCAGAGCGTGTTTTTGCTCAAATTACTCCAGATAACACTTTACCTAATAATTCCAGTGTCATAAGGGATGGTGACACTTTCAATATCAATGGAGGAACCCAAGCGGGAGCTAATTTATTCCACAGTTTTGGGGAGTTTTCTGTTCCTACTGGTGGTGCTGCTTCCTTTAATAATGCTGTGGATATTCAGAATATCATCAGTCGGGTAACAGGTGGGTCAACTTCTAATATTGATGGATTAATCAAGACTAATGGTACAGCTAACTTGTTTTTGATTAATCCCAACGGGATTGTTTTTGGTCAAGGCGCGAGGCTGGATATTGGTGGTTCTTTTGTAGGGACTACAGCTAACGCAATTGGATTTGGCGATCGCGGTTTTTTTAGTGCTTCAAATCCAGAAAGTTCTTCATCGCTACTTAGTGTCAATCCTTCCGCTTTGCTATTTAATCAAATTAAAACTGAATCTACTACTATCCAAAATAATTCAATTGGTTTACGCGTACCAGATGGTAAGAGTTTGCTGTTGGTAGGCGGTGATATCAATATGGATGGTGGAGGATTGTTTGCTTTTGGTGGACGAGTTGAATTAGGTGGGTTATCTGGTGCAGGAACCATTGGGTTGAATAGCGATGGTAGTAATCTGAGTTTGAGTTTTCCTGATGAGGTAGAAAGGAGTAATGTTTCCCTTAGCAATAATGCTGAAGTTAATGTTGCTTCTGGAGGTGGCGGAAGTATTGCTGTTAACGCAAAGAATTTAGAGGTTTTGAGAGAAAGTAGCGTTGGTGCTGGCATCAGCCCATTTGCTGGTTCTGTTGCTGCTCAAGCGGGAGATATTACACTCAATGCTTCAGCAGTATTAAGAATTGAAAATAGCTTTATTTACAACGCTGTGTTTGGTAATGGAAATGGAGGTAATGTAAGCATTAATACAGGACAGATTATTGTTGTAGATGGATCTGTGGCGACATTTACTCTTTCTCAGGGTAAAGGTGGGGATTTGATTGTAAAAGCAAAAAACTCAGTAGAACTCAGTGGTAGTGCTTCATCAAACGGTACGTTTCCCACTAAAATTCCCATCGGTATTCCCTTTAATTCCCCGATTGGTTTGTTTTCCACTTCACTTTCGCTTAATAGTAATTTGTTTCCTCCTAATTTTCATACTGGCTTGGTCACTCCTGGGGGAAAACCTGGAAACCTGACCATTGATACTAGGCAGTTAATTGTCCGGGATGGAGCTATAGTATCGGCGAGTAGTTCTACTAATGCAAAAGCGGGAGAATTGATTGTAAATGCAGAAGATTCTGTGAAATTGATTGGCACCTCAGACAAAGGAGCTCCCGAAAGACTTTTCACAATCGGAGGGCGGGTTCCTAGCGGATTGCGTAATGAAACTGGTAATGATGGTGTTGGCGGAAATTTGACTATTAAAACTGGGCAGTTGATTATCCAGGATGGGGCGTGGGTAACAGCCGGTACTGTTGGTACAGCCGAAGAGTCAGCAGGAGACTTGACCATCAACGCAGGCTCTGTGCAATTGATTGGCACTTCGGACGATGGTTTTCCAAGTGCCATAATTAATGGAACTAGGGGTTTAGGAGAAGGTGGAAAGTTAACTATTAATACTGATCAGATGGTTGTGCGTGATGGGGCATTTGTGACAGCAGGTACCTTGGGTGATGGACAGGGAGGAGAAGTAACCGTCAAAGCAAAAGACTCTGTGGAATTAATTGGCAGGTCAGCTAAGAAAGTAGACCCCTCTATTGCAGAAACAACAATTGGTTCGGATGATGCATACCGATTAATTTTCCCATTTCTCGAAAATTCTCCATCTCCTAGTGGCATAATTACTGGAACAGCAGGTAATGGAAAGGGCAGTGACTTAACTATTAATACTGGACGGTTATCAATCCAGGATGGAGCACAAGCGTCAGTTTCTACTGTTGGTGCAGGAGATGGGGGAAGCTTAATTGTTGAAGCATCTTCAATAGAGTTAATCGGAATTTCACAACAAAACTTAGAACCTAACGATGACATACTGAATCAAAGTTTGTTAACTAGCGCCGTTGGTTCAGGCTCTACTGGAAAAGGTGGGGATATCAAAGTGAAAACGGACTCTTTGACTGTCACTAATGAAGCTAAAGTAACTGTGAGCAATGGAAGTTCTTTAGGAAATGCAGGTGATTTAGACATTGAAGCTAATGTAATTCGTTTGGAAAATCAAGGAGAGTTAAGAGCGACCACAGTATCAGGTACTGGTGGAAACATAAAACTCTCAGACTTAAATTTATTACTAATGCGCGATCGCAGTCTCATATCTGCTGAAGCTCTCAACGATGCAAATGGCGGTAATATCACAATCAATGCCAAAGATGGCTTTATCGTAGCTGTACCAAGAGAAAATAGTGACATCGTTGCTAGTGCTTCCAGAGGGGATGGAGGTAGGATTAACATCATCGCCTTTGGCATCTACGGATTAGAGAACCGTTCTCAGCAGTCTAGAGAAAATTTAAACAGAAGTGAGATCAACGCTAGTTCAAACTTTGGTACGGATGGAACCGTAGAACTGAATACACCTGAAATTGACCCCAACAGTGGTTTAGTTGAACTGCCAATAATACCAGTTGACACCCAAGTAGCCCAAGGTTGTTATAGTCCAGGATATGCCCAAAGCTCTTTTGTGAACATCGGACGCGGCGGTTTACCACCTAATCCTAAAGATATTCTCACTCTTGACACAGCACAAATAGGTTGGGTATCTATTAAACTCAGCAATCATAACCGTTCCCTACCACCTGTCAGCATTAAACCAACTACCTCTACACCCAAACGTATTGTTGAAGCTACAGGTGCGATGCTAAACGCCAAAGGTCAAATAGTCCTTAGTGCTAATTCATCCACTGTTACTCCTCATACTTCCAGACAAAACCCAATTCAGTGTCATGGTAGCTAAAGTTACTCAGACTTTTGCTGCGTTCTGCTTGCTGATGTTCTTCAACAGCATCACAACTACACCCAGCCAGGCGCAGATATCTCAAAATAATTCTCCCTCACTCCCGCCACCACAGGATGTCCAACCACCTCCACCCCCACAGCAACCACCACCCTCTCCAGCACCGCAACTACCTCCACCATCCGAACTACTCCAACCTTCAATACCACTACCAACACCAGAAGAACCACTTCCTGAAGTACCACAAACCTTTACTGTTAAACAATTTGAAGTTGTTGGTAATACAGTGTTCAGCGAAAAAAAGTTGACTGAAGTACTTGCTGAATTTACCAACAAACCCATTACTTTTGCAGATTTATTAGAAGTTCGTTCTAAAATTACCGAGCTGTATATTCAACAAGGATACATTACCTCTGGAGCTTATATTCCGGAACAAACTCTCACAGATGGTGTTGTCCGAATTGAGGTAATCGAAGGTGAATTAGAAGATATCCAAATCACTGGAACTAGGCGACTCAACCCAAATTATATTCGTAGTCGTATAGCTAGTAACACTTCTACCCCTTTGAATCAAAACCGTCTATTAGAGTCCCTGCAACTATTACAAATCAATCCTTTAATTGAAAACTTGTCTGCTGAACTATCTGCTGGCTCACGTACTGGTGCTAGTTTGCTAAGTATCAAGGTAACAGAGGCAGATATATTCAATACAAAAATCATACTAGACAATGGTCGCTCTCCTAGTGTTGGTAGTTTCCGTCGCCAACTGCAAGTTAACGAAGCCAACTTACTGGGAATTGGAGATAGTATATCGTTAACATACAGTAATACAGATGGCAGTAATACTATAGATGCCAGCTACAGCTTACCCCTCAATCCCCGCAATGGCACTCTTACTTTCAGCTATGGCACTACATCAGCTAATATTATTGAACGTCCCTTTAATACCCTAGATATTGAATCAGCTTCTCAATATTACGAACTCACATTTCGCCAGCCGCTAGTCCAAACTCCAAGCCAAGAATTCGCCCTTGGTTTGACTGCTTCTCGCAGAGATAGTGATATTTCCTCTTCTTTTTTGGAACAGGAAAATTTTCCCTTTTCTGAACTTTCACCAGGAGCTGATGCAGACGGAAACACTCGTATATCTGCTTTGCGATTCTTTCAAGACTGGACTTATCGTAATAGCCAAGAAGTAATTGCTGCTCGTTCTCAATTGAGTTTGGGAATTGGTGCATTCAATGCCACAATTAATTATACCGAGCCTGATAGCCGCTTTTTTTCTTGGCGAGGACAAGCGCAATGGGTACGCCTGTTAGCTCCTGATACCTTACTGTTAATTCGTGGTGATGTGCAACTAGCTTCCACTACGCTTTTAGCTTCAGAACAATTTGGTTTGGGAGGTATAAATAGTGTCCGGGGATACCGTCAAGACTTTCTGTTAAAAGATAATGGCGCTCTTGCTTCTGCTGAGGTGCGATTACCGATTCTGCGTGTACCTCAGTGGGATGGAGTTTTACAAGTTACTCCTTTTGTTGATGTTGGCACTGCTTGGAGTAATTCATCAAGTAGAGATGAAAATGATACTAATACCCTAGCTTCTGTTGGTTTGGGTTTGCGTTGGTTACAAGGTAATAACTTTACTGCTGCTATTGAGTGGGGTATTCCTTTAGTTTCTGTTGATATTCAAGGCAATACATGGCAAGAAAATGGTTTGTATTTTTTTGTACAATATAATCCGTTTTAATTTCAAAAATTAAAATTTAGGAATTTATATGAAATTTTTAAAGTCTTTTTTTATAGCACTATTGACTGCATTGTTGTGTATGTTTTCATCGAATTATGTAACGGCAGCATTTACACAATCTAAAATCCAGAATCTAAAATCTACAATTCTATCGTCTGCTGTTAATCCAACACAGGCTAATAGCTTAGTTCAGCAAAGCCAAGCACTTTATGAAACAGGACAATTAGTGGAAGCGGTAGGACTGTTAAAAAAAGCAGTAGTTGAATTTCAAGGCACTAATGATAAGTTCAATGAAGCTATGGCTTTGAGCAATCTTTCTTTAGCCTATCAGCAACTAGGACAGTGGCAAGAGGCAACTGAAGCTATTACACAAAGTATTAATCTATTACAAACTCTCAAAAATCCGGCTTCTGATCAAGAACAAGCGCAAATTTTTGCCCAAGCATTAGATGTTCGAGGAGGACTGGAGTTAGCACAGGGACAAACTGAAGCAGCTTTGGGCAGTTGGCAAGAAGCAGCTAAAGTTTATCAACAATTAAATGATTCGTTGGCGCTGATTCGTAACCGCATTAATCAAGCCCAAGCAATGCAAGCTTTAGGAAATTATCTGCAAGCACATAAAACCTTAATTTCGGTACAAGAAACTTTGCAAAAACAACCGAATTCTGCTCTCAAAGCCGCAGGATTGACTAGCTTAGGGAATGTCTTGCGAACTTTGGGTTATCTAAATGATTCGCAGAAAATTTTAGCAGAAAGTTATGCTATTGGTAAGAAAGTAGGAGACGCGATCGCTCAAAGTAATGCTCTACTAAATTTAGGTAACACAACCCGCGCTCAATCCTACGCTGAAGTTAGTTTGGGTAATTTAAAGAGCGCCGATAATTACACTCAAAAAGCAATCCAATACTATCAACAGGCAGCACAAATTTCACCTGCGAAATCAACTGTACACCTCCAATCTCAACTTAATTTATTGAGACTACTAGTAGAACAAAAGGAATTTAGTATAGCCAAAGCGTTATTACCCCAAATTCAATCGCAGATAGACAATTTACCTCCTTCTCGGACGGCTGTTAATCACCGGATTAACTTTGCCCAAAGTCTGAGCAAAATGAGTCAAAATCAGGTTCAGCTAAAAGATGTTGCTAAGATGCTAGCGCAAGCTGTGCAAATGGCTCAAAATTTAAAAGACCAACGAACCGAATCTTATGCCCTTGGGACACTTGGGGAACTGTACGAACAAACCGGACAGTTAGCTGATGCCAAAAATCTTACACAACAAGCATTGGTGAAAGCCGAATCTATTGATGCTCAAGACATTGCTTATCAATGGCATTGGCAAATGGGACGAATACTTCAAAAACAATCCAGTATCCCAGCAGCAACAGCAGCTTACAGTCGAGCATATAACGCCCTCAAATCCCTCCGCAATGATTTAGTTGCCATTAATCCCGATGTGCAGTTTTCTTTCCGCGAGAGTATAGAACCCGTATATCGGCAGTATGTTGATTTACTATTGCAATATGAAAAAAATACAGATAAAAAGTCAGATAATCTTGTTCAAGCCCGCCAGGTAATAGAATCTCTACAGTTAGCAGAATTAGATAACTTCTTTCGCTCGCCCTGTTTGCTACCAAGAGTTGGGGTTGACGAATTAGTTAAAAATGAAAAATCTACAGCTGTTATCTATCCAATTATTTTAGATGACCGATTAGAAATTATCACTAGATTGCCAGGGCAAGATATAATTTCCCGTTACAGGCATTACACGACAAAAATATCTAAAGATGTCTTAGAAAAGACTATAGAACAACTACAGAAAGATTTACCCGTTGCTAGCCGGGAACTTGATGTTAAGCAAAACTCACAACGTTTATATGACTGGTTAATTAGACCCACAGAATCAGATTTAGCTAGCAAAGGTATAAAATCCTTAGTGTTTGTACTGGATGGTTCTTTGCGGAATATTCCAATGGCGATTCTCTACGACAAACAACAGCAGAAATATCTCATAGAAAAATATGCTATTTCTCTGACTCCTGGTTTACAACTTGTTGATCCCAAACCTTTACAAAATGTGCGACTAAACGCTTTAGTTGCTGGAGTTGAGCAAGAACGCTTAATTGAAGGTAAACCTTTTCCTGAACTTTCAAATGTGACAGAGGAATTAAAGCAAATTCAGTCTGAAGTTCAAACAAGTAAAAAACTTTTAAATCAAGATTTCACTAAAACTAATCTGCAAAAACAAATTCAATCTACTCCGTTTTCAGTAGTGCATTTAGCGACTCACGGACAATTTAGTTCAGACGTAGAACAAACTTATATTCTCACTTGGGATGAGCTACTGAAGGTCAAAGATTTAGATAGTTTATTAAGAACTAGGGGCGAAAGCCGACCAGAATCTATAGAATTACTTGTGCTTAGTGCCTGTAAAACCGCTACAGGAGACAAACGTGCTGCTTTGGGATTAGCTGGAGTAGCAGTACGGGCGGGCGCACGTAGTACAATCGCAACTTTGTGGACGGTAGACGATGAATCTACTAGCAACTTCATGGGTGAATTATACCGACAGTTGGATGCTGGAGTTAGTAAAGCCGAAGCTTTGCAACGCGCCCAACTTGCGATTCTAGCTAAAAAAAATAGTCCATATTTCTGGGCTCCCTATGTTCTTGTAGGTAATTGGTTGTAGTTGTAATTAACTAGACTTCTTGCAGAATTTGGGAACAGGGAACATTTCCAAGTCTTGCCTGTTGCAAAAGTACTTTTTGCAAGAGGTCTACTGATTGATATATGAATTTAAGCATTCATAGGAAAAGTGTGTCAATTTGTAACAACTTGTGGAATTTCCGGTGTTTTGATTCAGAAAAGTAACAAAGGTTGTCAAGGATTGTCCGGTTTGATTTCTATCTAGGCCTTGCAAATTATACCAGGAGGAATTGCTATGGACAACGAAAGTAAGTACTTAACACCTTCTCAGCGTAAGCTTCTGCTCAAGAGTTTAGAAACAGAATTACGCCCAGAATATCGCCGTCGTATTGAAATTATATTGCTTGCAGATACAGGTCAATCTCAAACACAAATCTGTAAGGCTTTGGGATGTTCTCAAGAAACTGCGCGCCACTGGATTGCTATGGCAAAGTCAGGAATGGCTGAATGCTGGAATGATAGCCCGATTGGTCGCCCCAAGAGTGTGAATGAGCAATATCTCATTCGTTTGCAAGAACTGGCAAGTCATAGCCCACGGGAGTATGGCTATTCATTTCCACGTTGGACAGGGGAATGGTTAAGTAAGCATTTGGCAAAAGAATTAGGCATTATAATTAGTGCTAGCTACATCAATATGTTGCTGAAAGAAATGGGGCTTTCTACTAGACAGAAAAAAAAGCCAGCCAAGCAATTGAAAGAAGATTGTTTATCATTCAATATGCGGTAACTTGACCAATATCGGCTGGAGTGAGATAGCAGTGGGCAATCTGACCATCTCGAAACCAAATAATGCGTTTAGTTTGCCTTGCTACCTCTGGCTCATGGGTTACTATAACAACGGTGATACCACTAGCATTTAATGCGCTAAAAATCTGTAGCACCTCTTGAGTTGTGTGAGAATCAAGTGCACCTGTGGGTTCATCTGCTAGGAGTAAGACTGGTTGGTTAACAATCGCCCGTGCGATCGCTACTCGTTGTTGTTGTCCCCCTGAAAGTTGATTAGGTCTATTGTTGAGTCGATTTTCTAACCCTACTTGTTTTAAAGCAACAAGTGCGCGATCGCGACGTTCATCTGTTGTGATACCAGCATAAACCATCGGCAGCATAACATTTTCTAGCGCACTTAGCTGGGGTAGAAGGTGGAATTGTTGGAAGACAAACCCAATTTTTAAGTTACGAATGTGGGCTAATTCTGCATCACCTAACTGAGCTACATCGAGATTATCTAGGTAATAGTTTCCTTGAGTAGGTCGGTCAAGACAACCGATGATATTCATGGCTGTGGACTTACCGGAACCAGAGGTTCCCATAATGGCACAATATTCGCCTTTTTCCACAATTAAATTGACATCTGACAATGCTCGGACTTCTGTTTCCCCAAAACCATAGACTTTTGAAATATTTTCTAACCGAATGCTAACTTGCTTGTGAGAAGAAGTTGGAAGTTGAGAGTCGGAAGTAAAAAATAAATTTGTCATTTTAAGCACTTCTGAGGGCAACAATGGGATCAAGTTGAGCAGCTCTACGAGCCGGAACAACGCCAAAAATCAAACCAATTCCACCAGAGACACCTATAGCCAAAGCGATCGCTCCTACTGGCACGCTGGGTTTTAAAGGGGTAAAAATTCCGACAATTATGGTTCCACTAATACCCACACCAACGCCAATTAAACCACCTGCAATCGACAAAATGATTGCTTCAATCAAAAACTGAGTCAAGATGGCTGACTGAGTTGCCCCAACAGCCTTACGTAAGCCAATTTCTTGGGTGCGCTCAGTGACAGAAACCAGCATAATATTCATGATGCCAATGCCGCCTACTACTAGCGAAATGCTGGCGATCGCTGCCAATGTCAAAGATAATGCTTGAGTAACTTGGTTGATCAGATCGTTAAAAGATTTATCAGAGCTAACAGAGATGTCTTGCTTACCACGCAATTGGGTGAGAATATTAGTAATTTGAAATGCGGCGGCACGGATACTTTGTTTATCTTTTGCAGATACCTGCATACTATCAATGGGAATACCGTAGGGCGATCGCCTTCCGGTCAACTGATCGGCCATTGTAGTGATTGGCACATAAGCAGCATCATCGAAATTTTGTCCAGCACCCGCACCTTTGGCTTTCATAATTCCAATTACTAGAAAGCTTGTATTGCTAATTTTTATCTCTTTGCCAAGCGGATCTTCGCTGCCAAATAGTTTTCGGGCTAACTCTGATCCTAAAGTCACAACTTGCACATTCTGTTGCTGTTCGGAAGAATTAAAAAACCGTCCTTGAGCAACAGCCATGTTACGAACATAGAGGAACCCTGGAGTTGTCCCTGTAACACTGCTCTTTGTATTGCGGTTGAGGTAAGAGATTGAGAATTGAGAGCCGATTTGAGGAGCGACTGCCTTGACAGCAGGTGCAGTAGTAGCGATCGCCTCTGCATCTGACAATACTAACTGAGGTATTTCACTCATCGAGTCTTCACTATCTTCAAAACTGAGATAAACGAACAAACTATTTGCTCCATAAGACTCTAGCTGTTCGGAAGTATAATTTTGTGCGCCTTGTCCGATACCAACTAAAGCAATCACAGCTGCATTACCAATCGCGATCCCCAGCATTGTTAGACTACTACGAAGCTTATTAGCAGTTAGAGTAGTAACTGCGATTTTGACGCTTTCAAATATGTCCATGTTAAAAAGATAAATTATGATTCTTATTGCATTGTGTCAACACCAGGGATAGCTTGATCTGGCGGTGGACTGAGCAAGATTCGCTTGCCCTTAGTCAATCCTTTGAGAATCTGAATATGATTGCCACTAACTGAACCAACAGTGACTCGTCTCAGTTGGGCTTTGTTGTTTTCATCCGGCACCCACACCCCAGTCTGTCCATCTTTTTGCGTGACAATTGCTGCTAGAGGCACAACTAAAGCATTGAGGATTTTGTCGCTGATAAAGTTCAAATTCACATTCATGCCGGACTTGAGCAAGTCTTGTCCTGTTTTTAGTGCCACTTTGACTCGGAAGGAAGTAACACCCCCACTTGATGAGTTTCCAGAGTTGTCCTGTGTAGCTCTAGGTGCAACGAGACGGACACTTCCTGGAAAAGTTTGATTGGGATAGGCATCTGAACGAATTTCTACCTGCTGTCCTATATGAATGCGGGCAATACTCGCTTCCGGAATTTTGGCTTCTACTTCCAAGCCACTAGAAAGTTCAGCAATGGAAGCAGATGTTGCACCGTCGCTAGAAGAAGCAGAAGTCGTTGGAGTGACGAAATCACCTTCTTGGGCAAATTTACGTGTAATTGTGCCAGCAAAAGGAGCGCGAATCAGAGTATCTTCCAGTTGGGTTTGGTAAGAGCGCAGTTGTGCCTGAGCTTGAGCAACATCAGCTTGGGAGGCAGCGATTTGTTCTTTGCGCGTACCGTTACGAAGTTTTTCTAGAGTTTGTTGTTGTTCTTTCAGCTGGGCTAACTGCGCTTCTAGGTTAGCCTTTGCCTCACGCTCTTTACTGGAAAAATCCCCCAAAGTATTTAGGGAAATAGCTCCCTGCTGCGCTAAGAATTGGTTACGTTGGAGTTCTTCTTTTGCTCGATTCAGCCTTGTCTGAGCCTGAGCTACGTTAGCTTGAGATGTTGCAACTTTGGCTTGAGCTTCACCTATGTCTTCAGGGCGACTACCAGCACGCTTCTCAGCAAGATCAGCCTCAGCTTTGGCAAGTGCCGCTTTATATTGATTCACTTGTTGCTGAAATCTTTGACTATCCATACGGGCAATTAATTGACCCTGCTTGACTTTAGCGCCTTCATCCACATACAATTTCTCGATTTTACCTTGCTCTTTGGGACTGAGATTAATCTTCCGCAAGGGTTGGACAGTACCATTTGCTTTGATTTGAACTGTGATGTCTTTAGACTGCACTACCACTGTTTGTTGAGTCAGATCCGATGACGGTGCTTTACCTTGCACTATCAAATAGACAGTGGTAGCAGTTCCTAATAATCCAGCTGCTAGTAACCCTATTAGCCAGTGCTGTTGACGCTTAGTTTTATTAAAGCTAGGAAATTGTATTGATTTATCTGGCATTTCAGAATTAATCATGATAGTTGTGACGGATTATAAATTTATTTAGCAGTGTAAGCAGTCTTTAATCATTTAATTGAATTTCATTACTTTTCTGCTGGTTAACTACTCGACAGTTCATTAATTTCTATTACATTTATTGATAGCCGCCGCAAATAAATTTCAGCAAAGCTTTGAAATTAGAGGAAATTTGCTATTCAAAACCTCATTTACTCATTAATGATGTATGGATGGTTATAGATGCAAGGTAAATATAGTCTTTTAATCATACTTTTTAGTATCACATAACTATACTTTTTAGTTAGAAAACTAATCAATAAAAATACAAATAATTGCCTGAATTATTTGCAACTCTACCTAAACCTCATAAATTTAAAGCTTGTAGAAAACAAACAACTAATTACCTTAATTATTTGCAAAAAAGCTAAGAAAATCTCTTGACTTATTAAATCCAATCCTAAATAATTCTGAATAGAAAAGGATTTTGATACTCCAATCAAGGAGATATTGTCAAAAGAAAAATCCGAAATAATAAATGTAATCTGAAACAAACAACTATAAAGTATTGAAAGAGAGATTAAGACTCAAGCGAAAATTCTTACCTCAATAGTTTAATTGATGGCATAAATAACCTTCTCTCTTTAATCAGTTTTTAACATAGTTCAGTTACTCAAGATAGAAAAAAGGCAGATGCATTACATATATCTGTTAACTTTTTGCAAAATCACGCTAGGCTTGTTGTTTCTGATATCGTTTCTCTCCAAGCTTAGGAGTTTCTCGCAGTACGTTGTTACCGTAAATGACTTTCAACTTTTGCCCAAGTCATTCACTCGATTAGCTGCTGTACTTGTCTTAATCAGCGAATTACTGATTGTACTTCTTTTATTTAAGTGGCAGGTAATTGCTTTTTGTTTAGCTTCAATTCTGTTAGTTATTTTCTCAGTTGCCTTCGCTTCAGTGTTAATTCGCAATATTCAAACAACATGTAATTGCTTTGGAACCAGCCACCATCCCATCTCACAAGTAGATTTATTCCGTAACTTTGGCTTTTTGCTCTGTTCTTGTGGAGGTGGCTGGTTAGCTACAAAGTCTGAAGTTACTGTATCACTCGCGCCTTTACATTTAGGAATTACAGGATTAATAGCTTTTGTATTTGTTCTGGTTTGGGCGCAATTGAGTGAAATTTACCGTTTATTTCAAACCAACTAACAACTCAACAAAATTACAAGGAGATGTAAGAAGATATGCAACCCATTTTGGTTACTAATTTGGTTTTACTATGGATTGTTGTGGTGTTGAATTTGTTATTAACTATTGCCTTGATTCGCCGATTCAATCGTATATCAACACAACTATCCGCTTTTGGCGACATGGATATAGGGTTGGAAAAAGGCATTCTAGCACCTGATTTCCAGGCGGAGACTTTAACAGGTGAAACTGTGACACTAGCAGATTATGCCCGAAAAGCAGTTTCATTGATTTTTATTTCGCCTCATTGCAGTCCATGCCTGGAAAAAATACCAAAATTAAACGCTCTTGCTGCGAAAGCTGAACAGGCTGGTGTAGAAATGTTGCTTGTCAATACTGATGGAGATAAAGCAGAAACGGCAGCATTTGTAGAAAAACATAGTGTGACGCTACCTGTTTTGATTGCACCCAGCGAGAGTAATTCGTTTGCCCGTGACTATAAAGCCGATGCTACCCCCTCCTTTTGCATACTCAACCAAGATAGCTATGTAGAGGCTGCTGGTGTATTTGACCCCAACTGGGAGGAGCAATTAGCACGCGCTTGGGCAACGGTGTAGATTTTTTAGCGGATAAAAGGAGGTAAGCCTATGGTTTAATGAATCGGTTTTAAGTTTATGGATCTATTGATCGATTTCTCTGTACTCGTATCACTTTACGTATTGAAGTCAAAAAGGAGACAAAAATCATGAACAACCTAGCGAACAAGCTTTTCACGAATGTAGTCAGCTTCGCTGAAGCATCTGGTGCTATTACGAATATAGGCGACAAGCTATTGGGCTACATTCTACCGAAAGATGATGCAGCTGCTCTTTGCTGGACTTATAAATGCGATGGTTGTAATAAAGAATACAAAGGTTATAGGAGATGTAGGAGATGCTGTTCAGGATATCCTTGCTACGACCTTTTTAAGACTTGTTAACTTCTTCTACAACTCTCTAATCAGTTTTTAGAGAATTGATGTCACTTATAGAGTGTCTTTCGATTTTAGACCTCTAGAGTCTATGAGGCTTTAGAGGTCTAACCCAAGATTAAGATGCGATTTATAGCAGCAAATTCAACAAGGAGACAAAAATTATGACCCATCTAACGAACAAAGTTTTCATGAATATGGTTAGCTTTGCTGAAACACCTAGTGTCATTGCAAATGCAGCCGACAAACTACTGAGCTACGTCCTACTTAAAGATGATGTAGCAGCTGCATGCACGGTTAGATATTACTGTCAACGTATAGCAAGATATGTAGGACAGCAGGTACGTGTGACATGCTGCACGAAGCGGGGTTGCACCTCTCGGAGTACGGGGGTATTTTGTAATCCTGGCGTATAATCCCTCTTCCAAATTTCAAGGAGTTAACAATCATGAACAATCCAACGAACAAAACTCTGTCGCAAGTGTTTGACCTGGCTCAAACATCTGGCGTGATCGCGAATACAGTCGATAAACTACTGAGCTACGTCCTACCGAAAGATAAGATAGCAGCTTCTACTCCTACAATTACTTCCTGTGCTATAGGTTCGTGTACTAGGTGTAGAAATCATACACAATTATGTAATAAATGCTGCCTAGTTAAAGGAAAGTTAGCTTGTTGGCGTACATACCGCTACTGCTAAAGTCTTTTTTTACGGCATTCCTGGGGCTAAAACTTCAAACTGAATCTTCAAATTTTCCAACAGAAAGTTGCTCTTTGTAGAAAACAACATTCTGTAATCCTTCTTTCAAAATCTTTAATCAGTTTTTAGAGAATTGGTATCACCTAAAGAGTGTTTTCCGATTTTAGATCTCTAGGGCTTCATAGACTCTAGAGGTCTAACCCAAAAATAACTTGCGATTCATGGATACGGCGAAAATTATTAACAAAAAAAACACGATTCTGATGAAAGTAGTTAATCTTGCTCAAATATCTGGCGCGATCGCTAATATCACTGACAAACTACTGAACCACATTTTATCTGAAGAAAACACCGCCGCCGCCCAAATTCCAATTTTTTGTTGGAAGCAGAAGCCATTAACATTTTGTGGACAATGTGTTAACGGCTTTAAACTTTGTCAGAACTGTTGCCGTCTTTTTCCTAGTTACCAATGCTACAACTTCCGTAGAGCCTGCTAGGAGTTATTGAGAGTATTTTGATACACCTCCTCATACCAATTCACAAAATATTTGAGACAGATGTAGGTTTGGTTGAGGAACGTAGACCCGTAAAGCCTGCGGCATAGCTACGCTTAGCGCGTAGCGTCTCGTAGAGAAGGACTTTCCCGCAGGGTAACCTAACAACGAAACCTTAATGAAAGTTGGGTTTCACTGCGTTCTACCCAACCTACGTTTATAAGCATCTGTTGCATTCTTTTCGGGAATTGGTATCAAATCATATCAAAGTTAAAAGGAGGCAAAAATCATGAACTACCTAACAAACACAATTCTGACGAAAGTGGCTGATCAACTACTAAGCCATATTCTGCCGGAAGATAACACTACAGCTTATTGCTTGAGAACCTGTTCTCCATCATGCGTAAACCACCAGAAACTGTGTAAGGAGCGATGCTGCGACTGGTTTGGATGTAAAACATTCTATTACTACATCAAGTGCTAATAGTGAAGAGTGTTTTGCACCTTACTTTAACTAGCTTGATGTGAAGGATAGCACTTCACCTGTGATGGTAATTGACTCTACTGGCGTGTCTAGACTAAATTGATGCAAAAAAAATTGTAGGTTGGGTCGAAGAATGAGACCCAACATCCTTACCAGTGTTGGGTTTTGCTTTGCTCAACCCAACCTAAACTAACCCACTATTTTAGCCTTGCTACGCCACTACAACTGTGCATTGGCATAGTGCAAGCAAACATTTTTCTGGCTATCTCCTCAGTTCAGATCTCTAAGGTTCACTTTCCTCCCAGAGGTCTTTCTCAAAAAAAAGGAGCATACTCATGTGGATACAGCTAATAATTATTTTACCTATTGCGTGTTTAGGGATAATTGCTTTTCTACGGTTCAATTTCACGATCGCTACTGTACATGGTAGCAGTATGTACCCAACACTGAAGGAGGGCGATCGCTTACTCAGTCTCAATCTCTTACCGCGTTTTTGGCTGCGTAAAGGGCAAGTTGTCATTGGCAACATCAAGCATCTAGAATCATTGTCTTCGCCCGAATTGTTTGCAGACATTGACAATATCAGCGAACTAGATTTGACATTCGAGAATCTTAGCGAGGCGGAGATGGAAAATATTCCATTTGAGCCAGACTATAGCAAATTTATCAAACGCATTATTGGCTTACCTGGGGACACAATATCTATTCCCCTATCGAGCTTACATGAGTTTATGCAATCAGTACTGCGATCGCGCTGTGACGCTAATGGCAATTTAGTCTGGACAGTGCCAGAAAAACACTGCTTTGTACGCGGAGATGGCCTAATCAGCATGGATTCTCTAACAGTGGGGCCGATACCTATGTCTGCAATCACAGGGATAACCTTACTGAAGTTACCACGCCACTCGGATGTAGATTCGATACACCAACTTAAGGAAGTATGTGATGAAGCTTAAGCCGCGATTTTTGCAATCGATATCCCACATGCTCAAGTTAGTCTGGCAAGCATATCCGGCAGCTTTTATAGGAATCCTTTTGTTGACAATTTTTCAAGGGCTAATTCCCTTGGCAAACGCTTGGGTAACTAAAGTATTACTTGATTGGTTAACACAACTACTTATTGGCAGCAGGTTGACGAAAGAGCAACTGATCTGGTTGCTGATGGCACAAGCGGTACTAATGGTTGCCACAGCAATGCTGCCCAATCTCAGCCGTTACCTCAATGCCGAGTTGGGACGACGGCTGACGGTACTAATTCAATCAACTGTTTACCAAAAGATTAATCGTTTTCAGGGGATTGCACATTTTGAAAATCCACAAGTTTACGACAAGATTCAACTTGCTCAACAGGGTGCAGAACAAAGTTCTAGTCAGACACTGCAAATTCTGACAGAGTTTATTCAGAACTTAGTCACTTTATTGAGTTTTGTTGGTGTCTTGTTTTCGTTCAATCTGTTTTTAGCTAATTTGGTTCTGTTTGCGGCTTTGCCTCAATTACTTGTGCAGTTGAAATTAGGACAGCAACGGTTTGGACTTGCATTTGAACTTAGTCCCACTGAACGGCGTAAGTATTATTATAGCTTCTTGCTTGCCAGCACACAGGCGGCCAAGGAAGTACGCCTGTTTGGACTGGGGCAATATTTTCTTCATAAACTGCTGAATTTATACAAGCGAGTTCACCAAGCAGAGCGCAAACAACAACAGCGTGAGTTACGCTGGGAGTTGGGTTTAAACATTTTATCTAGTGTTGTAGCAAGTGTAGCTTTTATTATTGTTGTCTTTGCCGCATTTGGCAGACGACTAACATTAGGTGACATTACATTATATGTAAGTGCAGTTAGCTCAGTTCAAGATGCGTTAAGCCGATTCATTTTTGCAGTTGCTGGTTTAAGTGAGAGTGTGCTTTTCCATTCCTATTTCCAAGATTTACTAGCATTACCACCTGCATTACCCATTCCAGCAGTTACACAGCCAGTATTAAAGCTTTCATCGGGATTGGAATTACGCCATGTTTCTTTTCGCTATAGCGAACAACAGCCCTGGATATTACGCGATGTCAATTTGAAGATTCCGGCTGGCAGTTGTCTCGCTTTAGTTGGACTTAATGGTGCTGGTAAGACAACTTTAGTGAAGTTACTAACTCGGCTATACGATCCTTCTGATGGGCAGATTTTGTGGGATGGGATTGATGTCCGCGAATTTGATCCTGCGGAGTTTCGCCAACGGATTGGCACTATTTTTCAAGACTTTATGCGCTACGATTTGACAGTGCGTGAGAATATTGGTTTGGGAAATCTAGCTAAGATTGATGAGAGAAAATGGATACAGCAAGCAGCACAGCAAGCAAACGTCCATGACGATATTATGCGTTTGCCACAGGATTATGAAACAGAATTAAGCCGGATGTTTGCCGAAGAAGGGCAAGGCATTGATTTGTCTGGTGGTCAATGGCAAAGGGTCGCAACTGCGCGGATGTTTGCACGTGAAGCAGATTTGTTAATTTTGGATGAACCGACTGCTGCACTGGATGCACAAGCAGAGTATGAATTGTACAGTCATTTTACCGACCTAATGTCAAAGCGCACTAGCGTTTTAATCTCACATCGCTTTAGCACAGTGCGAATAGCTGATGCGATCGCGGTGTTGTCAGATGGGCAAATTATAGAATATGGTACACATGACGAACTCATAGATAATAAAGGCATATACGCTAAGTTATATACTATGCAAGCAGAGTCCTACCTGCGATCGCCGAATAAAAAAAGAGATGTGTTACATAGGATAGATTGTTAGCCCTATTCTGTTACTCTCGGAAAACAATGACTGAAACAAGGTTCTGAAACTTTGATTAAGCAGAGTTTTGAACCTTTATTTCCTAATAGTAACTAAATTTTATAGTCAAAACTCAGAAATTAAAACCTTGAAAGGCTTTCAGCTATTGGATTCTCCTAAACTGACAAAACAGAATTAATTTCATCAGCATACCCCTTGTAATTATAATATTCAATGAATTGACGACTACAATCTGCATCAATGTAGTTTTTCTTACTTTATTGCTTGCCATTATTACGGATACAAGGGGAATTACAACGCGGACGTTCTATGAAGATTCATCCTAATTCATACTCTCATTATGCAACGACAATTTTTTCATACAGGCACTACTGACTGATTCTCTTAATTACCAATCTTGCCTATCTCTGCTTCCTTAATATTAGACCTGAATCCTTACCTTTCTACAGTGCTTTTATCAGAGTATCCAGTAACATAAATAATGGGGATTTGTAAGCAATTCCAAATTTCTCTTGCTGCTTCAATTCCGTCCATTTTACCGCGCAGCTTGATATCCATTAGTACTAAGTCTGGGTGAAGCTCAATTGCTTTCTCAATTGCTTCTTCTGCCGAATCGACAATATCAATAACATTGTGTCCTAAGCTTTCCAACTTTTCTTTTAGGTCAAGCGCAAGGATAAATTCATCCTCTACAATCAAAAACTGGATGCTCTTTGCTGTGAGAGGAGTTGGCAATATGTTCATCTCACACCTCTAGGAGACTCCCGCAAACTGTTCAGGTATGGTGGTGAGAGGTTGTCAATCAAACGCAGATATTTACTGCCTATGGGATTGGCAGCTAACAGTAGAATTTTCTGTACTGAATCATTATTCATGGATTTTGGCAGGAATTGCTCAAAAACATCGATTTCTGTAGCATATACATCAATAGTATGTGCTTTTACGGAATTTAGCGCAATTTCTGTTTGAGGGGTAGAAAATCAAGAGCAATAGCACATCAATAACAGGAGCTTTACTTAATGCAAATTCAATTGTTTTTGCTGTTTTATAAGCAACATCAATACCTACATTACCAACATTTAATGCCGAAAGCATTAACTGGAGAAAATTGATGCCTATACTAAATTCAAGTTGACTCGACTTCAAACCACTAATATTAGCAACCTGCAAGTCCTTGTCAATCGATGGTAAAACTGGAGATGGTTGTTGAACTAAATCTTGGATCGGGCCAAAAATTTTAGCTTCCTCTTTATGTTTACCTACAACAAGCAGTGGCATAATACCTTCTCGTGGCAAACGAACAACATTATAACCAAGTTTATTTAGATAATTAATAGAGTTATCTTTACACTGCATCTTTTAATTTACCCTGATTAAATTATTGACAACAGAAAGTTAGATACTAAATAAAACTTTATCTAGTCACTTCCAGTTACCAGATAAAGCCCAAATTAGTCAACTAAGTTAATAAATTACTAGTATCACTGTATGAAAAGTAAAAAAGCTTGTATTATTGATTGGTCTTTTTACCATCTTCAATAGTGGTTTTCTTTCCGCAGTGTTTTACTAATAACGTTTCTGCAATAGAAGATCGTTAAATACAAGTTTTAGGTTTTGGCGAGTTTTGATTTTGTGTTTTTTTAGTTAGATACCAGATATAATAGCTTTGGCTATTTGGTTCTTCAGTAGCTGTTATGCCAAACTATTAGTTATAGCCTCCAGAGAACCATTAAAAACGTATCTTTTTTTATCTAAAGCTCTTACAAGTATTGACATTTAAAGAGTATTTATTGTTAGCTGTAAATACCAACGGATTATTTTTATATAAATTTACGATTATGGCTAGCAGAAAAGATATTAAAATTTTAACAGAGCTTCTTGATTTAGACAATATAAAAGTTACCTCACATCGCATTTATCCTGGGATTGGAATGATTTTACAAACCGAGTCAAAACAATCATATAGTACTTGCCCCAGGTGTGGCACAAAAAGCCATAAATTACATCAAAATCATCGACATATTGTTAAAGACTTACCATTGGGAGAGAAACAAGTATTTTTAGAAATTAATAGACGACAATTCAAATGTGAAATATGTAAGAAACCGTTTAGTGAAGACCTAGACTTTGTTAGCAAAAAAAGAACTTATACAAAACGACTTGCACAGCAGATAATACAAGAAGTTTTAGACTCGGATATTCATAGTGTATCGTCGAAAGATATAGTGACGACAGAAGAAATAGAAAGGATGTTAAAAGACGCATCCAAAAAATTACCCAATTTTAAACCCTTGAATCTAAAAAGGCTTGGACTTGATGAAATAGCTTTGATTAAAGGTCATGGTAATTACTGTGCGGTATTAATAGATTTAGATACTTCTAAACTAATTGCTCTGTTAAACGGACGCACACAAGAAGTAATCAAGGAAACCCTGACAGAATGGGGAACAGAAGTGTTAGAACAAATAGAAGAAGTCAGTATAGATTTGTGGCAGGGCTATAAAAATTTAGTACTAGAATTAATGCCAAATGCTCAAGTAGTAGCAGATAGATTTCATGTCATGTCACAGATAAATAAAGAACTAGACACACAAAGGAAAAAAGAAAAACGAAATATAGAAGAGTTAATCAAGAAAGAAAATTTCGCAGCAGAGAAAGCTAAGTATGAACTAATATTAGAGGGATTGAAGAAGAGTAAATATCCCTTGCTTAAGAATGAAGAGAATTTAAACGAGGAGCAATTGAATAAACTCATTCAAGTGAAAAATGTCTCGACTATTCTGAAAGTAATGCATGAACTAAAAGAAAAAATTAGAGCAATTTTTAATAAGACTAATGATTGGTATACGGGAGTCTTTAAACTAGGTATGTGGCTATCGAAAGCTAAAAAATATTTCCCAAATAGCAACAATACTATTATTCGTTGGTTTGATGAAATTATTGCTTACTTTGATCATGGGACAACTAGTGGTGCTGTGGAAGGTATCAATAACAAACTCAAGCTGATTAAACGCTCGGCTTATGGATTTAGAAACTTTGAAAACTTCCGGATTAGATGCTTGTTAAACTGGCATTTCAATTGTTAGTTTAGCATAACAAGTACTGAAGAGCCGGCTATTTTTTCTTGATTCTCCTTATCCCACAAAAATTTTAATTGTGTGGGATTACTAATAAATTCACACTCAACTAAAATAGCTGGCATATTTGTTTCTCTTAATACTTCAAAATTGGCTTCTTTAATACCTCTATCTTTATGATTTAGAAATGTGCTAGTTAAACTTTTTTGTACAGGCTCTGCAAGCTTTCTACCTACAGTGGAACCGGGGAATATCCATGTTTCAATACCCTCAGCATTATTGCTAGTGTGTGAATTGCAATGGATACTAATAAAAATATCTGCATTGTTCTGATTGGCAGTTCTTGCTCTATCAGATAGAGATATAGTCATATCTTTATCTCTGACTAGAAATACTGTATGTCCTTTGTCTTCCAGTTCTTTTTTCATTAACAAAAAAATAGACAAAGTAACGTCTTTTTCATGCAAAATTTCTGGCTCTTTACCAATGGCTCCCGGATCTATTCCACCGTGACCTGGATCAATACATATTTTCATTACATACTTCCTGATTATTCAAAATAATTATGTTCTTTGTTTAGAAGGGTTCCCAAGTAACTTGAACTGAAAAATTATTTAATTCTCAATTAGTGTGTTTCAATTTTAGGAATACCTCGGTTGATTTCTTATTATGTAAGACTCAATAGGAATTGCATAGTACCCCTGCGGGTACTATGAAATATGGGAAAATATACATTAAGAATTTAGTGTATGAAATCGTTACCCTAAAAATAACAATAATGCTCCCACCACATTCGCAGAGTTAGCGGTGAGATAACTGCAACCATTGCTCGTCCCAAGTCCAAAAAGTCTACAGCTAGCAAACAGGAATCGCCATACAAGAGGTTTCATGTGATTATCGCAATAGAAGACATGCTGTGGGCTTCCCAACAAAAGTCCTCAGTTACGCAATTGTGGCAGGAATGTTGGACGGCTGACCCCTACGGTTCTCGGTGGATGCCTTTGTCTACTGGGCTAGGTTACAGCACATTCATCGCTGCTAAGAAAGTTTTGTCCGACAGTGGGCTATTCATTTTCAAGCCGGACAAGTCGATCCAGGACGGGCGCGAAACTGTTGGTTGGATGATTCGGAATTTGCATGGCAGTCGGATGAAAGAATTTTGGGAGCAAATTGATTCTGCAAATCAACAACCAGATTCTGAAAAACAAGCACCAAATTCTAGCAATACAGAGATGGATGCTGCCCCTGAAGAAATAGGTGCTTTGTACAGAGCATCTATCTCAGATCAAAGTCAGTCAGAGCAAGGATTTCAGAAACCCTCACGAACTCCTCAGAAACTTCTCACAATCTCTTCAAAAGAGATTGTGAGAAGTAATTCTTCCACGCAATACGAAAATTCGCGTGATGAGGCGACGGCTGACGCGCCTTTTGGGGGCGCGTCGCCTCAGACTCTCGAAAGCGTGGAAGAAGAAGAAAAAGAGCCAACCCAATTCGCAAGTACCAACTCGCAATTCGCAATTAATGAAAACTTGGACTCATCACTAATTGAAGCCAGCAAAATCAATTCACAATTGCGAACTGCGAACTGCGAATTGCGAATTGTTTCGTTACCTGCGGTAACGGACTGCACATCGCTAGTGCTTGTGGATGCTGTACAGAGTGAATCTGCTTCGTTGCTGGGAGAAAAGCAAGATTATGGTGTTGAGGCGAAAAATCCTCATGAAGGTGCTTGTTCCGCCGCGCCCGTTGCTCCCAATTTTGAAGAACAAGCCCAACCTAACTTTCCCGCTTCTCTACGAGACGCTACGCGAACGCTGATAGGTGAAAACCAGATTTTGGGCAATGAGGACAAGAATCATCATGTTGACCAAGGTTCCGCCGCACCTGCTCCCAGTGATGAAAAATGGTCAAGTGAGGCGTTGTTTACCGCCGAAGGCATCGCAATTCGTTCAAAAATGCGACCTCTGCGTATGGAGAAGCTGAAGCTGGCAGGGATGCTGGGGGAGAATCCGGGGTTTGAGTTTCTTGCGGAATGTTGGAACGATGATCCAGCGTTGCAGATAGTGATCAGGAAACTGCTGGCGAAGTTTCCGCAGTGGGAGATTGCTTGTGTGGATGGGGTATTGGTGAAGTGGGGGGAGTGATTATCTTCGGCGGACGGATACGCCATAGCGCAAGTCGTGATGAAATTGGCAATTCTTCCCTCCTTTGCTGATAATAGTTTTAGAGCTAATTATTCAAGAGGTCTGATTGTGGTTTTTGCTCAAACCAGTCCCCCAAATGTAACAACTCGCCTTACGTTAGACGAGTATCGGGCTATGGAACAAACCAGTCCAGAACGCCACGAATACCGGAATGGAGAGATTATTACTATGTCGGGAGGGACAGAAACCCACAGTGCGATCGCTAGCAACTTCTTGATTTACTTAGGGTTTTTACTGAGAGACACCGATTTTCGTTTGTATAACAGCGACCTGCGAGTTTGGATTCCTGAATATCAGTGCGGTACTTATACCGACTTAATGGTTGTTAATGGTGAACCAGAGTTCAATGGCAATCGCAATGATGAAATTCTCAATCCAATGGTTATTGTCGAAGTTCTATCGCCCTCTACCGAAGCATACGACCGAGGCGAAAAGTTCAGAAAATATCGCTCTATTGCCAGCTTTTGTGAATATCTGCTTGTGAGCCAAACTGAACCCTATATTGAGCAATATCACAATCAGGATCGTAACAGTAATGATCGCTGGCTATGGCAAGTTCACTCCAATCTTGAACAGACGATCCTTCTGCATAGTTTAAACGTAGAAATTCCCCTGACCGAAATCTATCGTCGCATTAATTTTTAACTGTTACGGAAATCTGCGAAAATTTGCGCTCACTTGTTGTAAATTCGGTTTCTCGTGTAGAAGCCAAAGCGAATAACGTTGACCGAATGGCACTAAGTTAAGCTGAAGAGTATACAGCGTAAGGATTGCAGAGGGGCAGAGGGGCGGAGGAGCAGAGGGGCGGAGGGGCAAAAAACAGTATTCCTTCTTCCTCCTTCCTTCTTCCTCCTTTTTTCTAACTCCTTCCTTCTTTGGGAAAGATATAATTGATATTAAAGTAGGTTATCCTGGACCAACGGCAGACATAAAATTATTTCGAGAGCAACAAACAAAATTTGATGAAAAACAAGAATTTGAGGGAGATAAAGCGTATCAAGGTGGGAATAATATTACTACCCCTCATAAGAAAAAAAGAAAACAACAATTAAATGAACAACAAAAAGAAGAAAATAAAGCTCTATCAAGTAAGCGTATATTTGTTGAGCATTTAATACGTGTTGTAAAAATTTTCCAAGTTGCATCACAAAGATTTAGATTAAATGCTGATGTTTATAATGAAATAGTTTTGTTAGTTTGTGGTCTGGTAAGACTGCGAATTGGAACTTTTGTCTTACCGAATACCGAAATAACTTAGTATTAATTAAAAATTGTGTTTGCGTTGGGCAAGAGTATGTATTTTTCTGCTCTAAACTATCAGTAACTATATCAAACACTGATTTCTTCGTTGAAACAGAATCTGCAAGGACTGGTCTCAAAGCCTTGTAAATATTGGCTTGCGAGTTTTCGGATGGGTCTATTCTGCCCCATGCCTTTATCGACTTTTCTAGGTTTTGCGATCACTATTTGCGACATTCTGGGCAGAATCCATGCAGCCAATGTCATCCATAAAGATATCAACCCTGGAAACTGGCGTTGTCAAAATTATTGATTTTGGGATTGCGACCCAATTTAACCGCACCAATCCGACGTTCAAAAGTCCCCATGTGTTAGAAGGCACGCTTGCCTATCTGTCGCCAGAGCAAACCGGGCGAATGAACCGGATGCTCGACTATCGCACCGATTTCTACTCGCTGGGCGTAACCTTCTACGAACTGTTAACTGGACAGCTACCGTTCCCCACTCAAGACATCCTGGAGCTAGTTCATTGTCATATTGCCAAACCGCCGATTCCTGTGCATAAATTGAACGCCACGATTCCCAAACCCATTTCAGGCATAATTTTGAAGTTGATGGCGAAAAATGCGGAGGATCGCTTAAGCTGGCAGTGGAATATTGCTCAAATTCAAGCCCAAAATATTACCGATAATGTGGTGGAGTTGCTGCTGATCCAGTTGAAGAAATTGCCAAATGAAACACGGCGAATTCTTCGCTTAGCCGCTTGTGTTGGAGCTGAGTTTGATTTAGAAACGTTAGCGATCGCTTGTGAAAAATCGCCGAAAGTAATTTCTCTAGATTTACTAGCAGCCATCCAAGCTGGATTAATTCAACCTCTATCTGAATTAGACGAAAACTTGTTAGTTCAAGACTACAAGTTTTTGCATGATCGGGTACAGCAAGCTGCTTAGGCAGACAATTCTTAATCTGCTAGATAGGTCTGAGAATCCCAGCCGCTTAGTTAGTAGGCTATGCAATGAAGAGCAGGCGTTAACACACGCTATTGCAGTTAGAGACGGAACTGCAATTCAAATGCTGTATCTAGACAAAGTTATACTGTGTTATCTATTTGGAGAATATCATCAAGCTGTACAAACCGATGTTGTGGCAAGGCAACATTTTGAAGAGGTGACAGCAATAACAGTTTTACCTGTATTCTGTTTGTATCACTCTCTGGCGCTTTTGAGCCTACCGCTCGATGCTTCAAACTCCCAAAAAGTAGCTAGCTTGGCTCAATTGTGTTAACATCAACCAAGAAAAGATGCAGAAATGGGCAGAACACGCCCCCATGAATTATCTACATAAATTTCATCTAGTCGAGGCAGAAAAAGCGCGAGTCTTAGGGCAATTTTTTGAGGCTGAAGAGTTTTACGAGCGAGCGATCGCGGGGGCTGCTGAAAATGAGTTTATCCAGGAAGAAGCACTAGGTTATGAATTAGCAGCTAAACATTATCTGGCGCGAGGTCGGTCAAAAATTGCTCAAACTTATATGAAAGAGGCGCACTATTGCTATGATCGCTGGGGCGCAACCGCTAAAGTTAAAGACTTAGAAAAACGCTATCCACAACTCCTCAACACCAACCTAGTTCGGCAATCACATTCAATCGTGACCGATGAAACGATCCGTCATCCGACTGCGGCGATCGATTGGGCGGCGGCGATGAAAGCGGCTCAAGCCATCTCAGAAATGATCCATCTCGATCAATTAACTGCAACGTTGATGCAGGTGGTGATAGAAAATGCCGGAGCCGAAACTGGCGCTCTGGTTCTCCTGGAAGATGATCGGCTCACTGTTGTGGCTCAGTGCAGTGGAAGTAGACAGTGTAACCTAGAAAAGATCGCTGTTGCTGGCTGTGCAACAATTCCTGTCTCCGTCATCCAATCAGTAGAACGCACATCTGAAACTCTGGTGTTTGATGATGCAATCAGCGAACCGTCTTTTTCAACTGATCGGTATATTCAAAACCAACAAACGCGATCGCTCCTGTGTATGCCCATTCTTAAGCAAAATCAGCTGATTGGCATACTTTATCTGGAGAACAATCTCAGTACCGGAGTGTTTACTAGCGATCGCTTACAAGTCCTTAAACTGTTGATTGCTCAGGCAGCAATTTCACTGGAGAATGCTCGGTTATATGAACAATTATCGGATTATTCCGAAACACTGGAAAGGAAGGTAGAAGAGCAAACTCAAGCTTTGCAGCAGGAGATCGCGGAACGTCAACAAACCGAAGCCGCATTGAGACAAAGTGAAGCAAATTATCGCAACCTGCTACAAACCGCGAATTCCGTTATCATTCGCTATGATCCGCAAGGACGGATTCGCTACATCAACGATTATGGGGTAAAACTTCTTGGCTATGAAGAACATCAGATTTTAGGGCGGAGCTTATTTGAAACCATCATTCCAGAAGCCGAACTTTCTGGACGCGATGTGAGACCCTTTGTCCATGATTTACTTCGTAATCCTCAATCGTACCCGCAAGGCGAGGGTGAAAACCTGTGTCGAGACGGTCGGCGAGTTTGGGTTGTTTGGTCAAATCAAGCCATCTTCAATGAACAGGGAGATGTCGTTGAAATCTTATCGGTTGGCAATGACACCACCCAGCGTAGACAAGCAGAAGAGGCATTACAACGCAGTGAAACCAAGTTCCGAACTATTTTTGCAAACTCCCAGGTTGGTATCTACCGTACCCGTATCTGTGATGGATTAATTCTCAATGCCAATCAACGCTTTGCCGATCTGTTTGGCTTTGATTCACCCCAAGAAATTATTGGGATTGAACACACTATAGGCTATTGGGTCAATCCCAGCGATCGCCAACAAGGCATTGAGGTGATGAAGCGGGATGGGGAAGTGCGAAGCTATGAAGCACAGATGCGAAAACGAGATGGGACAGTATTTTGGGGACTTTTCTCTTCTTATCTGAATGCAGGCGATGACTACATCGAAGGGGTGATTGCAGATATTAGCGATCGTAAACAGGCAGAAGTCGCGTTGCAAGCCTCTGAAGCAGAACTGCGATCACTCTTTTCAGCCATTCCCGATCCGCTGTGTGTTTTCAATGCTAAAGGGCAAGTGATCGGCGCAATCAAAGGAAATCCGTCATATGGAGAGTTGCATAGGGAGGAGTATATTGGTAAAACACTGCATCAACTCTATGCTACGGAACAAGCTGATGAATTCCTGAGTTACATTGAGCAGGTGCTGAGAACCCAACAAGTACTCACAGTTGAATACAGCCAGTGGATAGCTGGACGAGAAATCTGGTTTTCGGCTCGCATTGCACCGATTCGGCAGGAACAGGTGATTTGGTTGGCGCGAGATATTACGCTGCAAAAGCGAGCAGAAGCAGCCTCGATTTTGGAAGAACGCAACCGCATGGCGCGTGAAATTCACGACACACTCGCTCAGGCGTTTACAGGTATTCTGGCTCAGGTAGGAGCTGCAAAACAGGTGTTAACGGATGATTCAGAAGCAACGCAGGCACATCTAGACCTGATCAAAGAATTGGCGCGAACTGGACTGACTGAAGCACGGCGATCAGTAGTAGCGCTCCGTCCTCAGCTCTTGGAGGAGGGCAGTTTACAGAGCGCGCTCCATCATCTCGTCGCTCAACTCAGAGCTGCCGCAATGGATACCACTTTATATTATGAGATTGAGGGTGCAGTATATTCTCTGCCGACTGAAGTCGAGAGTAACCTACTGCGGATTGGACAGGAAGCTTTAACCAATGCGATTAGACACGCCCATGCTGACGAAATTCGAGTAGAGCTAGTTTACGATCGCGATCGATTTTGCTTGCGCGTGAAAGACAATGGACAGGGCTTTGGCGTTGGAAGTATGCCCTCCTCTGAGGGATTTGGCTTACTGGGTATGAGCGAACGGGCAGAGCGCATCGGCGCACAACTCACGATTCGGAGTCAACCCGGACAAGGAACAGAGATGATTGTCACTGTCAATCGGGAGTAGCGTCACGATGAACCAAGCCACGACCATTCGGGTTTTGATTGCAGACGATCATGCCATTTTTCGGCAAGGATTAGCCACGATTATTAACCGTGACTCAGAGATGCAGGTGATTGCCCAAGCTGAAAATGGGGAACAGGCGATCGCGCTATTTGAAGAACACCAACCGGATGTTACGCTGATGGATCTGCGAATGCCGGAAGTGGAAGGCGTTGCCGCTATCAGTGCAATTTGTGCGATCGCTAAATCTGCTCGAATTATTGTACTGACCACCTATGATAGTGACGAAGATATTTATCGGGGATTGCAGGCAGGAGCTAAAGGATATCTGTTGAAAGAAACTGAACCGGATGAGCTTCTGAATGCCATTCACACCGTTCATCGGGGTCAGCAATATATTCCACCTGATGTGGGTGCAAAATTGGCACAGCGCCTCAGCAATCCAGAACTGAGTGAACGAGAACTAGAAGTTCTTCAGTCACTGGCACAGGGCATGAGTAATGCCGATATTGCGACTGCTTTGAGTATTGGTGAAGGCACAGTTAAATCCCATGTGAATCGGATTTTGAATAAGTTAGATGTGAGCGATCGCACTCAAGCTGTGATTGTCGCTGTTAAACGCGGCATTGTCAGTTTGTAGGGTTGCTGTAGTCAGCTGTAGTCAATGGATAACTAGCAGTCTTCGTTCAAGCTGTCCGTAACCGTTCAATGTCTCGAATGGGCGGCGCACCGAACAAGCGCGAATATTCCCGACTGAACTGTGAGGGACTTTCATATCCCACCTGGTAGGCAGTAGAGGTCGCATCGAAATCCTCAGCTAACATCAGACGACGCGCTTCTAACAGTCTTAACTGCTTCTGATACTGAAGCGGACTCATCGAAGTGACTTGCTTGAAATGCTGATGGAACGACGAGGTAGACATCCCGATCTGACTCGCTAAATCCTCGATCCGCATCGGCTTGGTAAAATCAGATTTGATTTGTTGAATCGCTAAAGCAATTCGCTGCATATTACTGCCGGATGTGGCAATTTGACGCACGGCTTCCCCCTGTTCACCCAACAGCAGATGGTAATAGAGTTCACGAATCATTAATGGTGCCAGCATGGAGATGTGTTGCGGAGTGTCTAAGAGCTTGACGAGGCGAAGGGCACACTCCATCAAGGCTGGGTCAACGTTGCTAACCGATACACCTCGAACAGAGTTTTCTTTCTTTGTCGAACTGGAACCCATTTGGGCAACCATCTCACACAATTGCATCAAGTCTAAGTTCAGCTTCAGCCCTAAATACGGCTTGTCAGGTGTCGCCTCAGTCACAAAGCCACTCAGCGGTAAATCAACGGAGACGACAAGATACTGCATTGCACCATACTGATACATCTCCTCACCCAGAAATGCTTTTTTCTGACCCTGAACAACGATCGCCAGGATTGGTTCGTACACGCTATGAGGTGCATTGGATACTGTATCTGAGCGCGTAAAGTCTAATTGCTCGATCGCCGTAGGTTGAATAATGCTGCCGCTGGATTTGGTATGCCGCATGATCCGTGTGGCGATTTCTTGGCGGTGATCTGCGATTACATCAGGATGAGAGACTGCGACTGTCATAGCAGAGACTCGACTAACTCAACACCTTACAGTTGCCATTATAGAATCTCTGCAAACGATCATTCTGGAGAATTAGGCAATCATCGGATAGGTTTGGGCATTTCAACACCAGCTTTTCAAACCTATGCTGAACTCAGACGAATAGACAAGGGATTGAGATAATGCGTTATTCAGGTCAGATTTTCATTGAAGTAGGGCTGATTGGGCTGTTGGCTATTCCGGCAATGATGCAGGCTCGCACGGCTAAGGCAGATGTTCGATCGAATGTGACTGCATTTGAGTCAAGTGATTACTCAACAGCATTGAATCAGCAGTCCTCTCTGGTTCAGCCTTCAGCGATCGCAGACTTATCCCAAGCAACTGCGTCTAATCCAGCAGATGCACAAGCAACTCAGATGATCGAGCAACGCAATAAAGCAACTGTTCAGCAGTCTTTCGACCAATGGCGCAACGGAACTGGCAGCGTCTTTGATCTGCTTGCCCCGGATGTAATCTGGACAATTACTGGGACGGGTGCAACTGCGGGCACATATCGCAGCCGACAAGCATTACTCGATCAAGTCGTTAGCCCGACCAGTGCCCGATTATCAACTCCAATCGTCCCGACTGTACGCGGCATTTGGGCAGATGGCGATATGGTGATCGTGCTGTGGGACGGGGAGGCGACCGCCAGAGACGGCAGAGCGTATCGGAACACCTACACGTGGTATTTCCGCATGAAAGACGACCAAGTAATCGAAGCGATCGCCTTCCTAGACATGAGCAAGTTTACAGAATTGTGGACAAGGGTTTCACCCTCATGACCCAGGTAATGGAAATCAATATTTAGTTCACAGCACTCAACTCGAACAGAAAGGAAAACAACGATGTTAAACATTGAGAACAAAGTCATTGCGATCACTGGAGCCAGTAGCGGGATTGGCGAAGCCACAGCTAAGTTACTTGCTCGAAACGGTGCAAAGGTGCTTTTGGGCGCACGGCGCACCGAAAAGCTCGAAAAGATTGTTGAGGAGATCCACACCTCAGGCGGTACAGCAGAATTCAAAGCCGTAGATGTCACCGATCGAGAAGATGTGAAAGCATTCATTGGGTTTGCAAAAGACAAGTTTGATCGCGTCGATGTCATCTTCAACAATGCAGGCGTGATGCCCTTGTCGCCGATGAATGCCTTGAAGGTCGAGGAATGGGACAACATGATTAACGTGAATATCCAGGGCGTGTTGAATGGCATTGCGGCAGGTTTGCCGATCATGGAAGCGCAAGGTGGCGGACAGATCATCAATACGGCATCTATTGGTGCTCATGTGGTAGCGCCCACTGCTGCTGTTTATTGCGCGACCAAGTATGCAGTTTGGGCAATCTCTGAGGGACTGCGGCAAGAGTCAAAAACGATTCGCGTTACCATTATCTCTCCCGGCGTGGTTGAGACCGAACTCGGCTCTGATATTACGGACGAGCCAGCAAAAGGCTTCTTGAAAGAACTCCGCAAAGACGCACTCAACCCGGATACGATCGCCAGCGCTGTCCTGTATGCCGTGTCTCAGCCGCATAATGTCGATGTCAACGAAGTGATTGTCCGCCCGATCCGCCAGATGATGTAGGCAACGGCTCTCGATCACGTCAGACGGATAGGATTGACCGTGCAATTAAGTTGTGACTCTAACTTAAGTTATAACCAGTCTTCTACTTTGCGATGGAAAGGTTACTCTATCAATTTCTACTGTAAAACTTTTAACTCGCTATAGACGACAGCTTGAAGGTGATTTTCTATATTGAATGTAGGCAAATAGCCTGCAGTCAGGAGATCAATCTATGATCTCTATTTGCATCGCTACAGACCCAAAACTACGCCAAGGCGATTCCGGTGCTACTGTTACTGAGCTACAACAATTGCTCAATGCGGCGAAACTATTTGCCAAAGTCGATAGAGCAATTTCTTATCCCAAGCTCACCTTAGATAGATTGTGAGAACTATTTAAATAGGAGTATAAAGGTGCCTCAGGCAAGCTTTCTGCAACGTTTTTTGGCTTGGTTGATTGATCAAGCGATTCTTGTAATTCTCTATTCACTAGCGATGTTTGCGGTTGGATTAGCTGCTGGAGCCTATAACCAGAGGCAAATACAAATTCCTGGCTTAATACTGCCTCTGGGCTTGATCGGATTTTCGCTTGTTCTCTGGCTTGGACATTTTTTGTACTTTGGTTACTTTTGGAGCCGTCGAGAACGATCCATTGGGATGGGAATGATGAATATCCGAGTTATTAAAGTTGATCACAGTTCTTTGTCTTTTGTAGGAGCGGGTTTGCGTGGTTCGATCGGACACTATCTGAGTGGTCTGATCTTTTGTTTAGGTTACCTCTGGTTCTTTGTCGATAAACAGCAACAAACTTGGCACGACAAGATTTTTAATACGGTCGTGCTGAAAGGATAAACGTTGAACCAGGAGATAACGGTGAGTATCAAACTCTAATTGACTGACAAAAGTTCCTCGCGTTACGCTAACGCAGCAGTCACCGATCTCAAAGTTATTCAGTTCACGCTCAAATTGCTGACGCTGGGAATGACTTGAATCATAAGGTTTTTCCCAGTTTTTATTGCAAGATTCAATGCTTGATGTAGAAAAATGAATGACGATCGCAGTCACAGTTCCTTACTTGTCCCACCTTCAACCCAAGATTGGATGCAAGGTGTGCTGAGTGCAAAGGTCGTGCTAGTGATGTATGGAGACTATCAGTGCCATAAAAGTGCGGACGTTTACAAGCTGATCAAAGGGATAAAACGAGATCTGAGTGCTTCGCTTAAAGAGGATGATTTATGCTTGATCTTCCGTCACTTTCCGCAAACACAGATTCATCCTCATGCTCAACGGGCTGCCGAAGCTGCCGAAGCCGCCGCTGCCCAAGGACAGTTTTGGTTAATGCACGATACTTTATTTGCCCATCAACAAACATTGGAGAATGGTTATCTGATTGAGTACGCCAATGATTTAGGGCTTGATATTCCTCAGTTTCTCAAAGACGTGTCTAAGCAAGTGCATAGCGATCGCATCAATGAAGATATCGAAGGTGGAATACGCAGTGGAGTAACAACTGCTCCAGCCCTATTCATCAATAACATTCGATATACCGGACACTGGAAGATGACAGAGTTGATAACAGCTATTGTTACTGCAAATCACTAAGCTCTATTCATAACTGGTCAATCGTTAGCAATTGATGACGGATATACAGTGAGTTAATCAAGCCTCGTGAATGAGCAACTAGTAAATGCTCGGTTTTAATCTCAGGAATAAGTGCTCCCGATGAAGCTAGCTGATTTTAGCAAGCACACCGCTGAGGCAATTCGATCTGAACTATTCGAATCAATGAGTTTTACACAAGGAAAACAATGAAAACACTCTTCAAAAGAGCCGCATTATTCTTCGCTCTGCCTATCTGTATCTCAGGTTATTTCTCCTTGCCTGCTGCTGCTGATTCTACAGCCGCCCTCATCTTGAGTACTCAATGCCAGGGCGGTTACACCATTAACATTTGGCGAAACTATCGGTCTGGTGAACTGCTTTATCGTGCCATCAGTCCTAACGGTAATTTAAGTTTGGGTGGAGGAACCAGCCAGGCGACTGAAGGCGTTCGAGTGTACAAATTTGGGAGTGGCAACTATGAATATTGGATTTGGGATGGGACGTTGGATGATCCGCAGGATGGGACTTTAGAGGTCTATCAAAACAATCTCCTTTTAATCAATACCTTCGCCAATTTACGAGGGTGAGATGATGATGCTTTAACCATTAACTCCCATTTCTTTGAGGGTTGGCAAAAACAATCAGTCCTAAAAATTCCTTTAAGGTTTCCTACAAGGGTTTTTTAACGTATTGACAGCAGGATAAGGGTTTCAGATGAAAAACCACCTTTTCATCGAAACGCTTATGTATGCTTAATTTTGCCACTTTTGCCAAAATTTATCTAGGCTCTTATTTTGGCAAAGGTATTGTTTAATGCAACAAGCTTGTACGAGAAGCTGAACTTTATTCACTGGTGGATTGGGACTATTTCTCTGAACCAGAACCCTACCTGAGTTATCGCAAATACTTTGTTCCCGTGGCACAAAAAAGTAACTGGAATACTACTGAGTGGCTCAATTTACAACATGACGAGGAGAAACCATGACCATTACGCTGATTGATTGACAAAACTCTTCTGTAGGTTGGGTTTCGTGATGCTCAACTCAACCTCAGCCAAGGGTTTGGCTACATACACACATGAGTCAAGGGGACAAAGATGAGGATCAAAGCAATTACAGGACATCAGGGAATCAGAACGGAAATGAAAGACGCAACTTACGTCGAGGCAGCCGGATGGGGGAAGTATCGGTGGTGGCGGTATGTTCTGGGGCTGATGATCATTCTCTTTGCATGGATGGTCGCCGCCAACTTTGCCAGCGCACTCGTCGCACTTGCGCTCGGCGGTCAGGAGGGTGTCGCAGCATTTAGTCGGCTGGATTACGCGGCGTTTGGTCCCGTGGGGGGCTTCGTTGTGGTCATGGCGGGTTTTCCGGTGTTCCTCCTGGGAGTTCTCATCGCCGTCACCCTCATCCACCAGCGTCATCCTCGGACGCTCGTCACAGCGAGAGAGAAGATCAGTTGGCGGCGCGTCGGTCATGGCTTCGTAGCTGGGTTTGTGCCCTGGGTACTGCTCGGCGGGCTGGGGCAGTACCTCCTCTACCCCGATAGCTTCTCCTTCAACTCCGACCTCAAGACGTTTGCGCTCTTTGTGCCGATCGCACTGGTCATCACTGCGATCCAGACGACCACCGAGGAACTTTTCTTTCGCGGATACATCGTGCAGGGCGCGAGCCTGATCTGGTCGAACCGCGTGTTTCTAGCGATCGTGCCAGCCGTGATATTTACCCTGCCGCACCTCCTTAACCCGGAGGTGTCCGCAGGCGGCTGGCTCACGGTCTTTTCCAACTACTTCTTCGTTCCAGGTCTGGTGTGGACTGTAGTCTCTTTGATTGACGGAACCACTGAACTCGCCATCGGCCTACACTTCGCAAACAACATCGGCGGGGCACTCCTGTTCGACATTACTGGAAGTGCCTTGCCCTCACCCGCTCTGTTCACCATCAGCGAGTATCACGCGACCTACGGGGCGCTAGCAGTGCTGGTGATAGTCCCCGTGTTCCTGGCGATCGCCTACAAGGTGTTCAAGCAGGAGTCGCCCCAATCCGTTTCCCAGAGCCACCAGAAGGGTCGTTGGTGACCCCGGCAAATCCCGAACCCATCAGCAACTGAAGTCAGCAACCCGATAAAAGGAGTCAATTATCATGCCTCGTGTTTCTTCAAATCACCTGCGGGAGTCGGGAAAGCCCCCTTCCGCGTCCTCGGCTCGGTCTAGCAAGACCTCCCGTCCGGGCTGGCCCGAGATTATCGTCGGACTCGTTGTCTATTTAATTGTAGGGTTCGGAGGCATCTCGCTGTTCAAGCAACTCAGTCTTGACCCCGTGGTCTACGGCCTGATCTTAACTGCATGGACTGGTGTCGCCACGCTGATCGCGTTCGCGGTGGCTGCGCGGCTGCGGATTCGTTCCCTGAGTGCCTTCGGCGTGCGTCGAACCTCCGGACACTGGCTTCTGATCGGCGTCGGAGTAGGACTGGTTGCCTTCGTGCTCAAGAGTCTGGCGATCCTAGCCTGGGTTCAGATCACTGGGGACACGAACAATGTCCAGGATGTTTACGGAGATGGCGCTCGCGGCGGGTTACTGTCTCTGGTTTTGAGCACGGTGTTCATTGCCGTCTTCTCACCCCTTGGTGAGGAACTGCTCTACCGAGGCATCGTCACCAACGCGCTGCTGCGCTACGGCCCGTTCGCTGGGGTCGTGGGCAGCACTGTGATCTTCGCTCTCATGCATGGGATCAACAACATCTTTCCCGCTGCTGTGGTGGCTGGTCTTGCCACCGCCGAGGTCTTCCGTCGAAGTGGATCGATCTGGCCGGGTCTCGTCGTCCACTTCGTTTTCAACCTGCCCTCGTTCCTGCTGATGGTGGTGTTCACCAGCACGGGCTAATAGGACAGATCATCTGGAGATTAAACCAATGGTAATTCTGAAACAATTCGCGATTTTGTTTGTACTGGGCAGTGTGGGAATTGTCATGTTCACGATCGCATCTATTCCTTTAATCGAGCAACAGTTAGCGAAACTGTCTCCAGAAACACTGGAAAAAGTGCCGCCATTAGGGATTTTAATGCTTCTGCAAGGACTACAGTATTCAGTTCTACTGGCAATCAGCATTTTGGTCGGAATTGGTTGTGCCTATCGGGTTGGATTAAACTCCCATTTGATTGATCATTGGGTGTTTCATACAACTAAGTCTCCATCTTTTGCCGTTGAGATGAAGTGGAGTGTGGGTGTGGGTGCAGCGGCGGCGATCGTTCTTTTGTTGCTCGATCGGTTGATGCAACCTGCCCTACCTGAAGCGCTACGGGCAGCCAATAATACAGAGCCAAGTTGGTTGAATTTGCTCACAGCAATGTTCTATGGCGGCATCACTGAGGAAATTTTGATGCGCTGGGGTTTAATGTCACTGCTTGTTTGGATCGCGTGGAAAGGTCTAAAACAAGGCGTTACATTGCCGAGCCAAGGAATTTATCAAGGTGCGATCGTTCTAGCCGCGTTGGTATTTGGACTACTACACCTGCCAGCGACTGCTGAGATCGTTCCCCTCACTCCAGTTGTGATTATTCGGGCATTGTTACTAAATGGGATTGCGGGGATTGGGTTTGGCTGGCTCTTTTGGCAATATTCACTAGAGGCTGCAATGTTAGCCCATATCAGCGTTCATGCCTTTTCCTTTGTTCTTAGCGGTTTACTGGCAAGGTTGGCTTAAGTTTTGGAATAGATCTCGTAGGGCTATCACTGCCCGCAAAGCGTTACCGTGAAAGATTTTAAAAAGAAAGGTTTTGAAGTGGTGAACGATGCCCACTACTTGAATTGATGCTCAACTCTACAGCTTTAAGGTGGTCAATCAAATGATTCAGTGCAAAGATTTTGCGCCTCGGATTACGGAACGGGGACCCTTCGGCGGAGCCTCCAATTATGAATCCTTCTCTGATGTTGTTAGTACTGTAAATCAGTGGATCGAAAGTACAACGATACAGGTGATCAATGTTGAAACCGTTGTTTTACCCGATCGGATTGAAGGCACCAGTGATGATGTCTACGGAGTGACGGTCAGTAATGGGGTCTACCCAGTGATGATTAGCCAGGGCGTTACAGTCAATTGCTTTCAATGTGTGCGTGTCTGGTACAGAGAATAAGCTTCGCCGGAGAAGAAATAATGAAACGATTTACCTTGTTTACTTTTCTGTACCTCGGGCTCGGAGTTTGCCTGAGTGCGATCGCACTTGGATACCCAAACCTGCCTTCGGGTCTTCAAAGAAGCTTGTTCATCAGTGCAGGAACCTCCTACATTTTTTGTCTCCTCAGCACCTTCCCATTCTGGCGCGAGAGGACGATCCGCTTCTATCGCAGACGGAATTCAGCGGTAATTCTACCCTGGTTGGTGATTGGATTCAATATTGTTTGGATGATCTGGGAGGTTCAGAGTCAGAACTGGACGATGGAAGCCATTTTACAAGCGTTTTCGCGGCTAATATTTGTCTTAGGGTTTGCAGAAATCATTGTGATTACATGGCAAGTGAATTCTGAACATTAGGGTCTAAATCAGATGATCCTGAAACGAACTCGCTCTGCACCATAAGAATTTGGAAGAAGTTGAGTGTTGGAACTCATTACACTCAAGTTGGAGTTGGCAAACTGTCTCAGCAATGCGAGATATAGTCAAACGTACTGAACTAAGGAACACCATGAATAAGCCCAAGTTTTTTGTTACTCCCGGTTATGGCGAATATATGCTGAATGAATTGCATTACTCGCAAGCGGTAAAAATTGGCAATCGAGTGGAGACATCCGGTCAAGGCGGGGTGGATGACAATCTGCAAATTCCCGAATCGCTCGCGGATGAAATTGCTCAGGCGTTTCGGAACGTAGAGCGAACCCTGGCGACTGCTGGTGCGGGTTGGGAGCATGTTGTCCACATCAATTCTTACCATGTTGGCGGGTTCCCCCCGGAGGTTAACGATGTGATGGTAAGGCTATTTCGTCATTACATGCCCAACCATGCCCCAATTTGGACAGAGCTAGGTGTCGCGGCTCTTGGGCTGCCAACGATGCGGATTGAAATCCGCGTTACTGCAATTGTTCCGTGAGTTTCGCATCAGTGACAGCGCTGCTCTACACCGATCGGAGCAAGCATATGGAGTAATAACTGCGACACGAAATTGATGCTAACTAGAACTGATCCATCAGGAGGACAATCATGAAACTTCAAACCATTTTCAGATTAATAACGATCGCTACAGGATTGCTCGGAGGTTCACTCACTCATCCCGCGATAGCGAAGCGCTGCTGCGTTCGCCCTTGGCGTCTCCCCTTGGGAGAAGCGCAGATCGCACACAGCATTCCTCCACAACAAACCTCCCCCATTCTGATCGCCACTGCCTACACTGATTTAACCTTACCTACCTTACGCCAAGGCGATCGCGGCAGAGACGTGCAATTGTTACAGCGCATCCTTCAAGACAGTGGCTCTTTAGGAGCCGCAGGTGTGAGGTTAGGCAATCCAAGAGGGGCGATCGTCGATGGCATCTTTGGTGAGATTACAGCTTCTGCAATACGAGATTTACAGCAACGGTACAGAATCCCAGTTACAGGGCGAGTCAATCCAACCACCTGGGAAGTCCTGGATATGCACGAAAACCCCTATCGATCGCCGCTTCCCTGGAAACAACAGAACATTACACAACCATAAGCCACAGAAGATTTCTAATGAACCGAAAGATTCTTTCAACCAAAATCACAACCACAATCGCAATCACAATTCTGTTCGGCGTACTCCTACTGTTCAATTTTCCATCCCTGGCTCAAGTTAGTTCACAAGTGATTCCCAGAATCGAAGTGATCGAAAGTTCTGAAGGGATTCCACCTAGCTACCGTTTAGTCATTAGCCGATCTCAGGACAATGTTTATGTCTTCTGTCCGACTGACTTCGAGCCACAGTTGGACTATCTGCGAAATGTGAAGGCGATTCAATGTAAGCCGTTTACCAGTCCCTAGAAGTAAACCAGTGAGGGGCAACAGCATAACAACTCACACCACTTTGTTGCTTTGAACAGAGGAGAGATTCAGATGTCAGAGAACAATAAAGCAATTTTAGAAGCGGCAAACGCAGCGATCGCTGAAGGCAACAATGAAGCATTCTTGTCGTTCTGCGCCGACGACACGCATTGGACGTTTGTAGGCGACAAGACTCTTAAAGGAAAAGAAGCTGTTCGCCAATGGATGGCAACGACATACATAGAGCCGCCAAATTTTATGGTTGCTAACTTAATCGCTGAGGGTGATTTCGTCACGGCACTCGGCGACATAACAATGAAGGACAAAGACGGGAAGGCGGCTCATTACTCGTACTGCGACATCTGGCGCTTTCGCGGCGGCAAGATTGTTGAATTAAGGGCTTTCGTCATCAAAACCGAGGTCAAGGATGAAACTAGCGGCTCATCGGCGCGGGCTGATTCGATGCGATCGCAACCTGGAGGCGAATCGCTTCTAAATGGTTAATCAAAATTAGTTACGTATGAGCGAGGCAACTAGCAAGTGTCGATCAAAGTTGGCAAAGCGTAGTTCAGTCTCTTGAGAAGGTGCTGAAAGAATTTGATCAAAACAATGTAATTAATTTTGTTTATCTACTTGCGATCGTTTAACCCAGGTAGTTATAGTCAACCATTTTGTTACGTAGGTCAATGACATGTTCAAAACTGCAAAATCACGACAAGAAGTACTGGAATTCAACCTCTTTGGATTTCGACTCTCATTTCAAAAGATAAAGATACCGATGCGCCGCGCAACCCTTTTCGCGATCGCGCTACTCTCTACTACCCATTTCGCCTCCGCTTGCACGGAGTCTACAGTAATCATGCCTACAATCACCTATCCTGAAACTAAGCGGGTCGATGTTGTCGAGAAGCATTTCGGGCAGACGATCGCCGACCCCTATCGCTGGCTGGAAAACGATGTTCGTAACGACAAGGAAGTCGCTGCCTGGGTCGAATCGCAGAATAAAGTCACCAACAGTTATCTCGATAAGCTGCCAGGTCGAGATATCTTCAAGGATCGACTCAAGCAGTTGTACAACTATGAGCAATTTTCTATTCCGGTCAAACAGGGTGAACGGTATTTCTACCTCCATAATTCTGGACTTCAGAACCAACCAGTTCTCTATGTCCGGGACAGCGTGGATGGCGTAGGGCGCGTGCTAATCGATCCCAACCGTTGGGCAAAGGACGGGGCAACTGTGCTAGCTGAATGGTCAGCATCCGACGACGGTAAGCGCGTGGTTTATGCGGTGCAGGATGGCGGCAGCGACTGGCGCACGATCCGGGTGCTGGACGTAAACACGGGCAAGGTGCTCGACGATGAAGTCAAATGGGTGAGGTTCAGCCCCACCATCGCATGGGCTAAGGACGGCTCCGGCTTTTTCTACGCTCGTTTCCCTGAACCGAAGCAGGGCACCGCATTCCAAGCGGGCGTAGCCAACCATGCCGTCTATTTTCACGCGATCGGCACGCCCCAAGCACAGGATCGGCTGGTTTATGCAACTCCAGATCAGCCGACCCTGGGGCATTACTTGAGCATCACCGAAGACGGGCGTTACATCGCGATCGTTTCCACGCCCGCTTCGATCGGCAACAAACTGACTGTGGTGGATCTCCAGAGCGCCGACTGGAAACCCCGCAAGCTGGTCGATAATCTCGACGATCAATGGAGCGTCGTTGGCAATGTGGGGACGAAATTCTTCCTCAGAACCACCCAGGACGCGCCGCGCTTTAAGGTGGTGACGATGGACATTGCCGCTGCCGATCCGGTGATCACGGATGTGGTGCCGGAGCAGGATTCGGTTCTGGGCAATGCGTCGCTGGTCAGTGGACGGCTGCTAATCTCCACTTGGGTTGATGTGAAGACGGAGGTTCGACGCTACACGCTGGATGGCAAGGCTGATGGTATGGTGAAGCTGCCGGGTATCGGCACCGCTGGCGGTTTTAAGAGCGACCCGGATGACTCAGAAACCTTCTTCATCTTCACTAGCTTCAACACTCCAGGCATAATCTATCGATACGATGTCGCCAGCAACACGGCGCAGGTGTGGGCACAACCCAAGGTGGCGATCGATCTCAATCGGATCGCAGTCGAACAGCGGTTCTACAAGTCGAAGGATGGCACCCGCATCCCGATGTTTATCGTCCGGCGCAAGGATGTGACCGTAGCCGCACCGACCCTACTCTATGCCTATGGAGGCTATGGCATCCCCATGCTTCCTGAGTTCTTGCCAGCGCCGCTGGGGTGGGTCGAACAGGGCGGAGTGTATGCGATCGCTAACATTCGCGGCGGCTCTGAATATGGCAAGGCATGGCACGAAGCGGGTCGTCGTCAGAAGAAGCAGAACGTCTTCGATGATTTCATCGCAGCGGGCGAGTATCTGAAGGCACAGAGTATCACGCCCCAAAATGGCTTGGCGATTCAGGGCGGATCGAATGGCGGACTCCTGATCGGTGCAGTGGTCAATCAACGACCGGATCTGTTCGCCGCTGCGTTACCCCAGGTTGGTGTGATGGATATGCTCCGCTTCGACCAGTTCACAGGCGGGAAATTATGGCTAGACGAATATGGGTCTCCGGCACAGGAAGCGGATTTCCGTAACCTCTTGAAATATTCGCCTTATCACAACATCCAGTCCGGCAAGGCTTATCCTGCGATCCTCGCCACCACTGCCGACACGGACGATCGCGTGGTGCCGAGTCACACCTTCAAATATGTCGCTGCGCTCCAGGCGGCGGATATCGGTGACAAGCCCCACCTTGCCCGCATCGAGACGCGCGCGGGACATGGAGCGGGCAAGCCCACGGACAAGATCATTGAGGAAACGGCGGATATGTGGGCTTTTGCCGCTCATTGGACGGGGCTGGATGTGAAGCCAGCGAAGTGATCGCGTCAAACAAATCAACATACGTCGAACTAATCGAGGAAGCGTAACGCCTCACACCACTCTATTTCCGTCAATGCGTAAGTCCGAATGTCACGAAGATAAGCTGGGGAGGCAGGGGTAGCTGGGGTAGCTGGGGGAGTAAAGAGTAATTACTAGTAATTCTTACTACTGCAATATCCTTGAATACACTAGGAAACTTTGTCTTCCCCAGCACCCCCCGCTCCCCCTGCTTGCCTCAACAAATAACTAAACTTAGTGCCATTCGCGTAAGTCCTAACAAACTAATTTACAGTCCGCGTTTTGGTGGGGTCATCGATGACCCCGTTGATACCTGAACCCATCAACAACTAGCTCGAAGGAGTTTATCCCCATGTCTCACATTTCTTCTAACCACAAGCGAGATTGTGGCCTACCCACGCACGCCTCAGAGCCAACGGTTCCCGCTAAGAGGAGAACCATGCTTGCTCACAAGCCCCACGTCCGAAGCTCGCTAATGATTGGGGCGGTGATATTGGTTCTTAGTGCCTGCGGCCAGCCCACATTCGGGCACCCGTCAGAGCCAGGAGGAAAGATCCCTGCGGATCTGAAACGCTTCTACGACCAGAAGCTGACCTTCGGCTCGTGCGAGGGCTACGCCACCACGGATGACGACGCTAAGGACTTCGCCAACGACACCTTCGAATGCGCCCGGCTTGAGGTGCCGCTCGACTACCAGAACCCCCGCGGGCGAACCGCGCAGATTGCACTGCTGCGCGTACCGGCGAAGGGCAAGCCGAGCAAACGAATCGGCTCCCTGCTGCTCAACCCAGGCGGACCCGGCTTCTCCGGGATGAGCTACGCGGCTGAGGTGGCAAAGGACTCGGCCGACAGTCCGATCACCAAGCAGTTTGACCTGATCGGGTTCGACCCACGTGGGGTTGCGGCCTCGACACCAGCCCTAGACTGCTTCACCGATGCCGAACGAGAGGCCGACAAGTTGGTCAACTCGATCAACTCCGGGGGCAAGGACTACACCGACCACGAGACCCGTCAATTGTACCAAAAATGCGCCGAGCGTTCCGGCGGTGAGGACGTGCTGGCTCACGTCGGCACGCGCGATGTCGCCCGCGACATGGACGTACTCCGCGCGGTGCTCGGCGATGACAAGCTCTCCTTTTTCGGCGCCAGCTACGGTACCCGGCTCGGCGCGATCTACGCCGAAACCTTCCCGCAGAACGTGCGGGCCATGGTGCTCGACGCCGCGATCGACCCCACCACCGGCACCACCGAGCGTCGCCTCGTCCAGTTCGCGGGTTTCCAGCGTGCCTTCGACAACATGGCGGCCTTCTGCGCTAAAACCCCGACTTGTCCGCTCGGCACCGATCCCAAGCAAGCTACCGCCGCCTTCCAGCAGATCGTGCGGCCACTGATTGATAAACCGATCATCACCGCAGACGGACGCAAGGTCACTTACACCGCCGTAATTGACGGCGTGACCGCTGGGCTTTACAGCGAGGCGGGCTGGCGTGCGGTGATCCAAGGCATCACCGAACTCAAGGCCGGAAGCGGTAGTAAAATCCTGCTGTTCTTGCGCGACTTCCTCAGCCAGCGCAATGCCGACGGTAGCTACGGCAATGGCAACGAGTCCCTGGTGGCCATTAACTGCCTCGACGAGGAACGCCACACGCCCGAGCAGGAGAGCGCGATGACGCGCGACATTTTCAAGGTCGCACCGTTTCTGGACACTGGCCGACCCGTCAACGCCCGCGACCTCTGTGAGCATTGGCGCGTGAAACCCACCCTCGGCTACCCCTACGCCCAGAACATCAAAGGACTCCCTAAAACCTTGGTCGTGTCGGTCACCCGCGATCCGGCCACCCCGCACGAGGGCGGCATCAGCCTCGCCAAGACGCTCGGCGCGAGCCTGCTGACCGTCGAGGGCGAACAGCACGGTGTAGCCCTCACCGCCGGCAATGCGTGTGTCAACGACATCGTCGCCGACTACCTCATCGGTCTCAAAATCCCCGCAGACGGCGCTCGCTGCGTCCTTTAGGCGCGTTGGGACACTAGGGGAGATCCAAGAAATAAAATGCCCAGCCGTATCAATAATATTTTTGGCACAACCGAGATATCTAGGCGCTTTCGTCCTGCGGGGCGAAAGCTAGGCTTATAGCATTTTATTATTTGGATCTCCTGTAAAACGTAAGAATTCAATTACGGGTTCAGGTTTATGCAGTTTTTGGCATTACTATCAATCCGTAAGTTCTAAATCTTTACCGCCATGCAGAGCAACTTATTTACCACCGTTTTGCTGCCGCTAGCCCTGGCAATTGTTATGTTGGGAATGAGGTTAACTCTCTTTTGTCAGAGTGGGAGAATCCAATCGCCCAAACGGTTACAGGGCTTTAATTTCCACGTTTTGTCTATAAATTTTAGTTTCTGTTAGAAAATAAAGCCTCAAACCTTGATGAAATCAAAGTCTCAGAATCAGGCAGAGATTATTGTTTTCCGAGAGTGACAAAACAGGGTTAAGCCTAATTAAAAACGACATCTTGTACTAAAAAGTTTTCTTTTATACTTTCTTAAACATTAAAAATTACAGTTGAAAAGTTCACTGGTAGCGATCGCACTTTCAATCTACTACCCATACCGGACTACATCAAGCCATCCACGAATTGCATCACGGCTCAGTGAACGAAGCGAAGCAGCTGGTAGGTTCTTAACCCTCTTTTGTCACTCTAGGCAGAGGAAAAGTAGAAATCAGGGTGAATCAGGGATATAAAAATTGAACTGGTGAGGCTATAAATAATAGATTGAAGTTTAGAAAAACCCAAAGACAATTGAGGAATAGGAAAAACTGTTAACCAGGGATGTATTAGGTTAAATAAAGTAAAAGGTTGAATAATCAAACGAAGATTGTTAAGAATATTCTTCCAGCCATTTCCATTATCCCACCAGGGATGTGAAGCAAATGTTGACTCCCGTTGTGGTGGAGCCGGAAACAGTTGCTCTGAATGCAGACTAACCATTTCTGGCTGAGTGCGATACTTATCTCCTGACTGTAATCTTTCACGGGGTTTATACACTTCAAATAGTAATGGAAAGGTCATTCCACAGAAAACACCATACACTGTCACTGCCACAATCCCATTATCTGTTTTTCCTAAATTTCCTATATACTGCCGTTTCACATAATCTGTCTTGCTCCCTTTCTTTTTATCCCCTGTCTCATCAATAATTAAAATGATTGGTCTACCTTTAAGAACTTGTAAAATTAACTCTAATCTTAAGGTTCTTAACTTTTCTATATCCCAAGGTGATGTAGTTAAAAAATGATGCAACCCTTGCTGGTTATCTAATCCTACAATTTTTGCTATTTCTGGCAATGTTTTACGTTTTAGATCACAAACGCAGCCTACATGGAGATATTTAAAAGCCTCGAAACTCCTAACATCTGGAAACAGACTTTTATACCACTGGCAATATTCGTCCACAAATTTGACTGTTGGTGCGGCTGGACGGGGCTGTACCATACTCTGTGTCTTGGTTCTAGCATTTGTACATTATTATACTACTGCCAGAGTGACAAAATAGGGATAGCCATGATGAAAGGTGGGCTTCAAAACCCACCCTTTACCTCAATATTCGCTCGGCAGCATCAATACCTTTTGTGCTAGATACAGCGTGATTTCAGGTAGCGGAAAGTCAGTATAAGCAATCCGCTGCCGTAGTACTTCTTTATCTGTATCCTCTTCGCAAATCAACGTCGCTGACTTGCCCATAACCACCAAACGCCACACCTGAAAATCTCTCAACCTGGGATTTGACTGAAGTTGGTGTTGATAAGACCCAATCGCATCCAGTAGCCAGTAACACTGGGCTGTGTCAGCCAAATACTTTACACCTTCCGAGTAACGCAGAACGCCTAACCAATGCTTGTAAACTCTTTCTGAACCCGTGAATTGCTCCAAATCTGCAATCAATTCCTCGGCAGTTTTTGCGGTAATGTTCGTCATGGTTAAAATCCTGTTTGTAACTTCAACGTCACATTTGCGTAGCATCAGATAGCCTCTATAATTGACCAGGAGTTTTGGGAATCTTTAGCTGTTTCCTGGGCTTCCTCGTCTGTCATCTCGTCACCAACGGGAGGAGCGACAAAACCATACCTCGCAACTAGAGCATCTGAATCGATATCTGTATCAAGAATTTGTCCCAGTTCAGACACAACAAAACTTCGCGTGTCTTGGTCGTAACTAAGTTTCATGATTTTCCCCACTTGGTTAAATGATTAACAGCGCTCTTGCCAAAACAAAAGCGCTTACGAACTATTAAGCCGCTACTAATTCCCGACTTTCCGACATTGATTGATACTCCATCAGCCTCCGCCATTCTTCAGCAGTCAGTTGGTCAAACGGTTTGTCCAACAACTCCTCGCAAGATACAGACTCAACTTCGACCATTGACAACGCCCACACCGCATCAAACGCCGAATCACAAGGTACTTTCTGTTGATGTACTGACGAAGCCCGAATAACCCACCATCTGTCGTCGGTGCAGCCTGCTTGACCAAGCCTTACGTCCTGGTGGTATATGCCGTCGCTCAAGATTTCAAACCCCTAGCTATCTAATTGGTATTCAAGAGCTTGAGACTCAAGCACAGTAAGAAGT
>JAYGHB010000026.1:0-49674 GCA_034931985.1 Halotia wernerae UHCC 0503
TGCTATCGCGTAGCGTCTCCCCTTGGGAGAAGACCACACTTTTCGCTGCGCTCCTTTGCGTTTAAAAAAATACTATTTTAAACACAGAGTTTTGCCAAATTTAATTCCCTACGAATTAATGAAATGTTGTACTTAGACAAGCGGAGCATTACTTCCCATAGAGGCACGAAGGGCAACTTTTCGTAGAGTGGGGTAGAATCTCCCTTAATATATTAGCTACACTTATTCTGCTCAGAATGAAATACATAGCATATACGTTACGAATTTATCAACTCTAGTACTGAATTAAAGGGAATTTAGCAAGATTTCACTCAACCACTGTTGTGGAAACCCCCTCTGCTGATGATGGAGGTATGCTGGGCAATTCTAGACAGTATCCTGCACCATACACTGTCTTGATATAGCGGGGGTGTCGCGGATCTGGTTCTAGCTTGGTTCGCAAGTGGCGGATATGCACTCGAATCGTTTCGATATCATCATCTGGATCGTAGCCCCAAACTTCTCTGAGAATTTCGCTTGGGGAAACTGTCTGACCGTGGCGTTGCAGCAAACAATGAAGTAACTCAAATTCTAAATGAGTCAGTTTGACAGTTTCAGTGAACCATATTGCCTCAAATCTTTCTGGAACAAGGGTCAACGACCCATAATTGAGAATTTCACTGTGCTTTGCTGCTTGGGGAATGCGGTCAGTACGTCGCAGTAATGCCCGGACTCGCGCTAGCAACTCTTCCACTTCAAAGGGCTTGGTGAGGTAGTCATCCGCGCCAGCATTGAAGCCTTCTACCTTATCCTGAGTTTGGCTTAAAGCCGTCAACATCAACACGGGAATTTCAGATGTGCGCTCATCTCGACGCAAGCGCTGACAAACTGTAAATCCATCCACTCGTGGCAACATTAGGTCGAGCATGATCAAGTCTGGCTGTAGCTGGAGAGCTAAGGCCTGTCCCTTGATACCATCTTCAGCTTGACTGACATCATAGCCAGCCATTTCCAAGTTGACGGCAACGAGTTCTGAAATTGCTGGGTCGTCGTCTATGACAAGAATCCTCGGCATTCTTAAAAAATTATTACTACTTAATTAAGGAAAAATAACAACCTTTGGTAGATACAAAGATTTCTGTCTTGATTATAAAAAAGATTTGAAATCTAACATAAATATTAAAACGAAAGGATTCTAAAATCAGAACTCAATTACACGAAATTCTAAATTATGATGTGTTATGCGCCCTACAATCCTTCCCAATTTTTACAAAATGGTATGGCAATGACTGTGTACACTGCTTTGTGGGGAAGACGTTATTGGGAAAAAACAACTGCACACCCAGAGCCGCCCTATCATAAAACAATTTTCATGGGTGGGCAAGGTGTACCTATTTCTAGTTGGGTTGCCATCCCTAAAAATGCTCACAATACTATTGTCGCTACTTATGGCATTACAGGGGATTTAAATCAAGAATGGTTTTTGAGACTTTTGGGGCGTAAAGCTTATGCCCAAGGATACGCCGTAGTGTTATTTGATTGGCGCGCCCACGGCAAGACTGCTGAATTATCCCCGACTTTGACTTCTGATGGTCTGTACGAGGGCGAAGATTTTGTCCGTATTGCCGCCGCTGCCGCATCAATGGGATGTCCTAGTAAGTTTTGGTTTGCAGGTTTTTCCTTAGGAGGGCAATTGGCGCTGTGGGGGCTAAAAGCTGCGGCGGAATTAACTCAGGGTAGCGAGGAGTTAGGGCTAAAAGATAGCGATATTGGCGGGGGTATAGTGATCTGTCCCAGTTTAGATTCTTTGCGATCGCTTGCTTATTTAGTTAAACAGCCCATTGGCAGATATTTGGAAGCAGGGATTGCCCAAAATTTAAAAAAACTGGCGTGGCGAATACATGATGCTCACCCTGGAAGTATTGACCCAGAAGCGATTGAACGAGCAAACAGTATTTGGGGATTTGACCACGAACTGGTAATTGGGCGATTGGGCTTTCCCTCTGTGGAAGCATATTATGAAGCCAGCAGTGCTTTACAATTGCTGCCTCATCTTTCCAAACCAACTTTGATTTTGTATGCTGCCGATGACCCATTGTTTGACCCGGCAATCATACCCGATTTGCAAGCTGCCTGTGCTGAAAATTCTCTGATAGATTTAATGCTTACCCGTCATGGAGGCCATATTGGCTATTTGAATAGCAAACAAGGTCAGCGCCAAGCACAAGATCCTGATCCTTGGTGGGCTTGGAATCGGGCTTTACAGTGGATTGATGTGCAGAGAGTGGGACAAGAGAGTTTATCTTTGTCACCTCGATGAAATTTCAAATATCAACAACTGATTCCTTAGATTTTAATATCGTTGTGCTGCCCACAGTTGATGGTCGTTTGGCAACTACATCAAAAAATAGCTCCTCATACTGCTCAATTGCTTGCTCAAAAGAATAGCACTCGACAGCAAACTGTCTTCCTTTGTTACCTAGCTGTGCTGCTAGTATCGAATTACGATATAAGTCTAGTACTGCCGCCGCTAGTGCAGATGATGATTCTGGCTCTACAATTATGCCACCACCACTCTTTTTAATAGCTTTGGCTGCTGTACCAGTAGCAGGTACTGAACCCACTATTGGGCGGCCACTCGCTAAAAGTAGTGGTATTTTAGAAGGCATATTGAAGGAAATCACATTACACTTTTGGACAATCAACCCCACATCAGCAGCGCTCAACATTTGCGGTAGTTGTTCTCGTGGCTGCAACGGTAATAATAAAATGTTATCTGCTCCACAAGACAGACAATATTCTTGCAATCTGGCCAAAGCTGTCGATTCGCCAACAATCACAAAGACAATCTCTCCGATATGACGCAAGTCTGCTGCTGCGGCTACTACTGTCTCTAAACCTTGCGTTAATGCAATGTTACCAGAGTACATCACTACAAATTTTCTATCTAGCTGATGGGCAACTTTCCAGGGATTGTTCTTCTGAGCCAAAGGACGAATAAAATTTACATTTACCCAATTGGGAATACAAACAATTTTCTTAACAGGTACACCCTTATTTACTAAATTTTTATAAAATCCATCAGCAATCACAGTAATTTTGGATACATTTCGGTATGCAAATTTCTCCAAAACTTCACACGCCCGAATCATCCATTTATTTTTCATGAGACCGACGCACACGGCTGCTTCTGGAAGAATATCTTGGACATTCAGTACTACAGGACATTTGTACAGCCACCCCAGTAGGGTTGCTGGTAGTGAAACTAGTAGTGGTGGTACTGTTAAAAGAACTACATCTGGTCGCTTACCGTTAAAGGCTTGTGGCAAGCTAGTAAAGATAAAACTCAACTCTAGTAACAGCCGATCTATAAGGTTAGGTTTAGACTTAATCCGTAAATAACTACGCTGAATGGTCACACCGTTATTTTGTTCTGTAACGTACCACTTACCTCTATATCCATCATAAATTTCACGCTGAGGATAGTTAGGCATTCCTGTAATCACTCGCACTTGGTGACCTCGTTCTACCAGTCCTTCTGCCAGTTCAGTCATCAAAGGTGCTATTCCAATCGGCTCTGGATGATAGTTGTAAGAGTAAATCAGAATGTGCATAAGCTATTTGTGAATTTTATGAAGTCAGCCTCAGAATGTCAGGTCATGCTTATATTTCGATTGTGATTATCAATGACATCAGGGATGAGAGAAACACTGATAATTATTCATTTGAAATGCTAAATTAATCACACTAAAATGAAAACATCAATTGATTCTAACAGGCTTAAATTACATATTTGTTTAGGCTTCAACCTCTAGTTATGAGAACAGTAGATTTTTTGTTGTTTTAATTAATGCTGGAAATGATTCCTGGTAAATTGTAGCATTACATCCAAGTTTTGTTAAGAATTTTTACTGAGGTCTTTATCTAATCTTTATACTTGATTGATATTAACAGCATCTAAAAAATGAAGATTTTAATTTTGTTACGTGGTTAACATACTGGTTAAAAACTTTTGTTCTTAAAGATAGGATTTTTACTCTTTAAATATATTTTTATTCAGTATAATTTTGCATTGATGCATATAAAATTACAAAAAATATTAGTTAAGGAAAGACATAATTTTAACCAAAGGGTTGGGACTTTAGTCCTGAAAACCTTTATTATGAGTGCTAAAGCACTCATTACAAGCTGAGCATGTTTGAAATTTAATTTTGCTTACTTACTTATATGCAAAATTAAAGGATGGCTTTTTTGTGCGATCGCTACAACAGTGTCCGGAGTATTGTGAATGATTGATTGGCTTTATTGTTATCCAACTTTATATCCAGGGATTTTACTCAAACGTTACAAACGCTTTTTTGCAGATGTTCAACTTGCTGATGGTGAAGTAGTAGTAGCACACTGTCCAAATACAGGCCCAATGACTGGAGTATCGACTCCTGGTAGCTTAGTACAAGTTTCTAAAAGTGATAATCTTAAGCGTAAACTGCTTTACACCTTAGAAATAATTCAGGTACACGACAACGAACCAACTTGGGTAGGTGTAAATACTGTTTTACCAAATCGGGTTGTAAAACTAGCCTTGGCAAAATATCTTTTTCCAGAATTGGGTAACTATAGCCAAATTAAGGGTGAAGTAGTTTATGGACTAGATAAAAAAAGTCGCGTAGATTTTGTATTGATGGGGAGTGAAGAAGATCACCCAATATATTTAGAAGTGAAAAATACAACTTTCGCGCAGGGAACGTTGGCTTTATTTCCTGACACGGAGACGACAAGAGGACAAAAGCACTTACGGGAATTAACAGAACTGTTACCCTTGACTCGTGCAGTCATGCTTTACTTTATTAATCGAGGTGATTGTACTGAATTTGCCCCTGGTGATAGCACAGACCCTATATATGGTAAGTTACTGCGGGAGGCGATCGCTCTGGGTTTAGAAGTGTTACCTTGCCGTTTTGATATTTCTCCAGAAGGCATCCGTTATTTAGGTTTGGCAAAGCTAAAAATTTGATTACATCGGGTAAAGATAAGTGATTATTTTGGTCATGGGTGTCTCTGGTTCTGGTAAAACAACTATTGGGCAACTTTTAGCGGCATCATTGCATTGGGAATTTCAAGATGCTGATTCTTTCCACTCACCAGAGAATATTGCCAAAATGCAGCATAACATCCCCCTTACTGATGCCGATAGAATGCCTTGGCTGCAAAATTTACAAACTGCGATCGCTCAATGGCTGCAAGAAAATAAAAATGTAGTAATGGCCTGTTCAGCATTAAAAGCTAGCTATCGCCAATTTTTATTATTAGATTGCGATCGCATCAAAATAGTTTACCTTAATGGGTCTTTTGAATTGATTCAACAACGACTCCAAACGCGCCACAATCACTTTATGACCGAAAAACTCCTCAACAGCCAGTTTGATGTTCTTGAGGAGCCAGAGAATGCTTTATACATGGATGTTTCAGAACCACCCCCAATAATTGTGCAAAACATTACAACGGCTTTGGGGATTTAGTAATGAAAAAGACTATAAAACGGATCATCATTATTGCAGCTTAGATTTGCGATCAAAATTTAGTAGCCGCATTTGAATAAGCAGGTAATAGAATACTGTAAACATGGCTGCTGAAAAGATTTGTCCTCCCCAACCCTGATGCCAAAAATCAAATGCTGTTGCATCCCAATAAGCAACAGAGATTGCAAGTAATGCAATGCGAGCAGTGTTAAAAGTAAAAGCTAGAATACATCCCAAAAAGCTGATTGTTAATATCTGGAAGCCCTTTAGTCTGTAAGCGATACCTATTAACAGACTAGTGATAAGCATCAAGACCATCAAGTCAAAGCCGTTACAACCCCATTTTATTTCTACACTACCTGTAGGTAGTTTCACCCATGTTTTATCTAAATTGCTTGGGTAACCTATGGTGTGAAGTGCTAAATTAACGCTCCAAGCTTGAATGTGATCCATTATTCTTTCAGGAGTCAAGGCTTGCCATATATATCCTGGTAGAGAGTAAATACCAGGATAGATACTTAAAACTATCAAAAAAATTGGACGTTTATAGTGTTTAAAGAACTTCAGTCCCCAAGTGCTAAGGACAATACCTACTAAAGTTACTAACCAAACTAATGCTTGAGACCAGCCTTTGTTAAGACTGAAAGGGAAAAGACCAACTCCAAATAAAATCAAACTATGGCCTAGTCGTCGTTGCATAGTTACCGGATTTAACTTAGCAAGTTGATTTTTTTGTTGCCATAACTCTTGTAATGCTAAATAAGCCGCAGTAACTGTCAACAACGGAAATGTACTACCACCAATCAAGAACTGTGTCAGTGTCTTTAACCAAAAAAATAAGTAATAGTACAAACCTACAATCAAACCACATAAAACAATTTGATTGTGTTTTTTTGCTAAACAAATTGATAATATTTTTTTGCTCGTATCATTATACTTTTTATAGCTACCCAAAGTAATCAAAACCTTCTTTTTATAAACTATTAATTAAGCTACGTAAAATTAGGAAATACTCTCAAGTCAGTATTTACTGAAAATCAGTTACTTAAAGGTTTGTGAATAATATAAATATATTTCAGTGAGAACGTAATATTCGTCTCACTGTTTACCTTCTGGAGGTAATGAGTTAATTTATTTCATCTCCATTTGCTTTTGCTCTTGGCGATGTTTGCGTATTAAGCCAGCGCCTAAAGCAGTTAGTCCTGGTATTAAGATCGGAACAGGGACTTCTTTATGGTTATATCCTTGCTTTGTATCTATTGGTTTTGACCTATTTGAGTTACCCCTATTTGTTCGTATGGAATTATTTGGTTTATTTGCATAAGTAGTGCTATTACCTGAATTTTGGCTACTAGGACTATTTGAGTTTCTAGTCCATGTAAACCAGGGTATAAACCCCAAAAGCCATTTAATTTCCAAAGACTTTGACGTTTTTGAATTCGCCTGTTCGGTTTGAGTTGGGCTATTTTGAGCTAGTACATGAGCTTGAGGAATAGATATCGTACCTGTAGCTATAGAAGTAGCGACCGCTATGCTTGCACATACAGTTTTAAATTTCATAACCTTATTATTCTTCTCAGATTTTATTTAATTTAATTAAGTATTTGCACCTCTTAAGTCTTTATTGTTACTAAAAGAATAATTATTATTCATCCATCCGTAGATATATACCCTACAATTTATCGCTAATTCTTTAGAAATACAGCAAATTGCAGGCTTATTTTTTGATTTGAGCTAGTTATAACTCCAGAGCCGGGAATATCAGCCGTTGGTAGCTGATATCCCAAATGCTTATGCTCCTTCCTAAAGTTGATGAGAGGCTAAAAAAGCTTCAACTTCAGCAGGGGTTGGTTGAGAGGCGATCGCACCTGGTTTAATAGTAGTCAGCGCCCCCACAGCACTAGCGTAGGTAACAATACGTTTTGCTGTTTCTGCCTCCTTCAATTTATTGATACCATGCTGACCTAACTGGTGGATGAAACCTGCCAAGAAACTATCTCCCGCACCAGTTGTATCAACCACAGGGATAGAAAATGAAGGTAATGTGCCTTCGTTTTCACCTAAGCAATAGGCGCAACCGTTTTCCCCATCTGTGATCAATACTCCCTCAACTGAAGATAAACGGTAAGTAATCGCTCCTGGATCTGTGGTATCAAAAAGCCATTCGGCCTCTTCTTTGGAGAGTTTGAGAAAATCCACTTGTTTAAATGTTTCTTGAATTTTTTGCCGAGCGATATTGGCATCTTGCCAAAATACAGGTCGCCAGTTGACATCTAGGACAATCTTCAGGTCATATTGTCCTGCTAGCTCTAAAGCGCGGTGAGTTGCCTGTTCACTATCAGGATAAGCTAATTCCAAAGTACCCAAAACTAGAAAATCTGCCTCTTGAAATAGCGAATCTGGCAATTGCTTGGCTTGCAAGTGAGTATCGGCAAATTCAGCGGTGTCATATTCACCGAATCCGGCGAAAGTGCGATCGCCTGCTAGATCCCGCACCACATAAACTTGTCGCGTTGGTGCTGTAGGATGGCGTTGCACGCCAGTTGTATCTACACCTACTTCTTGTAATAGCTTTACCAGTGCATTTCCTGGTTCATCTTCACCAACGGCTCCTATAAACCCTGCTGGGGTTCCCAACTTCACCAAACCACAGGCTACGTTAGCTGGCGCCCCCCCTGGGTAGGGAGTCCAGGATTTTACTTCTTCCAGTTTCAGACCTAATTGATCAGCTAAACAATCAAACAAAATTTCACCGAGGCACAAAACACGGGGATTGCTCATCTTATTTTAGATTTTCTTCCAGTATAAAATCTACAACAATCTTGGTTCATCTGTCGCCAGTTCTTAGTAGAATAAAATGGCAATTTTTGCTACTCCCAGAAGATATATCTGCTCCTCCTTTTACGCTTATTTTTTCCAGTAATATAACGCATTTAACTATTATTTACTGTGTTAATTAGTACTATATTTTTGATGAATTACTCTTAAGCTGAAATATAAAGAAAATATTTTCAATCGTATTACTGTCAATACTTGAAACGCCCACCAGCAAAAGAATCTTCTAGAATTAAAAAGAGCGATTAAGTACATATACCAAGGGAGGATAGAATAGTCATGGCTGGTGGCGAGTCTCAGACCCCTGTTAGTCTGTCAGACAGAGAACTGCAAATTATCGATTTAGTGGCCGCTGGCTTAACTAACCAAGATATTGCAGGGAAACTGGAAATTAGCAAGCGAACAGTTGATAACCATATCAGCAACATTCTCACCAAAACCCAGACGGAAAATCGAGTGGCTCTTGTCCGCTGGGCTTTACAGTGGGGCAAAGTCTGCTTGAATGATGTCAATTGCTGCACTTTACCTAACCAGACTGATTAGACAGTTTGCAAGTAGAGATGCGATCAACGACGTTTGGCAGACGAAGCGCGATCGCGTCTAGAATCTCGATCAATTTTGTCTGGTAAGTAGCCAAGCCAATTTTGAAAGCTTAGCTTACTTTTGTACTCATGTGGACTCCTAGCGTAAATTCCTATTGGCATCAGAGCTAGGAAAGAGGCAGGGGAGGGGAGCAGGGAGCAGGGAGCAGGGGAAGCAGGGGAAGCAGGGGAAGCAGAGGAGCAAGAATTTTCCCATGCCCCCATGCCCCCATGCCCCCATGCCCTATATCCAATCATCAACAAAAATTAGCAACAATCTTTTGCCTCAAGCGCTACATTTGTAAGAAATCTATGTTGCTCCATCGACTTGGAAAGCAGTGTTTCTATGAATACTTCTGCTTCTTTTAAAGGTGGCTCGTCTTCCTTTGACTTTTTTAATTGCGATTTGACGATACCTTTGTCTTGGCAAGTTGCTAGTCAAGACAATCTGATTTCAGATTTTCCGCAACCCACGCAAGATGCGGAGTTACTCAAGCAGCTGTCATTTATTCCAGGGTTGAAAGAAATGATCATGCTGCGGCAGGTTCACGCCTTAGAACATGCTACTGTTTGGGTTCTCAGTGAATCAAAAATTGCCCATCCCCCCACAGTCAGACCCCCCAAGATTCAAGTTGATGACGAATTATTAGGTGGGTTGTCTACAGAGCAGGGATTTTACCTTTATGGTGAAGTGAATATTAGCGATTTGCGGCGTGCTGTCACCCTAGGTCTACATCGCCTTACCAGTGGTGAATGGGATTTGGCTGTACATCCTCGTTGCGGTACAAATTTATCGGTGGCGATGCTGTTGACAGCTGGACTAGCTGTGGGTGTGCATCTTTTGCTACCGTTCCGACCGATTGAACAATTGATCGGTTTGGGGTTAGCAGCTACGACAGCAGCGGAAATTTCAGCTGATTTAGGTTCTATGGCGCAGCGTTATCTAACTACTGCCATTCCCTTTAATCTAAAAATTGAAAATATTACTCGTACATGCGACAGTTGGGGACGTGAGGCACATTTTGTCAAGGTGAACTGGCAAGATTGACTGTAAAAGGTTTTTCAATCATCTCCTCAAACCTCAAATTAGTTGCATGGCCTCAGCAACTTTGAATGTGTCAGTGTACTGCTGGAATTTAAAAATCCGCCCGTTTTTGAATTTGTAAACATGAGCAAAAGCTGCTGTTGTTGACTTACCTGTAGATTTGTAAGTACCACGGTATTCACCTAGGGCAACGATTCTGTCTCTAGCGTCTAACCATTCTTCTACAACAGCTTGCCAAACTTCCCAATCTAATCGGAATTTGGCAAATACATTCTTCAAGACTGCTTCAGCACCAATATACCTACCACCTCCAGGAAACCCCTCATTTTGTATCCACTCAATCTGGGGATCAAAAATTTCGAGTACAGTCTTTGTATCTCGCTCTTGGAAAGCAGTATAAAGGCTTTTGACAATTTCAAGGTTGCTCACTGGAATACTCATAAATGATGACTATATCCATAATATTATTTTTTTACGAATCATTCGTGAACAACAAGATCCCCGACTTGTCAAAGAAGTCGGGGATCTGAGCCTCTAATAGGCTAACCTACATATTAGTAAATTTGAGAGGTTTACATCATGAGAAAACTTTATTTTTTGCTACCAGGAACCGATGGTAAATTTGCTTGTGGCGGTCTTTGGGCAGAATTAAAAACAGTGCAGCTTGTTCAGCAGATATGTAGTGCTGAAGTTGTGACTTATCGTCAACGAGAACAAGACAAACTTTTTATAGATGATTTGCTCAAAGAGCCAAAATTAGATGATGTGATTTTTGTAATTAGCTGGGGATTTGATATTGCTAAACTTGTCACGAAGTTAAAATCCTATAATGTGGTTTATCATGCCCATAGTGCGGGTTACAACTTCCAAATTCCTGCAAGTCTTCCTATTATTGCTGTGAGCCGCAATACGATGGGATATTGGGGACAACAGTCTCCTAACTCTTTAATTTATTATTTGCCTAATCAAATTAGTAACGAATTTAAAAATTTACATCTGCAACGAGATATTGATGTTTTAGTTCAAACACGAAAATCTTCTGAGTATTTAATTAAAGAATTAATTCCAGCATTGCAGCAGCAATGTCAAGTATGTGTGGTTGATTCTTATGTAGAGGATTTACCTGGACTATTTAATCGAGCTAAAATTTACCTTTATGACTCCGCTGAATATTGGGCGCAACAGTGTGTGAGTGAAGGTTTTGGATTGCAACCAATGGAAGCTTTAGCCTGTGGATGTCAAGTATTTTCTAGTGTGAATGGTGGACTTTCAGATTACTTAGATCCGGGATTTAATTGCTATAAGATCGCTGGATATTCCCAAGAGTATGATATTCAACGAATCATGAAATTACTGAGCTACCCTGTATCACTGACTTTATCTGAACAGTTTTTTGCAGAGCATCGAACTGAAAATATTATTCAGCGTTTGCAAGTAATTTTAGATCAACTAAACGAATTTTTTGATCACAAAGCCCATCATTCACCCAATATTAAGGGTTTGTCGAGAAGACGTATAGTAAAATTACTTACTCAACGGATATATGGAAAGTTAAAGAAGAAATATTTTTAGGGATTGTTACGGTATTTTGCCCTAATTTTAGGTGTAAATAAAACTCGTGGTACATTAGATCTGCTCTAACTGTTAGGTCTACTTTTTTTTAAGAATAATATGCTTTACTGCTAACTCCGGATAACATGGAATTGCACTTGCAAGCATCCTCTGGGGAGTTTAATGATGAAATACCCACTTCTAAGTTTATTAGCTGTGATTAGTGCGATCGCTTGTGTACATCCTGCATATGCCAACGAGGAAAATGTCCCTCCTATGATCACTGAGCGTCACCAAGCTGCTGTTCTAGTTACTGAACCAGTCACTATTAATGGTGGTACAAATAATGTCCTTGATAGAACTAATAATCTTAAACAAATTGCTGACGGTATTGGTTCAGCCCGTGCGGGAGAATGCCCAAAGATTAATCCTCTAGATTTTATTAACAATCCGGCGGCTATCTTGAAGCCATGTCAACAGCAAACAAGTAACCAAAATCCTCAACGTCCTGCTGAACCAGTGGAGTATTTCAAAGTACCGCGACTTGATTCTGGCATTAGTGTAACAGTAACTAAATTTTGACAAATGCAAATAAACAATGAACTTAAAAAATTATCCTCTCTAATTTAGAGAAGCACTGACGATTAACTTTTGGGTAAGCTGTTGCGTATTTAATTTGTATATGAGACGCGGGCAAGATGCCCGCACTACAATAATTTTACGTTTTCGTGAATAATTTTACGTTTTCGTGTTATACAATTTAGCTGCACATCAGCTTAGAGAGTCAACTTAGTAACTACAATTCCATGAGTAAATTTCAAATCGATATCGACTTCAGCAGTGTAGATATAGCATCTCTGGAGACAGAAGAAGATTTCCAAAGAGAGGCAAAAATATTACTACCCCAAGCACTCTTTAAAGTAGGTGAAACTGTCGGTGAGAAGACATGGGAGGATTTACACAATACTTTGAAGGAACCGGGAATGAAGCAAAGATCTTCTCAGAGTGAGAAACGTAGATTTATTCAAGAAACAGGAAGAACTTATCAGCGCAAGGCAAGTAGCCGAGAAAAGCAAGAGCTAGAAGAATATATAGTAGAGCAATTACGTATTTACCATAAACAATAAGCTACTTCACTCTGGTTTTTCTAGCACTGGTTGAAGTTAATATCTCTCAATATTTTAGTCAGAAGCTTTCAGAGTGTACTGTAAGATACGATCGCCTGTCTTGAAAGTAGTATTAGATATGGAAATAATCTCTCAGCATATCTGCATTATCAGAGCGATCGCAAGGGATTTATTCAGCAAATTAGTAGAGTTGGATGACTGAGTACAAAGATTAAATCAATCGGTGACGCACAAATTACTATAAGTAAAGATGAATCAAGTGTCTCCCATATCAATTGCTCAGTTAACAGATATACATCTGTTTGCGTCGGAAAATCAGCGACTTTTAGGAATGCCCACTACAGAGTCTTTCCAAGCAGTTATAGAACGATTAAAAAAGCTACAACCTGAACTTGATTTACTACTACTAACAGGAGATTTATCTGGTGATGGTACGCCTGCATCATACGAAAATCTGCAAGACCTGCTAAATCCACTGCAAATACCCACTTACTGGTTGCCAGGAAATTATGACTGTGTGATCGTTATGAATGAAATCTTAAATCTGGGTATGCTTTCCCGGCGTAAGTCTTTTAAGCGCGGCAGTTGGAATTTTATCTTGCTTAACTCTTCTATACCTGGGTGCGTGCATGGTGAGCTTGCCGCTAAAACTCTAGATTGGCTAGACTCTGAGTTACAAATACTAGGCAATAACCCTACTGTGGTAGCGCTACATCATCCACCTTTGCCAGTAAATTCTGCATGGTTAGATACCATCTGTCTGAGAAATCCTCAAGAATTTTTTGCCGTTGTTGATCGCTATCCTCAAATCAAGTTAGTCTTATTTGGTCACATTCACCAAGAATTTCAACGCCAGCGCCACAATGTTGAATATCTGGGTACTCCTTCAACTTGCATTCAGTTCCAGTCAAAAAGCCCAAATTTTGCCATTAATCAACAACCCCCAGGATTTCGGTTTTTGAAACTATACCCCAATGGCAACTGGGAAACTTGGATTGAGCGAGTTCCTTATTTTCATCCATTGGAATTAGCAGCAACAGGGTATTAAGAATTGGGCATCCCTTGGGGAATTAAAAATTAAAAATTAAAAATTGAATTGATTTCATTTTTAATTCTTAATTGAGCGAAGGATTGGGCATGGGGAAAAGTTTTAATTTAGCTGTCTCCCTGCTCCCTGCCTCCTCTATACCTTCACTTCATCGGCAAAACTGTTCCAGCGCACAAAGTGAAATGGCCCAGCGATAGATCCCCAGAGATGTTCATCGGTTTCTAGATCTCGTCCCCTGTCAAGGCTGAGAAATTTCTCTTCGCTAATCTCAAATTCATTATCTAAATAAGTATTTTGCCCTTTGCGAAATACAATGCAACCTTTTCCTGGTTCTACTCTGCCTTTGAAGCTGTTACCAGTCCACTCTACAATCATGTTACAGCCTGATAACTTTTCTAAGCGATCGCTACTTAGGGTATTGAGACGTTGCAAATCACGGGAAGCACCGTAAAAAGTTTCTTCTTGTTTAACAGTGTAATTTTCAATTTCGATGTGATCGCCTGTGTTTACCAACTTTAACACCCGCATCCGATAAGGCTCATTTAGCTGATAGTCATAAGCTTGTTCCACAAACAAACCTACCCCTGATAACACTTCTAAGGGCAGAGGACGCATACACACGCGAATATGGGCAAAAAAAGGCGGATTTTCAAAAGCTTGTTCTTGATTGCTAAAGTCAGCTGCCATCCAGCGGGCTAAGGTGGCAATATCTGTAGAATTAGTCATTACCGAATTGGTTGCTGAAAAATTATCTGCAAATATATATTTTAATTTATTTTGTATATTAGGACGCGGGCAAGATGCCCGCACTACAATAATTTTACGTTTTCGTGTTATGCAATTTAGCTGCACATCAGCTGATCTAGGTTAAATTGGTGAAGGTTTTGCTTTCTCAAACTGATATTTTTTATATTGCTGGAGAATTATTCAACAAATTTCGTCATCATTTAGCTAGGTGATTCCTAATTACCAATATCCCGTGCGACTTATTTCAGGTAAAGTACCTATGCTACGGCGCTTAAGTGTTACTATCACTGTCGTTATCCTCTTTAGCGGTTCTTTGACACTGGCAGAGAGTAAAGATCCTCAACAATTAGATAAATTTCCTCCTAGCCCATTAGAAATTACTACACCCGATCCACTATTGCCAACTTTGAGTGATAAACAGCCGTTAACTCTCCAAGAACAGCAAAGATTGGCGTTGGCGCTGGATCTTTTAAATCAAGACGCTGCGGCGAAACTGCAAGCAGGGAATAAGGTAGCAGCGTTTGAGATTTGGAACCGAGAATTACGCTTGCGACGTTTTTTAGGTTCTTTGGCAGAAGTACAAGCACTGTCGCGGGTAGGTGCGATCGCCTGGAATGAAAACGATCGCCAAGAGGTACAATATATTACTCAGCGATTGCAAGTGATTCAAAAACAAGCACAATCTCAAAAATCTGTTGATACCCCACTTTTGCGATCGCTAGGTGAAGCTTACCAAAAAGTGCGATCGCCTAAACCTGCTTTAGCAGTTTATAACCAAGTTTTGGCAGCAGAACGCCAACAGCAAGATACAGCCGCAGTAGTACAGACTCTCAAGACAATTGGAGAACTGCATCTAGCTTGGTTTGACTATCCCCAAGCTGCGACTATCTACGAGGAATTGTTGAGTTTAGATTCAGGCGATCGCCTAAATCAGGTAGCATACTTACAACAGTTGGCTTATATTTACGAGCAGTCAAAACAACCGCAGGAGAGAATAAATACATTAAATAAGCTAGCAGCAATTTACACAAATGAAAATAATCTTACTAAAATACCCGAATTAAAACTAGCGATCGGCTCAAGTTATCAATCATTAGGAAAGACAAATCCTAGTTTACTACGAGAAGCTTTTAACAATTATCAAGAAGCTTATACTACCGCGTGGCAATTACAGCAGTATGCTCGTGCTGGCGAAGCTTTGCAGAAGTTAATCGTGCTATATCGTTCTCAAGGACAAATAGAAGAAGCTTTACAAGCTAGCCAAATTCTCGTAGAAACACAAGAGCGAGCCGTCAATTTTTACGGAGTAATGCAAGCTTATGATCAAATTGGGCAAATGTATGTAGAGCGCAAAGATTATCCTCAAGCATTAACAGCGTTTCAAAAAGGATTAAAACTAGCTCAACAACTTAAGCACGAGGAAGAATACTTTACTCAGCAAATTGAGAAGCTACCAAATAATTACTAATTCGTAATTCGTATTCCCTGTTCCCCTTTCCCCACCTCTACGAGTGGTTCAGAAATCAAATCGGATTCTTCATAGTGTAATGGAGTTCTGTTTCCATTTTTTCCAATTCTATACCAGTACTAAATCATTTGTGAACAACAAGATCCCCGACTTCTTTGAGAAGTCGGGGATCTGAGCCTCTAGATTTTCACGGGGAAGTATTATTTATTACACCCCTAAAACCGGGTGTGGGTATCTGGAAGAACAAAATACCCACACCCTAACGTTTACACGCTTCTTGTTAACCCTACTGTTACATCTACCGATTCAGATGCGTCTACAAGTTGGTAGAGTTTGTCTTCAAACTTTGTCATACACGCCGACCAATCAAAATCTAGAATAGATGGACGAGCATGGCGAGTCAAATCTGCTTTGAGGTCGGGATTTTCTAAAATCTCAATTACCTTTTGAGCAAAATCTGTTGGGTTATTGGGTTTAGCTAAAAAGCCGTTACGACCAGGAAATACTTGTTCAGAGGTTGAGGGTGCAATCACCGCAACTACAGGAGTTCCAGAAGCTAAGGCTTCGTTATTTGTGGTACAGAAGTTTTCTGTTACAGAGGGGTTAACAAATATGTCGGCTCGTGCAAACCAACCCAGTAATTCTGTACCGTGGGACTCACCCCAAATTGTAACGCCAGATGCAAACTTTTGAGCGCGCCGACGAATTTCTTCATTTAAAGGGCCACTACCAATAATAACTAAATGCACATCAGGAATTTTCTCAGCAATTAGCGGATATGCATCTAGAAGTTGGTCAACATTTTTTTCCGCAGTCACACGTCCGACAAATAAAATAGTCGGTCGGTGGTCATCGGGAATCGGGTCATAACAGATATTTTGGGGATGAAATTTATCGCAATCAATCCCTTGATAAGGGACATATTCACTGCGTTGAGATTTCAGACTTGTATATTTAGCCAGCTGTTCTTTAGAAGAGAAGAAATTAGCGTCGTAAGACTCACTAAACTGCTTGATAAAAATTGGCAAAATGGGGCGAAGAAAGCCAAACAAATAATCTCCCAAGTAGTATCGGATATAGGCAACGATATCAGTATGAAAGACAGAAATGATCGGCGTACCTGTGCGTTTGCCATATTCAACCCCCACAGAACGACCATAACCCTGAAGGAAAAGTGAGTAAAAACCTCTCATTGCAGGTGCTTCTTCCACCACTACAACATCAGGCTGGAAATCTAACAGTAATTCTGTATCGCTCCAATGCCGATAGTGTAATGGTTCGGGAAGAGACTTGTAAAATAACAGAGGCTTTGTCGGATATGCATAGGCAGAAAAGTTGGGATATAACCTCAATTCTGCCAGTCCAGGGACACGGCGATCGCGCACTTCTTGGGGAAATTTGGCGTTAATTTCTGGATGGATGAGAAATACTTCATGTCCTTGCTGTAACAACCAGCGGACTCGTTGATGTACTGCAACTCCTACCCCTGATAAAAATGGAGCATACACTCCTGTCATGATTGCAATGCGAAGTGATTGTTTTTTCATAATTCGAGGAAATCTTTCATGAAAATGCTGGTTTGCGATTTAGGACTTACGCAGCAAATCTTTCATGAAAATCCTGATTTCTGTATCAATTATGAACTGCTGGTGGTTGAAAATATACTCAGCTATTCCCAATAATACAGTTGGATTTAGGACTTACGCATTGACAAATGATTTCAACTCTAGATTAGAGAGTGTATGTTTCTCATCTTGATTCCAAAACTTTCAAAACATCAAACTATTCAGCCGTAATTCCCCTTTAAATATTTCTTTAAACCCTTGCCCATAATCAAAATACATCTTTGTAGTTAAACTGTTAGGACTTACGCACGCTCTACCAATTCTTCTCTACGAGACGCTGCGCGTTGGCGGAAGCCTCTCGTAGAGAAGGCGTTCTTGGCATCTTGGCGGTTCGATAAATTAAGCTTTTTGTCCATTTTTGCGTAAGTCCTGACTGTATTTTGATCAGAGTTTGGGTTTTGGCTAATCTTATAGCAGGAGGCAGGAGGTAAAAACATTACTATTACTAACTTCACACTTTTCAAATGTCCTAACCTTTGCTTCCATTGCTATATTTATTAGCCATTAAATAATATAATTCCTGAATATGGCTGTAGAAAGCTTAAAATTTTGTAGCCTTCTAACTGTAGTTCATACATACTTAACAAAGTACTTCTTGCAATCAAAGAGAAACTTTGCTATCAACAGGTTGATCCAACAAATCATAAGGATGGTATTCAACCAGTCGGATATTCCAAGGCCCTTGAATCCGATAGATAACGCCGCGCCATTTAACTGTTGAGATCCAAATAGATGATAGCATTGCTAACCCATACACCCACTGCGTCAAGGGAATTGCTAGCAACATTTTCACTACCGTTACAACTGATAATTTAGTGACTGGTTGACCTTGGGCGGAAACTACTCGCTGTACTCCTTGTTCTACCATCAGCATCAGCAAGAGTAATCCTAGAGTATAGATGCTGTAGGAGGCAAATAATAGACCAGCCGCTTCCCATTGGGCATCTCCCAACGATATCAGAAACACCACTATAGCCATAGTAGGAAACAAAATGCTAGAAACAGCTTCACTCACTAAAGCTAACCAACGGGGATGATACAGCCGAGAATAAAGTACTAGGCGCTTGAGATAGTCTAGTAAGCCCAGTAAATCGCACTCTTCACGATTCAACATCACTAGAGAAGGCACAAATTTGATCTGCATCCCATGTTTTTTGAGAACATTGTGCATCATCATGTCTTCGCCAAAGGCTTGTCCCCATTTATCTAGCAATCCTGTTTTGTGCAGTACTTCTGTTTTTACCGCTAAAGTTCCACCCCAAGGAACACCAAATAAATACATCTGCACAATGGTGGAGACATTACCAGCGTACCGTACTAAAGACCCCCAATAATTACTTGTTGGTACATACCAACGATTACCTGTTGTCGCCCCGACTTTCGGATTAGTTAAAGGATTAACCAATTCACGCAACCAATTAGGATGGACTATAGTATCGGCATCTACTAAAGCAACTACCTTGTAGGTATCATCCAAGTCTGAAACAGCCTGCACTAAGGCACTACATTTAAGACTGCAATTGTGGCGGATAACTCTCAAATGGCTGATTTGGACGTTAGTTGCTTCTAGTTTATTGATTGTATCGCTAGCAATTTGCCAAGCAGGATCTTCTTGGCTATCGATGATCAGTTTTAAATCATATTGTGGGTAATTCTGTTTTAACAGCGCTTGTAAGCAGTTGGATAGAAATGGATCGGCTCCACGTAGGCAAAGAACCACTGCTGTTTTAGGTAACTGCTCGTCGGGTAATGACTTTTTGGGGCGCGATCGCAGGTACAATAAAAACGCCAATGTAATACACGCCTGAATACCCAGCCAACCCAGCAAAGACTTAGACAAAAATATCGCCAACTCTTTCATGAAATCTATAGTCTCCGGCAAATTTGGCTTTGTGTAATACCGAGTTGCACTCTGGATATTGGGAATGGGGCATGGGGGAAAGTATGAAGTGTAAAGGGAATTTGTACATACCTTCTTTCCTGCCCCTCTACTCTCCTTTAGGGGTCAAGGGAATATTTCATGAAAATGTTAACTGTTGTACTTTTCGTCATCGAAAAACTCGACTTACTAAACTTTGGTGTTCCCGTTGTAATCGATACAGTCGGATTATTGGAAATACCAAAACCTTCTGTAGGAATACCAAAGAAATCTGTGTCAAGTTTCTTATTGCCGTTTTGGTCATCAACTACAGCCACAGCATAATTTCCAGGTTTCAAGCCGTAGAAATCTTTTCTTACAGACGAACCTGTAATTTCAGTGCAGCCACTTTGGACTTCACTAGTATCACTCATAGGAAATCCTTTTTCGCTAGCGTAAACTCTCAAACAAATCTCGCCTTTTTGGTGACGTATACCACCCACTAAAACAGTTAGCTTTGTGCTAGGTTCTGCCTTAGCAAAACTAGAGAAGCCGAAGCTTAATAAAGTAGCGATCGCAAAATAGCGGAAATTAGATATTTTCAGCATGATTTGGTATTTATCTACAGGTAATTTTTGTCTTTGTCTGCACTCTGAAATCATCTATAACAGTAGAAAGAGGCTGTTTTATTCGATTACTTCCAGAGGTAATTTTTGTTTTTGAATTGAGGCATTTTGCCAACGTTCCCAGATAACTTGAGCCGCTCTCAGTAAATCTTTTAGCAGCAAGTATTCAGTTCCTTTAAACTGCCTATATATACTGATATGGCAACAAAGTCGCTCATATAAACTTAGTTGAAACAACCATATAGAAAGCGTATACTCCCATAAAATTCTCCAATGAGGGAACAATATCTGTCCTTTTTTTGCCGAATCAAACCACACTGTATATGAGTAGAAGTCAGGAAACATACTCAATGAAGCTTGGGTATTGTTGTTAGTAAACAACCAATAATTGGGTATAAACATACTCATTGATTGTTGCGGATGGCTTCTAGCAAAGAATAGGTATTCAGGGATTTCATAAAATCGCCCTAGCATACCCAGTCTTAACAATAAAATTCCATCAGCGAGACCATAACTACCCATAGGTGGTACTTTTCTAAGGGCATCAACGCGGATTACTCCGTAACATTGATAGCAGAGATGTTTAGTTAATAACTCGTGAAAACGCTTTTGGGGTTGTAGTGAATCGGTATTAAGTTTGATATTGTAGTTTTGGAGGAAATTTCCATTTTCATCAATGAAATATACATGGGAGTGGCATAAAACCACTGTAGGATTATGATCAAGTACTGCAACACATTTAGCAAGAAAGTCTGGAGCGTGTAGATCATCATGAGCTGCCCATTTAAAGTACTCGCTTACAGATAATTCAAAAACACGATTGAAGTTACGAGCGCAACCAATATTTTGTTGATTACGGTAGTAACGGATACGTTTGTCTTGTGCAATGTATGAGCGACAAATTTCCTCAGTGTTATCTGTAGAAGCATTATCTGAAATAATTAGTTCAAAATCTTCAAAGGTCTGAGCCAATAGTGAGTCTATGGCTTCTTTGAGAAATTTTTCACCATTGTATACAGGCAACCCAATACTCAACTGTGGCTGATTGTCACTCATAGGAAACAATTTATTGGGAAATTTGTAGATAATTTTATCAACACTTTACTTTTGCAGATCAGTTTGTTGCATCCATTCTTTTGTCAGCCTCATTCCCTCTTCCAAATCAATTTTTGGTTTGTAATCCAATAGGCTTTGGGCTTTAGCAATCGAATAAGTATGAGGACGAGTCATAAAATCTACAGACTCAGGGAGGATATCGGCTTTTTGGCGAAAAAGTTTTTGTCCTTGATGGCGCAGTCGTAAAAATAACTTCATTTCATCTTTTGGTAGAGACATGGGTGCAGGTAAACCTTCCATTGCGGCTAAACGCATGAAGTACTCTTTCCAAGAGGTGTCTTGTCCATCGGTGATATTAAAAATTTCTCCGTAGGTTTCTTTGGCGATCGCTAAAAAAATCGCATCGATTAAATTATCTATATAAACATGATTCATGACTCCTTTGCCTTCGTTGGCATAAGCAAACAATTTTTGGCGCATCATCGAAATTGGTTTGACTATCCAGGGGATACTTCCAGGGCCGTAAACATCACCAGCTCGAATAATGATTACACCAAAATCTGGCGGACTATTCAGTGGTAAAAGTTCTGTTTCGGCTTCTATTTTTGTCTGACAGTAGGGATTATGATCACTAGCAAGTGGCCCAGATTCGGTAACATCATCAGGATAGTTAAAACCATAGACCATCACACTAGAGAGATGAATAAAAGCCTTAACATCTGCATTTTTGGCAGCTTTAGCCATGTTGACTGCGCCCTTAACATTAACTTCCCGAAAATGCTTCAGTGGCCCCCCCTCTTGGGTAACTTGCGCTGTATGTAAAACAATGTCTACTCCCTGACAAGCCTTTTGAGCAATAGTAGGATTGGTGAGATCGCCAACAATCACCTCAATACCCAAACTTTGGACTTTTTTGTGGTTGCTAGAACTTTGTAGTCCACGAACCTTCATTCCCTGCGCTATGGCTAACTCGGCTGCACGCAAGCCGATAAATTCATCAATTCCAGTGATTAGGAGGGTTTTGTTTTGGAGGTTCATAGAAAATGAATGTGAAGGATGAAGAGTGAACAATAAGACTTCATTCTTTAGAAAATATCAGCCGGATCTGCGGAACGGAGTTTATTGATAGCAAGTGCGCCAGAAGTCATACACATTAAAACTGCCGATACTAAGACAATTAAGGCATTATTAAAAGTCATCATGATTGGTAATTTAGTGGCTTTGCTAGCAAAGTCATATAAAATCACAGAGAAAAGAAACCCTGGTATATAACTTCCTAATGCCAAAATTAGTGCTTGTTGAAATACCACTTTTAATAGATAGGCATTGGGATATCCAATCGCTTTTAAAGTTGCATAAGCAATAAATTGAGTAGCAATATTGCTGTAAAGAATTTGATAGACAATAACTACACCCACAGCAGAAGCCATTGTCAGCATGAGGTTTAAGATAAAACCAATCGGTGTCCTCAAAGACCAATAGTTTTTCTCAAAGTTAATAAATTGTTGGCGAGTAAAAATTTGGACATCATTAGGTAAACTTGCTTTCAAATTTCCTAGAATTCTTTCTGGATCAACACCTGGTTCCAGGGAGACAACACCTATATCTATCTTCTCTGCGGGACGAGTATTGGGGTTGATTCTCAGAAAAGTTGAATCACTGACAATTAAATTGCCGTCTACACCAAAGGAAGGGCCTAAGCTAAATAAACCACCGACTCGCACTCTATAGCCAATTTGGGCATCAAAGGGAAATATTTCAATTGTTTGCTCAGTATCTCCTTTGTTAAAATTTTCAGCAATTGGGCCAAACTCTGGGCGAGAATCTCGGTCAAAAAGCATGACATCAGGTATTTTGAGTTTGTCTAAATTTTGCTCAACTTCAGGTATATTCATTACAGGTCTGCCCGGATCAAACCCAATTACATAGATTGAGTATTTTTCTCCAGAGACAGGGTTTTTTAACTTAGCAAACTGCAAATACATGGGGCTAACTGACTCTACACCATCAAACCCCAAAGCTTGGTATAAGCGAGTCCGCGAAAAGCTTTGACTTGATGTCAAAGATTTATATTGAGAACTGACTAAAAATAAATCGCCTCTAAGGTTTTGATGAACTGCTGTAGCACTAGAATAAAGAGCATCTTGAAAACCAAGTTGCACAAACATCAAAAGAACAATAAAACCAATCCCAGCTATAGCTACTAGAAAGCGAATTTTTTGCTGGGCTAGTTGTAGCCATGCCAAAGGAATTTTGAAATTCATGGATTAAATTGTTATTTGTTAGTTGTCAGTTGTTATTGGTTTGTAGTCAGGACTTTAGTCCTTCTTTATCTCAGGACTAAAGTCCTTACCCTTCGGGTTCGCTAGTCGCTCATGGGGGAAACCCCCAAGACTGCGCTAGCTCACTACGAACTGCTTATTCATCAATTTCAACTTGACTATTGACTATAGTTGAATGGCAACGTCCACCTGCAAATTCGTTAAACGAGCTACCCGTTGACTATCTGCGGGATTATCGATGGATATTTTGACTTCAACGATTCTGCGATCTGTGTCTGATCTGGGGTTAAGACTAAAGATGTTTTGTTTGTCAACTTGCCAACCAATCTGACGCACGGTTCCATGCAGTTTTCCAGGAAAGGCACTGCTAGTAATGATGGCTTTTTGACCTACACGCACTTTCTGCACATCGGTTTGGTATACTTCTGCAACCACGTACATTTGGGATATCTTGCCGATCTCAGCAAATCCCCTACTGTCAATTACTTCTCCGGTTCTGGCGTGAATTTTGAGAACTTTGCCATCTATGGGCGATTTTATGTAAGTTAATTCTTGGTCGGCCTTTGCTTGTTTGATAGAAGTTACAGCACTTTTAACATCGGCTTGTGCAAGTTCAACATCGACACTACGTACTTCTTTAATACTGTTGAGTTTGGCTTGAGCTTCTTTGATTTGGTCTTGGTAGGTGTTCTGAGTCCGGTTGAGAGCTGCTTTGGCTTCTGTCAGCTGCTGTTGTGCAGTTTTTAATTGCAAAGCTTTAGTATCTGCTACAGAAGCTGCGATCGCACCTTGTTTGTATAATTGCTGATATCGATTATTCTCGGTCTGAGCATTGTCTACCTCAGCCTGAAGACGGTTGATTGTTGCTTCTTGAGTAGCAACGTCTCCTTTAAATTGAGATTCTAAACTAGCGATCGCAGCTTTTTGAGCATCAATGTCTCCAGGTTTTGCTCCTGACTTAACCTGCGCTAATTTCGCCTTCGCAACTTGCAGTTGATCTAAAGCTTGTTGTAAAGCAGCTGTAGAACGAGCGTAATCTTCCAAATACGCTAATATTTGCCCTGTTTTAACTTGCTCTCCTTCCTGCACTATCAGTCTTTCGACTCGAACACCGTTGGTTGAACTAGGAGCAGATAAAGTAGTAACTTCGCCATCAGGTTGCAAACGTCCCAAGGCTGTGACAGCAACTTTAGCAGGAGCAACCTTTGGAGTATTGGCTGGAGGAGTCACAATTTGGGAGCGAAATTTAGTGGGTGGAAAACTAGACAAATATAGGAGTCCGGTAGCTAAAGTGATAGAAGCTGCCAAAATTATCTGCCACCGGCCTAGGGGTTTTGTGAAGAACTGGCGTTCCTTATTTAGTGCCATATTTTCATTCCAATTATGCTATACCAAGGAATAGCCTTGATGGCTATAGTGCAACTTTGAATTGACGGGTTGAAATGGGGCAAGAAAACAATTATTGAAAACACCCATTAAATCAACCTTGACACTCTCAATATTTAGGCGATCGCGTGGAGGCTCATCCGATAATTTACCAAGAGTGCTTTTTCTCTATGGTTTGATCTTCAGTCAGTGAAGAGTTTAATTAGTTCTGTATGAATTGTTGTGTGCCTTTACGTCTAACGTAAATTAATAATTTGGCGACAAAATTAATGATGGCTTTACTCCGAACTTTCTCAGTTTTATCCTAATTTGACATCGAATCAAGTAGCGTAAAATACGATATCGCTAACTAGAAAGCTCAAATCTTAATGAAGAACGAAGCGCTAATAAAAATGACTGGGGAAAATTTGGATAAACCTGTCATCAAGTATGGCAAAAGACTTTTATTTTGTCAACTAGAATTGGGCATTGGGCATGGTGAGACAGCGCTGCGGGAGGGTTTCCCGACCCAGGCGACTGCGTTAGCGAGCTTGTGTACCCCTACGGGGAAGCGAGCTACGCGCAGCGTCTCGTAGAGAGCGTCGTCTCCGATAGGAGAAGGGGGCATGGGGCATAAATCTAAGAGCTAATCTCGATTTCTTTACATTGCAAAATACATAGTTTGATGGCTCAGATCCCCGACTTCTTCAAGAAGTCGGGGATTTTATTGTCAAATGGTAATTTATAAAATCACAATCTTTTTGATTCACAACAAGTCACTTATATGTTGTTTATGACGCACTATTTTACAAATTAATATTTGCTTTATAAATAACTACTTGTTTCTTATGAGCATTTTATATTTAAAAATCATTAAAAAGCATTGTTTAATTATGATGTTATGCTGAAAAACCACTACTGTTAGTTAGGAACTCTAATATGTGTATTTATTTAATTGCTATTTGACTAACCAGATATTTGTAATGTCTGATAAATCAAGGAAAAGTTGACTTCGCAGCATTAATTAAACATCGTTATTATTACTGAATTTTAGTCATGGATTATACTTGTACTTGATATTTTTTTAACGCTTTTCATTAGCAAGTAGTCAGTTCTTTTCTAAATTTACTTTAAATAAATGATTTAGTTTCTGTGAAGTGTGCTAATCTTTTTATTAATTCAAACGTTTTAAAGCGGCAAGGAAAATTAGTTATTTGATTGAGCGTGGAAAAGCAAAAACTAACCGAAACCGCCTTGACATCACCTTACAAATGGTTGAGTATTTGTTCACAAATCTGTATGAACTCGGTGTAAAGGTGATGTCTTTTCTGTAACGAACTTGTCAACTCTTCTTGGTCAAATTCCATAAAATACATTATCCTGGACGTTGAAACTAGCTATGGCATTTATCAAGATACAGAACGTTGTCATGAACACCAGCTATGTTGCTGCAGTTCGGCTAGATCATCAAACTAGTTTGGGAGAAAAAAGCGTTTCTGTCTTAATAGCTACTCCTAAGTTTCCATTGTTCCAGCAGGATACAATTGCTCCAGAACTTTACCATTACGAATGGACTGAATTTACTGGTCAAGCAGCTAACGCCCTCCAAGACTATTTTACCAGTTTTAACAACGTCATCGACCTGCTGGCACAATATCAAGATTCGAGCGCTGTTTGAAAGATGAAGGATGAAGTGTGAAGTATTAATTTTTATCTTTCTGCTTTGATTATTACTTTAGGATTGTATCTATTTGTTATCGTCTTTTTTCATCCTTTATCCTACAGCATTGAGCCTTACCTGTGGCGCGCCCGCACCGAAGCGATCGCAGATAAGATAACTAGTTGCTTACAAGAAGAGATAGTCCATTGTGAGTAAGCAACAGCAATAACTGTAGCTTCACTATCCACAGTACTCAAGAATAGTCTATGTCCTATGTCTGCTTATTCAATTGATAATGCTTTGGCGGAGTTAGAGAGGCTTGTCAACAGTTGTGAAAAAGATTTGATTAGGGTTATTGAGGAAAAAAAAATGAAGGTGGAAAAATCAGTGTCAGTCAACAAAATTAACAGACAACTACAACAAAATCCTATAGCGATTGTTGGTATGGCTTCTTTGTTTCCGCAAGCGAGAAATTTACGAGAATACTGGCAAAATATTGTTAACAAACTTGATTGTATTACCGATGTGCCGGACACACATTGGAGCGTCGAAGATTACTATGACCCAAATCCCAGAACACCAGAAGATAAAACCTACTGTAAAAGAGGCGGGTTTATTCCAGAGGTGGACTTTAACCCGATGGAATTTGGTATTCCTCCTAGCATCTTAGAAGTTACAGATGTATCGCAACTATTAAGTTTAGTAGTAGCGAAAGAAGCGATGGAAGATGCCGGCTATGGTGAATCGCGTGAATTTAGCCGCGACACTACAGGTGTAGTTTTAGGCGTAGCTATGGCCAAGCAATTGGGAATGCCACTTTCAGCTCGTTTAGAATATCCGATTTGGGAAAAAGCCCTCAAAAGCAGTGGTCTATCCGATGAAGATACACAAAAAATTATCGATAAAATCAAAAGCGCCTATGTGAAGTGGGATGAAAACGCTTTTCCTGGGATGTTGGCTAACGTAGTCGCTGGACGAATTGCCAACCGTTTGAACTTTGGCGGGATGAACTGTGTAGTTGATGCTGCTTGTGCGAGTTCCTTCGGCGCTTTAAAAATGGCGATTAGCGAACTAGTAGAGCATCGCTCCGACATGATGCTAACTGGTGGTGTGGATACTGATAACACCATCATGGCTTATATCTCCTTCAGCAAAACCCCGGCGGTTTCTCCCAGCGAAAGCGTCAGACCCTTTGATGCTAAATCTGATGGGATGATGCTGGGTGAAGGTATCGGCATGATTGTTCTCAAGCGTTTAGAAGATGCAGAACGCGACCAAGATAAAATTTATGCTGTCATCAAAGGTATTGGTACTTCTAGCGATGGACGCTACAAGAGTATTTATGCTCCCCGCAAAGAAGGTCAAGTCAAGGCCTTAGAACGTGCTTATGATGATGCCGGCTTTTCTCCTGCCACCGTTGGTTTGATGGAAGCACACGGCACAGGTACAATGGCTGGCGACCCCACCGAATTTGGATCTTTAAGAGACTTCTTTGGTGAACACGACCCCAAAAAACAACACATCGCTTTGGGTAGCGTCAAATCGCAAATTGGACATACAAAAGCGGCTGCGGGTGCAGCAAGTTTGATTAAAACTGCTTTGGCACTGCATCACAAAATCTTACCAGCCACAATTAATATTACTGAGCCGAACCCCAAACTTAATATTAAGAACTCGGCATTTTATTTAAACACCGAAACCAGACCTTGGATTAAGGCAGAAGGCGATACCCCCAGACGTGCCGGTGTGAGTTCTTTCGGCTTCGGCGGTACTAACTATCACGTCGTTTTAGAAGAACACGAAACCGAACAAAACCGTCCTTACCGCTTACATAACAGCCCCCGCGAGGTGCTATTATTTGCTCCCAATGCTGTCCAGCTATTGAGCAAATGCGAAGAAAGTTTAGGTAAGTTGCAGTCAGAAAATGGAGATAGACATTACGCAGAATTAATCCAAGAGTGTCAATCGGTAGAAATTCCCTTAGTAGCAGCCAGAGTGGGATTTGTCGCCGAGAATGTGCAAGAAGCCTGTAAGTTGATGCAAGTTAGTATCGACTGGCTAAAACAAAAAGGTGCAGCAGCATCTTGGGAGCATCCCCAAGGAATTTACTATCGCTCCTCTGGTATGGAATTGGGCGGTAAAGTTGTAGCTTTATTCTCTGGACAAGGTTCGCAATACTTGGAGATGGGGCGGGAACTAGTGATGAACTTTCCGCTAATGCGTCGTCTGCACGGTTACATGGATAGCTTGTTAATCAAAGATAACTTGCGATCGCTCTCAGAAGTAGTTTTCCCCCATCCTGTGTTTGATGAGGCAGAAAAAAATGCCCAAATTGCGGCCTTGCAACGTACAGAATATGCCCAACCTGCCATCGGCATATTGAGCGCTGGGCTTTATTCAATATTGCAACAAGCTGGATTCAAATCAGATTTTGTCGCCGGACACAGCTTTGGCGAACTCACAGCTTTATGGGCTGCGGGGGTTTTAAATGACCAAGATTATTTATTCTTAGTAAAAGCTAGAGGTCAAGCAATGGCAGCCCCAGAAGACCCCGATCACGATGCAGGTAGTATGCTGGCTGTGAAAGAAGACATTAGCAAAATAGAAGCAGTTTTGCGCCATTATCCCCAAGTCAAAATCGCTAACTTCAATTCTCCCGTGCAGTTCGTCTTGGCAGGGCCAACCGCAGAAATTGCGAAAGTCCGTCAAACTCTCCACGATCAAGGATGTGCGGCTGTATTGTTACCTGTCTCCGCCGCTTTCCACACCCCGCTGATTGCCTTTGCTCAGAAATCCTTTGCGATCGCTACTAAGTCAGTTAAGTTTAACAATCCCAAAATTCCTGTTTTCAGTAACGTCACTGGTAAGCCGTATCCCCAAGAACCACAAGGGATGCAAAAAATCCTGGAAACTCACCTGTCTAACTCGGTGCTGTTTAAACAGGAAATTGAAAATATTTATGCGGCTGGCGGTACTTGCTTCGTGGAATTTGGCCCAAGGAAAATTCTCACCAACTTAGTTAAAGATATCCTTGGCGATCGCCCCCATATTACCGTAGCCTTGAACCCCAGCCCCCAAAAGAATAGCGATCGCTCCCTCAAAGAAGCAGTGGTACAGTTGCGTGTACTGGGTTTAGATTTGAAAAATCTCGATCCTTATCAAGCTCAACCTGCACTTCCTCCAACCGAGAAAAAGAAAGCGTTGAATGTACGTTTAAACGGCATTAACTATCGCTCAGAAAAAACCAAGAATGCCTTTGCGGAAGCTTTGCAAAATGGGCATCAAGTTAGTTTACCTGCGGTGAATGTTCAAGCACCATTGAATGACTCGAACCCTGAATTTTCTGAAACTGCTGCTCCCACTCAGTCGAGCAAAGAAAGTAATGGTTATGGGCGTGTTACTCCTCCTGCACTCAGCGAATTTTCCTCTAACCCTACCAACTCCTTAGCTATTACCACTTTACAAAAGCCTGACATGAATCCTGCGACCCTTTCACATCAACTAGCCCAGGAGTCAAAGATGCAAACAACACCAGAAAAACCTGTAAATTACCAGCGGATGCTAGAAAGTCTAGAATATCTGCTGACACAGTTTCAGCAAAATCAAGCTGATAATTTACAAGTTCACGGGACTTATCTCAACCATCAGATGGAATACACTAAAACGTTTTTCCAACTGATGCAGCAGCAGCATTCTTTGTTAGCTAACGCTAAGTCTTCGGTAGAAACAACGGCGCAACTGAAGCTAGTTGTGAAAGAAAGTGTAGAACGTAGCATGATGCAGTTTCACGCCCAACAAGGTGAAACCCTACGCATTCATGAAAAATATCTTTTGGAACAGGTGGAATACGCCAAAAACTTTTTCCAACTAATCCAACAAGAATATGCTCAGATGCTCTCTGGTGAGGTAACTACTCAGCCAACCGAGACAATAAGCGATCGCCAACAGTTCGTAAATTTCACCGATACACCCGTCACCAAAAATGGTTCAAAGGTAGCTGACGAACCTGTAAGTTGGGAAATTCAACCTCAGCCTGTAACTCCCACCCCCACAACTTGGGAAATTCAACCTGAGCCTGTAGTTACAGCACCTGCTACACCAGTTGTAGAAACCCAACCTGAGCCTGTTGTAACTCCAATTCCAGAGCCTGTCGCATCCGCCCCTGTATCTACAGTTGATGTCACTAACTTGAGTGCAAACTTGTTAGCCATCACCAGCGATAAGACTGGCTACCCAGTAGAGATGCTGGAACTAGACATGGATATGGAAGCAGATTTAGGAATTGACTCGATTAAACGAGTAGAAATCCTCGGAGCGCTACAGGAAATGTATCCTGATTTACCTCAGCCCAACCTAGAAGAATTGGCTGAAAAGCGCACCATCGGTCAAGTTGTCGAATATCTGCAATCCACTATTAGTAGCAGCGCCTCTGTAGAAATAGCAGTTCCTACAACTCCAGAAGTAGTTGAAGAATCTATCCCATCTCCAATTTCCACCCCTCAATCTCCAGTCACCACAGAACCAGAAATTACAGATACCAATGAGTATGCAGACTTAGGTCAAACTCTACTAGCCATCACCAGTGATAAAACCGGCTATCCAGTAGAGATGCTGGAACTGGAAATGGATATGGAAGCAGACTTAGGGATTGATTCCATCAAGCGGGTAGAAATTTTAGGGGCGATGCAAGAAATGTACCCCAACTTACCCCAACCCAACATCGAAGAATTGGGAGAACTCCGCACCATCGGTCAAATTGTTGATTATCTTCAGAAGTTGGCTGGAGGCGAAAAAAAAAACTCTCAGCCTGAGCTTGACTACCAGCCAGTCCAGATAATCGATAATGTTAGCCGTCGTCCAGCCAAACTGAAATTTCTACCCCCGCCAGATAGTTTAGATTTCACCTTACCAGAGGGACACATCAGTTTAATCACCGATGATGGTTCCCTCACCACCTCTCAAGTAGCTCAATCTCTAATCGATCGCGGCTGGAAGGTAGTAGTTTTAAGTTTCCCCCAATCCCTCGTTCCTCAGCAATCGCCATTACCCGTCGGAGTAGAACGCGTAGTTTTAGCAGATATGAGTGAAGAACTACTACAACACAAATTAGCAGCGATCGCTACTAATATCGGCACGGTTGGGGCATTTATTCATATCCATCCTGTATTTGCAACGAGTCACACCGGGGGAATTTCCTATCTAGAACCAGAAAAGGCGATCGTCAAACACGTCTTCTTCATGGCCAAGCATTTGAAAAAATCCCTCAACGAAGCAGTCCGTTACGAACGTAGTTGTTTCTTAAGCGTGACTCGTTTAGATGGAGCCTTTGGATTAGAACATAACGGTAACTTCGGGGCGATCGCTGGTGGTTTATTCGGATTAGTCAAGACTCTGAGATGGGAATGGCCAAAAGTATTTTCTCGTGCGATCGACTTAAGCCCAAGTTTAGATAGTCAACAGTCAGCACAACACATTATCGCCGAGCTACACGACCCAAATCTATATATTTCCGAAGTTGCTTACGGTTCACAAGGACGTGTCACCTTAACAACTTCCTTCGATAAATAAATAGGACTTACGCAAAACCCTCTCAAACTCTTATTTCTCTGTGTCTTAGTACAACTTTGCGTACCTTTGCGCTTACCTTAGCGCCCCTCTGCGTTGAAACCTTAATCCTCAATTCGCTACGAAGACATAAATCGGGAACTCCTGCATCTAAACATCCTACTCTGCACCTTCACTACTGAAATGGAAAGAGTATGCAACCAAATTTACCGGAGTTCCCTTCTTTACCAGAGCTTCCTACTACACCTAAGCCTAAACCTAAACCTGCAACTGTACCCGAACTTCCTGATTTACCGGAACTTCCCCCTTTACCCGATCTTTCTCCTATCAAATTAATATGACTACACCAACCCAGGTTCGTCCTTCATCGGTTTTTCTTGTCAGCGGTGGTGCAAAAGGAATTACGGCTCAATGCACCATCGAAATGGCACAGCATCAACCTTGCAAATTCATTCTGATCGGTCGTTCTGAAGTCTTGGACAATGAGCCGAATTTTGTTCAAGATTGTTTTGAAGAATCGGCGTTAAAAAAACGCATCATGGAGAATCTGCTCGCTCAAGGTGAAAAGCCTACACCCATGAGTGTACAGAAAATATATAACAAGATTGCTTCTAGCCGAGAAATCAAAAAAACCCTAGCAGCAATTCAACAAACAGGCGCTCAAGCAGAATACATTAGCGTTGATGTTACAGATGTAGCCGACTTACAAACAAAATTAGCTGCTGCGGTTGAGCGTACAGGAGCCATTACAGGCATTATCCACGGCGCAGGAAATTTAGCCGATAAATTGATCGAAAAGAAAACCGACCAAGATTTTGAAAAAGTTTATACAGCCAAAGTTCAGGGACTAGAAAATCTACTTACTTGCGTCAACCCTAGTCAACTAGAACAGCTAGTACTGTTTTCTTCTGTCAGCGGCTTCTACGGTAACATGGGGCAATCGGATTATGCGATCGCTAACGAAATTCTCAACAAATCAGCCCATTTAATCAAGCAAAACTATCCTCAGTGTCACGTCGTAGCAATTAATTGGGGAGGCTGGGATAGTGGGATGGTGACACCAGAACTCAAAAAAGCTTTTGCGGAAAGAGGAATTGAGATTATTCCGGTGGAAGTTGGTACACAAATGTTAGTTAACGAACTGCATCCCGCTTTTCATGAGACTACACAAGTTGTAATTGGTAGTCCCAGCGTTAGACTACCAGCACCCTTAGATCCAGAACTAAAAAGCTATCGTATCCGTCGGCGGATGACAGTAGAAGCTAATCCCTTTTTACACGATCATGCGATCGCTGGTACTCCAGTATTACCAGCTACCTGTGCCATGTCCTGGATGATTAATGCTTGTGAAGAACTTTATCCAGGTTATCGATATTTGCGTTGTAAAGACTTCAAAGTTTTGAAAGGAATTACTTTCGGTGAAAATTCTCCCAGCGAACACATTCTCGAACTACAAGAAATTGCTAAAAATAACTCTGAATTTGTAGAATTTCAGACTACTATTCTAAGTAAAAATGCCGCCGGAAAAACTCATTTTCATTATAAATCACTGATTAAACTGGTGCGACAGATGCCAGATGCTCCCATTTATGAATCTGCAAATTTCACCGAAGATCACACCATTACCACCATTGGTAAAGATTTTTATCAAAATGGGGATTCATCCTTATTTCATGGGCCAGCATTTCAACAAATCACCAGAGTTTTAAATATTAGCTCCCAAAAGATTACTATCGAATGCTTGTGGCCAGAAATTACAGCCCAACAACAAGGGCAATTCCCTGTACAATGGCACAACTCTTACACAACTGACTTGAGTACTCAATCCTTATGGATTTGGTTAAATCACTATCATCAAGAAGTTTGTTTACCAGGACAATTAACACATTCTGAGCAGTATAGAGCCGTACCCTGCAACGCACCTTTTTATGTTTCTTGCGAAATTGAAGGTAAAACAGCAACCAGCGCAACTGCTAATTTTATTCTCCACGATCGCCAAGGAAAAATATATTCACGCATCTTAGGAGCAAAAGCAGTAATTGCACCGATGAACTTACACAAGCCGAAGTAAATATAGCAGGGGACAGGGAACAGGGGAAAGGTTTGAAAGTCTGTTGGTGTCCGAGTTTTATGATCAGTTTATGTCCTAAACTAACTGGCGATCGCTATACTTCTATAGGACTTACGCAGTAACTCTCTGAAACTCTTATTTTTCCGTGTCGCGCCAGTTGCTACCCTACGGGACGCTCTTCGCGAAGAGCGTCCCGTAGGAAAGGAGTACAACCCACCCAACGCACTGGCTTCTCTGCGTCCTCTGCGGTAGCCTACAGCAAGCCGCTTGAGCGTCTACAATTTTCTGTCATCTGTGCGTAAGTCCTGTTCCAATACAGTTCAGTTAAGGCTAAAAATATATGTCTACGTAGATTGGGTTGCGCTTTGCTTAAATGCCACTTGCTACAACGCAGTGGCTCCCCAACCTACAATTTTCTTAACTGAACCATATTGAGTCCTGTTCTATAGCAATCCTAGAGGGAATTACTAATCCGTAATAGTGAAATTTGGTTCTTTAGTAACCTATAACCAAGAAATCTCAGTAGCAGAGCCGCTACTAGTAAACTTTGTTGAAACATAGAAGACACAACGAAAAAATCAAAGTGTCAAAATTTCACTAACCCTTTAGGATTGTTATAGTAAGCTAGTATTGTATTTACTATCTTACTTCTCAAATATTCTCTAGATTTTCCTCTCTGTGCCTCTGCGTCTCTGCGTGAGATAAACATCCTATTAACTTCGGGGAATAGCGTAATCCTTTCAAGTTTGGGGACATTTAGGAAGCGTAAATCCTTCTGGCTTACCTAAAAATTCCCCTATCGCCTAATACCCAACGAGGATATCAATAGTGGAAAAAATAGCCATCATCGGATTATCATGCCTCTTTCCTGATGCTAACAATCCTGAGCAATTTTGGCAGAATCTTAGCGAAGCGAAAGACTCTACATCATCTGTAACAGTTGATGAAATGGGTGTAAACCCCACAATATTTTACGATCCAGTCAAGGGACAACCGGAAAAATTTTACTTCCTTAAGGGAGGATTCGTTCGTAACTTTAAGTTTGATGCTAGCGAATATAATCTTCCAGCAACATTACTAGAAGGATTAGATAACACCTTCAAATGGTCACTATATGCTGCTAAACAAGCAATTATGCACAGTGGTTATTGGGGTAACAGTAATGTTCTCTCCAAATGTGGCGTAATTTTAGGAGCTTTATCTTTACCTACCAAGTTTTCTAATCAATTAGTTTCGCCCATTTATCAGCAAACAATGAATGGTGCGATCGCAGAACTTTTGCAAGATCAAGATTTTCATTTAGCTGGTTTACCAACAACAGCTGAACCAGCCTTACACAATGCGATGATTTGTGGTTTTCCAGCCGCTTTAATCGCTCAAGCTCTAGCTTTATCTACTACTCATTTCTGTATAGATGCAGCTTGTTCATCGTCATTTTATGCAATTAAAATGGCATCTCATTACCTCAATTCAGGTAAAGCTGATTTGATGTTAGCGGGAGCAGTGAGTTGTACAGATCCGCTGTTTTTACGAATGTTATTTTCTGGTATTCAAGGATATCCAGAAAACGGCATTAGCAGTCCTTTAGATAAAAAATCACGAGGACTAGTGACAGCCGAAGGGATCGGGATGGTTGTACTAAAAAGATATAGTGATGCCGTTAGAGATGGCGATCGCATCTTAGCCACCGTTTGCGGTAATGGACTTTCCAACGATGGTAAAGGTAAACATTTAGTTAGCCCTAATTCTAAAGGACAAATCTTAGCTTTTGAACGAGCTTATACCGAAGCCCAACTTTCTCCTCAAGCTATCGATTATATGGAGTGTCATGCTACCGGCACTTTACTAGGAGATACCACCGAATTAAATTCGATAAAAACCTTTTTTGGTCAACACCAAGCAGCCCCTTTAATGGGTTCAACCAAAGCTAATGTAGGTCACTTACTCGTTGCTGCTGGTATGGTCAGCTTGACTAAAGCAATTCTCAGTATGTCTCATGATGTGATTCCACCAACTATTAACGTCACTGAACCTTTAGATGACGAGAATAATGTTATTTCTCCGGAAAAAATAGTTACAACTCCAACCCCTTGGCCAAACAATACTACTAAAAAATATGCTGCTTTAAGTGCCTTTGGCTTTGGTGGAACTAACTCCCACTTAATTTTAGAACAAGAAAATCAAACAAAGGACGAAGAATAAAAATTTGTACTCTCAAATTCTTACTCTTTGCGTCTCCCTTAGGGTTTGCAGTTCCTTCTCCAAAGGAGTACAAGTCGGCACAGCCGCCCAACGGACTACTCACCGCGTCTCTGCGTGATACCAATTTATACCTCACACTTCACACCTTTTAATGATGTTAAAACAACAAAATAACACCACTAACAAAATCGCTATTGTAGGCATGGATGCCTTCTTTGGTGAATGCAATGACTTAGATGCCTTTGAACGCAGTATTTATGATGGCAAACAGCATTTTATCCCCTTACCGCCTCAAAGATGGTACGGCATAGAAGAACAAAAAGATTTATTGCAAGAGTACGGATTAGCAGATGGTAAAGCCCCAATAGGAGCCTACATCACAGATTTTGATATTGATACTTTAGCTTACAAAATTCCACCCAATGAAGTAGAAAAGCTCAACCCACAACAACTATTACTACTTAAAGTAGCCGATCGCGCCCTCAAAGATGCCAACATTCCAGAAGGGGGTAACGTCGCTGTAATTATCGCTGCGGAGACAGAACTATCTGTACATCAGCTACAACAACGATGGAATTTATCTTGGCAAATTAAAGACGGCTTGAATGCTGCGGAAATTACTTTACCTACAGAGGAAATTGCCCAACTGGAAACCATCGTTAAAGATAGTATCCATCATCAAGTAGATATCGGTGAATATCTCAGTTACATCGCCAATATCATGGCCAGTCGGATTTCCTCTTTATGGAATTTCAGCGGCCCAGCATTCACCATCACGGCGGTAGAAACCTCAGCCTTCAAAGCATTAGAACTGGCGCAAATGCTACTAACTACAGGGGAAGCGGATGCAGTTGTTGTTGGTGCTGTAGATTTGGTTGGTGGGGTAGAAAGCGTTTTACTGCGAAACCAATGGTCAAAAATTAACACTGGTATTAATACCTTGAGTTATGACCAAAAAGCCAACGGTTGGACAGTGGGTGAAGGTGCTGGTGCTGTTGTTCTCAAGCGTCATGAGACTGCTAAAGCCAACGGCGATCGCATCTATGCAATTATTGATGCTGTGAGTTTTGGGTCAGTTTCTGCTACTTCTGAAGTCTGTAACCAAGCCTTGCAAATAGCCGGGATTCAACCCGCCGAAGTTAAGTATGTAGAGGTTTGCGGTAGTGGTGTTCCCCAAGAAGACGCAGCCGAAATCACTGGATTGGTGCAAGCTTATCCTGCTGTGGGTAATGGTTTGCACTGTGCGATTGGCAGCGTCAAGGCCAATATCGGTCATACTCATGTAGCCTCTGGGATTGCCAGTCTGATCAAAACAGCTTTGTGTCTTTATCACAAATACATTCCCGCCACTCCTAACTGGTCTGGTGTCAAAACCCCAGAAGTTTGGCAGGGTAGCCCTTTCTATGTCCCTACAGAATCTAGACCTTGGTTTCTGGCTAAAGACTCTGCAAAGAGAGTTGCAGCAGTCAATGGTATGGGGTGTGATGGTACTTATGCTCATGTGATCTTGTCGGAAGAATCTGACCAAAAAGAGTACAGCAGCAAGTACCTAGAGCAAATGCCTTTTTATCTGCTTCCTATTGCAGGTGAGGGACGCTCAACTTTACTAGAGGCTTTGGATAGTCTCCAAGAAAGCATCGAAAATAGTTCTAACTTGTCAACTACTGCTAGTCAGATATTCGCTAACTTTCAGCATGAAGCTAAATACGCCCTAGCGATCGCCGGACGTAACCAAAAAGAATTACTCAAAGAAATTGAATCTGCTCGTAAAGGTGTCAATAGCGCTTTTGAGCGAGGTACAGATTGGCAAACACCTGTTGGTAGTTACTTTACAGCTAACCCACTAGGTAAAAAAGGTGCGATCGCTTACGTTTATCCAGCTGCGGTCAATTCTTACATTGGTATCGGTCGCAATTTCTTTCACTTGTTTCCCAGAGTCCACGATGACTCAATGGTTAAAAGTATTTACAAACGTGCTGCTGACGTTGAGAGGCTGGTTTTTCCCAGAAGCTTGAATAAGTTATCAATCAGACAGCTAGAAACTCTCGAAAAGCGATTGCTAGATGATTCTCTAGCCATGTTTGAAGCGGAAATGTTTTTTACCAGAATCATCACTACGATTATTCGTGATGATTTTCAAGTCAAACCTAAATATGTGTTTGGCTATAGCTTGGGTGAAACTAGCATGATGGTTGCTCAAGGCGTTTGGAGCAATTTTTATCAAGGTAGTAATAGTTTTAACTCATCGGCTTTGTTTGGCGATCGCTTATCTGGGCCGAAAAATGCGGTGCGTGAGTATTGGAACTTACCAAAAACATCTGTGGCTTCAGAACAAAACCTCTGGGTGAACTATGTACTCATGGCTAGTCCTTCCCAGGTAATTGCATGTCTCCAACATGAGCAGCAAGTGTATTTAACTCAGATTAATACCCCTGAAGAAGTATTAATTGCTGGGGAACCGACAGCTTGTCAGCGAGTGATTAAAGCTTTAGGGTGCAATGCTTTTCCGGCTCCTTTCGATCATGTCATTCATTGTCAGGCGATGCGATCGGAGTACGAAGAGTTGGTCAAACTCAACACTTTACCATCACAAACAATTCCTGGTGTTGTATTTTATTCTGCGGCTGAGTATCAACCTATTACACTCAATGATGGTGCGATCGCCCGTAGTATTGCTACAGGTTTATCCCAACAACTCGATTTTCCCCGCTTAGTTAATCGTGTTTACGATGATGGGGCGAGAATATTTATTGAAGCTGGGGCTGGTAGTGTTTGTTCTCGATGGATTGATAAAATCCTGGAAAATAAAGAACATCTCACAGTCTCCCTCAATCGTAGAGGTATGGATGATCATACTTCTATTATTAAAGCCTTAGCAAAACTTGTGAGTCATCAAGTTGCTGTGGATTTATCGCCAATTTACAGTCCGATCTTGGCAACTACCAATCAAAATAAAGCAACTCTCAGAACCGTGACATTGGGTGGTAATTCAATTACAGCCGCAATTTTGAGTGAAGAAAACCGCAAACTTTTCCAAAATTTGGCTGAAAAAGTACGGCGCGATCGCTCTCAAAGACTGCATCAAAACATACCTTTTTCCCAAACAGTTGCTAATTCTCAGAACATTCCATCATCTCCAAATCAGGCCGCAGAAGTCCCAATGAAAAATATCATTGAACACGGTTTTCAGCCTTCAGAACAATTACAATCTTCTGAGTTAACTACCATTCAACAAACAACTTCGTCTTCACCCGCTACAAATCACGAACTTGGTCACACAATCAGCATGATTGATGTCAATCAGTCTCAGTATCAAAAGCTAACTGCTAACAATTCTCGGATAACTAAATCCCATACTGCTTTTTTAGAAGCTAGACAAGATTTTAGTAAACAAATGAGTGAAATCATTCAACTACAGTTAGCGTGTGCTGAAAACTTATTGAATGAAGAAGCCGAATAATTTCAGTGTGAAGGACGAAGACTAAAAAACTTCATCCTTCATCCTTCATCTTTCATCCTTTATAGTCCATTGCTTTTAATCCGAGGGATAGCTACTGTGACCACTGTAGATACACTACTAAACAAACATGATCATGGTCTTGGTTTTTCTGCCTATACCTACAATCAAAATCTGGGCTGGAAAGGATCTTTAGATGATGTATCTTTTGAACAGACAGCCATTAAAGATAAATTACTAGCCTTAGATAAACCTTGTTACATCGTCAAAGTTGCCGGAAAAATCGGTGTAACAAACGAGGGTTATTTATACCCTAATGAAAATAATACAACAGCACAAGTAGAACTGCTAACTTCGACTGCACCAATTAGTATTCAACAGTTAGGAGATCCTAACTTTCTCTCCTTTCATGGTGTGAAATACGCTTATGTTACTGGGGCAATGGCTGGTGGTATTGCTTCTGAAGAAATGGTGATTGCTTTAGGTAAAGAAAAGATTTTAAGTTCTTTTGGTGCTGGCGGTTTATCTCCAGAACGTTTAGAAACTGCAATTAATCGCATTCAATCAGCTTTACCTCATGGCCCTTATGCTTTTAACTTAATTCACAGTCCTAATGATATGGCGATTGAACGCCGCGCTGTGGATTTATACTTAAAATATCAAGTCAGAACTGTAGAAGCTTCGGCATTTTTAGACTTAACTGCCAACATTGTTTATTACCGTGTTGCTGGATTAAGTTTGAATGATGCCAATCAAATTGAAATCAAAAACAAAGTCATTGCCAAAGTTTCTCGCCGAGAAGTAGCGAGTAAATTTCTGCAACCAGCACCCGATAAATTCCTGAAAGAGCTTGTTGAAAAAGGACTAATTACTGAATTACAGGCAAAGCTAGCAGCAAAAGTACCGATGGCTGACGATATTACCGTCGAGGCTGATTCTGGTGGACATACAGATAATCGTCCTTTGGTTTGTTTGCTACCTTCTATTATTGCTTTGCGTGATGAAATTCAAGCACAATATAATTATCAACAACCCATTAGAATAGGAGTAGCAGGGGGAATTGCTACACCACAATCAGCCTTAGCAGCTTTTATGATGGGTGCTGCTTACGTGATGACTGGCTCAATTAATCAGTCTTGTATTGAATCTGGAGCGTGTAAGCATACTAAGCAACTATTAGCCCAAGCAGAAATGGCTGATGTAATGATGGCTCCAGCCGCAGATATGTTTGAAATGGGGGTAAAACTTCAAGTCCTCAAACGAGGTACTTTGTTTCCCATGCGGGCGCAGAAACTGTATGAAATATACAGAACTTATGACTCAATTGACAGTATTCCTCTCCCGGAAAAAGAAAAGTTAGAAAAACAAATTTTTCGCAAGACACTTGCTGAAGTCTGGGAAGGAACAGCGACTTATCTATCACAGAAAAATCCTGAGAAATTAGGTAAAGCGGTCAACAATCCTAAATTGAAAATGGCGTTGATTTTCCGTTGGTATTTAGGATTATCTTCCCGTTGGTCTAGTTCTGGAGAAAAAGGTCGAGAAGTCGATTATCAAATTTGGTGCGGCCCAGCAATGGGTAGCTTTAATGACTGGGTGCGAGGTTCTTACTTATCAGAATCAAATAATCGTAGAGTTGTTGATGTTGCTCATCACATCATGACTGGAGCAGCATTTTTATATCGTATTCAAAGTTTGAAAATTCAAGGAATGCAAATTCCTGATTATTACTGTCAGTATATTCCAGAACCTTCTGCTCATTTTTCAGGGGTGATTTAATCTTCAGGAACTGAGTTTTAGCATTTCTTTGTGTCTTTGTGTCTTTGTGGTTAATCATCCACAAAGATACCAAGTAAAATCACCAAAACTACTTTCAAGGTTGACAAATGAGTTCACCACATTCTCATACCGCGGCAGAAATTCAAACATGGTTGACGTGTCACCTAGCTGAAATTCTAGGAGTTAAAGCAGTAGAAATAGATATTCGAGCGCCTCTTGACAGCTACGGTTTAGATTCCGCCCAGGGGATGCTTTTAGCTGCAAAAGCAGGTAAATTTTTAGGCTTTCAGTTATCTCCTTTATTGCTGTGGCATTACCCTACTATTGAATCACTTTCTCAACGTTTAGCAGAAGAATCTCAAGCGTCAGAGTCAGAAATATTTGAGATTTAAAAATAGGAAGTAGGGAAGTTGGGTGAGGTCATTAGATAAACAATTGGATTGAAAAAATTGGAAAATACTATGAATGCATCCGAAATTTTAGCAAATCTCACCCAAAAGGGTGTACAAATTTGGGTGGAGAATGAAAAATTAAATATTCGTTCACCGAAGGGTGTATTAACTCCAGATATCCAAGCCCAAATCACTGCTCGTAAACCAGAGATTTTAGAATTTTTACGCGAACGTAACACCCCTAAAACCTTTCCTACAGTACCATTACCCCAAGGTTTAAGTTTGCAAACCATTGGGCGTTTAATTGGTGAAACTGGTGATCAATTAAATCCAGAATGCAAAGAACCAATTATCGATCCCAAGCTCATGGCTCAAAGGCTAACTGTCACTTTTAGACCTTTGCCAAAGGGATATAAAAATGCGGAAATTCTCAAATTTCGAGCCGAACTAGAACAAAACTTGCAAGAATATGGAGTGAATGTTACACCTTGGCAACAAGCTACTACTGAGTTCCGTTATCAATTCAAGATACCATTAATTAATCTGAAACAAAGTATTAAAACCAGAGTAGTTAAAACTGGAATTAATGCTGTCATTGATGTTGATAGACCACCTTCTGTAAGAAGTCGCGCTGAGACATTTGTAGCCGAAAAACTTTATCAATTGTATTCGCGCTTTATTTTGAAAGAGCGCAAAATTTCAGTTTCTCGAATTGCAGGTTTAATTGGCTGGGCGGAAGAATGCGCTGCTAAATATATTGAAGATCCTACCAATACTCAGGTAATTATTCTCACCGAATTAGATCAGGAGTTTGTCAATTTTCAAACTCCTTATCAGCAAAAAATTCAGATGGGTTTGAATACTCTAGTCAGAACATTTTCTGAAATTGTGATTGGAGTTTCTGATGCTCAATTTTCGATTTTAAATATGAATCTCTCCGATTCAGTATTTACTAGGGATGAGATTGATGGTTTTGTTTTAAAATCACTCATTCCCAAAGTTTATGTTCCCATTTTACCGTTGCCTCTCAGCAAATTTAAATTAGGTCAATATAATCCCCAGTCATCAAGTTATGCACAAAAATTAGTCAGTTTAAGTACTCAGTTAGAGAATACCAATCTCTTTCCTCCTGGTTCTAAACTGAGTGAAGTGATTAAAAGACAATCCCACAGAGATATTGTCAATGTGATTGTCAATGGCAGAACTGGTGTTTCCTACGGCTTTGTCGCTTATGCAGAACCACCACAATACGTTGGCGAAATTGATATTCCTGAATATGAATGGGAAAACCTAGCACCTGTTTCCGGATTTAGCAATGATGAAGTCCGACAAAATGACGTTGGTAGACGATATTTAAAAACCAAAATAGGAGCAGAATATAAAATCAAACAAATTCCCGATATTTGGATTTGTAGCGCTCGTTCTGGCTCTAACAAAACTAATTTAAATTTAGAAAATGACATTCTCAGAATTGGTTTGACAGATAGGTTATTGCTCGATTTACCACAAGGAGTTGATCCGACATTAGCAGACATTAAACCATCTTATGATGTTTATGTAATGCTGGCGATCGCCATGTCCGCATCTTTGTATGCACCCAACTTAATTAGCAACGGTATGCCGATGATTCACTTCCACGGATACCCTTCCGTTGAGTGGTTGCAACAGCATGAATACTTTATGGGAGTCAACAATCCTTCTGTACCTTGTGGCACTTATGAATCAGGGGTATTTAACTTTTTAGGTATTTATAATTTGGTCAGTCAATATGGCACAGATATTAATTTAGCCTGTTTGATAGAACCAGATCATGGTACTAATATCATCGCTCCTGACTCGGAGTATCTCTTGACAAGATTGAAGGCTGGTTGTGAACAGTCAGCAATTGAATTAGGTGGCAAACATTTTGCTTCTTTAAAAAGCAAGCTAGTACTCGAACAACCTGAAGTTGACGCGTAAAGACAAGCAGGGGAAGCAGGGGGAGATAAAGAGAAGAATAACCAATTCCCCATGCCCCATGCCCCATGCCCCATGCCTAATGCCCCATGCCTAATGCCCAATGCCCTATTCCCCATTTAAAATGACAAACCTTAAAGGTAAAACAGTACTTTTAACCGGAGCTTCACGCGGTCTGGGAGTACATATTGCCCGCACTCTGGCAAAAGAACAAGCAACCATAGTGTGTGTTTCTCGTTCGCAAGCAGGACTAGATACGACGTGCGATGAAATTAAAGCTTTGGGTGGGCAAGGAATTAGCATTCCCTTTGACATGAAAAACGTAGCAGAGTTATCAAACCTAACCCATCAAATTCAAGAAATTGCCGGCCCAGTTGATATTTTAGTTAATAATGCTGGCGTAGAAATTCATCGAGCTTTTGTAGATTATTCTACAGAAGAAATTCAGTCAATATTAGTCACTAATCTTTTGTCCGTTATGGAATTAACTCGTTTATTACTGCCAAGCATGATAGAACGGGGTAGCGGCCGCATTGTTAACATTGCTTCTCTAGCAGGCAAAAAAGGAGTTGCTTACAATAGCATTTATTCTGCAAGTAAAGCAGGTTTAATTATGTGGAATGACGCTATGCGTCAGGAATTTGCAGATACTGGCATCAATTTTTCGGCAATTTGCCCAGGATATGTTTCAGAAATTGGCATGACTGCTGATAGTCGCATCCCTGCACCTAAGTTAGCAGGTATTTCTACACCAAAACGCGTGACGAATGCTGTTATCCGTGCGATTAAATACAACAAGGCAGAGGTAATTGTCAATGAAAATATTATCACCGAAAGCTTGACAAAACTCATGTTTGCGATTGGACAATTTTCTCCTTCTTTTGTCGATACACTTTATCAGTGGTTGGGTGTGGTCAAATTAAACAAACGACGGGTAGAACATTGGACTCCCAATCGTTTGGAAATCGGAACTCATCATAAATAAAATAGTAAATTGGGCATGGGGCATAGTGAGACAGCGCTACGCGAACGCTTAGAGCGCAGCGGTAGCGAGTCATCGAGCGTCACCCGTTCGCGCAGCGTCTCCGATAGGAGAAGGGGGCATGGGGCATAGAAAAATTCTTATTCCCCTCCCCTGCTAGTCCCTAATCCTTAGTCCCTAGGGCGTGTTTTCAAACCTGTCCCCTGTCCCCTGCTATAACTCATACTTATGCCAGCCGCCTACTCAATTGATTGACGCCAACGCGTCATTGATGCGTATAAACTGAAATAAGGGTCACAACGACAACTTGCTGAGCGTTTTCAAGTAAGCTTATCGTTTGTTCAAAGGTTAGTATGTCGCTATCAAGACAGGGGACAAGTGACACCTTCTTTAAAACCTAAATCAGCAAACCAAGCAATTATTAGCTGGTTATTAGCGGGCTGCTTATAGCCTCTAATAAACAAAGGTTTGATGGTCAACTCTGACTACAATATTTTATTTCTGCTGAGTTATAAAACTTTGATTTTGTTAAGAAATGTATGAATTGCCAAATCTATTACTTGGAATTTAGTTAAATATATACAACAATTCTAGAAATTAATAATAAAAAATGTCAACATAATCTCGCTAACTTGCGAATGCATTTTAACCTCTAAAAAGCAGGGTTTGTTAAGCTTACTGCTATTAACTTCCTTAGATTTCTAATTCAGAAGTAGAGAAAGATATAAGTATCATCAGCAAAGACTAAAAATGCTTTGCTATGGGCGCTAGCGAGAATTTTTACCAGCGAAATCACCAAAGAGAGCGCCTAAAAGATTCAGAAATAGCAGATAGGGACTCTCGCATGAATCTAAATCCAACTGAATCAACTTTAAAGTTGAAACAACAATCAAATTCTCACATTCTCTTTGGCACGGAGTTAGACGAAAACAGTAGTAGTGAACAATTTCTACTGAGTATGTATGATTCTGTACAGGCATCTATATTCGTAGTAGATGTTCTAGAAGATGAGGATTTTCGGTATGTAGCACTCAATCCTACTCATGAGCAATGGTTAGGTATGAGTTCAGAGGATCTCCGGGGTAAAAAACCAGAAGATATCCTCTCACCAGTTGATGCTGCAAAGGTGCGTCAGCATTACGCTGATTGTGTGCGGTTTGGTAAAACCATTTCTTACGAACAATGCTTGCAATTCCAAGGAGTTCCGACTTGGTGGAGTACGACTCTGACGCCACTACGGGATGTTAACTCTAGAATTTATCGACTAATTGGCACTAGTAGTAATATTACTCCTGCAAAACAAGTAGCCCAAGCTAGGGGCATTCAAGCTGAACGAGAAAAACTGTTAGAAGCGATCGCTCTTCGTATTAGTGAATCCTTAGATTTAGACGCAAACCTTAATCAGACCGTAAAAGAACTGCGGCAGTGTTTAAATTGCGATCACATCATGGTTTACCATATTCAGTCAAATGGAAGTGGCACAATCATCGCCGAAGCAAATATTAGCGCAAGTAGTTCGCTTTTAGGTAAGAACTTTCGAGATCCCAGTTTCAGTACCAAATATAAAGAACGCCACGGACGAGGTTGTATTCAAATTGTCGAAGATATCTATGCAGCAGGGTTAGATACTGAGCAAATAGATTTTTTGGTTTCTTTGCAGGTCAGAGCCAATCTGGTCGTGCCAATTTTATTACAGCAAGATTTATGGGGGCTATTAATTGCTCAGTATTGCGATCAACCCCATCAATGGCAGCAGATAGAAATTGATTTGCTCAAACAACTAGCAACCCAAATCGGCATTGCTGTCCAGCAGGCAGAACTGCATCAAAAAATACAGCATCTGGGCAATAAACTCAAATTGCAGACTCAGCAGCATCAAGTCCAGTTACAACAGGCGCACAACTTTCAAGCATTAGTGCGACGTATTACCGAACAAATCCGCGATCATCAAAATGAAACTCAAGTACTGCAAACAGCTACTCAGGAATTGGTACAGTTGCTAAAGCTTGAGTCTTGCTATATCGAACTTTATAGCCCTTGCCGTACTAGCACTAAGGTTGCCTACGAGCATACAATTAACCTCCCTCCATCTCAAGGATTGACCAGACTAATTGCAGACTTTTGGGAAATTTATCAACCACTGTTAGAAAAACAGCATCGGCAATCCGTGGAGATTGTTTCTCAATGGCATCCCAAATTACTTGTAATTACGCAGCTAGCTTGTCCCATCTTTGACGAACAAGGGATTTTGGGAAATCTTTGGCTCCTGCGACCAACGCAAGAGATGTTTGATGAATTTGAAATAGAACTAGTGCAGCAGCTAGCAAATGAATGTGCGATCGCTATTCGCCAAACACAGCTTTATCAAGCCACCCAGGCGCAGCTAGGAGAATTAGAAAAACGAGAACGCCTCAAAAACGAATTTCTCAGAACTTTGTCTCACGAACTGCGGACACCCATAACTAGCATTAGCCTTGCCGCCCAAACTCTCGAAAGTGTACTCACACCAGAAGGATTATTGAATATAGAAATAGTACCGCAACTATTACAAATTTTGCATAACGAGTGTGGACGAGAAAGCAAATTAATTAATGATTTGCTCACACTTACATATTTAGAAGCCGAACCCGAACCCCCAACTTTGATTGCTATTGAGCTACAAACTTGGCTTCCCCCCATTGTCGAGTCTTTTCGAGACATCACCAGTTGTCAGCAACAGCAATTAAACCTGACGATTGATCCTGCACTCCCGCCTATAGAAACAGATATTACCGACCTAGAAAGAATCGTCACTGAACTTTTGAGTCATACTGGCAAATATACCCCTGCGGGTGAATCAATTACGGTGTCTGCTCACTTAACAGTAGATGCAGTGCAGCTGAGTATCAGTAATTCTGGATTAGAAATTCCTTCTCATAACCTGTCACGGATTTTCGAGCCTTTCTACCGTCTTTCCGAAAACGATCCCTGGAAATATAGTGGCACAGGCTTAGAAATGGCATTAGTGCAAAAAATGGTGAAACACTTAGGCGGCTCTATTCATGTAGAAAGTGCATCTGGTCAAACTACCTTCATAATTGAATTTCCTAAAACGGCTGCACTATGAATTATTCCCCGCCTCAACACTGGTAAAACCTTCAGAAATTTGCTATTATTATTTCCTATGTGGGTGACTAGCTCAACGGTAGAGCAGTAGACTCTTAATCTATTGGTTGCGGGTTCAAATCCCTCGTCACCCACTTTTGTACATTAATGTACAACTGTATCTGACTGGAAAGTATCAAAAATACCGCTTTCGCCATCTGATTTTTTGGATTTTTTACGTTTTTTTCCTTTTCCTGGTTGTGCTTCAACTGTATCTGACTGGGGGGCAAATTGAGCCAGTATTTCAGCAGCTTTAGCATGAAGACCCTCTAAAGTGACACCACTAGCTTCTACTAATTCGGCATCACTTTTAAGCATTTCTAACCAACGCATTTTACCTTCTAGTTGAGAGTGCGATCGCTTCATCAGCGCAAACCAAGATTTGTAGATGTAATTAACTGTGGCGATCGCACTTGTGTAAAATCTTCCTGGTTGACCAATAAAGCGAGGGTCAGTTCTCAAAGGTTGACACAATTCTTTGACAATACCAGTCGGGTGTTCACCCTTTTGTCGCCAATTTTCAAATTCAGGGTGTTGAGCGACTTGAAGCAATAGTTCGTTAATCAGTGGCGTATTTAACTCTGCCATCAATTTCCAGAGTTGATGACGTGTTGGCTCAGAAGCTACAAGACGACACTGAATAGTGATTTGGCTCATACCTTTAAAACAACTTTGTTCAATACTAACATATTTGTATTAAACAGGTCTTCTGTAAAATAAAAATCTATGCAGGAGACATTTTTTACAAGTAAGGAAGCATCCAAGATTACAGGTTGTACACTCCGTCAACTCCAGTATTGGCGAGAAAAAGGGGTGGTTGTTCCTGTCATTAGTGATACGGGTATAGGACGTAGTATTTATTACTCAAAAACCAATTTGGTAGAGTTAGCAGCAATAGTATATTGGCTGTCTGTAGGTTTAAGTTTTGATATTGCTTGCGAAACTTTGAAAACCCTGAAAAACCAAGAACCAGAGTTGTTTAGTTCGGGTACAGGTAGACGCTTTATGTTGTTGTCAGAAGCGCAAGAGCGATCGCCGTTAGGCGTGCCGAAAGTATCGCTTGAGCTTGTGGAATTTGACAGAAAAAAGGCGATCGCATCTTTGGATACAGGTAAGCCTGTAATTCCGGTGTGGTTGGACGAGATTTATCAGCGGTTGGCGGTTAAATTGGACAAATAAACGATGAAGTCAAGAAAAATAAGAAATGAGCAATGAAGCGAATACTTGCCGTAAGTATGTGGAGCCAAAGTTAAAGGATGCAGGATGGGAGAGAGAATCCCATGCTTACTATGAGCAGTATTACTTTACTAATGGCAAAATTCGCCCGAAAAATAAGCGCCAACCTCGTGGTCAACGGAAGTTTACAGACTATTTGCTGCTATATAACGGAGAATTTCCCTTAGCCGTGGTGGAAGCCAAGCGAAAACATAAAACACCAGATGAGGGATTGGAACAGGCAATAGACTATGCCAACATTCTAGGGGTGAAGTTTGCTTACTCCACTAACGGACAAGGAATTGTAGAGTTTGATTTCATCACGGGTAAGCAGTCTGATGTGATGGAATCGTTTCCTAGTCCTGATGAACTTTGGCGACGATTAACTGGGGAAGCGAAGGAGCAAATTAGAGAGAACATAGCAGAAAAACTGTTAACTCCGTTTTATCCAATTCCAGATAAACCACTGCGCTACTATCAACGAAAAGCAACCTTGGTATATCTTAACTAACCTACCCACGCTTAAACAAACTTTATCT
>JAYGHB010000027.1:0-49658 GCA_034931985.1 Halotia wernerae UHCC 0503
GTTTTTGCACAGATGCGGGATTCATAACTAATAAGCCGGACATGATATCAAGACTCATTCTTAACCTAAATTTTATTGATGAATCGGAATTAGAAACTTTTGTTTGGGATAATTTAGAAGAAATATTTGAACTCAAGATACATTTCTAGGCATAAACCTTCCTTAATTCATATATCTCTGAATCTCGTTCTTGCTCTTCAACAAATAAGAATTCATGTAATTCATCTATTGAAATAGGAAAATTATAAATATTATTTTCAGACTTATAAACAACTTCAAAAGATTCAATTGCTTCTTTCAGCTTGCTAATAGCATCTTCTTGAGTATTTCCCTGTCCGACAATGCCGTTTTCCAAACATAAAGCAACCCAATAGCTAGAACTTTGTCTGAGTACAACAGTATAAAAATTCATTCTTGTTGACCTATTAATGTTACATAATCAGGTGGGCATTGCCCACCCTACTATACTATCTACCTTGCAGCCGTAGGCATACCCAAAATATCCTCAATCCTGGGCATATCTTCCAAGGCAATTACTCGCCCTTCATCCTCAAAACCAGCGATTTGATCAAAGTTTAAATACCGATACAAATCATCAGCAAACGGATGAATCTTCTTCGCCACAATATCCATATATTCCTGGACTGTGGGAATGCGTCCCAGCAATGCACAAACTGCGGCTAATTCTGCGGAACCAAGATACACTCGTGCATCTTTACCCATGCGATTATTGAAGTTACGAGTTGAAGTAGAAAACACTGTTGTCCCATCAGCAACTCGCGCTTGGTTGCCCATACACAAACTACAACCAGGCATTTCTGTACGCGCATTTGCAGCATTAAAAATATCATACACACCTTCTTCTTTAAGTTGGTGTTCATCCATGCGCGTGGGGGGACAAATCCAGAGGCGGGTTTTGACTTCACCTGCGCCTTCTAACACTTTCCCTGTTGCCCGATAATGACCAATATTCGTCATACAAGAACCAACAAATACTTCTTGTACAGGATCATTAGCAACTACCGATAATAATTTTACATTATCAGGATCATTGGGAGCAGCTACAATTGGTTCTTTGATTTCGTTCAAATCAATTTCAATGATTTCGGCATACTCTGCATCTACATCAGCTGCCATTAACACGGGATTCGCCAACCATTCCTGCATCTTGGCGACGCGGCGCATGATGGTACGCTCATCGTGATAGCCTCTTGCTACCATATTTGTTAATAATGTAATGTTAGAACGCAGATATTCGCTAACTGTCTCGACACTCAATTTAATGGTGCAACCTGCACAAGAACGTTCTGCACTAGCATCGGTAAGTTCAAAAGCTTGTTCCACTTTTAAATCTGGCAAACCTTCCATTTCTAAAATCTTGCCAGAGAAGACGTTTTTCTTGTTCTGCTTCTCTACTGTCAGCAAACCTTTTTGCATAGCTACGTAGGGAATCGCATTCACAATATCCCGGAGAGTAATACCGGGTTGCAATTCACCTTTAAAACGCACTAATACCGACTCTGGCATATCTAAAGGCATGACACCCAAAGCACCAGCAAAGGCTACTAGTCCAGAACCAGCGGGGAAGGAAATACCCAAGGGGAAGCGGGTGTGAGAGTCGCCACCTGTACCAACGGTATCTGGTAGCAACATCCGGTTTAGCCAGGAGTGAATAATCCCATCGCCAGGACGTAAAGCCACACCGCCACGTTGAGAGAAAAAGTCTGGTAGTTCTTGGTGAGTTTTAATATCAACTGGTTTGGGATACGCCGCAGTGTGACAGAAGCTTTGCATCACTAAGTCTGCACTAAAACCCAGACAAGCGAGTTCTTTTAATTCATCGCGGGTCATGGGGCCTGTAGTATCTTGGGAACCAACTGTGGTCATAATGGGTTCGCAAGATGTACCCGGACGAACACCGATTAATCCACAGGCTTTACCTACCATTTTCTGTGCCAAGGTGTAGCCTTTGCCTGTATCGCTGGGTGGCTGGGGACGGATGAATAAGGTACTGGGTGCTAAACCGAGGACTTCGCGGGTTTTGTCGGTGAGGGTGCGTCCAATAAGTAGGGGGATGCGTCCACCTGCACGGACTTCATCAAGGATGGTATCGGGTTTGAGGGTGAAGGTAGAAATAACTTCGCCTGCTTCGTTGGTGATTGTGCCTTTGTAAGGATAGATAGTGATCACCATGCCGGTTTCTAGTTTGGTGACATCGCATTGAATAGGCAAAGCACCGGCATCTTCAGCAGTGTTAAAAAAGATCGGCGCGATCGCACTACCTAAAATATACCCTCCAGCCCGCTTGTTGGGTACAAAGGGGATATCATTTCCCAAATGCCACAATACCGAGTTGATGGCAGATTTACGCGAAGAACCAGTACCGACTACATCTCCTACATAAGCAACGGGATAACCTTTCTGCTTCAACTCGGCAATGGTTTCTAAACTTCCCGGTTGCCGTGACTCTAGCATTGCTAGGGCGTGCAGGGGAATATCCGGGCGAGTCGTGGCGTGGGTGGCGGGGGATAAATCATCAGTGTTGGTTTCGCCGGGGACTTTAAAAACCGTGACATTAATATATTCTGGTAGCTGCGGCCGGATAGTAAACCACTCAGCTTCTGCCCAGGAGTTTATAACCCGCTTGGCGTAAGGATTAGTTTTAGATAACTCCAAAACATCATGAAATGCATCATACACCAGCAAAATTTTACTTAAAGCGTCAGCAGCGTATGTGGCTATGGGTTCTTTTCCTTCTCCTCCCATTACCAGAGGTGTATCAGAAGAATCTGATACAGATACAGTAGGCGATTGCAGCAAATCGATTAAGGATTGCACATTATAACCACCTACCATTGTCCCTAGTAGTTCCACCGCTTCTATAGGTGAAATTAAAGGACTGGTAACTTCTTTTTTGGCAATGGCGGTGAGAAATCCAGCCTTCACATAAGCAGCAGCATCAACACCAGGGGGGACGCGATCGCGCAATAAATGCAATAATGTATTTTCTTCACCCTTGGGCGGATTTTTTAGCAATTCACACAACTCAGATGTTTGCTTTGCGTCTAATGGTAAGGGGGGAATTCCTAATGCTGCTCTTTGGGCAACATGCTGACGGTATTCTTCTAGCATTTTTACGTTCTCCATTGAGGTGATCTCCCCTTAATAATAGAAAAATTGTTGTCAGGGTTGAGCTATAAAAGCTTACCTTGTTTTTATTGCTTAAAGCATTACTGGTAATCGCTTTTATTGGATTTTGTTTTATACTTAAATTATAGTCTCACTGAGCGTATTCAAATTTTGTTGTAATTATTATTTTATGTCACAAACTGCTATCCAACTTATCCTTGTTTTATTAGTGATGAATACCATACTTTTAGTAAAATCTATATGACTAAAATCGATGGATAAAATAGTTGTTTAAGATATTATTTAGCTCGTAAAAATCGAAAAACATTTTGTTACTCGGAATCAAAATAAATACTGAAAAATTCAATTCAATTCAATTCAATTATATAGTAACAATATATTATCTTATACCAATTTTGTATGAAATTGCATAGAATGAGAAGGCTAAAACCTTTACTGGGCAATTTTTTCAGCCTTCTCCTGTTTCATGCAGCTTCACAATAATTTGGTATTAAGTACGGTTACAATGCGCTATGCGCCCGCAAGCTTGAGGCGATGTCTACGACGGGCTATTCCTACGCATCATTCATACTTTGATTCAGCAACGCCAGTAGACATCACTTTCCTATGATGAGGTGAACGGTGTTAGACGAAGAACTGCCAGACATTAGTACAACATGCGAAAATGTTTTTCCGGAGGTTTTACCTCAACTTCCCCTACTTTCCAGCGGTGGAAAAATCTGGAGAGGGATTAGTCTGTAACAGCATTACTTAACACTAGGGGAGACGTCTGAATATTCGCTTCAGGACTTACGCAAGCAAAATTTGTCATTGCGACTGGAACTTAGTGTAGGGAAGCAATCCTAGGTTTTAGGCGATTACGTCGCTATCGCTCGTAATGACGTAACTACATGACTTTTGCGTAAGTCCTACGCTTGAACAATTTGTTATCAACACTAATTTGGATCAGAGTTTCCAAGTGGAACGCATCCCGGACAAGAATTCGCAAACAGGGTTCATGTTTACAGGTGCGGTTCAAGCGCCTGACTGGTGTTACTCCTAAAAATATTTCTTAATTCATAAAAGGATGTTTTTTGTTAAAGGTTTACCACCAAAAGGTTCAGGTCGCAGTCATCACATTCATATGGTTGAGCCGGACAATGTATTGTGGGAGCGTTTGCTATTCCGAGACTACCTCCGTCAACATCCCGACGAAGCAGGGCGTTAAGTAGGTAAACATAATTCATTACACAAAGTCGTTGCGTTGGCGTAAGCCTTCCCGTAAGGTATGTAGCGTTTGCTCTTGCAGGGTAGCAATTCGCTTGCGGCTGGGATTACTTCTCTACAAGACGCTACCGCGTTAAGCGTTAGCGTAGCGTCTTGTAGAGAAGCTATGCCAAAGGCTTTACGCTTTGCTCGCAATAACTGTAAATATTTTTGCTCATCTACTTACGCACAATTAAGAGGAAGATGAGTCAAGAATAATTCTTCACAAACTCCTCATCTCCCTCTACTCAGCACAAGCTAACGTCATATTAAACTAACAGCACTCAGAACTACTTAGCCGCCCAACTCGTTAGGGCGCTTGTATTGCTTATAGGCAGCGTAAAACAGCCCAGCGAGGGTAACTACAATTAGACCTAGGACAATACCAGATAGCAGGGGTTCAACCACTTTAAGTCTCCTGTTTGCAATTATTCGAGATTCATCTCTCGCTTTTATTTTACCAAATTGGGGATGAATCCCTCTCCATATACCGTTTTTGAACGACAACTGTTTATGAAAAAGTTGTGATTTGTGCTTGCAGACACAATCAAGAACTTTTAAGCTATGTGTAGGAAATGAAAAATTCTTAGCAAACCTCAACTTCCACAGCAAACCTTTTGGATAACCATATTACCAAACCTGAAACTTTGATTCAGCGGATCGCTTTATTGGCTCTGGCGATACTGCTAGCAGTCCCTTTGGGCATTTTTGGTGTTCAAATAGTTCGAGCTTCTGATCCATACGTCAAAAGTGTTCTTTCTTTGACAGGAGACTCAATTCAAGGACATGCTATCTTTCAAATTAATTGTGCTGGTTGTCATGGGCTGGAAGCTGATGGAAGAGTAGGCCCTAGTTTGCAAGCTGTCTCAAAGCACAAATCTCGATATGGACTGATTCATCAAGTTATTAGCGGCGAAACGCCACCTATGCCCAAATTCCAGCCTAGTACTCAAGAAATGGCAGACCTTTTGAGCTATTTGGAGACTTTATAGGTTTAAACTCTAGTATCACTGTAGTCTTTTAGCAAATAACTTTTATAAAAATTGGCTTACTTTTCTGAAATAGAGATTAAATATAAAAAAATAGTATGACAATATGCACTATGCACCTTTGTGTGATATTGAATTGATTTAATATTTCTATGTATTCAAAATCAGTATAAAATATATCCTCCGATAGAAGGAAGAGCTACACCTAAACACCTAAGATGCCTTTAAAGCTTAGATATTGCGTGCATTAATGAGAATTTGCAACAAAAGAGAAGGATGGTACTTTCATGCAGCGAATTTTATCAAATTTAAAGCAAGCATTGCGTCTTAAGATTTTGGTTTTAGGTTTAATGATTTTTATTAGCCTGTCGGGTTTATTTATTTTTACTCAACCGCCTAGTTATGCAACAACACTTGAAGAATTAAAATTAATACCTCCAGATCAAAGACCAACACCTCAAGAAAAAATTGACCGTGCTTACGAATATAACCGAGCTGCTGGTGTACGAGAAGAACAGCGACAAGAGGCTTACGAGCAAGCAGTAAAAGATGCTGAAAGTCTTGAAACTATGGAGAAGGCTTACGAAAGGAATTTAAAGGCTGAAAGAAAAGACAATTCTCAGCCAAATTTACTTGACAAAGCTGGAGAAATAGTTGAAAAAGTGACGGGAAATTAGAAAAGACTAGAAATATCGGGGTACAAGGAAGAATAATTTTCTTACTCTTCCTTGTAGTTTTTTAACTTCTAAAGTATTGATTAATATATAGAGGTTTTAATGTGGATGAAACATACCACTCTAGTCCCTAGTTCCTAGCCCCTTTTCTCCACCAAAGTACACTGCACACAACCGAGAAAGGGTGCATTCCAGTTTTTATGAATGCTCACAGGCTAGAAGCCTGGGACTATAGAGACAAAGCCTGCGTTCGCGTAGCGTTCCGAAAGGAAAGACAGGATTTGCTTCGTGTAGTAATACCCTAGAAGGGTATTGATTAAAAAAGTGGAATGCTCCCACCGAGAAGTTTTATATTCACTCTAATTCATCAGCTATTGCAGAATTATCAGCTCTTTTTTTGCTGCCAATTTTGTGTTCATAACGCTCCATTAAAGGAGTAGCACTAATTCCGTGTAAAACAACAGAAACTATAATAGTGGTGTAAGTTATCCAAGCAATTTGTTCAGCAGCTGCGCCTTTTAAACCGTGACCAAAAGCATACGCCAAATAATACAAAGACCCAACACCACGAATGCCAAACCATCCAAATAAGAAGCGAGCTATTGGGTGTAAGTTTCGACGGCGGGAACCTAAAGGACGCTTACCGATTGTACTAACCCAAACTCCTAAGGGGCGAATGATTAAAAATAACGAAATTATCACTAATAAAGATTGTGTTGCATACTTAAGCATTGGCTCAAATAACAATATTGATCCCAATAATAAAATTGCTCCTACTTCTAAAAGTTTCTCAAGTTGCTCAATAAACTCTAACTTTGCTAGTGATTCTTCCGAATTTCTATAACTACGTTGTACAACTAAACCAGCAACAAATACTGCCAAAAATCCATAGCCATTAACAACTTCTGTTAATGAATAAGTTATTAAAATTATACTGATGGCAACAAAATCTTCCATCAAGTCATCAGCAGGACGGCGTTTCTGGATTTTTTGATCAATCCAGACTATTGCTTGAGGAACAATAATTCCCATAATAATACCAACAGCGATCGCCCAAATTAAATCAACTGTAATCCAATATTGGAACCAGTTACCCCAATGGTTATCTTTTAGAGCATAAATGCCAAAATAAACAAAGGGAAAAGCTAAAGCATCATTTAACCCGCCTTCAGAAGTTAAACCAAAACGCAACTCATCTTGATCTTTTACGTCAACTAGTTGAACTTCTGAAGCTAATACTGGATCTGTTGGTGCAAGAATTGCTCCTAATAAGATAGCTTCTCCCCAATTCATACCCAAAAAGAATTTACCCACACCAGCCAAGGCAAAAATAGAAATTGGCATTAAAAATACAATTAATCGTGCTGTAATATTCCACACATCCAACCTGAGTGGACGAATAATTTTTAAGCCACAGCCAAACACTGAAATAATCACTACAAATTCTGCTAGTCTTTCTAGTAATTGGGCATTGAATACTCCATCTTGACGCAATTGAATAAGTCCAAAGCCATAAGGCCCTAGAAAAATACCAACCACTAGATAGATAATGGCAAAAGAAAGAGGTAAGCGAGCAATCCACCCTGACCCTAATGTGACTACCAGTAAGAGCAGACCAATCACAAATAAGTCAATAATGTAAATATCTACCATAGCAATTGAGATAAAAATATAGATAACACTTTATTAGTTTAGTTATGGTAGCTTTTGATTATAAATAACCTAAAGATAGATTTTGTTAAGTAATTTTAAATTAATTTTTACCTCTGTTAATGTAGTGAAAACAGCGACAATATCAGAAACTTGTGGTAAGATATTATGCTGATTCAGCCCAATCGGTACTAGAGCTTTCTTTTGATTGCTACTTACTCAAAAAATCTTTAACCGCTTCAGGTTAACTAGATAAACTAAATACTGCTGAAAAACACGCCTTATTTGGAAGTGAAAACTATGAATTTGTAAACCTTAAAAAGTCATCTAAAGTAATAACTTTATAAATAAACTTTACTGCTCTGCATCCTTTTTCTTGCTTCATTCTTTCTTCAGTAATATTTCCAGCAAATATGAAATTGCTGCTAAATAATTAAGATTTCGTCATAAATTTATGAGATTTGACAGTGTATAATTACCAAGCGATAAGTACCATAGATAACTCCCTCATTGACTTGTTGGGATTGACTGTCGCTTCATACATCTTTACAAATCTACTTTGCCGTGGAAAAACCGTGAGGTAAATACGTTCCTGTAATGTTGTTGATTTACAAGGGAATTAGGGCATCTCGCAAAGATAAATTATTAAGAGTGCCTATTACATTGTTTAAAGTTATGTAGCCTTTTGAGTACAGGCTACGAGCCACTGCGGTAAACTATGCCTTGATTATGATTCTTTCGCAGAGAAGAACACTCGAAAGGAGCCGTTTTTTCAATGTCTCATACCGTAAAAATCTACGACAACTGCATTGGTTGCACCCAATGCGTCCGCGCTTGCCCTACTGACGTGCTAGAGATGGTTCCTTGGGATGGCTGTAAGGCTGCTCAAATTGCCTCCTCACCCCGCACAGAAGACTGCGTAGGATGCAAGCGTTGTGAAACTGCTTGCCCCACCGACTTTTTAAGCATCCGGGTTTACCTAGGTGCTGAAACAACTCGCAGTATGGGTCTAGCTTACTGAGGAATTTTCTCTAAAATTTCTCATTTGGTTCACAATTAAGTGTCTCCATAGCAAGCTCATTTAGGATCGTAGGGTGGATAGTATCCACCCTACTAAGTTGTTTTTTAAGTCTAAAAACTCAAAACCCATAACAATGTTTAGTAGTAGAGGAGCAACTTGCTCCTTTTTTCTTTGGCAAAACCGCGCCTTGATGCCGGCAACTATACTGGATTTAATAATCTTGCAATCGGAGTGGTGTGAGTAATGTGTGGAATCGTTGGGTATATAGGCACTCAAGCGGCAACAGAAATTTTACTAGCTGGTCTCGAAAAACTAGAATATAGAGGTTATGATTCTGCTGGAATCGCTACCGTTTGGGAAGGTGAGGTTCATTGTGTCCGGGCAAAGGGCAAACTCCATAACCTGCGTTCTAAACTTGAACAACTAGAAACCCCTGCTCAAATTGGTATTGGTCATACTCGCTGGGCGACTCATGGTAAGCCAGAAGAACACAACGCCCATCCCCACATGGATACGGCGATGCGAGTAGCAGTAGTACAAAATGGTATTGTCGAAAACTATCGCGAGTTACGCGAGGAACTAAAGCAAAAAGGACACGAGTTTCGTTCTGAAACTGACACAGAGGTTATTCCTCATCTTATAGCTGAATTTTTGAAGAATCTTCCCGCTTCATCTCCATCATCTGCCTTTCTAGACGCAGTTCGCCAAGGTGTTAATCACCTTAAGGGTGCATTTGCGATCGCAGTTATTTGTGCTGATTACCCTGACGAATTAATTGTAGTCCGCCAACAAGCACCTTTAGTAATCGGGTTTGGTCAAGGAGAGTTTTTCTGTGCGTCTGACACACCAGCAATAGTTGCTTACACCCGTGCAGTGTTACCCCTAGAAAATGGCGAAATTGCCCGCCTCACACCTTTAGGCGTAGAGATTTACAATTTTGCAGGCGATAGATTGAAAAAACAGCCCCGGATGCTTAACTTGAGTCCCACGATGGTAGAAAAGCAGGGATTCAAGCACTTCATGCTCAAAGAAATTTACGAGCAACCGGGAGTAGTAAGAACTAGTTTAGAAGCTTACTTTACCAATACAAAAGAACCTAGCGAATCACCAATTAATTTAGGTTTACCTGGAGAATTTTACGCAGATTTAGAACAAATCAACATCGTTGCCTGTGGTACTAGTTGGCACGCAGCATTAGTAGGAAAATACTTACTTGAGCAGCTAGCAGGAATTTCGACTCAGGTACACTATGCTTCGGAATATCGTTATGCACCATCACCTTTAACACCTAATACATTAATCATTGGTGTTACTCAATCAGGTGAAACTGCCGATACTCTAGCAGCTTTGGCAATGGAAAAAGAACGTCGCCAAGGGCAAGAACCTCAATATCAAGCACGACTACTGGGCATTACCAATCGTCCGGAAAGCAGCCTGGGTCTTATGGTACCGCATATCATCAATACCTTAGCAGGAATTGAAATTGGGGTAGCGGCAACAAAAACTTTTATTGCCCAATTGATGGCATTTTATGCTTTAGCATTAGATTTAGCTGCTCGTCGTCAGACAGTTCCCTCAGAAAAATTAGTAGAGATTATTAACGGGTTGCGACAAATACCAAAAGAAATTGAAGCAACTCTGGAAACTCAAGAAAGTTTAACTGAACACTTAGCTCATGAATTTGCCGAAACCAAAGATTTTATCTTTTTGGGAAGGGGAATTAACTTCCCCATAGCCTTGGAAGGAGCATTGAAATTAAAAGAAATCAGTTATATTCATGCCGAAGGCTATCCCGCTGGCGAAATGAAGCATGGCCCCATCGCCTTATTAGATGCCAAAGTACCAGTAGTAGCGATCGCAGTTCCTGGTAGTGTATATGAAAAGGTGATTTCTAATGCTCAAGAAGCTAAAGCCAGAGATTCTCGTTTAATTGGGGTAACTCCCGTTAAAGATGGTGAAACAGCAGAAACTTTTAACGACTTGCTTCCCATAGCCGCTGTAGAAGAATTACTTTCCCCAATCTTGACAGTAGTTCCTCTGCAATTATTGGCTTATCACATCGCCGCCCGTCGCGGCTTGGATGTTGACCAGCCCAGGAATTTAGCCAAGTCTGTAACGGTGGAATAGTCTATTGATAGAGGTAGTAGGGCTTAAACGCTGTTATAAGCCCAATACCTTTGCCAAAATAAGAGCCTAGATAAATTTTGGCAAAAGTGGCAAAATTAAGCATACATAAGCGTTTCGATGAAAAGGTGGTTTTTCATCTGAAACCCTTATCCTGCTGTCAATACGTTAAAAAACCCTTGTAGGAAACCTTAAAGGAATTTTTAGGACTGATTGTTTTTGCCAACCCTCAAAGAAATGGGAGTTAATGGTTAAAGCATCATCATCTCACCCTCGTAAATTGGCGAAGGTATTGAAGCCAATGTGCAATTCCTCATGATCTTTTGAGGACTACTTCAAAAAATCTTTTATTCCAAATGCAAGAAATGGAACCCCATTGGATGCCAAAAGTTTCGGCTTCGTTTTCCCTCTTCAGTTTTTCCCCCCTTCGTAGAGGACTACAAAATTTTGCCATCGCTCAAGTGCTTTCCCAAAAGTCCGCGCCGTCGATCGGACTTGCGCCACGCTCAGCTTAGTTAGACCGGATTCTCCGTTTAGCCGCTTAAACCAACAGTTACAACTTTTTGATCGCTCACCCCAGTAGCTTAATTTATGGATCAGTTTGTGCAAAAGTATAGAATATTGAGTCTCAGTTTAGTATGTGGAATTTTGGGTGTAGTGAGTGCTGACAGCGTATCTTCTCAAACTACTCCTGTAATACGCATTTTAAGAGTTACGAATCCAGGCGGTACTACTTTTAAGCGAACCCAAAGCTGGTATCTCCAGTCAGGTGATATCAAACAAGCAGATCAAAAATGTGGTATCGCACAAGGTGAGAAATTTTTTGTCTCGTCTATTGTGAGTAGAGATGATAGTCGGGTGGTGAGTCCTAACGGTAATGGTGAACGCCTGCGAGATTACTGGGAAGTCAGGTTTGAAAAACCGCTTCCCTGTAACCGCCAAGGTGAAATCTGGTTTGTTTTTAAAACTCATGTGCAACAACTACAAGCCGTTGCTGTACGCTAAACTTCCGTTTAGAAATCGGAGGGAGGCGCTAAGAAACGAAATAACTTCCCTCAAGGCTTAGATTTGAAACTCCTTGTACAACTGCAACTAAATCTGGTCTACCTTTATAGTTAAAATATATTGCCATTCCTTGTGGTAATCCCACAGGAGAGGAATCTAGAATATATTTATCTTGAGATTCTATCCCATATCCCTGTGATAGTTGGATAACATCTTCATTGCTGTTAAAGTCAGTGATGATTGCGTAGTTATTGATAGGGTCTTCTACAGAGCCATAATATGGAACATACAAACTTTCAAATTCGACTCCTAGAATAAATTGATCTGCCCCTGCACCGCCTGTCAGTGTGTCAGATCCAAGGTTATTTAAAGAACCAAAAGAGTATTCACCAATCAGCACATCATTACCAGCACCACCATCGAGGACATCATTTTCATTACCTCCTTCTAAGTAATCGTCACCAGAACCACCCATTAAGGTATCCTCATAAGGCCCCCCAAATACACTATTATCGTCACCAATCAATGTGTCGTTGCCTGTACCGCCGTCTAAAAAATCATCTTGGGCACTGCCTTGTAGTAAGTCATCACCAGCGCCACCATACAGGAAGTTATCTCCCCCACGAGAATATCTGCCTGGCAGCACACCACCATAGAGACTGTCGTTACCAGAACCACCATAGAGATAGTCGTTTCCTTCACCACCGTCTAGAAAATCATCTCCTGCACCGCCATATAGTGTGTCATCTCCAGTATAGTTAGTGAATATCATGGGATCGTCTTCCCAAGTTGAATCACCACGTAGGGTATCGTTTCCTGCACCACCTATTAGTAGGTCATTAGTGTTATCGAGTTTGTTAGGAAATTTCTGGAAAATATCTTGGACATAATCCAAATCTAGTAATTCTGAAGATAAACCTTCATAACCGTCATAACCACCCAATAAAACATCATCCCCAGCACCGCCGATTAAGGTATCATCTCCGGCACCACCTTCCAGAAAATCATTATCAGAGCCACCTATTAGAGTATCAGCTGCGTCACTATAGACTCTTAAGGTAGTCTCAATGACCTCTCTAACGTAGGCTTGATCAGCCTTGTCAGAAATGAAGCGTAAATCTAACGGATTGGCTAACGGTTCGACATAGGGATCACCTCGTAAGGTATCGTTACCACTACCACCATCAAGCCAATCCCTACCCTCACCGCCATTGAGTTTGTCATTGCCAGCTTTGCCTAGTAATATGTCGTTTCCGGCTCCACCAGTGAGTGTATCAGCGTATCGAGTGCCAATTAAAATTTCGTTCTTCTGAGTTCCAGTAATTTGCAATCCACTTGCAGAGCGATCGCAAATATCGCCTGAAATACTTTCTCTGGATAAAATTAACAATAACCAATTCAATGGATGGAAGAGGAATTTCATGGTAGTTAATTTCCCTAAAACTTAGTAGTTATTAATTATTCATATACTTACTACTAATAATTTTTATGTTTTCACAAATTAAACTATTGTTTAAAAATATTCATACGGTCGGTTCGCTCATTTTAACAACCTAGTACAGCTGCGCGGAAGTCAAAAGGAGCCAGTGCGTTGCGGAGGTTCCCTCCGTTGTAGCAACTGGCGTTCAAAAAACTTGTATTATTAGCTTTTTTACCATTTTTAATACTAAATCATTCGTGAACAACAAGATCCCCGACTTCTCAAAGAAGTCGGGGATCTGAGCCTCTCAATTTTCGCAAATCACATAGGATTGCTGTAGCGGTTTCTATCCTATCTGTGTGAGGTATATAGCAATCCGGTTTGATTTTTGAACTTACTTATGTAGTGAGGAAACAGAGAAGAAGGGTTATGAGCTAAGACTTTTTCCCATGCTCAATGCCCCATGCCCTAAATTAAGCAGTAGGCTTTGGTAATTGAGCAAATTTTTCTGGGTAAATCTCAACCGTCATTTCTTGATCTTCACGCGTAGCCAACGTTCGCTTGATTTGACCGAGGTAAACTGGTACAGAAATCCCTGGTTCTGGATGTACGACAGTACGGGCGCGAATTGTCATTTGGTTGTCTGCTCGTGTACCTAAGCGACCATAAGAATAAAGATTAGTGGCTGCCTGACGCAGAGTTGCTTCTAGTTGTGTAGGGGAAATTTTGGGTGATGTGGCAATTACGGTTTGTGTTGAGCCATTGTCATAGACTAAAGTGTACTTTAATGCTCCTGGAATGACAGTATGAGTCAGAGGAACCAAAGAGAGGGTAAATAACCCACAAGTCAGCACTATCATAAAGCCAGTTGTACCTACCAGCCGAAAGCGGATGCCCCATTTGAGAATAAAAGCTAGGATTGCTAAAGCAGCGAATATCAATGTGGCGATACCCGACCATTGGGAGTACTGAAGAAAGTCAGCTGTTGTAAACATACAGATTGGCTATTTTGGTGTCTTGATTGTTAGTTACCGACACACCCATTCTACCGATTGGAGGCTAATCGTCGTGAACTACCAACGGTATACTCAAGGGATCTCGTGGGGTAGTTTATTCAATCCACATAATCAATAATTGTTACGCGCGTCTGGCGATGCTGAAAGTTAGGGCTGAACTTCGCGCAGCCGACGTTCCAGAAAGCGGCGTTCGCTATCATTAGTGACCAGCACGATCGCTCGCGCGTAGCTCTGTGCAGCTTCTGCTGAGGCTCCGATGCGGCGCAGCAGATCGGCACGTGTGGCGTGAAATAGATGGTAGTCATCAAGTTGGGGGGTAAGCTCATCGATGAGTGCGAGCGCCGTCTGAGGGCTGTCTACCATTGAGATTGCCACCGCCCGGTTCAGCGACACAATCGGCGAGGGCTGCAAGCGTTCGAGCAAATCGTAGAGGCGGACAATTTGTAACCAGTCCGTTTCTTGTGCCTGTGCCGCCTGACAATGTAGTGCCGCGATCGCTGCTTGCACTGCAAATGGACTAGTCCCGCCGCGCAGTGCCTCCTCGACCAACGGCAGCGCCTCGGCAATCTGCTGTCGGTTCCAGCGAAGACGATCTTGATCTTCGAGCAGGACAAGATCGCCAGCCTGATCAAGACGGGCATCGCGCCGCGAGTCGTGCAGCAACATCAGCGCAACCAGCGCAGTCACTTTTGCTGGTGGCTGTGGTGTCATCAACGTCCTCACAAGGCGACCCAAGCGGATGGCTTCTGTACAGAGATCAGCTCTCACCATTGCCTCGCCCCTTGTCGCCGCATAGCCTTCGTTGAAAATGAGATAAATCACCGTCAGCACCGCCTCCACCCGCGCCGATAGATCGGTTGTATCTGGCACTGTGTAAGGAATACCCGCGTCACGAATTTTGCGCTTGGCGCGTACAAGCCGTTGTGCCATCGTCGCCGTAGGCACGAGAAATGCCCGTGCAATCTCATCCGTCTCAAGTCCGCCTAGCATCCGCAGCGTCAGAGCAACCTGAGCCTCGATCGCCAGCGCTGGGTGGCAGCAAGTGAAGATCAATCTGAGGCGATCATCTGGAATTTCACCAGTATCGTAGGTTGGCTCCTGGCTCGTTGGGATTAACCCAGATGCAGCATACCATTCCAGTTTTTCCGTCAGCCGCGTCCGCCGTCGGAGGCGATCAATGGCTTTGTATCGGGCTGTTTTGATAATCCACGCACGGGGGAGATCAGGAACGCCCGTGGACTGCCACTGCTTCACGGCGGCTGTAAAGGCTTCCTGTGCCGCCTCTTCAGCTATGTCGAAATCCCCAACCAGCCGGATCAAGGTGGCGACAATCCGACCCCACTCCGCGCGATAAACAGAGGCGATCGCTTGGGTTACATCTGATTCGGCGTTTGAGACCATAGCTGACAAGAAAAAATTTTTGGCGAGGTGTCGATTTGAGCAATTACCGTTCGACTTACTCACAAAAGGAAACAATAAAGGTAAATTTCGATTGTACTTAAATGATAAAAATTTTCTGGCAAGGTGTCGATTTGAGCGATCGCCGTTCGACTTACTCACAAAGGGAAATAACGGAGGCAACCCAATGAAATATTTGCTGCTGATTTACCTGGAGGAAAATGCCCTGAGCGAAACCGAAAGGGAGGAGTGTTATGTGAAATCCGCCCAGCTCGCGCAGCAACTCAACTCGAATGGGCAGTATCTAGCCACCGCCCCGCTCCACCCTGTCGCGACTGCAACCAGCGTCCGGGTGCGCGATGGCAAACCACTTGTGACTGATGGGCCGTTTGCAGAAACGCGCGAACAATTGGGCGGGTTCTTCCTGATCGATGCCCAAGATCTCGATACAGCGATCGCGATCGCGACCCAAATTCCCACAGCGCAAGTCGGCACTGTCGAAATTCGCCCCGTGATTGAAGTCGCAGGTTTACCAGAGAATTCGTAACTGCACTTTCGCACCCAGGCGGTAAGCCGGATAACATCTTAGAGAGCAACAACTAGGAGGGATATATGGCAAATAGCATCATCGAACTGACGAATGAAACGCTAATCCGAGAACTGTTAAAGAAATGGGGGACAAGTGGCTGATCACCCATCAGCATATTTCGATGCCTATTGGCAAGAAAGCAAGAAATAGTTAACCATACCCTGCGTAAGACAAACAGACTAATTTTGTCGTTAGTCCAACTCCAAGTAGCTAGTACAGGTCGGCGGAAATAAGCAGACCATTAAAAACGGTAAAAAAGCCCAAATTATAAGTCTTTTGACTTTTGACCCTTCGACTGCGCTCAGGGTCAAGGCTGAGCGAAGCCGAAGCCTTGACTTTTGACTTCCGCGCAGCGGTACTAGAACCCATAACCTCAAACCCAAAGGAGATAATGCAATGACAACGAAAAGCACTATAACATCCAACGAAGCTCAAATTCGCCAACTGATTGCCGATCAACAAAGTGCCACTTGCGCTAAGGATATTGATCAGATCATGTCCCGCTATGCCACCGGGGTCATCATCTTTGATGTAAAACCTCCATTCCAAATCAAAGGCAAAGATACTTTCCGTCGAGTCTGGTCAGAGTGTTTGCCTTACTTTCCAGACTCCTTTGAGATAGAAACACGAGACCTCAACATCACTGTCAGTGACGACTTGGCGGTTGCACACTGGCTCTCGCACTTCACAGGAATGGAACCAGACCATCCGGCGATGCAGACGTGGATGCGAATTACCGCTGTCTGTCAGCGCCATCAAGGCGAATGGCAGATCTTACATGAACATATCTCTGTTCCATTTAATCCAGAGACCTCTCAAGCCGTATTCACGCTAGACCCATAGCCCAAGGAACGCACCATGAAAATCAATCCTTATCTCATGTTCAACGGCAACTGTGAAGAGGCGTTCAAGTTTTATGAGCAATGTCTTGGTGGCAAAATCGTCATGATGCTCACTTACGGAGATGCACCCTCAGCAGAACATGTGTCCGCCCAATGGCATAAAAAAATTATGCATGTCTGCCTTGATTTAGGTGATCGGTTATTGATGGGGTCTGACAGTTCGCCGGAACACTTTGAAACACCTCAAGGCTCCTACGTACAGATCAGCATTGACGAGCCAGCAGAGGCAGAACGCATCTTTCACACTCTGGCAGAAAACGGAAAAGTGAAGATGCCGATCAATCAAACCTTCTGGTCTGTCCGCTTTGGCATGTTGGTTGATCAATTCGGCATTCCGTGGATGGTCAACTGCGAGCAGGTTGTTTGATCTGTCATTTTGGGAGGCGCTTACGAGCGTCTCCCTTAAACTCAAACCTCAGTGCGTTTTCGCTGATCCTTCACTGTGCAATAATTCAAAAGAAGAACCTATGAGTACTCAAATTTTCGTCAATCTGCCAGTCAAAAACCTCAATCAATCGATCGAGTTCTTTACTCAACTCGGCTTCAAGTTTAATGCTCAATTCACTGACGAAACTGCCACTTGTATGATTGTGTCCGAGAACATCTTTGTTATGCTCTTGACGCATGAGAAGTTTAAAACGTTTACTCCCAAAGAAATTTGTGATGCCACAAAAAGCACAGAAGTGCTTGTGTGTTTATCTTCTGATAGCCGAGAACAAGTCGATGAGATGGTTCGCAAGGCAGTCGCTGCTGGTGGAACAACCCATAATCAACCACAAGACTACGGTTTTATGTATGAACATGGATTTGCTGACTTAGATGGGCACATTTGGGAAATTATGTATATGCAGCCAAGCGCAATCAACCAAAGTTAAAAATGCGATCGCCATAATGTGTTGGGCAGTAATCTGTAATCGAGCAGTGCAATCATGATGATTCCATAAGCAAAGAGGTATAGTATTTGCCCGATGGACATTTACTAACAGCAAATATTTTTCCCGCCATCTACCACTGACTTTTTAGGTTCAGTAGGGGACTTACGGCGAATTAGCTAATGGCAATTATCACAATGTCCGCATCGCCAATTGGTAGCTTCTTGGCCAAAACCAAAAGCATTTAATAAAAACTGCCAACGACACTGCTTAGTAATTAGGTATCTATGCATTTGTTTAGCAGCTTGTAATTGCGTCGTGGGCTGATTTTTGATTCCTGATGTGATAGTGTAATAAAAAGGGTCAAGCCAGTTTAACTGACCGCTGCTGTGGAGTAAAGCAAGTGCCGTAGCACCATCAGGAAATTGTTTTGTGACTGCATTTACTTCTCCTGTTTTTGGCAGTTTTTTGACCAATTGCTGTGCTGTTTGCTGTTGCGATCGCATTTGCTCTTGAAAAAACTGCTGTCTTTGTTTATCCTCCGGATCTAACCACCCTGTAGGTTCACTGACTAAGGTTAGTGCTTGAGCCGGTTTTCCATCCCTACCAGCCCGTCCAATTTCTTGCACATATTCAGACAATAAATGCGGGGCGTGAAAATGAACTACCCAACGGACATCTGGTTTATTAATCCCCATACCAAAGGCACAGGTACATACCACAAAGGGTATTTTACCACCTAACCAACTAGTTTCCACTGCACGGCGTTCAGCTGCACCCAATCCAGCATGATAACTAGCTGTGTCATAACCCATATCTGCTAACCATGCAGCTAAATTTTCACTATCTCGCCGAGTGCGAACATAAATTAACCCTGGTTGTTGCGGTCTATTTTGAATAAATTTGAGTAATTGTTGTTTTCTACCCCGTGGTGTCCAAGCTATGCTGATACTGGTATGCAGATTGGGACGGTAAGGATTAAGGCGAAAAATCTCCGGTTGCTGTAATTGTAAAACTGTGGAAATGATTTTTTGAGCTAGGGGATCAGCGGTAGCAGTAAAAGCAGCAATACTGATTTTTGTTCCTGGTGGTTTTGACTTCAGCAATGCAGGTCGCACTGCGCCTAATCTACGATAAGCTGGTCGAAATGTATCTCCCCACTGCACAAGACAATGGGCTTCATCCAAAATTAGACCGTTAATATGCAATTGTGGGTGACACAATCTTTCCCATACTGGCGCACTCAGTAAGGTTTCTGGCGAGAGGTAAAGTAATCTTAGCTGTTGTCGTTCCAACGCTTGCAGCATGACGCGGCGTTGGGATGATGATAATTCACTATGCAAAAGTGCAGCTTTTTGATGATGCTGAAGTAGTTCCTGCACTTGGTTTTCCATCAGCGCTACTAAGGGTGAAACTACTAAAGTTAATCCTGTTTGGAGGAGTGCGGGAAGTTGAAAACAAATCGATTTGCCGCCACCTGTGGGCATAATAATTAGGGCATCTTTTTGGGCTAATAAACTGCTGACAATTTCTCCCTGTGGCGGACGGAAATCTTCGTAACCCCAAATTTTTTTGAAAGCAGCGCGGACTTCGTTCCAAGATGGTGTTATTGGATGATTCATTCACATTAGTAGATGTGGGTGATTTTGAATATATCCTCTACTAATGATTTACTGGTTCAGTAATATTATCAGTTGGTTGATGGTTGAGTGGAATGAGTATTGATCGCTATGTCAACTACTGGAACAAGGTGTTAAGTTAGGTTTTTATACAATATCTGTTGGTGGGTTTGTGTAAATGCGGTTTATATAGCGATAGCCAGTTAGTTTAGGACATAAACTGATCATAAAAACCGGACATCAACAGACTTTCAAACCTTTCCCCCGTTCGCGTAGCGTCTCCCCTTGGGAGAAGACCGCACTTCTCTCCTGTCCCCTGTTCCCCTTCTCCTATCGGAGACGCTGCGCGAACGGGTGACGCTTCTAACGTCGCTCTAAGCGAAGCTATGCCGCAGGCTTTACGCTACGCTAACGCCAGTCACCTGATGCCACTTTCCTCAACGGGGGGAACCCCCGCACAGAAGTGGCTTTGGAGGGAAACCCTCCCCGAAGTTGCCACAACGCGGGGAACCCGCGCAAGGCACTTCTCTTCGCAGTGCTGGACTCACCTGTCCCCTGCTATAAATGCCAATCAGGCACTATTGGGGAAAATAGGCAATAATCATGGCAATTTCCGGATGACTGCGAGCGATCGCTTCTGGTGCATGACCTAAAAGCGAAAATAGTTGGTGTTTATGTTCAACAGTTCCATTCAACAGTAGTAAATCGTTGGGTTTGAGTAACCGAGAAACTTGCCGGACAAAGTTACCTCGCACTCGTTGAATTGGTGTATCTGCTGGTAATCCTGTATCAGTTAATTCGACAGTTGCACCTCTAACTGAAACTACCTGTAAAAGTTGTAGGGATGCTTTAAGTTCCGTTGCTAGACTTTTTGCTAGTTGGATGCTTTGCTCAAAAGAACTAACGTAAGTTTGTTGGGTGGTGAAAGCTAGAAATACTCGCGTTGTATGCTCAATTGGTAAGGGAAATCGAGTTACCAAAACAGGTACAGAACTGCGTTGCACAATCTTGTCAATGACACCGCCAAATAAGTTTTCTTGATAGCTGGAATAACCCTTCCAACCGCAAACAACCAAACTCACTTGCTTTTCTTCTGCTACGCGGGCAATACCTTTATCAATTGATTCATCGATCCGACCAATCGGGGTAACATTTGTCACGGCTGCATGGGCGATCATTTCTGCGGTTGAGAGTAATTGGCTTTGCTTAGCTTTAGCCTCTGGGGAAATTGGATTACTTTGTTCTAGTAAAATGTGGAGTGGTAACAAAGTACCATTTGCTGATTTTGCTAACAGGATTGCCAACTGTAACAAATTATCTTCTGTACTGGGGTTAGCAACTGGAACCAACACGCGATCGCCTAGATTACCTGCTTGAGGGCTTTGGGTAATAGCTTCTGGCTTGAGTTTTTGTCCCCACTGACTTGTCACCCAAGGAGAAGCAATACAGGTGACTAAGATCATGGCGATCGTGCCATTCACTGTTAATTGGTCAACTAACTTGATATTATAAGCAACGGTGATGGCAGCCAGAGTAGATGCTGCCTGAGCTACTGATAGGCCAAACATCACCATAATATTGTCAAAGTTCATCCCAAATAATTTACCTGATCCCCAAGCAGGAATAAACTTAGCAATTATTGCCACAGCTACCATTACACCTGATACTACCAGCGATCGCGGTTCTTGAATTAAAATGCCGGGATTAACTAACATCCCCACAGAAATCAAGAAAAATGGCACAAATAGCGTATTCCCAATAAATTGAATCCGATTCATCAAAGGACTAAGTTGGGGGATCAATTGAGTGATCGCAACTCCCGCTAAAAAAGCCCCAATAATCGGCTCAATCTGAACTAATTCTGCTCCGTAGGAAACTACAAACAAGCTAGCCAACACAAAAGTAAATTCTGCTCCCTCGTCATGTCCAAAACGCTGAAAAAACCAACGTCCCAGACGAGGTAAACCCCACAGGATCAAAAATGTGTAGATAATTAGTGAGGGAATCATGAATAGCCAAAAACTCAAGGTCAAACTACCTTCATGCGCTCTCACCACTACTGCTAACACTAAAAGTGCCAGAATATTAGTGATTAAAGTGCCTCCTAAAGTTGTAGTTAAGACCTGAGAACGCATGATGCCTAATTTGCTGGCTATAGGTAAGGCTAGTAGGGTGTGGGAGGCAAAACAAGAAGCAACCAAAACGGCTGCCAATGGGCTGTAACCAATGGCTAACATCGCTCCCGTACCCAATGCCATCGGCACTAGAAAAGTCGCAAATCCAAAGATGAGCGCTTTATCAGCATTATATTTCAGGTCATCCAAGCTCGTTTCTAGACCTGCCATGAACATCAGAAATAACAAGCCAACTGTACCTAAAAGCACAATTGTGTTATCTCGTGCCAACAATCCCAGTCCGTTTGGCCCGACCACAACGCCTGCCAGAATTAATCCCACAATCCCAGGCAACCGGATTTTCTCAAATAGCAGGGGTGCGACTAGCATAATCCCCAGAATCATCAAAAAAACCGGCACAGGATCTTTAATGGGTGTAGATAATACAGAAGCTATCCAATAATTAGATATACTTTGCCCTAGAGTCGCGATCGCATCTGGTGTCATAGATGTTTGTAAGGCACTTTATAGATAGTTGGACTGACTCAAATATTAGTACCTTCTCAAAATTTCAATCGCATTGGCACTGTTTTTAGATATATATTTCTTTGATCTGGTGACTGGGAAGTAAGAAAATTTCGTAAATAGAGACTGTCTAAGTCAGAACTGCTTTTATACATCTACACTTACTAAATCAACATCAGCAAGCCATATAGTTCGACTTGGGGAAAATGCCGTTTCTTCCAAAATGGGGGAGCGCCAATCTACGGCATAAAGCCAATTGTTTTTGAGGCTAAAAATACCTTGGATAATACGATGTGTCGGCTGTTCACTAAAATCAACTTCAACCACGTCTCCCAATTTAAAAGCTGGAGTGGGAACAGTGGCATTTTCTAGTAAATTTGTTGAGTAAAATTCTCGTCTAGGCAAGTAGAGTGTTTCACCAAGGCAAACAATCGCATACACCCACTCCTGTCCTTCCCAATGCACACCACAGCAGTAGCCCGACAAATCAGAGCCTGATAAAAAGACTTTCTCTAGCACTTGAACTGCTATTGGGGGCATGGCAGAACCCCAAGGAGGAGAAATATGCCAGCAGGATTCTAAAGCGGTAATCTGGTTAATCATAATACTTTGCGGTTCCCTTTTTATACATACACTCGCTTAGACCAGTATTATCCGGAATGTATGGGTTAAGGAAATTTATGCACTAGCCCCTAATACCACTACTTAATCTTCTAGCGATTTTGTTGGTACTTCGATCGCTGTAACATCAATTGTGCCGTCTGGTGTGAAGCGTTGAAAATGTCCCTGTTGTACTGAAAGTTGCTCTCCACAATTAGGACACTGCAACTGACTATTATTTAAACCTGTAAATTCATAATTACAGACCGGACACTGATCAGTAACCAAGTTGCGTTGCAGCCACCAACGAAACCCAAAGAAAGCCACAACGGGTGCTAACAATAGCAATCCGAAAAGAATCAATAACGAGTTCACCAACCAGCCCAAGCCTACTGATGCCAGCAACCAAGCTACTGCTAACAAAGTCAGCCAAGGGCGAAGATTCACAAGACTTAATTGTAAAGATTTAAAGCCCATTTTTTAAATGTCATGCTGCTTTCTCTAGGATAGCGAGTTTAGCCAAGAGTCAAAATTTAATGGTCAAAAACTTAGGACTATCGACTAAAAACTCAAGATGACAGTAATTCTTGTAATCGTTGTTGGAAAGCATCTTTACCAAAAAGAGCGATCGCTTGCTTCCTTAGCCATTTTCCATCACAACGTTGATCATCTCCTTTAAGGATTTCTATACAAGCTGCTGCTACCGCCTCCCGATTGCGATGGGGTACTCGCCATCCCAGTTTACCATCCTGTAAGGGGTCGGCTGACCCATCGTCATCACCAGATAGCACCGGTAACCCACAAGCCATCGCCTCTAGGTAAACAATGCCAAAGCCTTCTTGAGAAGGCATAATATAAGCATCAGCAAGATGGTAGTGTGACATTAATTCTTCTGTAGGTACAAAACCTGCAAAGACTATGCGATCGCTCACACCTAAATCTTCTGCTAACTGAGCTAATCTTGGTTGGTCATCACCACGACCAATTACCAAATATTTCACGTCGGGAAAAATCTGCGCGATTTGTGGTAAGGCGCGAATTGTGACATCTACACCTTTGTAAATATCTCCTGACCATAGCCGCGCTACAGTCATAAGTACTTTCTTATCTGTTAAGTCATACTTCTCAACTAATTCTGGTTGCTTAGAGCCAGGAGTAAATTGCTCACCATCAATCGCACAAGGAAGCATCTTGATTTTACTGGGATCTAAACCGTTAGTAACACAGGCGCGATCGCGGCTATAGCGACTAATTGTCCAAATTCCGGCTGCTGAAGCAAGGGCGCGGCGTTCCTGATTTTTAAGTGGTTCCCAAACTTCTTTACCATAAGTTAAGACTGTGTAGGGAATACCCAGTGGTTGGCAAAGGTTTTGGATCAGTACTGCTAAGTTAATATGACCACAAAAAACATGTTGGGGGCGTTTCTGCAACAAATACTTCAGCAGAGTTACCCCCATTTTAACTCTACCTATTTGGGGTGACTGATTTTGAAAGTAATGAAATTTTAAATTATCAGACTCAAAAGGATTTGAGCATTTAAAAGTATCTCGTAGCAAAAATACGTCTGCTTGATAGCCTGTATTTAATTCCAAATAACTACGAAAAATATCTTTTACATAAGATTGAATCCCGCCTTCGTGTGTAAAAATCTCTAGAAAAACGAAGACATGGTTAGCTTGTTTGCAAGAGTTTTTACTTATATCTAGTTTTTCTCCCACTGTATCAATTAGCATTTATGTCTTTACTCTCCTAGGGAGGATGTAGCAGTGGGTGCGGTTGTACAATTTTGCCATCACTTTATATCTGTTTGTACTATTTTCTCTAAAAAGTTTCTCAAAACCGAGATCTTGCACCAGTTGTAACAACCGCCTAGAACTAAAGTTCCAGACTGATAGCTCAAACCCGTTAAAACGGGTTCAATTCTTTACCCAGTCTACTAAAGTAGACTTTAACTATTAGCCTCAGAATTTATTCTTAAAGCGGACTGCGGCCAGATCCTAGCAAAGGAGTAACAGAAACTCGAATGCTGACTCTACTAAATTGAGTACTTTTTTTATACCAAAACTTTGATCAAAATCGGCAGGAAACTTTGTCCCCGCCCTGGACTGTACACGAACGCGGGCAAAAATGGCATTGGTAACTAACTCTTCCCTATGCCCCATGCCTTTGTGGATGAAGTTTTTTATACTTCATACTTCATTTGACCTTCATTGGCATATTTGACGATCAAAAGACAATTTCTACCATCTGTACTGCGTTCGTAAACAACACGGTCAGCCAAACGCCGCAACAAAAACCATCCGTAACCTCCTACTTGCAGAGTACCTGGCTCTGGCTCTGCGATCGCATTGGGGTCAAAAGGTTTTCCATGATCCCAAATTCTCATTTCTAGTTTGTTTATCCACAGACTAACTTGAATCTCTATGGTTGTTTCGGGTGGTAAAGCACGATGAGCATGACGAACTGCGTTAGTAAAGCCCTCTGCTAATGCTAAATTGAGGCGATAAAGTTGGCCTTCTGACCAGCCCAGTTGAGACACATGTTGCAGACAAAATTGATCAAACCATTGTTGCACTTTGTTTAAGAGCTTAAGGTCGCTCTTAACTGTCAGATGGTCTCGCTTCACCATGCTAAGCATTGACCGTGACTTGAATATAAAATAAGTAAAAATGCTGGAATTTGTCGTCGTGATGGCGATTTAAGATTTTGGAATCGCTTTTGCATCCAAAACTTAAAATTGCAGTAGCCTGGCTTACTAAAATTGACGCCTGTGGATTTGTTCAAGAGTACATCAAAGAAGCTTAGAAACGACGATTGCCGCAACTTTTCACTTCGTGACATACTCTTGAAACTTACAGGCGTCAAAACTTTTTTTGGTGGCTAATTTAGAACAATCCCAAGGTCAAAGATTTATCCAATGGGAGAGCAGCACCAATACCCAACCACAGAGTAACGAGAGTACCAAAAAGGAACACTGTAGTCGCTACTGGACGACGGAAAGGATTTTGGAACTTGTTGACGTTCTCAATGAAGGGAACGAGAATTAGTCCCAAAGGCACAGATGCCATTGCTAACACCCCTAAGAGTTTGTTAGGAAGCGATCGCAAAATCTGAAAGACTGGATACAAATACCACTCTGGCAAAATTTCCAATGGTGTGGCAAAAGGATTCGCTGGTTCACCTGTCATCGCGGGATCCAGCACAGCTAGAGCCACAATACAAGCAAACGAACCCATAATTACAATTGGAAATACATACAGTAAATCATTAGGCCAAGCGGGTTCACCATAGTAGTTGTGACCCATGCCTTGGGCTAGTTTGGCTCTTAATTTAGGATCGCTCAGATCGGGTTTTTTCTGTGTTGACATTTTTAAACGCGCTCTCCTGCTTAAATTCAATTAAAGCATTTGTGAAAGCCATCAGCTATAAGCAAACCTTACATGCGGTCAGCCGCCCTCCAAGCGGCTACAGCTTTCAGTTACCACTACAAGTACTTATTCTTTTTGTAACTTATTCCAAATTTTCCATAAGTTTAAAACAAACGACTTGATCTGAAAACTGAATGCTGTTGCCTTTTTGCATATTGGCTCATTTAGATTACAAAGGGCCAGAAATACCTTGCTTGCGGATCATCAAGAAGTGGAACAGCATGAAAACTGCAATTAACCAAGGTAGTACAAATGTATGGGCGCTGTAGTAGCGAGTTAGTGTTGCTTGACCAACACTAGAACCACCGCGCAGCAGGTCTGAAATTAAAACGCCAACTACGGGAATTGCTTCTGGTACACCGCTAACAATTTTTACAGCCCAGTAGCCCACTTGATCCCAAGGTAAGGAATAGCCTGTTACTCCAAAGGAAACGGTGATCACAGCCAGGATAACGCCACTTATCCAAGTCAATTCGCGGGGCTTTTTAAAACCACCTGTGAGGTATATCCGGAAGACGTGCAGAATCATCATCAATACCATCATGCTGGCAGACCAGCGGTGGATGGAACGAATTAGCCAGCCGAAGTTTACATCATTCATGATGTACTGCACTGAGGTGTAAGCTTCAGCAACTGTTGGTCTGTAGTAGAATGTCATCGCAAATCCAGTAGCGAACTGGATCAGAAAACAAACCAGGGTAATTCCACCTAGACAGTAAAAAATATTGACGTGGGGAGGTACATACTTGCTAGTGACATCTTCAGCAAGCGCTTCAATTTCTAAGCGTTCCTCAAACCAGTCGTAAACGTTGGCCATACAATCTTAAGTTCCTAAAAATCGGTTGCGGTTGATCAATCTCCCAATTAGCTTTGGGATTTTTACAAAGAAAAGTTGGTTTGTTTGCTTTTGAGCTTTCAGAGTGGTAAAAATTTAAAAAAACTTAACACTCTGCAAATATGAAATATATTGCGTTCTCTTCGCAACCCAACACAAAAAATGGTGGACACAAAGTAGATCTTATCGTTTGTTGAGTGCTATGCATGAGCATCAGTGCTTTAACAAGTTGATGAGAACAATGCACCACTTCTATAAAAAAAGTAACATAATCGAGAGATAGATTTCATCAACAACAAGGTAATTGGGCAGTTCTAAACAGTTTGGGTTGAGGTGGAATTGGCAATGGGGTTCATGCACAAACAGGTTTTTCGGCTAGGATTTTCAGTACTAATAGCTTTTTGCTTAGCGCTGGGTTTACTCATCCAACCAGCAGCAGCATTGACGGGCGAACAGAAACTAGTTTCAGAAGTTTGGCGAATTGTTAATCGCTCTTATCTGGATGAGACGTTTAATCATCAAAACTGGGCGGCGGTGCGGCAAAAGGCTCTAGAAAGGCCGCTTAACGACCAAAAAGCAACTTATGCGGCAATTCAGAAAATGCTTAAGAGTCTCGATGATCCTTTTACGCGCTTTTTAGACCCAGAACAGTACCGCAGTTTGCAAGTTAATACTTCTGGAGAATTAACTGGGGTAGGTTTGCAAATAGCCCTCGATCCTCAAACAGGAATATTACAAGTCGTAACTCCCATAGAGGGTTCCCCAGCAGATCAAGCAGGAATTAGACCGCGCGATCGCATTCTTCAAATTGAAGGCATTTCCACAGAAAACCTCACCCTCGACGAAGCAGCAGCCAGAATGCGCGGGTCTATTGGTAGTTTAGTCACACTTTTGATTGAACGAGATGGAGAGGAAAAAATTGAAGTTAGAATAGTGCGCGATCGCATTGCCTTAAACCCTGTTGTGGCAGATTTGCGTCTTTCTCCACAGGGTACACCCATTGGCTACCTTCGCCTAACTCAGTTTAATGCTAACGCCTCAATGGAATTGGCACACGCTGTTTCTAGCTTAGAAAAAAAAGGCGCTGCTGCCTATATTTTAGATTTGCGAAATAATCCTGGTGGACTCTTGCAATCAGGAATTGAAATTGCCCGCCTGTGGTTAAATTCTGGCACTGTAGTTTACACCGTCAATCGCCAAGGCATTCAGGGTAGCTTTGAATCATTTGGGCCAGCTTTGACAGACGATCCTTTAGTGATTTTGGTCAATCAAGGAACTGCTAGTGCCAGTGAAATTCTTGCAGGCGCACTACAAGATAACAATCGTGCCCAGTTAATAGGTGAAACTACTTTTGGTAAAGGCTTAATTCAGTCTTTGTTTGAATTATCAGATGGTTCTGGATTGGCAGTTACAATTGCTAAGTATGAAACTCCTCTGCACCGAGATATTAACAAATTAGGTATTAAGCCAGATACAGTGATTACTCAAGAGCCAATCAAGCGCGAACAAATTGCTACAGCAGCAGATCTACAATATCAAGCAGCATTGGAGCTATTGGCGAAAAATTCCGTAGTGGCTGGAGTAGGGAAGTAGGGATTAGAGAGCAGGGGAAGCAGGGGAAGCAGGGGAAGATGAACAAAATAATGCCCAATGCCCTATAAATCCAAATTAGTGAGACGCTGGTAAGCATTATCTATTACACGTTTGCCTCTCAGAAAACCCGTGTTAGCCCCAGGACAAATATATTGGAGGGTCTCTGGCGAATAACTTTCTAGTAAAAACTGGAGACTCTTGATTTGTCGTGGCCAGTGAAAAGTTTTTGCTGTGCGTAATGGTACTGGTTCGCCCTGCTGGTTAGGAACTAAATGGCGGCCAGAAAACAGCACACCTCCAAGGTCAGTGTAATACAGGCAAGATGAACCGGGAGAATGACCAGGTGTCCAAATTATTTGTGCTGTTGCAGTAAAATTAAGTTCTTGGCCAAAAGTAGTTACGGTTAATCCTGGCAATAGATAGGCTTCTTGCTCTTGAATTAGAACTTCGCAACCCCAGGTTTGCTGAATTTCTTTTGTTTTACCAATAGCACCTCGATGAGTGAGGAATAACCAACGCACCCCCCCATGCGATCGCAAAAAATCTTGATTTGTTTGGTCTAAGGCAGGGCAATCTATGAGGATATTGCCTTCATTTCTTACAATGAAGTAAGATGTTCCTCCTAATGTGTCCCGATTTGGTGGAAAGGCAAAGATGCTGTCTAGTACAGCCCGCGGTGGTTTAACTGTATGATTCGGCGGTTGAGGTAAGGGGCACATGAGCAAAAAACCGAAACTGAGGAGTTGTAAAAAATCTAGTTACAGAGTTGAACTTCTTAAGAATTTACATTTGAGAGTTAACAACTACTGTTAACCGTTGCGGCAAAAACTGGAGTTGAGATTCTGCCTGGTAGTGAGAGATGTGGTGCTGGCACTACTGGTAGGACGTTTTTTCAAATTTACTGAATATCACATGACATTTTGGTTTCTCCTCCTACTGGGACTTGCTACTTATCTGATGGTGCAGCGCAGCGTCGCTAACATCACCCGGACTCCTGTCTGGTTGTTGTGGCTGGTACTAATGACACCAGCATTGTTATTAAGCGGATGGACGCTAATGTATGGGGTGAAGCAACCTCTGCCACCATCACTAATTATCTGGCCTTCACTTATCTGTCTTTTGTTATACTGGCTATTGTTTCAATGGGGGCGTAGAACACCAAAAGATACGCAAACTGAATCCCAATCTCCTGAATCACAATCGGCTATCAATCCTATCGCAGAACCAGTACCAGTGCGTCCCATTGAACCAACGGAAGAAACTCAACTACGAAATTGTTTTTCTTGGTCTGTATACTACATTCAGAACATTGAATACAGACCCCAAGCTGTGATTTGTCGAGGTCAGTTAAGAACAACACCCGGCAAAGCCTATCAACAGATTAAAGCAAATATTGAAGCAGAATTTGGCGATCGCTTCTTAGTAATTTTTCAAGAGGGTCTCAACGATAAACCTTTTTTTGTGCTTGTTCCCAATACTCAAACAGCTCAAGCAGAAAATTCCAGCAAACCAGAAAAGCTAACTCGCCCAGTATTAGCATTATCACTGCTAGTAGCGACTTTATTAACTACTACCTTGGTGGGGGCGAAAACGGCTGGTATTGATCCGACGACATTTCAATCTGACCCAACTGTGTTTTTTAAAGGATTACCCTATGCTTTAGGGCTGATGACTATTTTAGGCATCCACGAACTTGGCCACTATTTGACAGCTAAATTCTACAAAATTCGCTCGACTCTGCCTTACTTTATCCCCATGCCTTTTTTCTTGGGAACCTTTGGCGCATTTATTCAGATGCGAAGTCCAATTCCTAACCGTAAAGCTTTATTTGACGTTAGCATTGCTGGGCCAATTGCAGGTTTTATTGCCACTTTACCCTTACTGATATGGGGTTTAGCTAATTCTGAAGTGGTTCCCCTGACTGAAAAAACAGCACTGTTGAACCCTGATGCACTTAATCCCAAATATTCAATCTTACTAGCGTTGCTCTCAAAGTTAGCATTAGGAAGTCAGTTAACAACGAAATCAGCTATTGATCTGCATCCTATCGCCGTGGCTGGTTTTTTAGGACTAATCGTCACCGCATTAAATTTGATGCCTGTAGGACAATTAGATGGGGGTCACATTGTCCATGCAATGTTCGGTCAACGCACTGCAATAATTATTGGGCAAATTTCACGCTTGTTACTGCTATTACTTTCTCTAGTCCAGCCAGAATTTTTTGTATGGGCGATTATCTTATTATTCATCCCGTTGATTGATGAACCTGCCTTAAATGATGTCACTGAACTGAATAACGGACGTGACATTTTGGGGTTGATAGCAATGGCTTTATTAGTGATGATTGTGCTGCCATTACCCCAGGCGATCGCTCGTTTGTTACAAATTTAGAATAATATTTACGAAACAGGAGACAGAAGGAAATATCTATTCTGACTCCTGAGCGCCCATCTTAACTTGATACGGGATTAGCCGCCTCTGACACCTTGGTTGCTGCTGGACTACCGCCCATGCGAATCTCAGAAGTGAAGGAAGCCGTACTAAAGCCATCAACGCGCTTGACAACAAGTACACGCATTCGCAAATTAGGGCTAGCAAACCACAAACGTTCTTCAGACCAGATAGTTTCGGACTCTGTAGTCAGGGTCAACGCCTCATCACTACCCATTTTATAACGTCCGGTGACAAGGGCTTTTTCGGTGTCACCTATTTTCCGCAGTAACTTACCTTCGTTAACCTTATCCACATCAGGTACTAAAACTAACACAGTAGAGCCGCTGTGCTTTTTTTGATCCTGTTCCATTGTTCCGTTCCAGGTAACTCTAGCACCACAGGCCGCTGAACTAGGAAGAATTTCGTATAGTTGACATAATTTGATTACCTCTGGATGATCTACTGCCAGCATCTCAATAATTATGTCTGACTTACCATCTTCAGATTTATTAAAAGCCAAATGGTGGCTAGTACGGTGAGAAAACCATTTACCAGCACTTAACTGAAAAAACTCTTCAATATTCATGACTCAAATGCTAAAAATCCCATTGAATTATTATTCAAAGATACCAGGAGGCGCAAACGTTAAACTTGATTGCCTATTTCTTCAAGTCTCTGGAGAGAAATCTTTGCTGCTTCGGCCACATGGGGATGGTTGTCTTTTGCTAGATATTTTAAAGCTGAGATGCTTTTGGCAGTAGGAAGATGTCCCAAAGCTTCTGCGAGACGTTGCCGCATTAACCAATCCTCGGATTGGGCAAAGCGTAAGATACTATCAACAGATTCAATATCTTCAATTTCTCCTAGTGCGGAGATTGCAGCTTCTTGTAAAACAACTTCTTTGCTATCCAAAGCCTGAATAAGAATTTCACTGGCGCGGGGATCTTTAATATTACCCAAGGAAACTGCTGCACTAAAGCGTACTAGCCAATCAGTATCTTCATAAAATGCTCGCGCCAGCACCTCAAAAGCTCTAGCATCACCCAAATATCCTAAAGCACCAGCAGCATCAGCGCGAATGCCATAGTCTGGGTCGTTCTCTAAAATTTTTACCAAAATTGGATAACTTTCTGCTGTTGGTTTAATTCCTAGTGCAAATACGGCCATGGATCGCAGTTGCAGAGATTCATCATCCAAGACCTTTTTAATTAAAGGTACTGCATCTTCGGCAGATACATGGCGCAGATTGGCCAGGGCTACCATGCGATCGCGCAGGTTTGGACTTTCTAACTGAGCAGAGATTTCCTCTAAGGGTAGAGCAGTCATTTTAGTTCAAAGCATTTTCTTTACTTATCTTTACTTTAACTGATTCGCTGATTAGGCTGTTGCCATAGTGGTGTAGGAGTTTTAGAGAAACTTTACCAACCGTACCAACTAGTAAGCCACAGATGTAACACTGAGGCTTTTTTGGAACGATATAGCGATCGCGATCATGTTTAAGTTCCACAATCTTTGCAGCTATCAGCCTTCGTAGTCGAGTGTTGGTGCTTTACCCAGCATAATTTTTAGGGATTAGCTATCCAACTATTCTGTAATTCGCCTAGGGCAAATTGAAGTTAATATCAAAGCTAAGGTAGCGAGGTTCTAGATCAGGAGGTTTTCTGTAGTAATAACTTTGTCCCTATTAATTTTCTGGCTATACTAGTTGATTAGGCTGGTTATTTCTACCAAAGTATGAAATGCACAAAAACCTCGTCTGGCTTTCCAAGAAATAAATTCCCTGAGAAAGCAATGAAACCTTATTTATATTTTGACTGTTTTGTCAAGCAGTTACTAAAATTAGTATTACAAAGCAAAGCAAATCCAAATCAATCACACGTCTTGCGAGTAAACAGCTATGAAAGAGGAACTGATAGCCAGAGTTTTGCAGGTCTTGCGTATTAACATGAGCTGGATGACTTGGAATTTGTTTCTGGCTTTTATCCCTTTAGCTTTAAGTGTCTGGCTATTTCGCGGCAGACGCGGCCGTTCTTGGGTTTGGTGGCTCGGATTCCTGGTATTCTACGCGTTTTTACCAAATGCGCCTTATTTGTTGACTGATGTCATTCATCTAATCCACGACATTCGCACAATTCAATCGGTATGGATGATTATTTTAGTGCTAATTCCCGTTTATCTAATGGTAATTTTAGCTGGATTTGAAGCTTATGTAATTTCCTTAATTAATTTGGGTTACTACTTACACCGCATTGGTAAAAGTCAATGGATTTTAGGGGTTGAATTAATTACTCATGCTCTTTGTGCTGTTGGTGTTTATTGGGGACGGTTTTTGCGTTTCAACAGTTGGGATTTCATCACTCAACCAGATGCTTTACTAACCAGAGGTGTGGAGGAACTTCTTGGTAAACAGCCGTTGGTAATTATTACTGTCAGTTTTGTGATCCTTCTAGGTTTGTATTGGCTGATGAAACAAGTATCTTTGGGTTTTGCTAGGCAACAGCAAACTGGGACAGCCATCAACTCACAACAACCCAAATCTAATACTCCAAATGCTGGATGAATAAAAATTAATCAACCTATCTCTATCTTTAGCTTTAAGCAGCAAATTAAATTTTAAGTTCAAAAATATTCATATCTACCCACCTGTTTATCTATCTAAAGAATGGTGTACATGGTGGGTAATTTCTTATCGGAAGAAAGATGAATTTTGACAACTAAGGCGTTGAAATGGATCTAATATCAATTTGGAATTAAGAAAGTCAGATTTTACCTGGGTTTGGTGGGTTTGTATCTATTACTTGATTTTGGAGAATTGGTATAAGTCGTTCAGCCTTATTGAAATAGATAGGGACTTTATCATTAATGACATTATTTTCTATTGATGAACTAAAAACTTTAGTCGAAAATCCCCAAAAACCTTGTGTAACTCTGTATACGCCTATGCAAAAAGCAGGATCAGAGATCCGACAAAATCCAATTCGTTTCAAAAACTTAATCCGTGAAGCAGAGAAACGGTTGGATGAAATGGGGATTCGCCACACGGAGGTGGTAGATTTTCTCCAGCCAGCTATGGAACTGGATACGGGTGAATTTTGGGAACATCAAGACCACGGATTGGCAATTTTTATTTCCTCACAGATGTTTCGCTACTACCGCCTACCAGTAGCGGTGCAAGAATTGGTGGTTGTTAGCGATCGCTTTCACCTCAAGCCATTGCTACATTTAATTAATAATGATGGCAAGTTCTACGTCCTCGCTCTTAGCCAACAAGATGTGAAATTTTTTGAGGGAACACGCTTTGGTCTTAATGAGGTGAAAGTAGAGAATATGCCTCAGAGTCTCGATGAATCTCTTATGGAGGACGAAATTCAAAAAGGAGTACAGCACCGGACAGGCACATCAAGAGGGGGAAGCGCTAATCCTGCTCAGCAACCAGGAGCATTTCATGGTCAAGGAAGTCCTGACAGAGATAAGCGCCAAGCAGACATTTTGCAATTCTGTCACGCTATCGATAAAGCATTATACGAGCAACTGCGAAACGAAAAAGCACCTTTAGTTTTGGCAGGAGTTGAGTATCTTCATCCAATTTACCAAGAAGCAAATACTTACCAGCATTTAGTAAAAGTAGGTATTACCCGCAGACCAGAAGTTTTCCAGCCGCAAGAATTGCAGGAGTCAGCTTGGCAAATTGTCGAACCTCTATTTCATGAGTCAGAGAAAAATGCAATGAAACTTTATCAACAAGTTGCTGGGGAGGGTACTGGTAAAGCCTCTAATGACATTAAAGAAATTGTCTCTGCTGCTTATTGTCAAAGGGTTGACACTTTATTTGTGCCTGTAGGGCAGCAAATTTGGGGCGAATTTGATCCAGATACAATGACTGTAGATTTACACCCAGAACCACAACCTAACGATAAAGATATGTTGGATTTTGCCGCTATTCATGCACTCTTAAATGGTGGCAATGTTTACGCTGTTGAGCAAGAACAAATGCCAGACTCGATATCAGCAGCAGCTATTTTCCGATATTGATCGTTTTTGTAGTGTTGTATACAGTTGAACAAGCTATAGCAGGGGACAGGGGACAGGTGAAGCAGTGCGGTCTTCTCCCATGAGCAACTGCTTCACCCGAAGGGGGACAGATTTGAAAGTCCTTTGGTATCCGGGTTTTATGATCAGTTGATGTCCTAAACTCCCTGGCGATAGCTATACATACAACACTCATAATGAATATTATTCGTACCTTCATTAATCAATCTCTGATCGGTTTAACTGTTTTAAACATGTCGGCTGTATTCACTCAACCCAGCAGAGCAGAGACGATCGCTGGGCAATCGGGCAATGTACAGGCAAAAATATCTTATGACAAACCAGAAGAATACCAGTATAAAAATGTTCGGTTGCAAATAATTCGGGCTGGTCAAATTGTTTTGGATCAGAAATTGCCCCAAGAAAGTGAATATGACCGACCTGTCGGGGTTTTTACAGACAATAAGTTACCAGTCCTAGACTTGGATGGCAATAAAGAACCAGAAGTAATTGCCGATTTCTTTACAGGCGGAGCGCACTGTTGTACTTATTCATTGATTTACCACTACGACAGCAAATCCCAAAAGTACACTCAAGTTCGTCATGATTGGGGGAATGGTGGCTATAGATTCCAAGATGCAGACAGGGACGGACTACCAGAGTTTGAAAGCCGAGATGATCGCTTTGCTTATGCCTTTACAGCCTATGCAGCTTCTGGGTATCCTTTGCAAATTTGGCAGTATCATCAAGGGAAGATGATTGATGTTACTCGGCGCTATCCCAAGTTAATCTACAATAATGCCTTTGAGTTATGGAAAACTTACAATCAGGCACGGCAACAAGGTGACGACGGTAAAGGATTTTTAGCACCTTACTTGGCAGATAAATATTTGTTAGGTCAAGAACAAGATGGTTGGCAACGAGTGCAACAAGCTTATCAAAAAAGCGATCGCCTTCAGTATTTTGCTAAATTACGTAAGTTTTTGCAGGAAACTGGATACATTAAATAAACGTGAGTTCGACGGATTTTATGGGCTATAAACCTTGTAAATCAAGGATTATTGAAACTAAGGCTGATAGCAAATCTCAATGATTAGTTGAGAATAAGGTCAATAATTGACAGATTCAATAGTTACTGATTTTATTCTCAATAAGCCCAAGCCTTTTTAGGTACTGTTAGTTACCAGACAATATACTGGTCAAGGGTTTCAGGCTTTAAAGTTCATCGAACTCACGTTAAATAAATTCCATTAGGAACTGCTGTAAAGTTTGCAGTATAGCAACTCTTAAAGACGCTACGCGTAGCTTGCTTCCCCGTAGGGGTACGCTTAGAGCGTAGCTTTCGCTCTCTTGAAAAGTTTTGCGCCCGAAGTTGCTCCTCGAAATGGCGTTGCACAAGCCTTGAGCATACTCTTAATGGATGCTATACCTAAAATACCATTATGGACTTGATTGAGTAATGCACCATTATGTTAACTGAATTTTAGTAATGGATTCTACAGATATGCAGCTTTGATAGTTGTGTATTACATGGTTAGTGCAAACAGGTGAAATAGGATAATGGTTGGGATGTAAAGTGGATAAGTCGGGTGAATTGTAAACTCGGACTAGCAATACATTTTTAAAACTAATTCTGGCAAGAATTGATATCCATAGTATTTGTATAGCAGGGGACAGGCTGGAAAGTCTTTTGGTGTCCTGGTTTTATGATCAGTTTATCTCCTCAACTAACTGGCGGTATCTATAATATTGCCGATGTTTGAATATGCCTAGCAGTTCAAGGCGTTTTTGACTGACTTAAAGAAAAGTCAGTTATACCATTTCTCCGTGAAGATGTACTTAATATTCATAAACGTAGACGCAAAGCGGCTACTCTCCGAGAACGCCAAGGGCGAACCCATAGGGTACCGCCAAGCGCCAAGAACGCCAAGGAAAACAGAGGTACTCATTAAGTGCAAGTTTATAGAGAATTGGTATTAGTCAAAAATGCCTTTTGTCTAGTAAATCAATAGGCTGCTTTCAATTCTCTACATCCAAATTACATTAATTGATTTAAAAGTAGTAGGAAAGCGTGTTAAAAAACTTCTGGTACGCCTGTGAACTAAGCTCTGCTATTAAAAGCAAGCCCCAGCGTATTAATATGCTTAACCAAGTATTTGTCCTGTATCGCAACTTCAAAGGACAGGTGATCGCTCTTTTCGATATGTGTCCTCATCGCGGCGCAGCCCTATCTAATGGACGAGTACAAGGCGATTGTATCCGTTGTCCTTATCATGGTTGGAAATTTCAAGCAGACGGTGCTTGTATTGAAATTCCCGCCAATCAGCCTGGTATATCTATCCCCAAAAAGGCACACGTAGATAGCTATCCAATTCAGGAAAAATACGGTTTTATCTGGCTGTTCTGGGGAGACCTTCCTGAGAAAGAACGTCCCCCACTTCCAATACTTCCCGAATTTGGTGTTCCTGGTTGGCGAGCTGTTTACGGCCAATTGCAATGGAACACTCACTACACTCGTGTATTAGAAAATGCGATCGATATCTCTCATGTACCATTTATTCATGCTAATTCCATTGGCAGTGGAATCGCAGACCAGCCAAGAATTGAAGAGTATAGTGTCCATTTAGAAGATTGGAGTGCAAGTGCTACTGTCACAGCAAGTCAGTCAAAAAAAATTAGAGGCTTTTGGAAAACTATTCTCAATAAACAAGGCTCACGCCCATTAGGCGTAAAAGTTTCTTTTTATATGCCCAACATTAGCCGACTTGAGTTTGACTTTCCTATTGGTGATTTTAAGATCATTCTTTTTAGTGTTCACCAGCCGATTGATGTTAACACAACGTTGAGCAAGTGGATCGTTCTCCGCAACTTTATCACCTTACCTTTGGCTGATGGGGATGCACGAAAGCGGGCTTTGAAAACTATGTTAGAAGATCAGCCAATAATCGAGTCTCAAAACCCCAAAATGGTCTCCGATGATTTGACCGCCGAACTCCATGTTCCTTCTGATAATTTGTCAATAGTCTATCGCAAACTACGCAAAAAATGCTTAGACATGGGCTGGGGAATAGAACCTCACACTAACCAAGTAGACTCCACAAATGATTGCAGACCTGAATATTCACCAAGCTTGACGATCACAAAGGTTTTTTAGCCTTAACAAGCCGACAAACAATGTCGACTGAAAAAAACAAAAAACAAATATTGAGTTACAAAAACCTTTTGAAGAATTAAGTCATTTTGTGAAAAATTATGGCAGCTTTTTTGTATCCAATCTATACGTTAGCCACTTTCGGGTTTGCAATTTGGGGGATTATTTTATTTCAACAATCACACAGAATCAGTACATTTTTACTAATTGTCGTATTAGCTGGAATGATTTACGACAATCTGATTGTTTCAGTGGGTTACCTGATTCATGAAGGGGCTTTGCTAAAACTACTTAACCGTTTGCGTTTTCTATTTCATAATTTATTTGTGCCCCTGTTAGTTGTGGTTGCTGTCAACCTAGCCGACATCGCAGGCGTGTTCTGGGCGAGCAATTTTATTCTGTACAAAAGTTGCTGGGTAATCGCCATAGGGCTGATTGCACTTGGTTTGCTAACCAACTTTCGACAACTGGAACTAATACCAACAACTTTTGCTGGCACTTTACGTTACAAACCTAAGAGTTGTAATGCACCAATTGTGACAATTTTCACCGCTTTATTAGTAGCTATAGTGGCACTCTATATTTGGCACCAAACACAATGGTTATGGATGTTTGTAGGAACGTTAATCATGCTCCTTGGAAATGCTTTGCCAAAGAGTATTTTCGGGCCATTAGTTGGTTCGGTAGTTGATTGCATATTTATCCTGGCTCTGTTAGCAACGGACTTAACAATGTCAGAACTTACGTACTGAAAACCTGGCTTATGAATCAACACACTGTAATTTTATGTAGGAAAAAATATGTTAAAAAACTTTTGGTACGCATGTGAATTTAGCTCAGCTATTACAAGTAAACCCAAACAACTTTCCCTGTTAAACCAAAAATTTGTTTTATACCGTAACTCCAAAGGAGAGGCGATCGCTCTCAACGATGTGTGTGTCCATCGTGGCGCTGCCTTATCTAATGGATGGGTAGAAGATAATTGTATTCGTTGTCCCTATCATGGTTGGAAATATCAGGCAGATGGTGCTTGTATTGAAATTCCCGCCAATCAGCCCGATGTGCCTATTCCCAAGAAAACTCGCGTCAACGCTTACCCAGTCCAAGAAAAATACGGTTTTGTCTGGCTGTTCTGGGGAGATCTTCACGAAAAAGAATGTCCTCCTCTACCATCATTTCCCGAAGTTAAAGATTCCACTTTACGACCTCTGCAATTTGAGTTTAAATGGAATGCTCACTACACCCGCTTAGTAGAAAACTCCATTGACCCTGCTCACTCAGCCTTTGTTCATGCTAATTCTTTTGGCAGTGGCATGGCTCAGAAACCACAATTGCCAAAGTACGAAGTCCGTTTGGAAGATTGGGGCGGGACTAGCTTTCTCAACCTTAAACAGCACGCACCCAAAGGCATTTTTTGGAGATACACCCACCGCAAAAAATGCTCAGAGATTAAAACAACACGTACTGTTTACATGCCCAATGTTATTTACAGTGATTTTGAGAGATTTATTACGTTTGTTGCTCATGTCCCCGTTGATGATTGCACTACCATTACCAAATTCATCCAATTTCGTAGTTTTTTGACTCAGCCTTGGGCGGATGGCATTTTTCAGAAGTATAGTTTGAAGATCAATCAAGAAGATCAGCTAATAGTTGAATCCCAGCATCCCAAAATAGTACCCTACGATTTGACAGCCGAAATTCACACTCCCTCTGATGCCTTATCGCTTGCTTATCGACAACTACGCAAAAAATGTCTGGACATGGGCTGGGGAGCAAGTCCCCAGATTAGTCAATCAAACTACTAGTCTTTCAACCTAGTTCTAAAGGCTTGTAGTAGGCACTAAAGTGCTTAAAAGAGAAGGACTAAAGTCTTTATTACGAATTTGCTCATCCATCAATTTTAACTGAACAAACTACTACTCTACTTCAGTAACTTTGCTTAGAGGATGTTTTAAAAGTCGGAGTGAGCTAAAAATTATGCTAGCCGTCGAACCATGATACGAATCATGGCAACATATTGGTTTAAGAGATGATTTTATGTTGACTAATTTAGACTTTTTAGATGAATTAACCTAAACGTATAAAGTTTTGTATTAGCATTCAAAATGTCTGGTATTTTCTATATTAAAAACACTTGTATATTTATATACTATTTTTTGAAATAAGATCATATTATTTACTTCTTCAGATATAGTAAGAAGTCAGTAGACATAATGGTATTTTAAACGAGAAAGGACATGCATCAATTCGTTTTAAACAGAGTTGATATTGCTTCTTTTTTCAGATTATTGTGCCAATAATCTGAAATTTTTATGTTGAGTAAAATTTTCAAGGATGGACATTTTGATAATTAACATTTCTGGCAATTGCTCTATCTACGATTATGTCTGACTTTGAGAATTGGGATTTTATTTTTCTCTGATGAGAGTAACAAAACACACGAATAGTTGAGATTCAACATTCCTTTTTGTAGGGAAAATAAAATGTGTACATGAAGTACCAAAAAATCTGTCATAGCTAACTTATAGCAGTTGTTGCCCTGAGAGAAGTTCTAAGATCCAACGCGATCGCCTGGATCGGGCTAACCCTGTTTGAAGTTTTGAGCGGCCTAAAGCCGCCGCACTCTGCGGGAAGCCTCACCTTACAGACTTCTTTCCACAGTGGTGTCTCATTGTTATGCGTCTGTTTATGGATGCAACACGCGGTAGGGGTACATACCTGTGTACTCTACGAAAGATACTACTGCCTGCTTGTTGTATTTCATGCAATTGACAACGGCTATATAGCTTGGTTAATTAACAATTTTCTCAATAATCTAGACAATCCTTGCATCTCTCCCAAATTCTCTATAACTACTGTTGGTCTTTCACTAATTCCTTTGAGTAATTTTACAAAAATATATGCCTTACCAAATTTCTGGTACACCTGGGAATGATTTTCTTCCTGGTACGGTTAAGAGCGATCAAATTTTTGCGCTAGATGGCAACGATATTGTCATATCCCTGGACGGTGACGACAATATCTTTGGTGGTGATGGGGCTGACCTGATCATTGCTGGAAATGGAAACGACTTCATTCAGGGCGAGAACGGCAACGACCAAATCTTTGGTGATGCCGGTAATGACTTCATTGACGGCGGCGCTGGAGTTGATGTCATCAATGGGGGTAGGGGCAATGATCTCATCATCGGTGGCAGTGGGGGAGACAGAATCTTTGGTGACGCGGGAAATGACGTTATCAACGGCGAGATTGGAAATGACAACCTCAATGGCGGAGATGGTGCAGACATCATTTTTGGTGGTGACGGAGATGATCGAGCCTTTGGGGATTCTGGAAATGACAGCCTATTTGGTGGCAATGGTGACGACGCACTCAACGGTAATGGAGGGGATGACTTTGTTGCTGGCAACGCTGGCAATGACATACTCTTTGGAGGGACGGGAGTTGGGAATGATACTATTAGTGGTGGAGATGGCAACGACTTATTGATTGGTGGAGCTGGCAACGACTTATTATTAGGTGGTAATGGGAGCGATCGGCTGATTGGTATTGAACCTTTTGCGCCAGGGTTTGGATTTGGTAGTGGCGAACTTGATATCTTAACTGGTGGGAAAGGAAGTGATACCTTCGTCCTGGCAGCAGGCACTGAGGTTTTCTATAATGATCTTGGAAATAGTGACTTCGCCCTGATTACTGACTTCAATATCAACAAAGATTTGATCGAGTTAATCACTCTACCTGCGGGTTGCATGTCTTCGTTTAGCTTGAGTGCCTCTCCTACTGGTTTACCATCAGGGACGGGGATATCTTTTAACAACGACTTAATTGCAATTGTTCAAGGAGTTACGCTTTCAGATTTTAACAGCGGCTTTGTTTTTGTCTAAAATCTCAAAATCTACTATCACAGCGACAGCCGTGTCTTGCCTGCGTTGACACTCCCCTAGCCTAAAGGCTAGGGGATTCTTGTTTCAAAGGGATTCCAATGAATTTGCGCGCAGCAAGCTTGAGTATAAGTACCGCCTTCGAGTCCGGTTACACCAGGCTTGGACTCACTGTTAATGAATGATATAGCAATCCGGAATCATTCGTGAGAAAATACGTAAGAGTGCGTAAGTCGTTTTAATGACTAAGGTTAGGGTGCCTCAATGTGGATGCGATCGCTCTTACGAGTTGATCGAAAATAGCCAAGATAAGCGTGAAGTTCAACGAGCGATCGCATTAAAAAGGAACAGGGAACAGCAAGAGGCAACATGGAAATCCCCATAATTAAAATTAGGGAGCCATTTGCGTGAGCGGGTTCCCCGACTTGAGCGAACTGGCGTGGATTTGTATAGGACACCTTGTTTTTTCGTGGCACTTTCCGCTCAAAACATATATGACTAATGAAATTACTGAAAAGCTCAAGCAAGCTACCGATGGTTTGCTAATGATGAGTGAATCAGAGTATCCATTTGAAGTTTTTGTATGGTCTAATCAAGCTCAAGAACCTTTAACAAATCAAAAACTTCGCCAATTAACAGGAAACTCCCAAGAAAAACCAATTGAAAAAGTAGAACTAGATTATTTTTTTCGTAACTGTGCTGAGGAAAAAGAATGGCACGATGAAACACAAAAACAAAATGTGCAAAAGTTTCAATCACTTATCAAAATCTTAAAAGATAATCTGATTGATATTCAGGTTTATCGCATAGGTAAGATAAGTATTGATGTCTATATTGTTGGTAAAACTCCATCTGAAGATTTAGCTGGAATTTCGACAAAAGTTGTAGAAACCTAACTAATCAATCATCAGCCTGTCTACAGATATAGACAGGCTTTAGTTTCCATTAACAAGTCTTACAAAGTGTCAACTCTAGCTTCAATTGTACTTTGAACAGATGTAGAGACATTAGAGAGCAAATTGTAACCAGTGTTCGCTTCAATAGAATCAACACTGACTCTGTAGTTTTTCCAATTCGCATTTCTGATACCTTGGGTATTAGGTATGTTGACAGCAATTACTCTGGTGCTGGTATTGACGCTACTAGCACCAGAATTTGATGAATTTAATACTACAATAACCTTCCAAGTTCTGGTTGGAACTGTAACGTTACCATTAGCAATTGTGGTTTTGAAACCATTTGACCCTGTACTACCAGTGCCATAAGAACCCGAAATAATATAGAGTTCTTTCCCCTGGTTTACTAAGTCTCTAGAATAGTTTTCTAGTGCAGCCCAAGACCCCTGATTATTATCAGGTGACTGAGGAATGATATTTGTCATTAAAAAAGTAGCAGAATTATTGGTAACTGTGTTTGTTCTATCTGCTGAAGGAGCCATGTGTCCACGGTCAAATCCGCTACCAATGTAATCAGAAGAAGTGACTCGATAACAGCCTGAAGGTAATGTAGTATCTGCACGAAAATCATCTTGGCGAGGTGCGCTTCCTAGCCAGGATGTGTTTAACTGCCAGCTGACCCAATTTGGGGTTCCTCTATAGCAATTGTAAGAAACTGCGTATTGAGATTTACTCAATAAACGATTACTGTAACTACTGCCAGCATTACTGGGATTTCCCATTCTTAGATGGACACTTGAGGTTTGGGCAGTTAGCGGCTTTTGTAGATAATTAAGCAGAGTGAAAAACATTGCTGCTGGTACAACAATAAGTAGAAAAGCCCTGAAAAACTTAGACTTCTTCATTTTTACTATTTATTTGTTGAAACAGACTACAACTGTTTCTGTTAAAGTTACAGAAATTCAGTAAAACTTAGCGATTGCAATGTAGCTCTGGTTGTATAAAAGGAGGTAAATAATACGTAAATACAAGATTAAAGTTTAGTAATCATTTAAGTGATTATCTTAATTTCAATAAAGTGCAAAATAATATGAAAAACCGCTTAGGGTGTGTTTTCAAACCTAAAAGCCTTAAGGCTAAAGCCTGAGACTATACAAACAATAAAAACCTTAGTTTTTCGTAATCCGAGGCGGACTTGGTGTCGGGTAGTTTGAAAACACGCCTTAGTCAAGTTGATTGATAAAATTCTTTTACGCAAGCGGGCAGTAATTGAGTCAGTCAATCTGAATCCCAGTGTTTTTTCACATGTATCCACTTGGTTAGCAACGGTGCGATCGCCGACAATAGGACTTTTCAAACATCCTCTTAGGGAACTTCAAAAAATAAATTATCTAAATTTATTCAGATTCTATTTTTTTTACTCCCCCCTGCTCCCTGTTCCCTTTTAATTATTTTGTAGACTCTTCTTGAATTTCGACAATACCAAACACACGAGTCCCACTACTACCAGTGATACCGAAGAAGCTGGTTCTGGAACAGACTGAGGTTGCTGTACAGGTTGGTAAGTGCTACTGAGTGATACCAAAAACTGCTCAATGTTGGTATTGAAATCAGTACCAGTATCTCTAGAAAGGATGAGTTGGTTAAATGTCTGGGTTTCTGATACACCAAAATTTCCTGTTAACTCCAGAAAATCTTGACCTATTCTGCCTATGAGGGAGTTAATCAAGCTGTCAACATCAGATCTGATCTCTTGCGGATCAGACTCCAAACTGTTGGTATTGCTGCCATTACCGATGACTGTGTTGCCATGGGTGGATAACCAGTTACCGTTACCAACGACTGTGTTGTTACTCGTGAATAGCCAATTACCATTACCAACAATTGTATTATTACTGCCGAAGTCCCAATTACCGTTGCCAATGGTTGCATTGTCATTGCCAAAGTGCCAGTTACCATTACCTAAAGTGGCGTTATTATTTCCATCGTCCCAATACCAGTTGCCATTGCCTAGAGTTGTGTTATCTCTTGCGAATAGCCAGTTACCATTACCAATGGTGGTATTGTTATTATTAAAATTCCAGTTACTATTGCCAATAGTTGCGCTGTCGCTTCCAAAGTCTGAATTAAAATTACCAATAGTTGCGTTATTGCTACCAAAGTTTCTGTTGCCATTGCCAACAGGTGCGTTGTCCTTATTAAAGGAAGGGCTATCAGTACCAGAATTGCTGTTATCACTAAAAGGTGTTTGGTTTCCAAGGACTATTTGCAAAGGATCGAAGGGCGATTGAGGTAAACTACCACCATCTGTAAATAAATTACCGTCACCACCCGCAAATGGATTACCACCGCTTGCTAAAGCGTTGTCAACATTCTTAAAAAAGTCTTCACCCAGAACTAACTGCAAGCGATTAAAGATTAATTGCTGAAGCTGACTACCACTATTGCCTGCAAATGGGTTGATACCACCACCTGGAATAGGATTGCTAGCACCGGAGATGTTACCAATATCTGCCACCGGATTACTACCATCGCTAGCTAAGAGATTACCAATACCGGAGGTGTTTTCTTTACCATTAATCTGGTTGATAGCAGATGCTTCCATCAGTATTAATCTCATATTTTTAATTCAAAAGTTAACTAATAAAGGAAAATAAAGATATCAAACAAACAAAGCGCAAAAAATATTAGTGGCACTTTTTGAAATATTAGGAAGTCTCATTTTAAAATAGACTATATACATTTTATTGTGTTATCACAATGATTAATCTTTTGATTAATATGACATTTGTTTTGGTCTTGATTAAAAATGAACGTTTTTCATTTGAAGTAGAATTGTAATTTAAAAAGCAAAAAATAGATTTCCTCTAATCATCTTTTTGAAGTTAAACACAGATGAACACAGATATTTAATCGTTGTTCATCTGTATTTAGTGGTAGTTTTTTGCAGTAATTCTAATAACTGCTACTAAGCAAAGGGGTTACTGCCACCTGCAAATGGGTTTTCGCCACCTGCAAAGGGATTGCTGCCACTTGCAAAGGAGTTACTGCCACCTGCAAATGGGTTCTCGCCACCTGCAAATGGGTTCTCGCCACCTGCAAAGGGGTTACTACTACCTGCAAAGGGATTGCTGCCACCTGCAAAGGGGTTACTACCACCTGCAAAGGGGTTACTACCACCAGTCAAGGGATCACCGCTACCACTAACTTGGGTTGGATTTTGACCGCCAGCGAAAATATTCCAGAAGTTGTCACCGGCGAAAGGATTACCATTATAGGGAAGATCGCTAGGATCAACCGATCCAACTGGGAATGGGTTGTCAAGACCTCCGTTACCAAAAGCATTGCCAAAGCCTTCGATTATCACTTTTTCATCTACATTTGGAATATCGAGCAAGGGAGCAAAGGGTGTTGTTCGAAGTAGCTCACCAAGATCACCATTAGGGGGATTGCCGCTACCACCATTCATTGCGTCTGCCATAAGAAATAGTCCTTCTGTTTTTAGGGTAGAAATTTTGTAAATGTTGAGAGTAACAAGTAGGCAATATTAAACCTATTCCACAACTTTTGTAGTGCCTTTACCTTGCTAAGTCTAGTTATGAGTCGTTGAATTTTTCAGGTAATTCTGTTGTTGGACTAGATGTAAAAATCAATTGATAATCAACACTACCAACATCTAATAATTTAGGGAATTTAATTTTTAATTACAATAGAAAATATTTTGATATAAGGATCAAATCTTTAGATAAATTTATAAAATGAATGAACAAAAACGTTGTACAAAAAACTCTCAATAACAGCTATTATGTGTTTTAACAATTACGTAATGCTAAAACAAAAATTCTTATACCTGCACAGTTAAAAGTATTGTGCAAGAATTGCAACAAATATGAAAATGTAAGGATGCATTTGTATAAGTTCAGAATTTATCAGATAGTAATTTTACATGCATAAAATTGATAAAAAGTCAATGATAAAAACTTGGGGAAATGTGATCGCGGAACCAGCCCAAGAATTTCCCTCTACCCAACTGCTAATTCTCTATGGGAAAATTCCTGATGGGTTGCGTGGCACACTCTACCGCAACGGGCCAGCCCGCCTAGAACGTGGTGGCATCCCTATGGGACACTGGTTTGACGGAGATGGAGCAATTCTCGCTGTTGATTTTACTGATGCAGGCGCTACCGGAGTTTACCGCTACGTGCAAACTGTCGGCTATCAACAAGAAACTGCCGCAGGTAAACTGCTTTACGGCAACTATGGCATGACAGCACCGGGATCAATTTGGAATAAATGGCGAAAACCAGTGAAGAATGCTGCCAATACTTCAGTGCTGGCACTTCCAGATAAACTCTTGGCACTGTGGGAAGGCGGTAAACCCCATGCCCTAGATTTGCAAACTTTAGAAACTTGGGGTGAAGATGATTTAGGAGAATTAACTGGAGGTTTAAGTTATTCTGCCCATGACAAACGCGACCCTAAGACAGGAGAAATTTTTAACTTTGGTATTAGCTCTGGAAAAAATGCGACATTAAATATCTATAAAAGCGATTCCACTGGCAAGATTATTCAAAAAACTGCACATAAACTAGATGGAATGCCGCTGGTGCATGATTTTGTTTTGGCAGGACAGTATCTTGTATTTTTCGTGCCGCCAGTACGATTGAATGTTCTACCCGTATTATTGGGAACAAGCAACTATAGTGATTCGCTCGAATGGCGACCTCAACTAGGAACCCAGATTTTAGTCATTGATTGTGAAACCTTATCTTTGGTAAGTCGCAAACAAACAGAACCTTGGTATCAGTGGCATTTCGCCAATGGTTATGCAGATGCTAGCGGTTCAGTGATTGTAGATATTGCCCGTTATGAAGATTTTCAGACAAACCAATATCTTAAAGAAGTAGCTACGGGAAAGACTCACACCGCTGCTAAAAGTACATTTTCACGAGTACAGCTCAATCCCCAAACCGGCAAAGTTATAGAAATTCAGCAATTGTCAGACCGACATTGTGAGTTTCCCAGTGTCCCACAGCAAAATGTTGGACAATTTTCTCGTTACACATATATGTCTGGATTCCGCCAAGGTACAGATATCAGCCAAGAATTATTAAATGCGATCGCCCGCTTCGATCACAAGAGCCAAACCCTCACCGAAGCAGATTTGGGAGAAAATCGCTATCCTTCAGAACCCATACACGTCCAAGATGCTCAAAACCCCCAGCAGAGTTGGGTAGTCACAGTTGTATACGATGGTAATTCTGATCGTAGTGAAGTTTGGATATTTGATAGCGATCGCCTAGATGCAGAACCTATCTGTAAACTAGGATTACCTAGCGTCATTCCCCACAGCTTCCACGGCACTTGGAAAGGTGCAGGTTTGTAGTGAGTTAGCGCGGTCTTCTCCCAAGGGGAGACGCTACGCGATAGCAAAGCGGTAGCGAGTCTGCGAGCGTCTGGGGGTTTCCCCCATGAGCGACTAACGATAGCGTAGCGGTAGCGACGTTAGGAGCGTCACCCGTAGGGTAAGGACTTTAGTCCTTTCTTTAAGACGCTACGCGCATGAAAAGGGCTAGAGCCGCTTACTACGAGCTAATTTCATTATCTAAAATCCCAAATGGACAAAGATTTTTACCTACAATATGCAGCCGTTGAAGATCAGCACTGGTGGTTTGTAGGTCGCCGCCGGATAGTCAATCAAGTCATTCGTCAACTTCATTTACCGAAAAATCCTAAAATTTTTGAGGCTGGTTGTGGTACAGGTGGTAACTTGAGTATGCTAGCTCGTCACGGTCAAGTATCCGCGATGGAATTGGATGAAATCGCTGGCAAAATTGCTAATGGACGACAAGTAACTCAGGTTAAATTAGGAAGCTTACCTGATCAAATTCCTTTTACAGATCAGTATGACTTGATTTTAATCTTAGATGTTATAGAACATCTGGATGATGACCTAGCAGCACTTTTGGCATTGCATTCTAAATTAAAGCCGGGAGGTTGGTTATTAGTCACAGTCCCCGCTTACCAGTTTTTGTGGAGTCAGCACGATGACATTAATCACCACAAACGCCGTTATGTTTTGCCAGCTTTGAAGCAACTCGTGAGCAAGGCTGGCTACACTGTGCATTACGGCAGTTATTTTAATGCTTTTCTGTTTCCTGTAGTTGCTTTAGTACGTTTTTTGAAAAACTTATTACATCTCGAAAGCAATTCTGTTGGTAGCCGTGACCTCGATTTACCGACGAAACCCATCAATCAGTTTTTAACTTTCTTGTTTGCCAGTGAACGTCATTTCATAAATCGGATAAAATTACCATTTGGTGTATCTATTTTGTTGTTGGCGCAGAAAAATTTATAAGTCCACGAACCTCGTAGAGACGCAGGATTTAGCGTCTCTACATTGTTTTCCAAAAGATGTTTATTAATTAGGTAACTGGTTAGGGTCAACTCAATTAAAAATTAATAATGTAAAATTAAAAATTGCAATCAGTAGAGG
>JAYGHB010000028.1:0-48879 GCA_034931985.1 Halotia wernerae UHCC 0503
TCCTTGTTGGCTCGAATACTAGGAGGTAACTTGTTCTGTTTTCGATTGTTGAATCGTTTTTGACGATGCGCTCTTTTGTCAAACGACACTTTGCGATTTATGCGTCTACCGCGCCTAGCACGTCTTAGGATTAATCTTCCTGACATCTTTTTAGTAATATCTGAAAAGGGCAAGATTAGATGCGCCATAATAGATAAGCGTATTTAATTTGTTGTATATGGGACGCGGGCAAGATGCCCGCACTACAATTAATTACTTCTGTTCTGTGGGTAAAATCAGGTGTTGAATCCAAACCATGAATTTGTCTAGTAACAAACCCACTGCACCGATGTAAACTAGTGCTAAGATAATTTCGCTGATGTAGTTGTTTTGATAAGCATCCCAGATGAAGAAACCGATGCCTACAATACCTGACATCACAATTTCGGCGGCGATAATTGCCAACCACGCTAAACCAATCGCAATTCTCAAACCTGTAAAAATATAGGGTAAGGCAGCAGGAATAAGGATGTTCAAGAAATAGTCTTTCTTGGAAAGTTGCAGAACTTTAGCGACGTTGTTATAGTCTTGGGGAATTTCTTTGACACCTACAGCCGTGTTAATTAGAATCGGCCAAATTGCGGTGATAAAGATCACAAATAATGCAGCAGGTTCGTTTTGGCGTAAGGCTGCTAAGGAAATAGGAACCCAAGCCAACGGCGGTACGGTTCGCAATAACTGAAACAGAGGATCTAAAGCTTTAGACATGGTTTTATTAATGCCAATGACAATGCCTAAAGCAATACCAGCTACCGCAGCCAAAGAGTAACCAATAGCCACCCGTTGCAGACTCGCAAGAATCTGCCAAAATAATCCTTTATCAATGCCACCTTTGTCATAAAAGGGATACAAAATTAATATCCAAGTCTCCTGTACAACCTTAATTGGCCCTGGTAATGTCGCACCAGGAATCCAAGAAAACAGTTGCCAGATAATTAGGAAAATTGCGATCGCAATAAATGGCGGGATAAGATCAGGAAACTTTTTTTGCAATCGAGAGATTAAACTGTTATCTAATTTAGAGGTTGCTGGACTTCGTTGAGCGAGTGTCATAAACTTCGTTATCCTAACTAATGAATCTTGTACATACGCGATGAATCGCGTATTCAATGTCTTCAATGACTAAACACTAACTTTCTTAATTTGCAGACTTTTGAGATATACTTCTGGGTTTTCTGGGTCAAATTTTACACCATCAAAAAATTCTTCTACACCACGGGATGTGTTTGTAGGAATATCAGCCGCCGCTATTCCTGCTTCTTTCGCAGCTTCTTTCCAAATGTCTTCGCGGTTCACTTGATCGATTAATGCTCTAGCCTTGGCAGCATTATTCACAATGTAATCTTTGGGCAAGAATCCCCAGCGCACGCTTTCGGTGATAAACCATAAATCATGACTCTTATAAGGATAAGAAACGCTACCTTTTTCATCTTTCCAATACAAAGCTGCCATTGATCTATCATCAACTTGACGACCTTCACCCATGTCATATTTACCCATAAATGGGTCGATTAAAACATCAACTGGCACGTTAAAGTAAGCCCGTTCTGCCAAAATTTCTGACATTTCTTTGCGGTTATCAAAGTTATCGCACCATTGTTGAGCTTCCATAATGCCTTTTAACAATGCTTTGGTAGCTTTGGGGTTTTGATCAACCCAGTCAGCTCTCATGGCTAAATATTCTTCGGGGTGATTCTTCCAAATTTCTGCTGTTAATGCAGCCATGAAGCCGATTTTGTCTTTAACGATGCGGAAAGGCCAGGGGTCGCCAGTGCTAAAGGCATCCATTGTTCCCGTTTTCATGTTGGCGACGGTTTGCGCTGATGGAACTGTGAGCAATTTCACCTCTGTATCGGGGTCAATTCCACCGGCTGCTAACCAGTAGCGAATCCAGAAATCTTGGTTAACGGCGGGGAATGTTTGGGCGGCTGTGAAGGGTTTGGATGAGGCTTTGAGTTTAGAGAATAAAGACTTAGCACTAGCTAGTTTTAAGCCGATACCGCTACCTTTGTGTTTGTTGGCGATCGCAATCCCGTTACCATGTGTAATTAACTGACATAACACATACATGGGAATCTTTTTATTACCCTTAGTAATCAAACCTTCTGTAATCAAATGTGGCATTGGCATCTGCCATTGACCGCCATCTATACCACCACCAGCTGAACCAATTTCTACATTATCCCGTGCTGCACCCCAAGAAGCTTGTTTTGCTAGCTCAACATTGGTCATGCCATACTTCGTAAAAAAGCCTTTTTCTTTAGCAATAATTAAAGGTGCTGCTTCCACAATTGGGATATATCCCAACTTCACTGTTGTAGTTTCTGGCGCTTGTTGTGGGCTAGTATTTGCTGCCGATTGAGCAGTTGGTGCAGACTGCGTATTACCACCAGTGTTAGCTTCTGGGGGATTTCCCAAACAACCTTTCAAGAACACAGCACCTGTAGATACTCCAGCTGTTAAAATAAATTTACGGCGAGAAATTTGATTAAAAAAATCTGACATAATAACTCCTCAAGGGTGAATTTAGTTTTTTATTAGACATGAAAATTAGCACCAGCAGAATATGATTTTGCTTCTGGCAATCACAGGATGATTTCGATCTGTATTCAAACAAGTCAATTACCACTGTAAAAGGGCTAATATGACAAACTGAAGAAAAATCGATTGCTTAAATTAGTTGGGCTTTAGGACATTTTTTGAGGAACGCTTAATTCATTGAAACTTAGTTTACAGGTTTTAAAGTCAAATTGGTTAACTTTCAACTACTAATTATTAAATAAATATTAAATTGATGCTATAAGTAAAAGTTTATTATAGTCAGCCAAGTTAAAGAATATTCTTAATATATAGTAATTTATTAATGATAACAATTGACTTTACATAATGCTTGAGTCGTATAAATGCGATTTTCTCAAATATCTATCAATAATTATCTATGCAAACTATTACATATAAACTTAAAATTGAGAGGCTCAGATCTAGGGTGTTGACTTTGTAGGGAAATCACTGATAAAACTTCATACAATATCTGTGTCTTCATTGAAGGTCGAAAATACAGTTTTTCTTTTTGAGAGCATGGACTGACCAAAAACTTGAGATGACCAGGACTGAAGGTCAAGATAGCGAACATTTTCTAATGCCTCCTTAACCACAGAAGCTGCCAGATTCATCGTACACAAAGAAATATTCAGAACCATCTGACCTATCTGTTTGAGAGGACATCTAGAGGAAAAATGTTTGTATTTACCAAAAATAGATTCAATAACATCAGAAGTCGCCAAAAAAGTTTTTCCTGTGGGAATTAGAGAACTTTTGGTTGTAATATATTCAAGAATATTGTCTTGAAAAACCGAAATAAAATTAGTTGACGTTGAGAATTGATTCTTCTCAAACTCAATTCTCGATTGTTGGTTAATTCCGTTGATTTTAAGTTGCTTCTCCAAAGTCCTAGTCATCAAAACCATTTGACTCCATAAGCAAATAGCTTCCAGATAATCTCTTAACCAACCAAACTTCATAATTAATTTTTGGTTGAGGATTTCTCTTTCACTATTTGGTACTAACTTAAGTAAAGTATCGCTTGGGCAATTCAAAAGCTTCTGCGCCCAATCAATCAATTAATTTTTCAACATTAAAATAACGACATCCTAACCAATTTCTCACACTGGCCACCAAAAAGCCGGGGTCATGCCCCGGCTTTTTTGGTTTGATCGGCTGGGTTTTGAGTTAGAACTTGTGCGCGTGCAGTACCTCCATCACGTTACAGAGATAGGCGATGCCCGAATAATCGTCGAAAAACTGCGCTGCGACCTCATCCGAAATCTTCACGGCCATATCCCGATTGGGGGTGAGTATCTCGAACTTTATATTCGAGTAGGTGTCGGAAACGGTGGGTTGTCCCGACGAGCGCACGTTGCGACTGCCTTTACCACCAGCGTCCACCACCGTATAACCGGTAGCCCCGGCTTCGTCAATGATCTTGGCGATCTGTTTCAGCAGCAACTTTTCCGTGACGATGACGAGTTTGCTGGCTTGCTGGGTCATGTTGGTTACCTCTCGATGTGTGTATTCATTGAACTACATAGAAACTCAGGAAAACGGCAGCACCGCGAGCTATCGCGCTGATCTAGCCGTCGCGTTGGTCGCCCGTCCAGGGGAGCACCAGCAGACCGCGACCCGTCTGGGATCATTTGCCCATCAGCGCCTGGGCGAGCCCGATGTAGAGCGGTATTCCCAAGGCAAGCGCAACCGGCGTGCCGACGGCTGTGGACGCGCCGATGTAGGCAGAGGGATTGGCCGACGGGATACCGGCTCGTAAAGTGGGCGGCCCTGAGATGTCTGAACTGGAGGAGGCGATGACGGCCAGGATCACGACGCCGCCAAGGCTGAATCCCGTGGTGACGTGGGCAATCATGCCGAGACCGAAGGCTATGAGCCCATGCAGCAGCGGCGCCACCAAGGCATATACGGCGTACCACTGGGCTACCTTGCGCAGCTCGTTAAGCCTTGCCGTGGCCTCCATACCCATTATCAGCATCAGTATCGAAAGCAGGCCGCGGAAGAGGGGCTCGTAGAAGCTTTCAAAGACACTTTCCGGCCGGGTTAGCAGACCTAGAGCGATGCCGAGCAGCAGTGCCGATAGGGCAGAGCCCTGGAGGCTTTCCTTCACGATGGGCCATATCTTGACCCGCTTGCCTGCGGTACCGCCCTCCTTTCTGGGATACCCGCCTGCGGTAATGCCCTGCTCGCTGGGATACTCGCCTGCGATAACGCGCTGCTTGCTGAGATACTCCTGCTTGCTGAGATCCTCGTCTGCGGTACCGCGCTGCTTGCTGGTATAAACGCTGGCCAAGACGATCGCAGTCACGAGCGCTGGGATGTCCATGAAGGGATAGAGTGCGCCGGCCCAGGCCTCGTATTCGATGCCTTGCCCTTCCAGTAGCGTCAGGGCGGCGGCGAGGGTAGAGCCACTCACGGCACCGAACAAGCCCGCGGTCGCAATGGCATCCACGGTTTTGACGTTCGGCAGCTTGGCCAACGTGTAGCGCCCGATGAACACGATAAGGACTCCCACTACCATGGCGAACACCGCGGGCAACAGCATCTCCACCAGATTGGCATTGCGGATCGCAATGCCGCCGCTCAGGCCGACTTTTATGAGCAGCATGAAGACGATGAACTTATAGATCGCATCTGGAATTGCCAGTCGGCTATTGACGGCGGCAACGACCATACCACCAATCAGAAAGCCGAGTGTCGGGGACTGCAACTGCGCCAGGAAGCGCATCGAGAAATCGGACAAGAAATCCACTTTGTAATTCCTCCTTGATCAAAATCTTAAGGGTCAGGACGGCAGAAATATTAGCGCTTATATCCGCTTGTGCAATGTTGGTTTGGGTTAGGTTAAAGAATTTAGCCTATAGAACTGGTCAAACTATTTATCAAATCAAGCATGAAAATTAACGCAAGTAGAATATGATTCTGCTTGTGGCAATCACAGGATAATTTGAGCTATATTCAAACAACTCAATTTCAGCCACTTAGCCTTTTAAAAGGCTAATATGACTAACTGGATAGAAAATTGATTGCTTAAATTAGTAGGTCTTTAGGACGTTGTTTGGGGAACGCTTAATTCGTTGAAATTCAGTTTACAGGTTTTAAAGTCAATTTGGTTAACTCTCAGCTACTAATTCTTAAATAAATATTAAATTGATGCTATAAGTAAAAGTTTATTATAGTCAGCCAAGTTAAAGAATATTCTTAATATATAGTAATTTACTGATGATAACAATTGACTTTATATAATGCTAGAGTCGTATTTATGAAAATTCTCGGTGTCCAGATCCCCGACTTCTCAAAGAAGTCGGGAATCTAACTTGTCTTCTATGCATTTAACCAAAGTTATCTGAATATGCTGACTGAAATTATCAAAATCTTTGTTTGTGGTCAGAATGCTATAATTTTTCCGAACGGCTGCGGCACAAATAAGAAAATCTGTGTTTGCACCTTTAATACCCTGATGTCGGCAAGTATTATAAAACTCAGCAGCAAGCTCGTAATCTTTAATATCTAATTCCAGATGGGGAAATCCGCTGAGATAATTTTTTAGTTGATTGTATTGGTTCGGCTGACGAATCCCTGAAAGTATCTCTTGGCGGACAGCACCCAGCAAAACAACTCGACCATCTGTAATTAGTTCTCGAAACAATGCAACATGGTGTGAGTTATTAACCTTTTGATCACGTCTCAGAGCCAAAGACCAGACGGAGGTATCAACAATAACTTTCATTCTCTCTGGCGCTGTTGCTGATGGTCATAATTATCTTCGTATTCAATTGTGCCGAATAGCTCTAAAACTTTCAATTGCTTTCGACGCTGCACATACTCTTTTAAAGCCTCTTCAATCACAGCACGTCTACTGATATGACCGCCAAGTTCGAGGGCTTCTTGAATTAAATTGTTGACGATTTCTATATTAGTATCCATGTGCATATTGTTGCACAAAATCATGTGCAGATAAAAGAATAATTGTAGGCTGATTAGAGCGTAAGCGTTACCCAGCAAATACCCTTGTCAAGTTAGTTACTGATACATTTAGATAGGCAAGGTATTGAGATGTATTCAAGTTAGCATCTCAATTTAATTTATGCGTGATTAAGTCAAATGCATAAAGACGATTTTAAGTAATTCCGCACGAGTAAAAGGTTTAGTTAAATACCCAGATGCACCGACTAATCTAGCCTTGACTTTATCGACTATTCCCTTATATCCTGTGACAAAAATAATAGGAGTATTTTTAAACATTGAATTATTACGTATAACCCCACACAATTCATATCCATCAATTCCTACCATATTGAGATCCAATAAAATCAAATCGGGTTTGTGCCTAATAATTGACATCATAGCTTTTAGTGGATCGTCGATGGCGACTACAGTAAAATTTTCACTTTCTAAAAAACGACTAATTTCTTTAAGAATTGTTGGGCTATCATCTACAGAAACGATTTTATAAGTCTTTTTGGCGATTACAGTAGCAGCCGTTACTCTTTCAATAGGAGAATTTATGTTATTTGGTAATTCTTGAAGATGTTCTTTGAGAGGGGCAGATATCTGTGGTAATTCCTCTAGAGTAGCTATGTTTTCTACAGGAAGATCAGCGTAAATTGGGGTGATATCGCTACTTACTTCTACTACTGCTGTGTCAACAAATTCTCTGTTAAACAATGCTATTGTATATTGAGGAGATGATGACAGTTCTGCCAAAGTCTTGGGTAATTTATCAAAAGGTGGGTCTGGCTCATGTAAAATAATCCTTCCTTGGAGGATGTAAGGATATAAATTTTTAGCTAGTTGAATTTCATCTTGATTCATAATTATGGCAAGATGACGCAGGCTAAAACCCTTCATCCAGGTAGTTAACTTTGGCTGAATGTCTAGAGAATTTTTGCTGTTGACTTCACTGTTGAGTAACAGGTATGGACGCTGATATGGAGAAGAAATTTGGGGAAGGAAAGACTGCCAACGTTGTAATTGCCCTTGACAGCGGTCGATAATTTTTTCTACATCTAGCCTGCAAATTTTTAGTACTTTCTGTTGGGAATCGCTTAACTTGTAACTACCTGTTTTGATTAATAGAAATGATTCCATCACTTCTTTAACCAATTCTTGAATGAGCATTGTAGCTTGTGCAGCGTCCAGATGTTCTTGATTGATCAACCAGTGAATAGCTTGATAATCAGGGGGTTGACTGTCCTGAACGCTGTGATCTTCTCTGAAGTGACTTTGTGAATCGGTTTCAAATACTAAGCGCAATTGCACGCGAGTTTCACTAGTCAGCTGTGGAATTTGTTGGCTGAAGCGACGCAGATGACGTTCTAGTCGATCAAAAGGTTCTACTGAATGGGTAGCGTAGGTTATTGTCCCCTGCTCTAAATAAATTGTCCAGGTAACTGAATTACTAAAGACTTGCAAACAAGTCGTTTCAGAGCAATTAGATAACTGTCGTAACAAACTCTGGGGACGTAGTACTGTAAATGTACCGAAATTCTTCATATTTAGGAGTTTTCTGAAAAATTGTACGAAAGATAAGTATAGTCATACGACATTTTATTAGTTTTAATATTTCTCTTAAAAAAATATATTCCTATTTAGAGAATATGTACATATATTAAAAGTTTGACTAGTTCGTTACGTTTTTTGTACGATCCTGCTGCGACTAACATTTTCACTGCAATTTTAAGTTTCAGTTACATAGGTAGAGTTCTCATGCTGACACAGTTAATTGTAATTAGTTTCTTTTATAGAAAAAACAAACTTCCTACACAGAATCTTTAAAGTTTTTGGTCAGCAAATCTGCGTATTATTTATTATAATTCGTGTTTTGTCTATAATAAATGTTAGTAGATCTACTAATGCAAGCGATGTTGATCCCTGATGACTTTCCTTTTCCTTAACTAGACTATGATGAAGATTCTCTTAAATCTTGTAAAAAATTTGGTAAGAACAATCTATTTAATAAAGATTGGAACTAACTACCATCAAATATCTACCTTTAGTCTCGTAGACTCCGGAAATTAAACTATATACTTTGAACAAAGGAAAATAAAGCTTTGGACTATAACATAACACAAAAAGTTATGCACGATACCTTAAGTCTTGATGAAGTAGTGGAGTTTGCTGAAAACCCAGAACCACGTTGTCCTTGTGTGTTGTTACTAGACACATCTGGTTCCATGCAAGGAGATGCAATAGAAGCTTTAAATCAGGGCTTGCTGAGTTTGAAGGATGAACTGATCAGAAATTCCTTGGCAGCCAGGCGGGTAGAAGTGGCGATCGTGACGTTTGATAGTCATGTCAACGTGGTGCAAGACTTCGTGACTGCTGATCAATTCAATCCGCCAATCCTGACAGCGCAGGGACTAACGACTATGGGTTCGGGAATTCATAAAGCGTTGGACATGGTTCAAGAGCGCAAATCTCTGTATCGTGCTAATGGTATTGCTTACTATCGTCCTTGGGTATTCATGATTACTGATGGAGAACCACAAGGTGAACTAGACCAAGTGGTAGAGCAAGCAGCGCAGCGCCTACAAGGAGATGAAACAAATAAACGTGTAGCTTTCTTCTCAGTGGGTGTAGAAAATGCTAACATGGCGCGCTTAAATCAGATTGCTGTGCGTACTCCACTAAAGCTCAAAGGACTTAACTTTATTGAGATGTTTGTTTGGCTCTCAGCTAGTATGTCAGCTGTTTCCCATTCGCAAGTAGACGAACAGGTAGCACTACCGCCCATTGGCTGGGGGACTATCTAAGTGCGCCTTTGATCGCAGCTTAATATACACACAGCTAGCTGACAGAAAACACCTATCTATGAAAACATCAAAACTGATCACTCATTGGCGGGTAGTAGCCGCATCTATATGTGGTACTAGCCACATCAAAAATAAGCAGCTGTGTCAGGATGCCCACCACTGGCAGCTATTGCCTAGCAATGTGTTAGTGGCAGCTGCTGCGGATGGCGCGGGTTCTGCCAGTCAGGGAAAGGTGGGAGCAATGGTGGCTGTAGAAGCAGCAGTAGAAAGCCTCTCAATCAAAGAAATCACCAGAGACTCCCTTACCGATGATCAGTTTGTCCAAACGCTGTTAAATGAGGCCTTATTAGCCGCTAAAAAAGCTGTGGAAGATGAGGCCGCAGCTGTTAAAAAACAGCCCCAAGATTTAGCAACTACCTTAATTCTTGCGATCGCTACACCAGAAATGGTCGCAGCGGTTCAAGTAGGTGATGGTTTGGCAGTAGCCAAAAATCATCAAGGCAACTTACTAGCACTCACCTTGCCTGACAACGGTGAATACATCAACGAAACAACTTTTTTGACTTCACCAGGTGCTTTAGATACAGCCCAAATGAGATTGTGGCGTGAAACTATAGTTAATGTTGCACTCCTCACCGATGGGCTACAAATGTTGGCTTTAAATATGGTTGTTGGTGAACCTCACAAACCATTCTTTTTTCCTTTATTCGACTTTGTAAAGAATGCTGAGGATAAGACAGCTGCCAAACAGCAATTAGTCAGATTTCTAGGTTCTGAGCGAATTACGCAACGTACTGATGATGATTTAACGCTAATTATTGCTGCCTTCAACAACTCATGAGCCAGGATTTGGCAAGTTTGGTATTTTAAATAACCCCCGTTAACCGTGATTTTATCATGCAGGTACTACGTTGTCTTCCCAACCCAGAAATCATCAACCTCAGCGTCAGTTTAGGGCGTGGTGGTGAAGCTTGTATCTATGCTCTGCCATCTGATAGTGAGTTAGTAGCAAAGGTTTATCACAAGCCCACAGTCGCCCACGCCTACAAGCTCCAGGCAATGCTGGCTAACCCGCCAGAAAATCCTACGGCTAGCTTGGGGCATATTTCGATTGCTTGGCCTCTCGATTTACTCCGGGCGGCAGATGTCAGCGATGAGTTTGCTAGTGGTAGTAGCGATCGCATTATCGGCTTTCTCATGCCGCGGATTCGCGGGATGCGTCCTGTAATCGATTTTTACAACCCCAGAACTCGCCGTCAACATTGTCCCTTATTCAACTATCAATATTTACTCCGCACGGCTCGCAATCTAGCAGCCGCTTTTGCAGCTCTGCACAGTAGTGGCTATTGTGTTGGCGATGTGAATGAGTCCAATATCTTAGTCAGTGACACAGCACTTGTGACCTTAGTAGATACAGACTCCTTTCAAGTGCGCGATTTAGACAACAGTATTGTTTACCGTTGTCCAGTAGGTAAACCAGAATTTACCCCGCCAGAACTCCAAAACAAAATTTTCGCTCAACACGATCGCGAAATTGCTCACGACTTATTTGGCTTAGGGGTGCTGGTATTTCAACTGCTGATGGAAGGTACGCATCCATTCTCTGGAATATTTCAAGGTATTCCTGAGCCACCGCCTTACGAAGCTCGGATTGCAGCGGGACATTTCACTTACAGTCGCAAGCGTCAAGTTCCTTACCTACCTACCCCCATTGCCCCAGCTTGGGAAATTCTGCATCCTAAGTTACAAGAGCTGTTTTTGCGTTGTTTTGAAGATGGTCACAGCGACACACAGCTGCGCCCTAGCGCCCAAAGTTGGCTGTCGGCATTAGCAGAAGCAGAGGATAGTCTAATTACTTGCACCGCTAATCCTCAACATCGCTACAACAACCACCAACACACTTGTCCTTGGTGCGAGCGTACCTTGCGATTAGGTGGACGCGATCCATTTCCATCGCCTCAAGCGATCGCCAATAGAGAACATCTGCGGCCGCGAAGAATACCAAAAAGGCGCTATGGTCAGCAGCCTCCGCGTTTACCACAGCCAGTTATGCCCTTGCACCACTGGAATTATTGGCAGAGAGCAAAGATTACTAACTATGCTCCTTACAAACGTCCTCGCGGAGCGAAGTTTTATCCGGCGATTTGTTGCTTGCTAGGTTTTGGGTTGTTGGGCTATTTGGACGTAATGATTAAATTTACTCGTCCATTTGTTTCCCAAAATACATACACGCAACAAACGTTGCTGGCTCGTCCCAAGGGTAAGACTCCCACTCTCAGCTTCGCAGACTATTATAAGCAGGGACATGCTGCTTATCAAATACGCGACTATGAGCAAGCAGTAGAAAATTTTAGCCAAGCCATCAAACAGCAACCAACAAATTCTAAAGCTTTTGTGAATCGAGGTAATGCCCGCTATAACCTGAAAGATTATGAAGGCGCACTTACAGACTATAATCAAGCCCTGCAAATCAATCCTCAAGAAGTCAAAGCTTTTGTGAATCGAGGTAATTCTCGCTATATGCTTGCGGAATATAGCAATGATCCTGATCGAGAATACAAACAAGCGATCGCTGATTTTAATAATGCTCTGCGCCTGAATAATCAAGAAGCAGAAGCTTATATCAGAAGAGGTGTTGTGCGTTCGCAAATGGCTAAATACAGCAGCAAATCTCTAGAAGATTACAAACTAGCAGTTGCTGATTTTACTCAAGCGCTTCAACTCAATTCAGCCAAAACCGAAGCTTATTTTCAGCGTGGTTCTGTACGCTATCAAATGGCTCAATATAGCAGCGATTACGCTCAAGAATACCAAAGAGCGATCAATGACTTTGACCAAGCATTACTGCTCAATGATAAACTAGCCAAAGTTTATCTCAAACGCGGAATGCTTCGCTATGAACTTGCACAATATGGTGGTAGTGAATCAGATCAAAATAGTCGCAAAGCCATCGAAGATTTACAGTTAGCTGCCAAGCTTTCCTTAGAACAAGAGGATACGGAAAATTACCAACAAGCACTTAGTAGTATGTGTGTAATGGTAGAAACCAGATGTAGTGCTTTATTCCCAAACTCTAATATCTGGAACAGTACAGGAACTAATTAATGGCAAACTAGTAAACTTTGCCACTAGTTTATTACTAGTAATTGGTTGCTTTAAATTGCAGAAAATACTCCTGAATAGGGTTAGTATCAGCTAACCCTATTTGTTTTTTAGGTAATATTTTGATTGATTTAATTTAGGCAGTTTGAGATTTATAGATATTCATAAAGCTTTTACACATCCAAGATTTTTATTTACCTGTACTTTATAAAATTGCTCAAAATTTTCGTTAGATTATGTACGGAGAAAACTACATTAAAAATATAGTTTTCGCTCATCCATGTGCATCCTCTTCATTCCGATAAATTCAAAGCAATAACTTACCTGCAAATCTCCGAGGTACTTGTATGAAAGCGGTGATTTTGGCTGGAGGTCTTGGTACACGCCTCAGTGAAGAAACTAGTATCAGACCAAAGCCGATGGTGGAAATTGGCGGTAAGCCAGTTTTATGGCACATAATGAAAATTTATTCTGCCCACGGCATTAATGACTTCATTATCTGTTGCGGTTACAAAGGTTACATCATTAAAGAGTACTTTGCTAACTATTTTTTACACATGTCAGATGTCACGTTTGATATGCGGTTTAACCAAATGAATGTGCATTCTGGATATGCTGAACCCTGGCGTGTCACCTTAGTAAACACAGGTGATTACACCATGACAGGCGGACGTTTAAAGCATGTCTGGGAACATGTTGGTAACGACACATTTTGCTTTACCTACGGTGATGGTGTAAGTGATGTTAATATCACAGAGCTAATTAACTTTCATAAAGAACAAAAGTCTTTAGCAACACTCACAGCAGTTCAACCAGCAGGACGATTTGGTGCGATTTCCTTAGGACAAGAACAAACAAAAATCCATAGCTTTCGGGAAAAACCTGAAGGTGATGGAGCTTGGATTAATGGTGGTTATTTTGTGCTAGAACCAGAAGTAATCAACTTAATTGCTGATGACTCCACAGTTTGGGAGAAAGAACCATTAGAAAAGCTAGCTGATATGGAACAGCTATCGGCGTTCAAACATCAAGGTTTTTGGCAACCAATGGATACTTTACGAGATAAAAACTATTTAGAAGATCTCTGGAAAAGCGATCGCGCTCCCTGGAAAGTATGGTAGAAAGAAAGTTATGAATTAAATATAATTCTTAATTTTTAACTTTTTTGTAATTTCAAGTGTAGTAATACCAATGTTTGATTTTGCTATTGTCGGTGGGGGAATCGTCGGACTATCTACAGGGCTAGCTTTGGGTAAACGCTATCCTCATGCACGCATTTTAGTACTAGAAAAAGAAAGCCAGTGGGCATTTCACCAAACCGGCAATAATAGCGGAGTAATTCATTCTGGTATTTACTACAAACCAGGGAGTTTTAAAGCTAAATTCTGCCGTGATGGTAGTCGCTCAATGGTAGAATTTTGCCAAGAGCATGGTATTGACCATGATGTTTGCGGCAAAGTAATTGTGGCAACTGAAGAACAAGAATTACCACGTCTGGAAAATCTTTACAAACGTGGTTTAGAGAATGGTATCAAGGTTCAAAAAATCAGCCCAGAAGCAGTTAAAGAAATTGAACCTCATGTGAGGTGTGTAGGTGGAATCCGGGTATTTTCAACTGGTATTGTTAATTACAAGCAAGTTTGTCTCAAATACGCTGAATTAATTCAACAGCAAGGGGGAGAATTACGCCTGAATACAAAGGTGCTGAAAATTTCTCCTAGTGGTCAAAATCAGGTACTAGAAACCAACAACGGCAACTTTGAAACCCACTTTGTGATCAATTGTGCCGGATTGCATAGCGATCGCGTTGCTAAATTAGGTGGGGTAGAACCCAAGGCTAAAATCGTACCCTTCCGGGGAGAATACTACGAACTCACCCCAGAAAAACGCTATTTGGTCAAAACTCTCATTTATCCGGTTCCTAATCCAGATTTTCCCTTTTTGGGTGTCCACTTTACCCGAATGATTGACAATAGCGTTCATGCAGGCCCAAACGCCGTTCTCAGCCTCAAACGCGAAGGTTACAAAAAAACCGATTTTAATTTAGGAGATTTTGCCGAAGTCATCACCTACCCAGGTTTTTGGAAACTAGCTGCAAAACATGCTGACGAAGGCATTCAAGAAATCATTCGTTCCTTTAGTAAAGCAGCCTTCACCAGAAGTTTGCAAAAACTAATTCCAGAAGTCCAAGCGAAGGATTTAGTCCCCACCCATGCAGGAGTCCGCGCTCAAGCTTTGATGAATGATGGCTCTCTTGTGGACGACTTTTTGATCGTTCCCGGTCAAAATTATATCCATGTTTGCAATGCTCCTTCTCCAGCTGCTACCTCTTCTCTAGAAATTGGTACAGCAATCGTTGCTCAAATTCCTCACCAGTCACATCTTAAGACTGTAGTAAGTATAGCAGGGGACAGGTGACAGGGGACAGGCAACAGGGAACGAAAAATATCTGTGTAATTAATTCTGTCTGAGTACTTGGCATTACTGCTGGGAATAAATACTATGAATAGCGTAGCAGGCAAATGGAATCGTGATTTATTGATGATTCCTGCCAAATTGGCACGCCTAAAAGAAGTCTTTGTAACTACACTATTAGGATGTCTACCAACAATTGCTTTAGGAGTCCACTTAAGAAAACTCTTTTATCCTCAAATTTTTGCTCAGTTTGGCAAATTTGTTTGCATTGAAACTGATGTAAAACTTTACGGTACTTCTGGTATCGAAATTGGAGATAGAGTCAAAATTTGTAGTGGTGTGCGACTCAATACACTTGGTGAAGCCAACAATCGGATTTCTCTCGATTCTGGGGTAACTTTAGAACGTGGTGTTGATTTGGGTACACTCCAAAATTCTTGTATTGAAATTGGTGAAGGTACATACATCGGTTTATATACCTGTATTACTGGTTACGGTAACATCAAAATCGGCAAGAATTGTCTGATTGCAGCTCATTCTGGCATATATGGTAACGATCACATTTTTGCAGATCCGTTGCAGACAATTGCTGACCAAGGAGTTACCAGAAAAGGGATTGTGATTGAGGATGATTGTTGGCTGGGTCATGGAGTCACAGTCATAGATGGTGTCACTATTGGTCGCGGTAGTGTCATTGGTGCCGGAGCAGTTGTCAATAAAAATATTCCTCCTTACTCGATAGCAGTTGGTGTGCCTGCTAGGGTAATTACTCAACGAAATCATTAAACCAGTGAACAGTTATCAGTTAGGACTTACGCACTCGTGACGAAAAACTAAGTACATGATTTCACAAGTTCGTAGCGAAAAATAAATAGCCTTCCATTAAACCTTTGCGTTTCTCTGCGTTTAAAAAGACTATTTTTTTAAACGCAGAGGGACAAAGAGTAAACGCAGCGAAAAGTTCTGTTCGCGTAGCGTCTCCGTCAGGAGAAAGAGGGTTTCCCTCTGTAGGAAACTTTTCAAGACAAAGTGACGCAGAGTTTTGCCAAATTTAATTCGCTACGAATTAATGAAATGTTGTACTAAGCCTTTGGGATTACTTCTCTACAAGACGCTACGCGAACGTTATCTGTGCGTAAGTCCTGATTAGTTATCAAGTGTCTTTTGACTGGTAAATGATAACTGGTAACTGAACTGGTATTGGAATTTAACTAACTAATCGCCACACAAGAAGTCATAAGCATGAAAATTTTAGTCACTGGCACAGAAGGCTATTTAGGTTCGTTATTACCTCCTCTGTTAATCGCACGAGGACACGAAGTTGTTGGTGTGGATACTGGTTTCTATAAAGTTGGTTGGCTGTACAACGGTACTGAGGTGACAGCTAAAACTCTTAACAAAGATATCCGCCACATTGCTCCTGAAGAGTTAACAGGTGTAGAAGCAGTAGTACACATGGCGGAACTCTCTAACGACCCCACTGGACAATTAGCACCTAATATCACCTACGAAATTAATCATCTAGGTTCAGTGCGTCTGGCAAACCTAGCTAAAACAATGGGTGTGCGTCGCTTTATATATATGTCTTCGTGCAGTGTCTACGGTGTTGCTACTGAAGGCGATGTCACAGAAGCATCCCCGATTAATCCTCAAACAGCTTACGCAGACTGTAAAACTCTAGTAGAACGAGATGTGAAACTCTTAGCTGATGATGACTTCTCTCCTACCTTTATGCGAAATGCTACTGCCTTTGGTGCTTCCCCTAGGATGCGATTTGATATTGTTTTAAATAACTTGGCAGGGTTGGCATGGACTACTAAAGAAATCAAAATGATTAGTGATGGTACACCTTGGCGGCCATTAGTCCATGCACTAGATATTTGTAAGGCAATCGTCTGTGCGATTGAAGCTCCCCGTGACATCGTACACAACCAAATCTTCAATGTGGGGGATACGGCGAACAACTATCGTGTGAAAGAAATTGCCGAAATTATTGCCAGTAGTTTCCCTGGTTGTAAATTGTCTCTTGGTGATAACGGTGCAGACAACCGTAGCTATAGGGTATCGTTTGAGAAAATAAACACCATCTTACCTGGATTCAAGTGTGATTGGAATGCTCAACTTGGTGCCCAGCAGCTATTTGAGTTATTTAATCAAATTGATATGACTGAAGATACTTTCTTATTTAGAGGCTTCACACGGTTAAAACAGCTAGAGTATTTGATTCGGACTGAGCAAATTGACCAAGATTTTTTCTGGAATAAAAAATAGTTCAATTATCTGATTAGCAGCCTCTAATTTATCTTATCTTCCTTCCGAGTCAAAAATTTTTGATTCGGAAGAAGTATCTCGTAGAAGGGAACAGGGAACAGGGAACAGGGAACAGATAAACAAGGTGTGTAATTAATTCTGTTTAGTTACTTAACAAGCTGTTGGTTTAAAAATGAACAAATTATTGACCATTGCCATACCTACTTATAATCGTGCTGAGTTACTTGATAAACAGTTGGCATGGCTGGCTCAAGCTGTCAAAGGCTTTGAATTGGATTGCGAAATTTTAGTTTCTGATAACTGTTCTACTGATCATACTCAAGACGTAATTAGCAAGTGGCAACAACATCTTAGCAATGTCACCTTTAAAGTCAATAATAATCCGGAAAATTTAGGCGTGATGAGAAATATTATGTACTGCCTAAGTTTTGCAACTACAAAATACGTTTGGACAATTGGTGATGATGACCCTATTCAAGATAGAGCCGTTGCTTATGTGATTAATAAACTCAAAAGAAATGAAGACTTATCATTGTTATTTCTCAACTTTTCTGGGATAAATAAAATCACTGGTGAACCAGTACATCCACCAACAATAATCGGTAATCGCTGGTTTGATGCTGATATTGAAGATGCTTGTAGTAATGGTAAAACTATATTTGAACACTGTTTTGCTAAAAGTGTCGGCGCTGTCATTTTTCTAACTGCTACTGTCTATCGTACTGACTTAGTAAAACGCGCTCTACAATTGTGGCCAGATGCTGCAAATAATTGGATATCATTGGCATATTTAGCTGGCTATTGTGCTGCTAATGGTAATGTAATTGTCACCAAGGAAACTTATTTAGAATGTATTGTTGGTGTGAGTTATTGGCAAAAAGAGCCAAAATCTGCACTTTTAATGCAATATAAACACATCCCTGAAGTTATTTTAAAACTTGAAGAAGTTGGATATTCTAAGCAGTTTTGTAGGCGAATGCTGTTACACAACTCCAGAGAAGTTAGCATAAAAGTCTTCTTGGGTGCTTTGAGAAGATGGCCTGTTTCTGCCATCAAGACATTAGTTCCTTTTTTAGCTTTAATCAGTATTTCGGCTTTTGATATTGTGGCTTTTAAAGAATTTCAAATCTTTGAAAATAGTGAACCATCTCCCCAAGAAGTGCGAGCTAACTCTCATAAGCGATCGCCTCATAAATCAATTATCAAAATCAGGTAACCATTTTATGTTGAACACTCTTAAAGATAAAATTTTATCTTTGAACTATGAGTTAGATTATCGAGTTAAACTTTGACAACATCAAAAAACTTTACCCACATTAGCAGCAGGCGATCGCACAATTACCGACTCTCTTGAAAAAGAAGCAATTTATATTACTAATCTTGCAGATTTGGGATTAAGTTCTACTTCACAAATGCTGAATGCTGCTGATAGTCTCTTACCTAGTACCGCTGCGCGGAAGTCAAAAGTCAAAAGTCAAAAGTCAAAAGTCAAAAGTCAAAAGACTTGTATTATCGACTTTTTTACTATTTTTAATGGTCTGTTTATTTACGCCGTGCTGTACTAGTTTAGTCAAGGTTAATTATAGTGACTCAGATTTTCTCTATACTGCTAATCCCCCCAAGTGACCACAACTTTGTACTCACTTTTGGGATAGTACTCATCACAAACCAGATTTATATAAACTATCGGTTCAAGAACAACAATAAATTATGCCATGTTAAACACTATTAAGAATAAAATATTTGCACTATTTTCTGATTTTGGTTGTGAAGTAGCACGTTTAAAGCATAGGAAAAATTTACCTGTGCTGGAAGGACGCGATCGCCTGATTCTTGATGCTCTTAAAAGAGATGGCGTTTGTGTGACAACACTCACAGATTTGGGATTAAGCTCTACCTCAGAACTGCTCAAGGCTTGCTACTATCAATTGTCCCAGATGGAAAAGGTAAATAACCAACATCCCCAGGAAAAATGGCCACAAATTTGCACAGTTATGGGTTTACCAGAATTTTCTGCCTGGGGAAGAGAGCAAAGGCTGCTTAACATCATTGAAAATTATATTGGTCTTCCTATTACTTTTCATGGTGTACATTTACGCAAAGATTTTCCTAGTAACAATCAGTTCGGTACGCTGCTATGGCATAGTGATGCAGAAGATCGCCGAATTATTAAAATTTTTGTTTACTTGAATGACGTGACAGAAAAAACTGGGCCTTTTGAATATATTCCGCGCTCTTTAACCCCCTTATTTAGTTCAAATTATTCTCGGCTTTACTACAAACTTTGGAAGTCAGGCTACATGGGTATCAACGATGAAGAGGTAAAAGAAGTAATTCCCAAATCAGCTTGGAAAGCTTGTCCAGGGACAGCAGGAACAGTCATTATTGTAGATACAAAAAATACTTTACACCACGGTAAAATACGCACAGAAGAACGATTATCACTATTTTTTTGTTATACTGCTAACCCCCCCGAACATCCAGACCTTTGCACCCAATATTGGGATGATACTTATCCCAGAGCAGAATTACTTTCCTCGTCTGATGTCAAGGAAGTTATTGTTTAATTTCAGTTCACTGAAACCTCTTTTTTCAACCCTTAGTCAGACTTTTTCGCTCATTCATATCTAAAAAAATCATGATTTTCACCACCACAGAACTCCAAGACGCATTCATCATTGACTTAGAAGAAAAGCCAGACCACCGTGGCTTTTTTGCTCGTGCTTTCTGCGCTCAAGAATTTGCAGCACAAGGACTAAAACCAATAGTTGCCCAATGTAATTTGTCTTTTAACTATAAAAAAGGCACATTGCGAGGAATGCACTATCAACTTACTCCAGCCGCCGAAACAAAATTGATTCGCTGTACTCAAGGCGCTATCTATGACGTAATTATTGATATGCGTCCAGAATCGCCTACTTTTTTATCACACATCGGTGTAGAACTAACCGCAGACAATCGTCGCGCTTTATATGTTCCAGAAATGTTCGCTCATGGCTATCAAGCACTCACAGATGAAACTGAAGTTGTGTATCAAGTGGGCGAATTTTACACACCGGGATATGAACGAGGTCTACGCTATGATGACCCATTTTTTAATATTGAATGGCCTATAGAAGTGACGGTTATTTCCGAGAAAGATTTAAATTGGCCTTTGTTGGAAACGATACCTGTTGGTAGTCCTGACCCCCTAGAAGTAACTGTTTAATTAATAAATAGAGGAATTTAAACAATGATTATTATTGATCGCGCCTTACAAGCACGCGCCGCCGCAGGTAATCCTATCAAAGTAGGGATGATTGGTGCTGGTTTTATGGGTAAAGGTATTGCTAATCAGATTATCAATTCCGTTCCGGGGATGGAATTAGTGGCAATCTTCAACCGTCAGATAGATGCAGCCAAAAAAGCTTATGCAGAGGCAGGAATTGAGGATGTACAAATCGTATCCACCCGCAGCGAATTAGAAGATGCGATCGCCAACGGCCAATATGCAGTTACCGAAGATGCAATGTTATTGTGCCAAGCCACAGGCATCGAAGCGATCATTGAAGTTACAGGCGCAGTCGAATTTGGCGCTCATATCGTCATGGAAGCGATCGCCCATCGCAAACATGTAATTATGATGAACGCCGAACTCGATGGTACGATTGGCCCTATCCTCAAAGTCTATGCCGATAAAGTCGGCGTGATTCTCAGCGCCTGTGATGGCGACCAGCCAGGGGTGGAAATGAATCTTTACCGATTTGTGAAAAGCATTGGTCTGACTCCGCTATTGTGCGGTAATATTAAAGGACTTCAAGACCCCTATCGTAATCCTACGACCCAAGAAGCATTTGCCAAGCGTTGGGGTCAAAAAGCCCACATGGTGACTAGCTTTGCCGATGGCACAAAAATTTCCTTCGAGCAGGCGATCGTTGCTAATGCCACAGGGATGCAAGTTGCCAAGAGAGGAATGTTGGGATACGACTTTAACGGTCATGTCGATGAAATGACCCAAATGTATGATTTAAAACAACTACAGCAACTAGGTGGCATTGTAGATTATATAGTTGGAGCAAAACCAGGCCCCGGTGTGTTTGTATATGCTACTCACGACGACCCCAAGCAACGTCATTACCTCAACTTGTACAAATTAGGTGAAGGCCCTCTTTATAGCTTCTATACTCCTTATCATCTCTGTCATTTTGAAGTCCCATTATCTGTTGCTCGTGCTGTCCTATTCGGTGATGCTGTTTTATCTCCCCTAGCTGGCCCGCTAGTAGATGTAGTCACCACAGCCAAAATTGACCTCAAAGCCGGAGAAACCCTCGATGGTATCGGCTATTACATGACTTATGGTCAATGTGAAAACTCCCCCATCGTTCAAGAGCAACAACTTTTGCCAATGGGTTTAGCTGAAGGATGTCGCCTGAAACGAGATGTTCCTCAAGATCAAGTCCTAACTTACGATGATGTAGAGTTACCTGAAGGTAGACTTTGCGACCAACTACGAGCTGAGCAAAACGCTTATTTTGTCCCAGCCAAAATTTTGGCAACAGTTGGTTAGCATCTGGATGCGATTGGCAAGTAGCGAGTATTTTTGATTTCCCCTAACCCACACCACTTGACGGCAGTTTTTATCTCAATACAGTTCTTTTAAGATACAAGGGTGCGTTAGGACTAATGTCCATAACGTACCGCAAATCTAGGATGGTGCGTTAATTAGATGAAATAAACCGCCGATGGACGAGGCAGTTAAGGCAAGAGACGCGATAAATCGCCGTCTTTACAATAATCAGTTCTTCGTAGAGACAGCGATTTATCACGTCTTTGTGATCTGACATCTCATCATTCAGGCATAAACATAACAAGTACAAATATTTATCAGAATTGTTTTGGGTAAGTAATTCTTAACTGAACACTAAAGTTGTTAATTGCAACTTGCGGGAAGTGTTCACACAAAATTTAGATAAACTTTGAGTCAAGCTGATGAAAATTGCTCTAGTCCATGATTATTTAACCCAGCGCGGTGGGGCGGAGCGCGTATTTGAATTGCTTTGTAAGCATTACCCCCAAGCGGATGTTTTCACTTCTTTATATGATCCGCAAAAAACTATTGAGATGGGTGAGCGTATAGTCAAAACAACTTACTTGCAAAAAATTCCTGGTGCAGCCAAGTATTTTAGATTGATGGCTCCCTTTTATTTTCCTGCATTTCGGGCGCTAGATTTGCAAGACTACGATTTGATTATTAGTAGTAGTACCAGTTTCGCCAAAGCAGTACGCAAACGCCCAGATGCACGACATGTTTGCTTTTGCCATAATGTGACTCGTTTCTTGTGGGATACAGAAACTTATTTAAGGGAGTACGGAGACTATAGATATTTTGCTCCTTTAATCGAACACATTTTTCAGTTGATGAGAAATGTAGACCTGAAATATGCTCAGGAACCTGACCTTTATATTGCCAATTCCAGTGTTGTTGCTCGTCGTATTCAAAGTATTTATGGTAAACAGGCAATTGTAGTTAATTATCCAATTGATACCAGTAACTTTGTTTTTTCAGGTCAAAAAGATGAATATTATCTGGCCTCAGCCAGAATGATTAGCTATAAGCGTCTTGATATTATAGTTGAGGCTTTTAATTGGTTGGGTTGGCGATTATTAATCTCAGGTGATGGCCCAGAAAAAGAATGGTTAAAATCTAAAGCATTAAATAATGTTCAATTCTTAGGACATGTGAGCGATCGCCAACGCAAAGACTTGTTTTCTAAAGCAAAATCCATCATAGTCGCAGCTTTAGAAGACTATGGATTAGTGCCAGTAGAAGCAAATGCTAGTGGTACACCAGTCATCGCCTACGGAGCAGGTGGAGTATTAGATACTCAAATACACGGTAAAACAGGTGTCTTTTTTAATAGACAAACACCCGAATCTTTGCAAGCTGCACTACTACAGTCCGGACAAATCAATTGGAATTATGAAAATATTCGTAATCATGCAGTAAACAATTTTTCGGAACCAGTTTTTTTTAATAAGGTTGAGCAAGTTATTAATCAACCTTGTAGTGTCAATTAATCAACTAAAGGATAATAAACGTGGTTCAAACTAGTCTAAATCCCCATATAAATCCCGTTTCTGATCCAGAGCCAGGCTATGGGCAAATGTTTTCGGTGTTGGTTCGGAGATTTCCTTGGTTCTTAACAGCATTTATCGCTTCAATTGCGATCGCCGCTTTTGTGACTGCTAGAACTAAACCTACTTACAGAAGCTCAATGCAGTTGCTAGTAGAACCTAACTATCAAGGCAAAAAAGAAGGAGCTGGTTTAGAAAATCAGTTTACAGAGCCTGATATTCAAATAGATACTGCAACCCAACTTAACCTGATGCAGAGTTCGGGACTCATTCAAAAGGCTGTGGATATAGTTAAGCCTGACTATCCCGATATGACTGTAGCCGATATTAAAAACACTTTGGTCTTAAATCAATTAAGGACAAAACAAGATGATGTCGCTACAAAAATTTTCCAAGTAGACTATACCGATGAAGATCCAGAGAAGACCCAAAAAGTTCTGGCTGCCATTCGCCAAGTTTATGTAGACTACAACAAGCAGCAACAGGATTCGCGTTTACAAAAAGGTCTGCAAGTGATCAGAGAACAGTTAAGTAAGGCTAGTGAGGAAGTTAATGCCTCTGAGACTAACCTACAACGATTCCGCAGAAACCAGAATTTAATCGATCCGGTGTCACAAGCAAAAGCGCTTGAGGATGCTTTGAATAATATTGAGCAAGAGCGCCGTGCAACTCGTTCTCTATATGAAGAAGCTTTAGCACGTCAGAAATCTTTGCAAGAACAACTTAACCGTTCTCCACAAAATGCTTTGGTTGCTTCTCGTCTGAGTCAATCGACTCGCTACCAAGGCTTACTGAACGAAATCCAAAAAACAGAGCTAGCACTAGCTCAAGAACGCTTACGTTTCACAGATGCGACTCCGAGCGTGGAAAAGCTCAGAGAACAACTCCAAAGTCAGAAAGAGTTATTGCAACAAGAGGTAGGTAGGACTTTAGGTATCCAGTCTGCTGGTGTATTCTCTTCTAAAATACCTCTTTTAGAACAAGGACAGTTCGGTGAAATCGACCTTAACCTAGCTGGTCAGTTAGTCGAGACGCAGACAACCATAGTTGCTTTAGGTGCGCGCGATCAAACTTTAGCCCAAAAAGAAAACCAGCTACGTTTTGAAATCAAACGCTTTCCCCCTTTGTTGGCTTACTACAATCGCATCCTGCCGCAGTTACAATTTAGCCGTGAACGGTTAGAGCAGTTGTTGAGAGCAGAACAGCAATTGCGCCAAGAACTGGCCAAGGGTGGATTTAATTGGGAAGTTGTGGAAGAACCTCAAACAGGCGCACAGTTAGGCCCTAATCTCCAACAGAACCTCTTATTAGGCGCAGTGGTTGGGTTAATGTTGGGAGGAATTGCGGCCTTCATTCGGGAAGCATCTGATGATTCTGTTCATACTACTGCTGAGTTGGAGAAACAGTTTGCCTTACCTTTATTGGGAACAACTCCCAAACTACCACCCGCTAAAACCAGAGACTCAGTTATCCAGTTGCCTTTCGGTAAGCCAGAAGTGCTAGCTCCCTGGACAGTTGAGGTATTGCAATCTCCACCGCGTTGGGAATCGCTGGATCTGATTTACAAAAATATTGAGTTGCTAAATTCTGTTACCAGCTTGAAATCTTTGATGATTACCTCGGCTTTAACCGATGACGGTAAGTCAGCTTTGGCATTGGGTTTAGCCATGAGTGCGGCACGTTTACACAAACGGGTATTATTAATTGATGCCAACTTACGCGATCCTAGTCTACACGAACAGCTCAATCTGCCTAATGAGCAAGGGCTTTCAACTCTTTTAGCAAGTGATATCACTCTCCCCAATCAAGTTGGGATTCAATCTTACGGTTCAGCCTACATTGATATTTTGACCGCCGGGCCTAAGCCTGCTGACCCAGCAAATCTTTTGAGTTCTCCACGAATGATGCAATTGATGGCAGCATTTGAAGAAAACTATGATTTGGTACTCATCGATGCTTCTCCAGTTCTTGGTTTGGTAGATGCCATGCTCACAGCCTCGTCTTGTCGGAGTGTGGTTATGGTCGCCAGCATTGGGATAGTGACTCGCACTCAGCTTGCCCAAGCGACAGCCATGCTCAGCAAGTTAAATTTAATTGGGGTCGTGGCTAACGGAGTCTCAAACTCTAGTAGCACTTACATCCCATACCCTAAGAAGCAATACCAATTTTCCCTGCAACAAGCGGTGGAAAAGTAAGTAGATTTTTACCATTAGACTTTCTACTGGGATTGTGCGATCGCACCTGTTAAAATGCGATCGCACATATTTTTTATAGGGGAATTTACCAACAACAATCTATAGAGAGAGAATTTCCTCAAAAATCATGAGTTTTGGTTAGATAAAATACATAGTTGCGTTTTATTTGAACAAGATTATTTTTAGAAAAAATCTGTTTAATTGAATCGGTAAAAATGTTTGTAATAATTAAACTTTTTTATGGTTAAAATTAATCGTGTTATCATCATTGATAATTAAGTATGTTCACGAGACCTTTATAATTAGCTGGGAAAAGCCACGGCTCTTTAAAGAGTAAATAAAGAATCTATTTAAGCATATAGTCACTTCTACAGAGTCTTATATCCTAGATATTGAAACTCCTCCCAAACACCTAAAAAAAAGAGTGGACTGGTTCTATTAGTTTTATCAAAACAAGAAGTAGGTAGGCGCAATTAAACATAGACATGAAGTGATCAAGTAATAGAGTAATGGGGTGACTTGACTCTGCATCTCCCCACTATTAATGACTGCTTCCGCGAAACCCCTGTTACCCCACAAGTTTTCCATAGAGGTTGATTGCTACCCATCTACTTAGTATTTTTGTCGTTTGTACATCTTGACACTAACAGAATTTCCAAAGATGTATACTTGCCACTTCGGTAAGTAAAAAAGATATATTTTGGTACGCACTTATCTACAACTTTTGGAAACCAAACAGGATTCGGCTCAGAGTCTTTAGCATTAACAGCCTTTGATATCAACTCAGCAATTTACTATTGTATAAATCCCAAGAAATATGACAATTTCCATAATTCGCACTCTACAGAATTACTATACAGCGCCCCAAAAACACCAAGATCATCGCTCTCCATATTGCACACTCCAGTGGCGGCGGGGTCAGCTGTTGGTGAAGTCTACAACTCAAGCAAACCAGCCATATTTACCTTCTGTAGATAACGAGCAATTGTTAATAGAATGTTTAAAACATTCACCTGTAACTTTAGTAAGTATAGATCCAAAACTCGGTGAAGCTTGGTTGCGGTTTTGGGCTGAAGCATGTGAACAAGCTCATAAGCCAATGTTCCTCCGTACATCCTCAGGTAAGAAACTGCCCAAACATAGCCAATCTTTGAGGTGGTTGCAACGACTAATTGATTGGATTTTAGCTTTAGTGTTGTTGCTGTTAATGAGTCCAGTAATCCTGGGATTGATGATGCTGATGCAAATTAAATCGCCAGGGTCAATTTTCTCCCGTCAGTGGCATGTAGGCGAACGGGGTAGATTCTTCCGAGCCATCAAGTTTGACACAACAGCAAAGCCCAATATTACACCCCTAGGGCGTTGGATGCGTAAATATGGTTTGGACAATCTGCCACAGTTGTTAAATGTGCTGCGGGGTGAAATGAGTTTGTTCAGTTCTCATTATTGGACTTTAGAAGATGCAATATATCTTGGTTTAGCCGGACAAAGAAAACTCAATAAACTACCAGTAATTACGAGTTCTTGGGATGTACAGACAGATTCTAATCTGTTGCATTTGGATAGTCAAACTCTATAATTTATCGTCTAAATATTGCATTTTTTTGTGATGGCTGTCATTTGTCACTGGTTATTTGTATTTATCAATGACAAATGACTATCCTAATACCAATTTGTAATTAAGAATTACGTTAGCGTAGCGTAAAACCTGCGGCATAGCAACTCTTGGAGACGCTACGCGAACGAGCGTCATTACGCGCAGCGGTACTAGTTAACTTTATTTATTTGTGGTTGCCTATCTACCTATAGCCATATGCCTGAATCACCTAAATCTTGTTAAGAAATACCCATGAATTTTCAACTTCCTCAACCACTCCGTAATCAGTTTAAGGCTACTAGTTTCTGGCAAAAAAACTATTTGATATTGCGTGAGTTTAAACACTTCCGAAAAGTTACAATCTTAGCGTTATTATTTTCATTCCTGGCAGCAACATTTGAAGGTTTTAGTATCGGTTTTTTACTTTCATTTCTACAAAGCTTAACTAATCCTGATGCTGCACCGATTCGGATAGGAGTTGAGTGGTTTGATACCTGGATCTTAGCTGCTAATACTTCAGCAATTAATCGATTATATCGCATATCTATTCTGATTTTATTGAGTACTTGGATACGCGCTGGTTTCAATTATTTAACCCAGGTGTACACAGAAATAACTCAACTATATTTAGCTGATCGCCTACGTAAACAAATTTTTGAACAGTTGCAAGAACTACCTCTTAGCTACTTTGTTCAAACTCGTTCTGGCGAACTTATTAATACAATTACTACAGAAATTGAAAGAATCAAACAGTGGTTCAGCGGCACGGCATTTTTGATGACTAGAGTTATGACAGCCACAGTCTATTTTCTCTCTATGTTCTTGCTATCTTGGCAGCTTTCTATCGCTTCTTTGCTACTATTTACTCTTGTAGGGGTAGGATTATCAACGCTAAATGCTAGAGCTAGAGAAACGAGTTTTAGTACTTCTATTGCCAATGGTCATTTGACCTCAACAGCAATAGAATTTATTAATGGCATCAAAACAGTACAGGCATTTGCTACTCAAAACTTTGAACGGCAGCGTTTCTATAATGCTAGTGATAAAGTAGTTAGCACTTCCACTAATGTTGTATTAGCATGGGCGCTGGTTAGACCTCTAGCTGAAGCTATAGCTAGTACGATTCTCATTGGCATGATTGTTTTTGCTTTTACTATTTTTGTGGTCAATGGAACATTACAAGTAGCTTCTTTATTGACATTCTTTTTTGTGCTGTTTCGGGTCGTCCCAATTATTCAAGATATTAATGGTACTAGGGCGCATTTGAGTACACTACAAGGAGCAGCAGATAATATTAAGGAATTGGTGAGAACTGACAATAAATATTATTTACAAAATGGTAACCTGCAATTTACGGAATTAAAACATTCAGTTGATATAGTATCTGTAGATTTTGGTTATAATGCCACTAATTTAGTCCTAAATAACATTACACTGAGCATTGAAAATGGTAAAACGACAGCCATAGTTGGAGCAACCGGTGCAGGTAAAAGTACACTGATAGATTTAATTCCTCGCTTTTACGATCCGATAGAAGGTAATGTTTTAATTGATGGAGTTGATGTACGGAAATTTGAAATCAATTCGCTGCGACAAAAAATCGCTGTTGTCAGCCAAGATACATTTATTTTCAACACTTCCGTCTGGAATAATATTGCTTATGGCACACCAGGCGCACATGGATCGGCAATTCGAGAAGCTGCTCGATTAGCAAATGCTCTCGAATTTATTCAAGAAATGCCCGAAGGCTTTAATACACAATTAGGAGATCGGGGTGTGCGGTTATCTGGAGGACAACGCCAGCGAATTGCGATCGCTCGTGCTTTGCTACGTGACCCAGAAATTCTGATTTTGGACGAAGCCACCAGCGCCCTAGATTCTATAACTGAGCGTTTAATTCAAGAGTCTTTAGAAAAGCTAGCTGTAGGTCGGACAGTAATTGCGATCGCTCACCGTCTTTCTACGATTGCGAAGGCAGATAAAGTTGTAGTTCTAGAACAGGGACGGATAGTAGAACAAGGTAACTATCAAGAACTACTGGAATTACAAGGCAAGCTTTGGAAATATCATCAAATGCAATACGAGATGGGTCAAGCAGGGTAGACGTTTTTGAATAGGGATGAATGTTTCACGCATACGGCAAAGCCGTTCTCGTACCCCTACGGGGAAGCAAGCTACGCGTAGCGTCTTTGTCAGGAGAAGAGTAGGCGGCGCAAAGACACAAAGGAAAAATCAATGGTAAATGTAGGTTATCATACCGCTAAAATCCAAGGAAAAGCTCATCGTCACATATACAAAGCAGCGCTGAATCAAATAGTTAGTTTTCCCCTCAAAGTAACTCAAAAAGTGCCAATAAGTGTCTACGCGTTATCTTGTGAACGTGACTTACCAGAACAAGTAGCAAGTATTCGCTCATTTATTCGTCATGTTGGTATTCCCAAAACATTCACTGTCATCTCTGATGGTAGCTACACTGAATTTAGCTGTAATTTATTGCGTCGCATTCATCCTTGTGTTGAGGTGATACCTTTAACAAAAATACTGAGAACGGATCTGCCTCAATGCGTTTGGGATTATGCTCAATTACATCCAATGGGGAAAAAGTTATCTGCATTAATGTCAATTCCTGTGAATGGTGCAACTATCTATACAGACTCAGATATTTTATTTTTCCCCGGTGGAATTGACTTGGTTGCTTTAAGTAATTCAGATGATAAATACTCTCGTTATCTACCTGATTGTTCTATTTCCCTTGATGAACGGATTATTTACAATGATTCTGAAAAGTTGAATCCAGTTAACGGAGGATTTCTGTTATTTAAGCATGAATTAGATTGGAGTTTTGCTATAGAACGTTTAGCAAATCTTCAAGAAATTCCGATTTATTTTACAGAACAAACAATTGTGCATTTAACAATTCACCACAATCATGGTGTACCCCTCTGCTCACAAAAATATGTTCTTAGTGTAGAAGATCAGTTTATTTATTTAGATAAACTTGCCAAAAAAGAAATTAGTTTAAGACATTACGTTAGTGATGTTAGACATAAATTTTGGTTGAATGTAGGTAAATCATAAAATTCTAAAAATAAGGCGTTAAACAAGTTAAAAAATGAATAATTCAGTAGTTGATACAAAAATGATCTATCACTGTTCTCAAGCTGATATTAGAGGAGGAGGTGGTATTGAAACTTATGTAGCTTCTTTGGTACTTTCGCAACTTTCAGGCGTGAGCAATAGCGTGATTAATGACTTGAAATATGTGGATCAAAGTCAGTTTAAATTGCTTCATGTCCACGATTTAGAGATGTTAATGGATTTACGGTCAGAGTGTCCGGCAGTATTTACTCTGCACAATCACTCTATTTACTGTCCTAGTGGTACAAAATATTTAGCAGATCGCGGTAGACTTTGCGATCGCTTGATGAATCCTCTAGGATGTGCTTGGGGACATTTAATAGACGGCTGTGGTAGTCGCCGTCCACAAAATATTCTTCAGAATTGGGAGAATGCTTACCATTCTTTAGAGACACTCAAAAAACTGCAAATTCCGGTGATTGCTAATAGTAATTATGTGCGTCAGCAAATCATTAGTAGTGGTCTATTACCTGAACGTGTGGTAACACTGCGCTGTGGCGTTCAAACACCTAAAAACATTACTGCACCTCTAAGTCGGGAAATTCATCAAAATCAGCGAATTTTGTTTGCTGGTCGTATTGTTCCTTACAAAGGCATTGAATGGCTAATCAAAGCCTTAGCAAAAACTGATCCACAAATTCATCTCGATATCGCTGGTGATGGTTGGGGTAAACCCAATATGGAAAAATTAGCACATCAGGTGGGGTTATGCGATCGCATTACTTGGCATGGTTGGTGTGATAGTGACAAACTAGCTGCACTTTATCAACAGTGCTTTACGGTAGTGTTTCCTAGTCTTTGGCCTGAACCGGCTGGTCTTGTCACCCTAGAAGCCTATGCTCACTATCGACCAATAATTGCTAGCGACGTTGGTGGTATCCCTGAACATGTGCAAGATGGTAAAACAGGTATTCTAGTTCCCCTTAATAGTATTCAAAAATTAGCTGCCGCTATTGACGAATTAGCAACAAACTATCAAAAAAGCCGACTGATGGGTGAACAAGCTCAGGTTTGGTTCCAGCAAGAGTTCACTATTGATGTTCACGCCCAACGGCTGAAAAAAATTTACGCCCAAACTATCGCAGATTTTCATAGTAAAACTTCTCATGTTGCTTCTTTAAACTCTTGTTTAAGATAGCAGTCCTCATTCATTCGTGAATCTAGATCTGATGTTTTTGGCATCATTGACAGCTCGTATATTTCAAAATAAGTACTAAAGCCAAAAACATGATTAATAATTTTAATGACACAATATACTTCTATTGTGACCCCAGAATGGGAATTTCCGCAGGAGATAAATTTCAGCATTTATTAATTTGTTTAGCAGAAGGTTTTCGGGAACTAAAAATACCGTTCTTCTCAAATGTCAACTACTGGCAAGAGTCACCTGAAAAGTCAGACTATCTTTTTAATCACCATCCTGATGTCACTGCTGATGATTGTTCTATCGTAGTGTTAACTAATAACTGGTTTAATATAAAAGACCCTTTGCCAACCAGATTATTTCATCCCCAACGTCAATATACGACTGTATATTTAGATGGAGATGATAGTGATAAGACGTACATTAAAAAACCAGAATTTAAGCAGTTTGATTTTATTTTTAGAAATCATTTTAATAAAAAGCTAAATTATGGTCATACCTTTTATCCCTGGTCTTTTGGTCTGAGCAACCGCATATTACAAGAAGTGAATGCAGCACCAAGTTTTCAACAGAGAAAAAGACAAATACTGATTAATTTCCGACATTGGAAATCTGGTCATCCAGTCAGAAATGTTAGTTATAGCTCATTTATGCCTCAAATTAGCAAAATACTGCAAATCGATAATAGTGTAGATAATCCTCATAACCTTTCAACGGATTCATCTCATTATCTACAATGGTTGCAAACTGGTGGTCGTCACTACCCAACTTATTATCAACGTCTCCAAGATTCAATGGCTTGTGCTTGCTTTGGGGGGTTTTTTGTTCCTTCTTGGCCTAAGAATCCAGGTAACTTAATTAATCGTAGTGGCAAACATCTTTTGAGCCGTCTGAGATTAACAACCAAAACAATTGTGCAATGGGATAGTTGGCGATTTTGGGAGTCATTAGCAGCTGGATGTGCCACCTTTCATGTAGATTTTGATAAATATGGCATTTCTCTACCTGTAATGCCGCAGAATTGGCAGCATTATATCGGCATAGATTTAGATAATGTCCAAGCAGCTATAGATAAAATAACTGATGATCCAGAAATTCTGGAAAGAGTTGCTATTCAAGGCAGACTTTGGGCGCTGGAACACTACAGTCCTTTACCTACAGCATTACGTTTTTTAGAGACGATTTATCAACAGAAAATAACTGATACTTCCAAAGTAGAAGCTGTGAGTAAAGTATAAAAAGAATCTGCCAAATTCTCTACCAATCAACCTCAAAATATAATTAGTGAAATCCGTGTCAAACAACGTACAATTATCAGAGCCTTTAGTCAGTGTTATCATACCTACTTATAATAGACCAGAGTATCTCAAGCAGGCGATCGCTAGCGCTGTTAAACAAACTTATCAAAATATCGAAATTATTGTTTTCGATAATTGTAGTCTAGAAAATCCTCAAGCGATTGTCGAATCTTTCCAAGATCCACGCATCAAATTTTGGCGACAACAGCAAAACATTGGAATGCTTGCTAATCAGATATCCGCCTTTAGTATGGCACAAGGTAAATACCTTGCTAGCCTCCATGATGATGATATGTGGAACGATGATTTTTTAGCCAAGCTTGTACCACATCTAGAAGCAAATTATGGATTAGTTTTGGCTTTTTGTGACCATTACATCATCGATAAAAATAGCAAAATTAATTATGTGATAACTGAAGAAAACACACAAGTTTACAAACGAGATAAACTTGCCCAAGGAACTTACCAAAACTTTTATCAAATTGGCTTAGTTGATAAAAGTATACCTGCTGCCGCCGCCTGTGTGATTCGCAATGATTTTATTGATTGGAATAGTATTCCCCTAGAAGTTGGTGGCATGTGGGATTTATATTTAACCTACCTCTGTTGTATCTCTGGCCGTGGTGCTTACTATTATCCTGAAAGATTGACGTGTTATCGCAATCATGATCAAACTGATACCATGCTCAGCGGTAATCGTGATGCTCAAGCAAAAATTCGCAAAGCTAAAAGTGAAATGTTTTGCTACCAAATATTTGCTGAAGACCTACGTTTAAAAAAATTTAGACCATATTTTAAGCAAAAATACTTGGAAGCTCATACAACTTTAGGAATTGGTTTGCTACGCAATAAACAAATAGCAGCAGCCCGTCCTTATCTTTGGCAAGCCTTAATTCAACAAAAGTTTAATATAAGAACTTTAGTTGCGTTGACTATTAGTTTTACGCCGCAACTATTAGCTAATTTGTTTCTGGGAGTACCAAAATATCAAGAAAATAATTTAATTTCATGAATTTATCAACTTATTCACTTAAGAAGTAAAATCATTAATTTTTCCAGATCAAACGTATTGGATTTAAGGTAGGTGATGTGTGAAACTTTGTATTGTTACTCATAAAGTCAAAAAAGGCGATGGTCAAGGTAGAGTCAACTATGAAGTTGCTCAAGAAGCCATTCGTAGCGGTCATCATCTCACATTAATAGCAAGTGAAGTAACACCAGAACTAGAGCAAAATAGTCAGGTAAACTGGATAAAAATTCCAGTTCAAAGCTATCCTACCGAATTTATTCGTAACTTTGTATTTTCCCAAAAAAGTACCGATTGGTTGCATCAACATCGCCCTGACTTTGATTTAGTAAAAGTCAACGGAGCAATTACTACAGTGGCTGCTGATGTCAACGCCGTACATTTTGTTCATAGTTCTTGGCTACAATCGCCTGCTCATATTTCCCGCCTCCGTCCTGATGTTTACGGTTTTTATCAGTGGTTGTATACGGTGATGAATGCTCGTTGGGAAAAACAAGCTTTCCAAAAAGCAAAAGTTATTGTGGCAGTATCTGAGAAAGTAGCCGAGGAATTAGTCAACATCGGCGTACCTTGTTCTCGCATCCGCGTAATTGTCAATGGAGTTGATCTACAAGAATTTGCTCCCGGTGTCGGCGATCGCCAAAAATTAGGTTTACCAAAAGATGTAACTTTAGCTTTATTTGCCGGAGATATCCGCACACCCAGGAAGAATTTAGATACGGTACTACACGCCTTGGCGAAAGTTCGCGATTTACATTTGGCAATCGTGGGCAGTACTGAAGGTAGCCCCTTCCCGGAGTTAGCAGCCTCCCTAGGATTAAGTGAACGCGTGCATTTTTTAGGATATCGCCGTGATATTGCCGAGATTATGCGGGCAGTAGATTTATTTGTCTTTCCTTCCCGTTACGAAGCTTGCACACTAGTATTACTAGAAGCCCTTGCTTCTGGATTACCCGTCATTACTGCCACCACCACAGGGGGTGCAGAGTTGGTGACACCAGAATGTGGCATTGTTTTACCTGACTCAGACGATACTGAGGCTTTAGCAAAAGCGTTGTTGTCATTAGTAAGTGATCGCCTCTTGATGCAGCAGATGGGTAAAGCAGCTCGTTTAGTCGCGCAACAACATAGCTGGACAACTATGGCACAAACTTATATAGATCTATTCGAGGAGTTAATTAAGCATGAGGAATACAGTTCTCATCCCCACCTATCGTCGTCCTCTAGATCTATCACGCTGCCTTTCGGCGCTACAGGTGCAAACCAAGTTAGTTGATCAAGTGATAGTAGTTGTCCGAGATACAGATACTGAAACTTGGCAATTCCTTGACCAATTCAACTCACACAACCTGCCACTGCATACTGTAAAGGTGACACAACCGGGAGTTGTCGCTGCCCTTAACGCTGGACTAGCAGCAGTGGAAGGAGATATTGTTTCGATTACCGATGATGATGCTGCACCCCATCCTGATTGGTTAGAAAAAATTACTGCTCACTTTAACTTGGATAGTGGCCTTGCTGGAGTAGGTGGACGCGATTGGATATACCAAAGCAATAAGTTAGAAAACGGCTCCCGTCAGGTAGTTGGTAAATTGCAGTGGTTTGGACGCGTGATTGGCAACCATCACCTAGGAGTAGGTGAACCCCGTCAAGTCGATGTTCTCAAGGGCGTAAATATGAGTTTTCGTACCCAAGCGTTGGCGAACCCCCCCCAAAACATCAGGCAATTACGCTTTGATGAGCGAATGCGGGGTACAGGAGCGCAAGTTCACTTTGAAATGGCATTTACCTTTGCTCTCAAACGAACAGGCTGGCAACTTCTTTATGATCCCAGCGTTGCTGTCGATCACTATCCAGCAAAACGTTTCGATGAAGATCAGCGTCACAATTTTAATGAAATTGCTTTTATTAATTTAGTTCATAATGAAACTCTTGCTTTACTAGAACATCTACCACCTCTACGTCAGACTATATTTTTACTCTGGGCTGTATTAGTCGGAACAAGGGATAGTTTTGGCTTAGTACAATGGCTGAGATTTTTACCCAGTCAAGGCCAATTAGCAACTAAAAAATGTCTGGCATCTTGGCGGGGACGTTGGCAAGGATGGCTGACGTATCAACGATTCAAAACTCTTAATTCTTAACTTCTACCTGCACTATGCGACTGGCTCCCTAATTTTAATTTCTCTGTTGCCTGTTGCCCGTCCCGTATTCCCTGTTATACAAGGCATATACATAGTGATTTCTCAGCAGATACTTTTTAATAGTTTTTTAAAAGCACACTTTTCGCCGCGAGAGCGATCGCTACAAGGTTGGATAGTCATCCTCGGCTTTGTATTACTGACGATCGCTTGCTATTTTGCAGGTGCTGCGGCTATGCTCCGCGTTATCTATCCCGCAGCAGCTTTAGTAGTAGCCATATTTTTATACTTGCGGCACCCCATCCTTTACATCGGCTTTAACTGGTGGATGTGGTTTTTATCAGCGTTAGTTGCCCGTTTAATAGATTATCGCGTTGGCTGGGATCCAACCCGTCAGATTCTAGTAGCACCTTACTTAGTATCTTTTGTTAGCATCGCGACATTTATACGCTACTTCCCTAGGGCTGCTCGTCAGGGAGGTCTACCTTTTATTTTGGCTGCTTTAGGCGTGTTTTATGGCTTTCTTGTGGGGCTAATTTACAATGCACCCCTCCCCGTAGCCCGCGGTCTTTTAGACTGGCTCAGTCCGATCATTTTTGCTTTTCATTTATATGTGAACTGGCGAGATTATCCCAGCTATCGCCAGAATATGCAGCGCGTATTCTTTTGGTGCGTGTTACTTACAGGAGCTTATGGTGTATACCAATTTGTAGTAGCTCCTGAGTGGGATCGTTATTGGCTCATAGAATCAAAATTGTTTACTAGCTCTGGAGATCCTGAACCCTTTGGAATGCGCGTCTGGAGTACCATGCACTCTGTCGGCCCCTATGCAGCTGTGCTGCAAACTGGTCTTTTGTTAATGTTCACCAGTAACCAAGGGTTATTAACTTTTCCCGCCTCAGCAGTTGGCTATTTGTCATTCTTGCTTACCCAAGCCCGGACTAATTGGGGGGGCTGGTTATTTGGAGTAATCATGATTTTTGTGTCTGTGAAGACACGTCTACAAATGCGTTTAATTACCATAATTTTGGTAATGGCCATGTGTGTCGTCCCATTGACAACTATCGAGCCAATTTCTGAAGTTGTGGCAGAGCGCTTAGAAAGTTTTTCTAATTTAGAAGACGATAGTAGCTTTAAAGATAGATCGGGTAACTATGACCGCAATCTCAGCCTAGCCTTGACTAGTGGCCTGGGTAGCGGCTTAGGAAATACTTGGAAAGTCAACGAAAAAACTGGTCAAATCGAAGTCTTTGTGGTTGACAGTGGCATTTTAGATATGTTTTTCACCCTCGGCTGGTTTGGAGCGATTCCATATATGGGTGGATTAATTTTGATTTTAATCAGCGTAACTAGGTACACTGAAGCTCGTTTTGATAGTTTTGTCAGTGCTGCTCGTGCTATTGGTATTACCTCTTGTGCCCAGCTAATTATCAGTAGCGGAATGCTGAGTATCGCAGGGATGATTTTGTGGGGATTTTTAGCGATGGCGATGGCAGCTCATAAATATTATCAACATCAAGGGATAAATACTAGATAGGGGCGAAGGGCGATCGCCATCTGAATTTTGCAGCAAAATAAAGTGATATTGCAGTGCTATGGACGCATTCGCCTGATCTCGACTTTATCCATTAGACTTATCCGCAAAACGTAAATGCTTCGCTAAGTTTAGGGTGCTGTAAAAAACTAAGATTTTATATCTCTCACTGAGGTAATGCTGATGTAATTTCATATTATTTCAAGATTTATTTTGCCAAAAAAGGCATTCCTTTTGTTGTTTTGAAAGGTTTTTTGACAAAAGTAGCAAATCATCATCGGGTAAGCATGAATTACCATAAAATGATTGTTTTAATCGTCTAGAAGTATAATCAAAAAATATAGCAAACCTATCTGAAACTATAGGCGGCTTGCCCCTATGAAAGATACTCCCAGTAGCAGCAAAAATTACTGTGCCGGACTTTCCTATACATAATTTATAGTTTCCTGAAGATATTAATTCTTGCATATTTTTGTCTCGTATATAGCCAGACGTATATTTCAAAGATTGAGCTATTGTTGAGGTTAAAGATGGTGGTACATATTGGAATGGGCCTGTATCCTCACTAATATCATTTAAATAAACTATTATTTTCAATACCTTTCGGTCTTCTTTATCTATATGCCATAGTCTTGAACCTTGCTCTACTTGATTGGCAATATCTCTACGAAAATATGCACCATGATAAGCTACTGGTAGACCAAGATAATTCTCTACAATATCTAGTAAACGTTGTTCTAGTCCCCACAAAAAAATTTCTGGATACTCCATTATTTGCTGTGAAGTAGCATGAATAGTAAATTTATTTTTATAACCAGAAATACTTTGCGGTATTTTGGGTAATAAATTTTGTGCTGCATGGAGGAATTTAAGAGTAGAATGAATCTCCAATTTTTCTAATGAAGTAATTACAACTCCCTCATCTTTAATAGTCTCAATCACATCAAAATCATTTTTTGAAATAACAGGTAAGTTTGGAATATGTTTTTCTAATGCTGTTTGATAAGCAAGGTCAGCTTGATATCGCACAAATGGGATTGTATCAATCTTTCTTAAAATTCTGTTCCGCACTTTTTGCAGAATTGTATACATAATTTTTTTTGTCCTTGTAAGTAGGTAAACAAAAATATTTACAGTCATTGCGAGCGAAGCGAAGTAATCCCAACCCTTGCGGTTGCTTCATTTCGCTACCCTTCGGGAACGCCAAGGGCGAACGCTCCATACCCTACGGGAAGGCTTACGCCAACGCAATGACAGTGTGTAATTAATTGTGTTTAGGTACTTACTTGTTAAATTTAAGTACAATCAGATGGGCAAAAAGTCTCTGTGAGCTAAGATTATTAGCACTTAACACTACACCACAGAAATGATGAACATGAATTTACAGCAGCGATCGCTTTTTGAGATTTAACAACATATTTGAGATACTTTGCATAGGCAGGCTTGAATTTATCCTTACCAAAAGTAACTGTCTATGGTAAGTTGAAATATCCTACTCTAGTTATAGAATTGCAAAATTATTTATAGTTTGGAGTATAATTTATACTTTTAGATATTAATCACTAATAGAGAAAATAAATTACGATAAAAGCTGTAACTAAATGGGATGCGTTAAGCTGGCTACAACACACCCTTGATTAGGAATAACAGATTAATAAATTTATTCCCTAAATATTGAATTAATTCGATAGTAATCGGCATCAATCTCGCTTGAGTGCTAAGGTAAGTCCATCTCCAATAGGAACAAGAGAAAGTGTTACCCGTTGATCATCATGTAACTTCTTGTTGAGAGCGCGGATAGCTTGGGTACTTTTGTCTTGAAATTGGGGATCAGCAACTTGTCCAGACCATAAAACATTATCAATAGCAATAAGTCCGCCCGGACGCACTAATTGCAGCGATCGCTCATAATATCCATCATAATTTTCTTTATCAGCATCGATAAACGCAAAATCAAACGTCCCGGCTTGGCCAGCTGCCAAAAGTGCATCTAAAGTTTCCAAGGCTGGCGCTAACCGTAGATCGATTTTATCGACAACCCCTGCTTGCTGCCAATATCGCCGAGCGATCGCGGTAAATTCTTCACTAACATCACAAGCAATTATCTGACCATCAGTAGGCAATACCAAGGCGACAGAAAGTGAGCTATAACCAGTAAATACGCCAACTTCCAAGGTTCTTTTCGCTCCCATAAGTTGCACCAACAGTCTCATGAACTGTCCTTGTTCTGGTGAAATCTGCATGATGGCTCCGGGATGACTGGCGGTTTCCTGGCGTAGCTCCTGGAGAACCTCTGGCTCCCGCACAGAAGTAGCTAAAAGGTAGTCGTAGAGTCGGCTATCAAGATTAATGGTCTGTGATGACATAGTTGGTGAGAGAATTTAACTTCAGCGTAGCAGGGTGGGGAGCGTCAAATTGTTGGTGGAGCAAACTGAGCAAAAACCTCTGCTCCAGTCATATTTTTTGTTTGATTTGAAAAGCAATAATACGCAGGCTTTTCATCAATGAATATCTGATGATCAAGAACAAAATCTTTAGGGTTATCAAATAGCCCAACAGGCATTATGTACTGGTTGTTTTCTTTCAATTTATAAAATAGGTGACTTCCGCATTTACTGCAAAAGCCACGTTCAGCCCATTCAGACGAACTAAATGCAGTAATATTTTCTTTACCGATACTTTTTTGCTAACATTCATTAACAAATACACTCCTTGAGAGATTGTTAGCAAATAATTAGCTATTGACTTACCCTCGTGATCTTCATTTAACACCTTGGGTTTAACTTCCATGACATCTTCCGCATCAATTTTCCCATATAATTCTTCAATAACTTCCGCAACACTCAAAATTTTACCTCTTCCTCCCAGCAACTCCTCTGCAACCAAGTTAGACCAAAGCTTGGACAAAAGTCTCAACTTTGGGTTTACCTAAAGGCTGGGTAGTTCACCACGTCTACCGTTATACTATCGCTGGAGAGTAGTGTACAAAAAACATGATGCGGCTCGTTTTTACAGCAATTTTACTGGTGTTATTAACAGCTTGTGGCAGTATTGGACTGTTACCGAATAGCCAGTTAGTGCAGAAAGCGATCGCACTTAGGCTATCGCAAACTCAACAGCAGCTTAACCAACAGTTAGATCTAGATTTTCAAGGATTTGAAATCAAGCATCTATCAATTACCCAAGAACAACCCCTGACGATTCAAAATTTACCAGCTTTTCGTGTTCGGGGAACCTATGATCTGCTTGTCAAGCTACCGAAGAGACAGTTGACGCAACCGCAACAACCATTTGAAGTTTTCCTGCAAATTCAGCAAGAAGGCAAAACCTGGCGATTGTTGTTTCCAGATCAGAATGGTAAAGGTACTCAGCCTACTTGGCGCAGCTATCTAATCGAATAACTGACATGTGCAATTAAAAAAACCATCACAACTATATCCGTATAACTGCTAAGTGTAGCCATGATCGAGGTGATAGTTTCACCGGAGACAGGGTTAAGATGTATTTCAACTTTTTCATCAGTTCCATTGTGGGAATTGTAACTGTAGTGCTAGTGGCTTTCGGTCTTCTGCAATGGTTGCACATACCGGCTGGCAACTTTCTCGACTGGGTAATTGGTGGTGCTAGCTTTTGGTGGTTGCTAGTAATTGTTACCGTCCCGTGGAATGTACATTTTCAAGCGAAAGAAGTTTTAGCAGAAGCTGCACAGTCTAACGAAAAAGGCATTCCCATCGATGAGAAACAAGTTACTTATGTCAAAGTTTTAGCAAAGCGATCGCTTTGGGTTGCGATTGCTTTACACTTATTCTCTGCTGTTGGTCTTTATACTCTCGCTGCTATTGGTATTAGTGCTGTGGGATATATTAGTTCCGGTGCAGCTTTATTATTAACTATCCTACGTCCAGCTATTCGTGCTTATGAGTATTTATATGCACGGTTGACAATGATTCGCCAAGAATGGAAGTATCCCCGCGAAGACGTTGTTGAACTCCGCAATCGCTTTTATGACTTAGAACAAAAAGTACAACAAATAGCAGAACAACTAGATCCAGAACAGCCCTATTCTTTACCTACCACTCAACAACGCTTTGCCGAAGAAACTCGCCAAGATTTAGCCCGAATTGGCGCGAAGTTAGAAGAATTACGGGCTACTAATCAAACTGAACACGAACGTTTAGCCAGGGAAGCCAGAAATGCGATCGCGCAACTTTCCACTGATGGACAATTTCTCGATCATGTCCGCGAGATTATTAGATTTTTTAAGACTGCATAGACTACCCACCACTGATATCATATCCAGTAAAAGATTTATTATTAAGACCGCAGGGGTTATGGAGCAGGGAGAGTAGGGGAGGCAGAGGGAGATGAAAAAAATAATAATCAATTACCTATGCCCCATGCCCATGAATGTATTTATTTTTGTCTAATTACTTAACTTGTGACAATTTTCCCCGAAAATATGAAATATGCAATATAATCCTTGGCTAATTCCGTTTTGATTAGGGGCATGAACAAAATGTATTAAATGATACTTTATTTGAATTTGTAGAATAAAAATATCTTACTTAATGATGTAGTTGAAAATTGTTAATTGCGAGAAAATTTTGCTATAGACAAATAATATTAATATCCAAGTTAGATCACTAAGAGTAAAATTTAAACATTCTTGATAGAAACTTAAAAAAATACCTAAAAAATAATAGTGAATGACATAAGTAAATCCAGATAAATGAATTGGATTTATATGAGATATTGCTAAAGCCTCGACTACGCTCAGGGCTAAATAACTGGCAATCTAATTGCCAAGTAGTTAACTTGTTATATCTAAATAATCGGCTTTCTATAACTGCACTTGGATAGAGCGCAAAATAAATGGCACAAGGTTTTTTACAAATTGGCTTGACACTATGTATCGTGATCGCAATCACTCCTATTTTAGGGAGATACATGGCGCATGTTTTCCTGGGAGAAAGAACGCTACTTGATCCTTTAATGAATCCTATAGAACGAAGCTTGTTCTTGCTTGCGGGTGTCCGGAGAAAAGATGATATGACGGGTTGGCAGTATGCACGGGCGATACTGTACAGCAACCTGTTAATGGGTATTTTAGTATATTCACTGATCTATTTTCAGAGATTATTACCCTGGAACCCCAACGGCTTTGGTGCGCCTACCTGGGACATACTGTTGCACACCGTCGTTTCATTTGTGACAAACACTGACCAGCAACATTACACAGGCGAGACAACATTAAGTTATTTTAGCCAGGTAGCCGCTTTAGGTTTTTTGATGTTCACTTCATCTGCAACTGGTTTAGCTGTAGGAATTGCCTTTATTCGTGGATTGACAAGCAAAAAACTCGGTAATTTTTACGTAGATCTCACCCGTGCTATCACTAGGATTTTACTGCCGATCGCAGTAATTGGGGCGATCGCCTTAGTTTTATTAGGTGTACCGCAAACCTTAGGCGAAACCTTGGTTGTGGAAACCTTGGAGGGAGGAACACAATATATTGCTAGAGGCCCAGTCGCATCCTTTGAGATGATCAAAATGTTGGGTGAAAACGGTGGTGGTTTTTTTGGTGTTAACTCTGCACATCCCTTTGAAAATCCCAATGGCGCTTCTAATTTAATAGAAATGATTGCGATGATTTCTATCCCAGCAGCCATGATTTATACCTACGGTATATTCGCCAAAAACATCAAACAGGCTTGGTTGCTTTTCTGGATGGTGTTTGTGGTTTTTGTCGTTTTGGTTTGGGTAACAGCGGCTGGAGAACAACAAGGGAATCCCTTAGTCAATCCCATATTCGGATCAGAACAGCCCAATTTAGAGGGCAAAGAAGTGAGATTTGGCTGGTCACAAACAGCACTATGGGCAGTGATGACTACCGCTACCATGTGCGGTGCTGTCAACGGAATGCATGATTCTTTAATGCCACCAGGAACATTTTCTAATCTATTTAACTTATTTATCCAAATGATTTGGGGAGGTCAAGGAACTGGGACAGCTTACCTATTCATTTATCTAATTCTTACTGTATTTCTCACAGGGCTAATAGTAGGACGCACCCCAGAATTTTTAGGGCGCAAAATCCAAAAGCGAGAAACCGTCCTCGCCAGCGTGGTATTGCTGATTCACCCCATTGTGATTTTAATTCCCAGCGCTATTGCATTGGCTTATCCTGTCTCTTTATCTGGAATTACTAACCCTGGCTTTCACGGCATTTCTCAAGTAGTTTATGAGTATGCTTCAGCTGGAGCAAATAATGGTTCTGGCTTAGAGGGATTAGTAGATAACACCCTCTGGTGGAATCTCAGTACCTGTTTCAGTATTTTGATAGGACGCTATATCCCAATTATTGCGATCCTACTCTTGGCAGATAGCATGTCTCGCAAACCAACAATTCCAGAAACCCTTGGTACTTTGAAAACCGATTCTCTACTATTTACTACTATTACAGCTGGAGTAGTTCTAATTTTAGGGGTGTTGACCTTCTTTCCCGTTTTAGCTTTAGGCCCAATCGCCGAAGGTTTTAAACTCACCTCTGGCAGCTAAATATAGCAGGAAATAGGGAACAGAGGACAGGAGACAGGCTTGAAAGTCTCTCTGTCTCAGGGTTTTATGAGTAGCTTATGTCTTAAACGGCAACAGCTATAAAACGAGACTTTAACTGTAATTTATACTTTATAACAGTTTTTTTATAGATGAAATACACCACTCTAGCCCCTGGCCTCTTTTCCTGATCAGAGTGTACTGCACAGCGCTATATCCTTCATTTGATATTTGATACTTCACACTTCAGCCTTGATTATGAATCCCGTTGCACCTACCTCTAAAGCTAGACTTCGTTCTCGTCCTGGCGATCGCCGCCAATCACGCAAAAAATATAGAATTAATACTAAAGGCATCTACCTCAGAGCCATCAGAGATGCTTTTGTGAAACTCAATCCCAAGAATGCCATCAAAAATCCAGTGATGTTTTTGGTTTGGGTGGGGACACTCATTACCTTATCGGTAACAATTGATCCCAACTTATTCGGCTTAACCCAACAGAAGAACCCGCAACTTTTTAACGGCTTATTGACGGGGATTTTATTTTTTACTGTTTGGTTTGCCAATTTTGCGGAAGCTCTAGCTGAAGGGCGAGGTAAAGCCCAAGCCGATGCTTTGCGGTTAACTAAGTCAGAGACGATCGCCAAAAAACTTGCCCCCGATGGCACAATTACTGAAGTATCTTCCACTAGCCTTCAACAAGGTGACAACATCTACGTAGTGGCGGGTGATATCATTCCTGCGGATGGAGAAGTGATTATGGGTGTCGCTTCAGTCGATGAATCGGCAATTACTGGGGAATCAGCACCAGTCTTAAAAGAATCAGGCTCAGATGTTGCCAGTTCTGTGACTGGTGGTACACGAATTATCTCAGACGAGCTGATTATTCGCATCACCGCTGACCCAGGCAAAGGCTTTATTGACCGGATGATTGCCTTAGTAGAAGGGACAGAACGTAGCAAGACACCGAATGAAACTACCTTAACGTTATTACTAGCAGTTTTGAGCTTAGTATTTCTCTTTGTCGTCGCAACTTTGCCCGCATTTGCCTACTACCTCAAAAGTCCCATCAGTGTACCAATTTTGATTGCCCTATTGGTGGCGCTGATTCCTACAACCATTGGCGGTTTACTAAGTGCCATTGGCATTGCCGGCATGGATAGAGTTGCCCAATTTAACGTTATTGCCACCTCAGGACGAGCCGTAGAAGCCTGTGGAGATATCAACACCCTCATTCTCGACAAAACAGGTACAATTACCCTCGGCAACCGCTTGGCAGAAGATTTTATCCCAATTAACGGTCACTCAATAGAAGAAGTTGCTTATATTGCTTTGGCGGCTAGTGTATTCGATGACACACCTGAAGGAAAATCAATTGTCCGACTGGCACAAAGGTTAGGAGCGCGATTTGACTTTGATCCCAACCAATCAGAAGGAGTGGCATTTTCCCCCAAAACACGTATGAGTGGCACAAACTTGTATGGTGGACGGGAAGTCCGCAAGGGAGCAGTAGGAGCAATCAAAGAATTTGTGCGTTCCCGTAACGGGGACGATACCCCAGAACTAGATGCAGCCTATGAACAAGTTTCCCGACAAGGAGGTACACCCTTAGCAGTCTGTCTCGATAGCGAAATCTACGGTGTTATTTATCTCAAAGACATAGTTAAACCTGGTATCCGCGAGCGTTTTGACCAGTTACGACGGATGGGAGTCCGTACAGTTATGTTAACTGGAGACAACCGAATTACCGCAGCTGTGATTGCCAACGAAGCAGGAGTAGATGACTTTATTGCCGAAGCCACACCAGAAGACAAAATTAGCGTCATTCAAGAAGAACAAGCAAAAGGCAAACTGGTTGCAATGACGGGAGACGGTACTAATGATGCTCCAGCACTGGCACAGGCAAATGTGAGTTTAGTCATGAATACAGGGACTCAAGCCGCTAAAGAAGTAGCTAACATGGTGGATTTAGACTCTGATCCTACAAAACTGATTGATATCGTTAGTATTGGCAAACAATTACTGATTACCCGTGGAGCATTGACTACATTTTCTATTGCTAATGATATTGCTAAGTACTTTGCGATTATCCCAGTGATATTTGTCGCTGTTAATCTGCAAAGTCTGAATATTATGAATTTAACTAGCGCTAATTCTGCTGTACTATCGGCGCTGATTTACAATGCTTTGATTATTCCCGTTTTAATTCCTTTGGCGTTGCAAGGTGTACAGTTTAGACCTTTGACGGCTAATCAACTGCTACAACGTAACATCTTAATTTATGGATTGGGTGGAGCGATCGCGCCGTTTATCGCCATTAAGTTGATAGATATGTTGATTACCGTAGTGGGATTGGCTTAGGTTATTACAGTTTCCAAATAACTGCCATCTTGGCAGGCTAAGACTTAAATCCAAAAGACAATGAAACAAGTTGATTTAACAAGAAAGTTTTGTCGATTTCCTTGATTTGGTTACAGCGGCGCACACAACAAATTTTAATTTCAAATTAAATTCTAAAAGAAGTAGAAAATTATTTATGTCTTTTATTCGAGAAACTCTTAGAGCAATTCGTATTACTCTAGTGCTTTGGTTATTGACGGCAATCATTTATCCCCTCGCCATCCTGGTAATAGGTCAAGCTGCCTTTCCGTTTCAAGCTAACGGTAGCGTTATGGTAAATATCAACGCTAACGCTAAACCGATTGGTTCAACTTTGATTGGTCAGAGTTTCACATCTGAGCGATATTTTCATGGTCGTCCCAGTACGGTGAGATATAGCCAAGGCAAAAAAGCTAGACCAACTGGTATCTCTGGTGCTAGTAATCTCGCTCCCAGCAATCCAGAACTACTAAACCGAATTATTGAACAAGCAAATAAATTTGGCGAAGAAAATATTCAACCCTCAGCCGATTTAATTTATACTTCTGGCTCTGGATTAGATCCACATATTTCTTTAAAAACAACATGGCAGCAATTAGAACGAGTTGCACGCGTCCGGGGGGTTAAAGAAGATGAAATAATACCTTTAGTTAACAAGTATACTGATGGGAGATTTTTATGGATTTTTGGCGAACCGGGAGTCAATGTTCTGCGATTAAATTATGCTCTTGATTTGCAAGAGATTAACCGTCAACAAAACCAATAATATGGGAATGGGGCATGGGGCATGGGGCATGGTGAGACAGCGCTGCGTTCGCGTAGCGTCTCGAAGAGAAGAGAAGTGCCTTGCGCGGGTTCCCAAGGAACTCCGTTGGGCGCTGGGATATTTTCTCATCTTAGCAAAAGGTAAATAAACCGAACCATAACCTTTTTGTAAATCTTGTTGATGTATAATTTTTACACTTATTACAAAGTTTGGCGGGACGGAAACCGACACCGCCAACTTTGCGCTTTGTAAATGAATTTTTAATTCTTCAGCAATACTTTCAGGTAACATCGTTACCCGACTTTCATTTCCCTTTGTGTCGCGGGCAATAATTTGATTTTGGGCAAAATCAACATCTTTAACTCTTAAACTCAGTCCTTCAGTTAAGCGTAATCCTGTGCCATAAAGTAACTTAATTAAAAGTTGATGTACGCCGGATAATTTTTGAATAATTGCTAAAACTTCATCTTTTGTCAAAACGGTTGGTAAATATTTAGATTTCTTTGTAAAAGGAGCAAGCCGATGGCAGCTATCAACGATCTGAGTTCGCAGCAGTTCTACCACGGTACAAAGGCAGACCTGAAGCTAGGAGACCTGATCGAGTCCTGCAATCCCCCGGATGTGGGTGAGCGGGATAGGATGGCAACCTATGTCTACCTAACCCCCAACCTGGATGCGGCTATCTGGGGGGCAGAGCTAGCGATCGGCGAAGGTCACGGCAGAGTCTACATCGTAGAGCCGATCGGTCAGATTGAAAATGCCCCTGAACTCACGGAGCAGAAGTCTCCGAAGCATCTGTCGATGTCATACCGCTCCCGCGAACCGTTGCGGGTCACGGGAGCGGTCACGGAGTGGACTCTTTATCATGGCACACGGGCAGACCTGAAGCCAGGAGACCTAATCGAACCCGGTTATCACTCTAACTACGGTCAGCGCAAGAAGGCGACCTACGTTTATCTGGCTGCCACTTTGGATGCGGCAACCTGGGGGGCTGAACTAGCTCTCGGCGAGGGACGCGGCAGAATCTACATCGTGGAACCGATCGGCCCGATCGAGGATGACCCCAATGTGACGGACAAGAAATTCCCAGGTAATCCAACGAAGTCATACCGCTCGCGGGAGCCGCTGCGGGTCATGGGCGAGGTCATGGATTGGCAGGGGCACTCCCCAGAAGCGATCAAGACCATGAAGGATAACCTTGAGCGACTGAAGCAACTTGGTGTTGAGGCGATAAAGGACTGAGTATTTTTACCCCGAAGGTGGTCAGCGATGAAGAGTTGAAGAATATAGAGGACGCAGTATAACACAACCCGGTTGTAGCGGATTGGCAAAGTGAGTTGGTGGTGTTGCATAGCCAACTAGCAACCGCTCAATCGGAACGTTGGGCTGCTTTCTTGTTTTAATGACATTCGTATTGGATGGTGAACAATTATGAGTTCAAATCAGCAGTTTCTGCAAAATTTATACGAAGCCTTCAACAAAGGCGAGATTGAAACAATCATCTCGGTGATGCACCCGGACGTGAAATGGGCGAACGGGGTGGAAGGCGGTTTCGTTTATGGACGCGACGCGGTGCGCGAATACTGGACTAATCAATATAAGGTTATTCAAGTGCAGCTTGAAACCTTAAAATTCGAGACGGATGAAAACAATCGAAATGTCGTTACCGTTCATCAAATCGTCAGAGATTTGCAAGGCAATTTGCTCGCGGATGCAACAATTCAGCAAATCTTTACCATTGAGAATAATTTGATTAGTCTTTATGAAATTGGCGAAACCGAAACAATCCAAGAGACATCTCCAAAATAGTATATTTTGTGGTACAAGAACATCATGAGAACTTTTTT
>JAYGHB010000029.1:0-48001 GCA_034931985.1 Halotia wernerae UHCC 0503
CTGTTTACTAAATCCTTTGCCCGTATGCCTTTCACAACTTAACGGGAAAAGTCAGTTTCTGAACTTCCTTTAATTTTTATAAAATTTTGGGAAATCTTGGCAATAATACTATTCCCAAATTCGTTGCATTTTTAAAGTAAATCCAGGTAATATATTTTCTCCAGATAGGGTTTGAGGAGATTTTAAAATTTCTAAATTCTGACTAGGACGGTATACTTCAACTTCCTGTTTTTTACGGTTAAGCAGCCAACCAAGACGACAACCATTTTCTATATATTCCTGCATCTTTTTCTGAGTTTTTTGCAAGTTGTCGTTAGGGGAAAGAATTTCAATAACAAAATCTGGACAGAGAGGAATAAATTTTTCTTTTTGTTGCTTTGTCAAACTATTCCAGCGAGTTATTTCTACCCAAGAAACATCAGGAGAACGATCAGCCCCATTAGGTAAAGTAAATCCAGTTGATGAATCAAAAACTTCACCAAGTTGAGTTTGTTCATTCCAAAGTGCTACTTGAACAATCAAGTTAACATTGTGTTTCCCTGTTTCTCCTCCTGTAGGTGGTATGATAATCAATTCTTTTTGGGCATTGCGTTCTAGTTTTACATCAGGGTTCTCTTGACAAAGTTGATAAAATTGTTCTTTTGTCAGTTGAATAACAGAATTAAGGTTTAATGTAAGCGCTGTCATCTGAACCTCTAGTTAATTCATAATCATCAAAAGTCAATAAAATTTTATTACAAAGGTAACGGGCAGCAAACAACAGTAAAAAACTGCTTCTTCCCAATAGCAACAATTATATCAAGCTGAGGATTCTATTTTTGTATCATATGTTGTTGCATATTTATTGAATAAATATATTAATTAAATTAAATATATATCAATTTTTGAGGTAATCTGACTAGACATATCTGATAACACTATCTCAGGAAAGTTAGGTAATTCTATTAATTGCAGCAGTTATTTTCAGGCAAGTTTGATGAAAAGCGATACACCAGAAGAGTTAAACTCAGATAAAGAAATTGAGCGCTTGATTGACGAAGTAATGTCCTCAAATCTACCTGAGTTAACTAATGAGCAGTACCGCCAGAAAATGCAGCGCCGTAAAGAAGTGCAGGAACGGCGCATAGCACAAGCTGTGCCAGAAAAAGGGTTAATTATTGTAAATACTGGTAATGGTAAAGGAAAAACTACTGCAGCCTTAGGTATGGTGTTGCGATCGCTCGGTCATGGCTATAGAGTGGCGATTGTGCAATTCATCAAAGGAGCCTGGGAACCTGCGGAGAAAGCGGTTTTCAATCATTGGGAAGGCCAGTTAGAGTTTCATGCTATGGGCGAAGGCTTTACATGGGAAACTCAAGACCGCGATCGCGATCTCGATAAAGCTAGCGCTGCTTGGGAAAAATCTTTAGAATACATCCTCAATCCAGACTTTCATGTAGTACTACTGGATGAAATCAATATTGCTTTCAAAATGGGTTATTTATCAATAGATGAAGTTTTAGCTGGACTAGCGCAAAAACCCCTTCATAAACACGTTATTCTTACAGGTAGGGGCGCACCCGCTGCTTTAATTGAGCGAGCTGACTTAGTAACTGAAATGACGCTAATTAAGCATCCTTTCCGCGATCAAGGCGTTAAAGCGCAACCAGGAATTGAGTATTAATGTTAGTTGTCAATTGCTACTGAACAATAACTATTGATAAATAATGAATGATGAAAACACTCAAAATTCATTATTCATCAAGATTTTGAATTTGTCATTATTTAACTAGTTTTGTATAGAGGCCTGTGGAAGATTGATTACACATCTGCAATATCCGGCGATCGTTAATACTAATCGACTTTAATTGATGATAGTCTTGCAGTGCTACCGAGTAAGCGTATGTAATTGGCTCATCTCCATTAATCCTAGGTATGCCATTGGATGTCGCTACCTGAGTCAAACTATCCTCATCTGGCGAGCTATTAACTGTTAGTGCCAACTCTCCTGAGCGATCAAGCGTGCCTTGAAAGCAACTAAACTCGGAATTAGGCATATACAAAGCACCTATTACTTTGTCTTGCTGTTTCTGAAATAAGACATACCCTTGTCCCAACTGGTTCGGTCTTGGCGATTGACCATAGAGATAAATTCCATCTTTTTTGGGAAAATTCGCTCTTGGCGTCACTCCTGCTTCTTTTGCAGCTTTTCGAGTTTCAATATTCTGTACTGTTGTTGTAGGTGCTGTTTTGTCATTCTTCTTTGACAAAGTTGCAGAGGACGCTAGCCCAGAATGTTGTTGAGAATAGACTTGACTTCTCTGCTCTCGAACTTCTCTTAGCCGTGACAACAGAGAAGGCTGTAAGCTACTCTGAAGATTCATATCTGTCGAGACTGAAAAATCTTCAGATAGTGCTATTGATGTGGGTTCTGTTTCTGGGTCTACTTGATTACTCAGAACTGGTTTTGTCTGCTCACCTACGACACCAACGGAAAGAAGTAAGCCAAGCAAGGGAATTTGTAACCGACGCGGGGGAAAGAATTTAGAAATGTTGTTAAGCACCCGATTTCTCCTGTTAAAAAACTAACTATTTCCTCTGCGACTTACTTAAACCATAACTAACTATCTATGATCAAGGCTCCGTCAAAGGTTTGATATATATTGTTTAGAATAAAAATTGGCATGAAATGAAGCTTTATGTTCAATTTTGGACGATAATCATACCCTATCATTGATTCATACATTCTTTCTTCACCCTATAGATTCACCCGATTGGGTGATGTAAATCAAAAATTAAATATTTTTATAAATTTTGGATATTGTGTTTTGGCATTTTCTTAGATTTAAAATTCACATTTATAAAAATATAAAGAGCTACAACAGCGAGTATTTTCATTCCGAGTTAGTTTCGATATTTTTTTTCAAACAATAATTTATTGCCAACAGCTACAGTTCAATAAAACCAACGAAAATCTAGTTTTTAAGCTAATTTAAACGAATTTTCGCTATCAGTCCAAAAACTAATTTCAGAGCATTAGAGTCTTTTTACAATAAATACTGAATTTAAAAGACTCGATTTAAGACTTTCAAAGCTTTAATCTTTAAGGCAATTAATTTAGTTTATTGACTCTGAATTTGAGCCACGATAAACGTACCATTTAATTACTGCGTCAAAAATACGCCGTGTGCCAGTTCCAAGGGCGGAATGTGGAGCATAGGCATAAAAAATCGCCCCCTGAGTTCAGGAGGCGCGTCACCTAACTAAAAACTATTTGTTTTTAGCTTGCAACATACTCTTTGACGTTAGCCCGACGGCGACGCAGATGAGCAAGAGCTTGGTGTTCTAACTGGCGGACGCGCTCACGGCTGAGATTCAGTCGCTCACCCACTTTTGCCAGCGACATCTCATTACCGTCCTCTAAACCAAAGCGCAAGGCCACAACTTCTCGTTGCTGGGGAGTCAGTTCTGCCAACAGGGTATTTAGATCTTGGCGCAAGAATTCTTGAGTAGTGTAATACTCTGGTGATGGGCCGTCATCTTCTAGCATTTCTTGCAGTTCGGTATCCTGGTTATCGCCAACTTTCACATCTAAAGACACTGGTTGACGTGCCATATTGAGATACTCACGAATCTGAGCAGGTTCTAGCTCCAATTCTTTGGCAATTTCCACAGGAGTAGGCGATCGCCCCAAGGTTTGAGCCAGTTCTCGCTGCACTTTTTTGATTTTGTTCAGTTTCTCGGTAATGTGGATTGGTAAGCGAATAGTACGACCTTGCTGAGCGATCGCCCGTGTAATTGCTTGTCGAATCCACCAGTAAGCATAAGTCGAGAACTTATAACCCCTCATGGGATCAAATTTCTCCACACCCCTCTCTAATCCTAGGGTTCCTTCCTGGATCAGATCCAGAAACTCCATGTTTCGCTTCTGGTATTTTTTGGCGATCGCCACTACCAAGCGTAGATTTGCTTCAATCATCTTTTGCTTGGCTCGTTTACCTTGAGCAACTGTCTGTTTTACCTCAGTTTCAGATTGCTGAACTTGGTCAGACCACTCAAGTAAAGTTGGTTCACGATCCAGTTTTTTCGCTAAATCGTCTTTAGCATCCAGAAGCTTCATCATTTGTTGTACTTGCTTCCCAAAAACAATTTCTTGCTCACGAGTTAGCAATGGTACACGACCAATTTCACGCAGATAGGTTCGCACCATATCAGCCGTGAATTTGGTGTTCAAGTTTTCGCTTTGGGTGTTAACAGTAGGCATTGGTGCGTTATCCTCTACTCCGTAAACACAATGAATATTTAATAACTAAGTGAATGAGAAAGGTAGTACATATATCACGGAACATAGGGCGCTACCAAAAGCAATTTATGTGTACATTCGTTTTCAAGAAGCCGCGTCCCTGAGATAGGTTCCCCTACATTCCCTAAATTTTTTAATCTCTTAAAAACACGCTGGTTTATTTTTGAGAGTTCTTCCTTAAAATCCGAAGTCGATATGAGTTCTACTTTTCTTATAGTAAGACAAATTAGGCAGATAGTAAAGTAGCTTGTAGAAGGCTCTGTATTATAATGCAAAATTGTCTGCTTGCCAAATTTGATTTTAAAGTTCCTTAATAGATCTGACTATTTCTATAGTGACGGCAAAACCTCCTCTACAGTTGCTTACAAGTAGCGGGATAACCGAACTTTGCTGCCTATGACGATGGGGGGATGTTACGAAATGGTCAAAGAAGAGGCAGAAGGGCATTGGGCATGGTAAAAAGTCTTGTACCATTTCACGAAACACCTGATAAATATTCTTTCCCCCTGCTCCTCTGCTTCCCTAAGTGGAGCAAGTGGCTCCCTTTGGGAGAAGACCACACTTCTCTCCTGCTCCCTGCTCCCTGCTTCTCTAAAAACCGAGGTCGGCTTTGGCTAGTTCAGCGGCGGCGAATACTTCTTCATCTGGCTTTTCTTCCCAGGCTGGATCGCCAATCTCTGTATAGAAGGTTGAGTCGTAAGGACGGGTACGCACCACTACGGGCATAGGAACAGCGTGACCTAAAATTAAGGCTTGTTGCTTAGAGTCTAACTTGGACAACACTGATCGCAATCCGCCGGCACCAGATACACCAGTAAAAATTGCATCAATATCTTTTTCATCATTGAGCAAAGCGGTAATCCTAGTCCCAATTTGGGACATGACTTCATTATCTATCCCTGATGGACGTTGATCAACTACCATCAGAGTGACAAAATATTTCCGCAACTCGCGGGCGATGGTACCAAAGATAGTGCTTTGGACAACTCCTGGGTCAAGAAACCGATGGGCTTCTTCTATGGTAATCATTAATGGAGTTGGGCGATCGCAGGGGTTTTTGCTCTGCAAAAATTTATCTGCTTTCTTAACATAATGTTCGTGAATCCGTCTGGTGATCATGTTAGTCACCAACATATAAGAGAGCATATTTGACTGGGAACCAAATTCTACGACTACGTTTTTCCCAGCTTCCAAAGATTGCAAAATTTTACTAATGTAGTTCTGGGGACAAACGGCTCGCATATACTTTAAACTATCCATACGCAGGAGTTTGCGTTGCAAGGACATAATTGAACCTTTATGTCCTCGCTTCTCATCGCAAAACATCTCAATTTCTTCGTTAGTCATGTTCAGCAGTTGAACAATCCAAGATTTGCCAAACTCGCTATATAGAATGTTGGCATTATCTAAGGCTGCGTCCGACAATCCTAAATCTCGACTGCATAATTTAATATCTTCAACTTCAATTTGCTCATAACTTAAATAAAGTTCTTGAGCATCCCGCACTCCCCGGCGCTTTGTCGATTCGGGATCTAGGGTATAGACTTCGACTTTCCCAGGAAACAGTTGTTTGAGTCCTTTTACTGTATTGACGTTTTTACCTTCTGCTACTGCTTCCCAGCCATACTCGGAGTGCATGTCAAAAATCAAGTTGACTGCTGCGTTTTTGCGAATTATACCAGCTAAGAGTAAGCGTGTCAAAAAAGATTTACCAGTACCAGATTTACCAAAAACGCCATTACTACGTTCAACAAAGCGGTTTAAATCGATACAGACTGGTACATCCATATCTAGCGGTTTACCGATAGAAAAGTTGCGCCTTTGGGGATCATCTTCCCAGCCGAATACTCGGCGAAAATCGTCCACGTTGGCTTCGTAAACTTGGCTAAAGTGGCTGGGAATAGTTTTAACTGGCAATAATTCCATCGTGGTGCTGGTTTGGGGCTGAAATGATGCCAAACCTGTTGTTGATGGTAAAAAGGGATTAGTCAATTTGCCATTTGTGGGCGAGAGGGATTCATCAGATTCGGGGGTGAACATCAACATCGGTGCGAGGTTGATAGTTCCATAAGTACCGCTTCCGGCTAAAACATCTCGTAAAAAAGTGTCTTCCCAACTGGGGGGATTAGCAATAATGCGCGCGTTAGCAGTTCCCAGCGCCACATCTGTCAGCATACAGAAAAAACGCGATCGCATCCCCTGCACAACTAAAAACTTACCTACCCGCATATCTTCAACGGAAATATCAGGGTGCAATCGCACTTCTAATCCCCCAGTCAGAGAACCTTCGATTACCGAACCTAATGGTTGTGCCAAATTCATTTGGTTAGTCAATAGTCATTAGCCAATAGTCATGAGTTAGTCATTATTCACTCCTTAATTTCCTGATCATCTAATCAATTTGAATTGCAGTTGGTGCTGTTCCAGATCCAGGTGTACCGATTAGCGGTTTACGAAATTGGGCGTAGAGGCGATCGCGCCAGTTAAAGAATGGTTCATAATTAGGATTATGTGCTAAGGAAGGAACTCCTTTACCTCTGATAGATGCTGGTAAATCTAGATATGGCCCTTCAGGAAACTTCAATAGTATTGATAAACCTGCTACTGCCAAGTCAGCTAAAGTAGGTTCATCCCCGGTTAAATAGGGACTATCTGTCAACAATAAAGTTAGTGCTTCTAAGTCTTGCTTTAAGTCAGCGATCGCTGATTTGATCACATCTGGACTATAACCTACACCAAATCCCAAAACTGTGAGTAAATCAGTGGGTACTCCTCCTACTAGAGTTTTAAGCACATCTGGCGTAGAGGTGGGTAATAAGGACTTACGGAAATTTTGATCTTGACTAATTGCAGAAAATAAAGCTTTCCTACCTTTAATGCCTATTGATTCATCAGCCCATTCTTCCATTAATAAGCATAAACCCTTTTGCTTTGGGTCTTTTGGTATTAGTGGGCGTTCCGGATATTCTAAGTCTAAATACTTAGCTATTTCTGTGGAATCAGCAATATATTTATTACCATCCTTCAGTACTGGCACTTGTTTCTGGCCAGTAAGTCGGAATAATTCTACTTGTCCAATTCCAGGTGTAACCTCTATTTTACGATAATCTAGCCCTTTAAAATCTAGAATTAGTCGCACTTTTTCAGAATATTGAGATAGTTCCCATTGGTATAATTCCAACATATTGATACCTTATAAGTAATTGCTCAATCAACTTTATCATTGTATCTTTAGTTCCAGCTATTTTCCGAGTAAATCAATTAATTTACTGCCAGAATAATTGTCAGGAAAGTCTATTTTGTTGCCAATATAGTTGATTTTGTCGAAAAAATCATGCTTTATTTGGTGAGAAGATCAACTAATTCAGTAAATTGACTATACAGGCATACATAAACCTATTAATTTTTCAGTATTACTAGTCAAGTTTGTTTCCATCGCTCTTAAGCATACTTATTGTAGGATTTTTTAAATTTACCTAATTTAATCTGAGCATCTAGGAAGCATCTAGGAACTTTTTTTCTATCAGTCTACGTCTCATACAGATTAGTACCTTTTGATATATAGGACTCATATTTGATTTTTGAAAAAATTCAGTACACATCATATAATTTCTTTCCTGTCCCCCTTCGGGTTCGCCAGTCCTGCAAACAATGGCTCAGTCAAGCTGAAGAGTAAATTTTATCAATTGACATTACCTGGAATTAAAGATCCGTGATCATAGAATCTTACCAACACATCATATTTTTGCTCAAAAATCTTACTTCTATGGTTAGATTTTGTGCGTAGCAAAATGTTATAAGTCTTTATGTAACTTGTGTAAAATCAAAACAAACAAAATTTATGAAGGCAAATTACAGCAAATTACTGAGCAACTTGGCAAGTGTAGTAGGGGTAACAGGCGTTAGTCTGCTAATAACTTTGCCATCTCAAGCAAAAGAAGCAACAAATCCTCACCCCAGTATTTTTAATGAAGCTCCTTATACCCAAATTCAAGTTGAGTCTGTTTCAGAACTAACCAAAGAAAGCACCAAAAGTAAAAAGCAAGTAGCGCAGGGTAGGGGGAATAGCCCCCTAAATCCTCGTCCCAGTATTTTTGATGAGCCTCCTTATAACCGTGGTAGTCAGACTACACCTAGCGAAACTGTACCTACTACCCCAGAAGCAACACCCACCACACCCCCAACTGAAGTACCAACCACTGAAACCCCTGATACTAAAGACAAGAACTTGGTGGCGATCGCAGAGTCAAACGGTTCCTTTACAATGTTAACCCAGGCATTAAAAGCAGCGGGATTGACGGATACTCTGCAAGGTAAAGAAGACTTCACAGTTTTCGCACCTACTGACGCTGCCTTTGCTAAATTGCCACAAGACGCAGTGCGAGATTTGTTGAAGCCAGAGAATAAAGAAGTACTTGTAAAACTTTTAACCTATCATGTTGTACGTGGTAAGATGTTGTCCACCGATTTAAAATCTGGTGAAGTGAAAAGCATTGAAGGTGGTGCTATCAACGTCAAAGTTGATTCTACTAATGGCGTGACTGTAAATGATGCCAAAGTTGTGAAGGCAGATATCACAGGTAGCAACGGTGTAATCCATGCAATTGATCAGGTGATTTTACCTCCTGACTTGTAGGACTACAGCGTTAGTCACATCTGTAGCAAAAATAACTCTAAAATCAGAATTTACCCGTTTAAATGTTAAGTTTGAACGGGTTTTTCTGTATTTGTAATAGTTATCAGACATGACTATAACGGTTTTCATTGAAAGCTTGGTTACAGGAGTTACGAGTCGTGATGCGTAAAGCCCCGTATTTTTAACCAGGGGATATAAGCGAAAAAGCCAAATTTATTTGGCTATAAATGGTAAAATGCTGTAAAATTTCCTCTTGCTTATTTAAACCGACAGAATTTGCGATCGCTATCGTTCTCTGGATATTGCCAAGAATAAGCAAAATGGCTTACTCCTTTGAGTTGGGGAGCAAATTGACGTAGTGCCTGCATTTGCGCTTCGAGGGATGGACGATTACTAACTGAACCACTCCATTTACCAGCTAAAGCAGGAATTACCTGCGTATTTGTTGGTGCTATGCTCAAAACCCTTTGCACTTGTTCTGCGATACAACTGACGTTACTGCAAGTTGCATAAGCCATAGGATGCCACTCTAAGGAAGTAGGGAACCTATCCCAAGGTTGCAAGCGGGAATCATAGCCTTGTCCTACTGTTTGGTTACCACCAGGAAAAAACACTACTCCAGATGGAATACCTACCTGCTGGGCTGGGTAACTTGCTAAAGCTACAAAATCCAAGATACCTTGCATGGCATGGGCAACTGCCAGCAACCACAACTCCGACTGCAAAAGTGGTTGTCTATCGGTAGGAGAAAGAATTGATTTTTGCTGCAACAGTGGAATGCGGCCTTGCCACATCGGCTCACCTTCTTGGGGATAAAGTTTATCAACTTGATCTATATCTCCTGCGGTTACATATCCCTTACTTAAAAAACGCCGAATCAAATCCAGTCCTTTGTAATTTTGCGCCCGGCGAAATAAAGCTTCTTGGGTAGCCTGACTAAAGATCCATAAATCTGAAACTTTGGTAGCTATAGAATCGCTTCCTGCTTGCCTGGGATAACGCACATAGTCAAATAGCAAACCATCCGGGCGACGGCGCAGTACTTCTTGTACCATCTGGAAGTAGTCGCGTTTGGCTTGGGGATTATAAGGATCAATAAATACTTGAGAGCCATTATCTACTACATATAAGCTTGTTTGACCTTTACCATTACGAGCGATCGCTCCTTCTCGATCTTTGCGTTGAGCGTAGGTATAGCCAAAATTTGTAGTAAACATCCAGGAGTAAACTTTTAAACCACGTTGATGTCCTTTTTGAATCGCTGTGGCTAGGAGATCAACATTTTCTAATCCTGAGGTGCGAATCACAGAAGGCCAAACCGTAGGATTAGCTGCTGCTGGTAATAATACCTGCCCGTCATAAAATACTTCTAAATAAACTTGGTTATAACCACGGTTGACAATCCGATCCATAATATAGTCAAGTGTCCCCGGACGAATATCGCAGGGATACAAGCGTAACCAGATAGCTTGAGTTTGTGGCCAAGTACGACTACGACAACTCTGCAATTCTTGGGCATGCTGTTGCAATAACTGCTGGTAGCGGCTTTGATCATCTTGATTGCCTTTGAAAGCTGACAAACGTAAGTTTTCTTTTGTTTGTACTGCTGCTGTTGATAATTGGCAATACTCCGTTACTTGCGCCTGTGCTGGCTGACTCCCAAAATTAGGAATTAAGAAACTACTGCTGAAAATGGCAGCGAACAGGCTTCGCCAAAATAACTTTGATTTTGCAAGGTTTAAATGACGGTTAGACATACCCATAAATAGAAGGACAAATCAATCTTGAACCTCAATTCTGAGACTGATAGTGATCTGGATCAAAAACTTTATTTCAGAAATAGGAGTTTGAAGCTTAGTTTTTTAAGTTCATTTTCTCCCCCATTACGTAATTCTTGCTCTATATCTTTTATTAATTCACCTATTTGTTTAGCTTTTTCAGTTTCAGCATTATTTTCAAATAAATGGGCAGATTTTTTAAGGTCAGTCATTGCATAATTCACATTCTTTAGCCTAAAGTAAGCCATATCTCTGAGGAAATACGCAGATCCCGAATTAGGATTAGACTCAATCAATGAATTAGTTGTTGACACAGCTTTATTAAATTTCTTCTCTCGAATTTTAATTTTTACTTGCTATAAACCTTGTTTTTGAAGTTGTGTCTGTTCTGATTCTTGCTCTTGAGCATAAGCCGAAAACTTTAATGTAACTGTAATTAAAACTGTTGACAGCACTAATCCTATAAGTCTAAATATAGAAATATACTTGAATAAAATCGCGCCTGAATATATCCTGCTCTAAACGCAATAGGATTCAGTTAAGGCGCAAAATCATTGAAATTAGGTATTGTCCCCAAAAATAAAAGTTAGTGTAATACACCTCACAAATTTTTATTTTTTAATGTGTACTGGTACACAAAATATTACTGTGCTGAAAGCAATTAAGGTTTTAGTCTCATCTCACAAACCGTTACTTTCTGTAACTTAAAAGTTAATTGACCAAGCCAACACAGGGAGCAATGCGATTTTGTTAGATGAACCCAAAAGAGGGCGATCGCCTAACACTATCCTCAGTACAAAAAGAATCTCTAAAATTAATCCAAAAAAGGCAAGTTCAACCCAAAACTTTCCGTTGCTTCAGCATGGGAGTGTCAAAATAGCAGAGGATTTTATAGTTATCTGTTGAAGTCCAAATTTTCAATTCCCGACCTCAATTTAACAGAGTAGTCAAGAGCATAAAATTTTAACTCTTAACTGATGACTCTGGAAGTAGTTAGAGGATGTTTGAAAAGTATTGGGCGAATATAATTCGCTACTACACAAGCAAAGTCCATCCAGGTGACGCTCCTAACGTCGCTCTACGAGACGCTACGCGAACGCAGCGCTGGACTCACCACCTCCGTGGACTAATACAAAATCAAGGGTTTTTAACCCACGGAGGTGGCCTTCCCTTTGGGTACTCCTTACGGAGAACTCGCAGAGTAGCCAAGCCACTGCGTTGGGCGGGTTTCCCGACTTGTTGGCTCTTAGCGTTCCCGTAGGGTAGCAAGTGGCGCGCGACTTTTAGTCGCCAGGGTTAGTAATAAATTAGACTTTTCAAGCAACCTCTTAACCACCACGCTTGAGTGCCGCTTCTACCTGTTTTAATTCCTGCTGTAGGCGATTCTTGAGTTTTTCTGGAATGGGTCGATTTGGGTAAGAACTGTAGTGTCCGGCTAAGGAATTGAGGGCTGTTCGCATGGTTGTAAACGAACTAAGACCGGAGACAGAATTAGTCCGCTGGTAGCGAGCTGAAAAGTTATTAATTTTTTGACGTGTTTCTGCTTGAACTTCTGCTTTGTTTGGTGAATCTTCTGATACATCTAGGGCTTGTTTCATAACATTGATTACAGCCAAGGTGTCCTGGCGATAATCCCCCGTCAAATTATCCGGACTGCCATTACAACCCATTAAGCCGATGGCTACAACCAAAACTAGGGCAAGCAGACGCGACCAATAGCGTTTCATATGCATTATTTGCAGCAATACGTAAATCAACGTCCATCCTATCCTGGAATGGTATCTTGGGGATCAATAGGAAGGATGAAAAACTATAGTTTTGGGTGGGCATTGGAAGAAGAGGCATAGGGGCAGGGTGCAGGGTGCAAGGGGGATAAAGAAAAATTATCTCTTTCTCCTTTTCTCCCTGCTCCCTTTCCTTTTGTCTTCCCCTGCTTTTTCATACTTCACACTTTTTGATAAAGAGTATCTCTTTGTTGATAAGGTCGTTCTAAAGAAGCGATCGCTGTTTGCAAAGTTTCAACTTCCATACAAGTACCACCCATAGCACCTGCCATTGTGGTGATGTGTTCTTCCATCAATGTGCCACCGAGATCGTTGCAACCCCAAGATAAGGCTTCCGTCGCTCCAGCTAGCCCCAACTTTACCCAACTCGGTTGATGGTTAGGGATGTAATTTCCTAAAAAAATCCGTGCTACAGCCCCTAATAACAGCGCATCAGTCAAAACTGGTTGATCGCGTCCGACTTTACGACGTAAGGATTTAGGCGCTTCTTGTCCCACAAATGGTAATAAAATAAACTCAGTAATATGAGCCGGATATCTTTGATTAATGGCAATTTGTTGGAGCGATCGCAATTTTTCTAAATGCCCGATTTGTTGTTCTGGGGTTTCAATATGCCCTGAAAGCATAGTGCTAGTAGTATATAAACCTAATTTATGAGCTGTACTGACGATTTCTAGCCAAGTAGCCGTGTCAATCTTTTCTGGACATAGTACTCGTCGTACTTGATCATCCAACACTTCGGCTGCTGTTCCTGGCATTGAATTAACACCAGCATCTCGTAAAGCAGTAATCACATCTGCGTACTCCAGTCCGTCAATTCTGGCGATAAATTGAACTTCTTGGGGAGAGAAAGCATGTAAATGTATCTGGGGAAATTCCTGCTTGATAGTTTCTACCAATTTCAGATAATAGAGCAAAGATTTACCGTTAATCTGCGCTTGGGGATTCAATCCTCCTTGCATACAGATTTCTGTAGCACCACGCTGGACTGCATCTTGAGATTTTTCTAAAATTTGTGTCCAATCTAACCAATAAGCGCCAGCATCACCATCATCCCGACGGAAAGCACAAAAACTACAATGCTGCTCACAAATATTAGTAAAGTTAATATTACGGTTAATAATGTAGGTGACAGTATCACCTGCTTGAGCTTGGCGGAGTTTATCAGCGGTAGCACGAATCGCAGCGATCGCCTCTGGCTGAGTTTGTTTTAACAATACCACTCCCTCAGCGGCAGATAAATCGTACCCCGTCAAGGCACGGTCGAGAACATGATCAACAGTTATGGTAGGCACAGTTTATTAGATACAAAACGCATATCTCATATTTTTGCATTAGATTTCTTGCATAAATACTTTAATGTTGCTGAAAATACAATTTAAAAGCTCACACACGGACTACGATTCTATGTCATTACGAGCGCAGCAAAGTAATCGCAAAGGCTTAATTTCTCGTTAATAGTGCGTAAGTCCTAAATTTAAAAGCTCACGCAAAGGCGCATTCGCCGTCAGGCGTTCCCGAAGGGTAGGCGCAAAGAAGATTTTACTAAATATTCGTGAAATAGATTTATTGAAGAAGGTAGTAGGCTGTCAAGATTGAATTGATAGGTTAATTAAAAAGTCCAGTTCTTTTCTCCCCCTGCCGCCTACACCTGTTATTTTTGGGTTGACAGACCAGTAGGAGGATGTTAACTCAAGGCTTGATTTAAAATATCACGATGTATTAAGGCACGATCTATTAAAAACTGAATTTGCTCAGATGATAACGGCTCACCATTAGCATAATGCTCCATCCAAGTCAAACTAATTAAATTGGGGTCATCAGGTAAACTCGCCAAATCCCACCCAGGCATTTCCAAATCTTCCATGAGGCGATTGACTTTGGGGTCGTAACTCAAAGCAAAGCAGCGACAGCCTTCCGCAGCAGCCATGATCAAACTGTGTAGGCGCATCCCAATTGCCATTTCAACGCCTTTAAACACACCTTTTAAAAGTTGCGGGTCTGACAAAGATAAAATTTGACTGACATCTTTAAGATACGGATAAATAGCTTCGGCAATACTTAAATCTTCACTTTTCTGAAATGGCAGTAATAAAATAAAAGCCTGAGTAGCTGTTTGAAAATCAACCAAGGCGCGAGTTAGATTTGCTAAACGTGCTTGTGTCAGTTGAGGATGCGATCGCAATGTTACAGCTACTCTCGGAGCAGGTAAATTCCAAAGTCCTGGTACTGGTTTACTCTCCAACGCCCAAACCGGGTCAGGTGCAAGGGTATAGGGAATTTGCCAATCAGTTAGTAAAGCAGCACTGGCGCGATCGCGGACACTAACTTTGGTACAATTACTAAAGGTTTGCCGTGCCAAAGCGCGAGTTTGCGATCGCACTAAGGGGCCAATACCTTGCGCCCAAGCTACAGTTTTTAAGTTCATTGTCTGAGCCAATGCCATCAGACCCCCATAATAAAATGGGCTAATAGTACTAGTAACATCTTGAATTAAACTCCCACCGCCCCAAATCAAAGCATCACAAGAACGTAAAGCTTGCAAAACTGCTAAGGGAGCCATCCGATTATAAGTTTCCACACCATAGCGATCGCGAGTTTCTTCTGGATTGCCAGAAAGCACCACAGGCGTTACATGAGATGGTAGCATTTGCAAAAGCGTCGCTAATAAAGCTTCGTCACCACCATTACCTTTACCGTAATATCCAGACAATAACGCCCGCATCTTTGCCATTTTTAATTTTTAATTATTAATTTTTAATTACCTATGCACGTCCTGTCGATTCCCACCTGGATTATTCATGTTTCTAGCGTTATTGAGTGGATTGTCGCTATTTGGTTAATCTGGACTTACGGCGAACTTACTAATAACCGCGCTTGGTGGGGATTATCCCTTGCCATGTTACCAGCTTTAGTCAGCGCCATGTGTGCCTGTACTTGGCATTATTTCGACAACGCCGAATCTCTAGAATGGCTGGTAACGCTTCAAGCTACCATGACTTTAGTTGGTAATTTTACGCTTTGGGCGGCGGCGTTTGGGATCTGGCGTTCCACCAAATCGCTTAACGCTGCAAATAACCCTGTTGAGCCAAAACCTATTAAATCAGAGTGATGATTTCTAAAGAAACCCTGTTTGCCCTTTCCTTATTTCCCTATTTGGGTTTCTTGTGGTTTCTCAGCCGCAGTCAGCAAATGCCACGTTTAGCGCTCTATGGATTTTACGGCACTCTGGTATTTGTTGGCATCACCATCCCGGCAGGAATTTATGCCAAAGTACATTATGGCGAGTCTTTAGCAAATGTAGATTGGCTCCACGGGGGTGCAGAAGTTTTTTTGACGCTTGCTAACATTTTGGTTGTGTTGGGTTTCCGACAAGCCGTCAACCAACTAAAGATGAAAGGGAATAAAGAAAACTAAACATCTTAATTTATCGGCGTTTATCCGCGTTTATCGGTGGTTAATTATTCTTATTGAACGCATTCAGATGAGAGGAACAAGGAAATGGATGTAATTCCAGCGATTGATTTATTAGAAGGTCGCTGTGTGCGACTATACCAAGGAAACTATGAGCGATCGCAAGTTTTTAGCGAAAACCCGGTTGATGTTGCCAAACAATGGGTAGATCAAGGTGCTACTAGATTACATATAGTTGATTTGGATGGTGCAAAAGCAGGTAAAGTAGTAAACCTAGAAGCAATTGCAGCGATCGCTCAAGCAGTATCAATACCCATTGAAATTGGTGGAGGATTGCGCGATCGCACTAGCGTCCAACAAGTATTTAATCTAGGCGTAGAGTGGGCAATTCTGGGAACCATCGCCGTAGAACAACCCCAGCTAGTACAAGAACTCTGCCAAGAATTTACTAGCAAGATTATTATTGGTATTGATGCCCGTAACGGACTAGTTGCAACTCGTGGCTGGTTAGAAACCTCAGAAGTGTTAGCAACCCAACTGGCTGTACAAATGCAAGAATTTGGTGCAGCCGCAATTATTTATACAGATATCCACCGTGATGGTACTCTCTCAGGGCCAGATTTAGCAACTTTACGAGAACTCGCTGGTGCAATTTCCATCCCTGTAATTGCTTCTGGTGGAGTTAGTTCTGTTACCGATTTATTGAGTCTATTGGCATTAGAACCACAAAATGTAACTGGTGTAATTGTAGGTCGTGCCTTGTATACTGGTGATATTTCCCTTAAAGAAGCATTGCAAGCGATCGGTCCAGGACGGATTCAAGACATTCCACCAAATCTAGATTTTTCCGCCTTTGCTTAAAACCACGTTGCTCCCTTTCACAACTTCTTAGCGAAAAATAGCCTTCTATTAAACCTTTGCGCTCCTCTGTCTTGAAAAGTTTCCTACACCGGGAAACCCGGCTTTCCTTCGGAACGCTTACGCGAACGAGGAACTTTTCGCTGCGCCAACCTTCGCGCTCCTCTGCGTTTAAAAATCCTACTTTTTGACACAGACGTAAATATAGCAGGGGACAGGGGAAAGGTTTGAAAGTCTGTTGGTGTCCTAAACTAACTGGCTATCGCTATACATAGCGTCTCTATTTTTGTGACTTATTCAGGAAAGGTCAATAGTCTTGTTGTATATAAAGTTATACATAAATTCACAACTTAAATCTGATGTCTAGCCAACAACCAAATTCTAACCAACCATCCAAAAAACAAGTCAATGAAACAAACAAAAGCAGAAAAAAACCTCTGAATAACGGCAAACCAGGCAGAACAGACCAATAAACATAAAAAAGAGACGAATGTTCTATCAAGACAACTTTAAAGGTTTGTAGCGAGTGACTAAAGTGCTTACTACTAACTCTGTGCAGACATCAGGCAAAACTGGAAATCAACATTTTTAGCCCAGTGAAAATACTGCAACGACAAAATATTTTATCGTTGTTCATGGTATGAAATATTCACTTCAATCTTGCCCTGTATCTCTAGAAAAGTTCCTTTTTTGTACTTTACAGTATTTACGTACCAAAATATACACAATCTGATCTGAATAAATAAAAAAACTGACCTATTTAGCAATAGAAGCCGCAAAATAACCAAAAATATTCTTTACACATTACAACTAAAGTGTTTTATAATTAGGAATACTATTGTTATATATGTTACTCTTTGTAAAGAGAATCTAAAAGAATTCCTCGTAAGCGATCGCGTAGATGCACTGAAGTTAGATAATTGAGTTAATCATGATATTGATACAAACACAGGCTTAGACTTTTGTGATATCAATTTACACCAGTGAATCGACCAAGTACTCTGCCGGTTCTGACATCGGGCAAATGAGCCGTATTTTAGTGGTAGAAGATGAAGAACTAATTCAAGAAATGCTAGTTGTAGCATTAGAAGAAGAGGGATATGGGGTAATTACTGCCCCGGATGGGCGGTCTGCTGTTGAGTATCTGAAAAGTTTTGAACCCACCTCAGGAGAATTTCCTTTTGATTTGATTATTCTTGATTTGATGCTGCCTCAAATCAATGGGTTGGATATTTGTCGTTTACTACGTCATCAAGGAAACCCTGTACCGATTTTAATGCTCAGTGCCAAGGGTAGTGAAACCGATCGCGTTTTGGGACTAGAAGTGGGAGCAGATGACTATTTAACCAAACCCTTTAGTATGCGCGAGTTAGTGGCTCGCTGTCGAGCGCTATTGCGTCGCCAACGTTTAAGCACTTTGCCACAACTACCAGTACTAAAATATAAAGAAGTAACTTTGAATCCCCAAGAGTGCCGTGTATCGGTTCGTGGTCAAGAAGTGAATCTCTCTCCTAAAGAATTTCGCCTGCTAGAACTCTTTATGAGTTATGCCCGCCGGGTATGGTCACGGGAGCAATTGCTGGATCAAGTTTGGGGGCCGGATTTTGTTGGGGATAGTAAAACTGTAGATGTACACATCCGCTGGTTGCGCGAAAAATTAGAGCAAGACCCCAGCCATCCAGAATACATTGTGACTGTGCGAGGATTTGGCTACCGATTTGGGTAATTTGTTGAGATAGTTGTTAGTTTTTATAAATCATAACGCAACTAACAACTCAAACTCAAATGCTCTTATTGGGATTTTTTATAGGTTTAGTGGTAGGCATTGGGTTGTGCATTGGGCAACAGATTCAACTGAGCCGCTACCTGGCGCGGGAGATTCAACCGTTAACCTCCCGTTCTTCTAAAATGCTGTTGCCGTTGATTCCTCCCTTGCAAAAGGAAATAGTAAGCCTGAAGCAACAGTGCCAAGATTTGCAACAGTCACTGCAAACTTACCAAGACTTGCTGGATTTTGCACCATTAGGATATTTGCAGGTGGATGAAGAAAACCAACTGCTATGGTGCAATCAGCAAGCGCGGGAAATTTTGTATCTGCAAAGATGGCAACTAGGACAAGTACGCTTATTGCTAGAGTTGGTGCGATCGTATGAACTTGACCATTTAATTGATCAAACTCGTGATCGGCAAAAACCACAGACAAGGGAGTGGGTATTTCACCCTCCTTGTGATAATGCGGTAGAAATGCCAAAAATTAAATCTCTAACTTTGCGGGCATCCAGTCTACCATTACCAAATGGTCAAGTAGGAGTTTTTCTAGAAAATCGCCAACCCCTAGTGGATATGAATCAGGCGCGAGATCGGTCTTTTTCTGATCTCGCTCACGAACTAAGAACCCCACTGACTTCGATTAGTCTGGTTGTAGAAACTTTACAAAACCGGTTGGAACCACCCTTAAATCGCTGGATTGATCGGCTGACGCAAGAAGTTGATCGGCTAATTAATTTAGTGCAAAACTGGTTAGAACTTACCCAAATGGAAGCCAGCCCAGACATGCGATTAAAAACCAAAACAGTAGAAGTGCGATCGCTGATTATGTCTGTGTGGGAAACTTTAGAACCATTGGCACAGCGCCAGAAGCTATCTCTTACCTATTCTGGCCCAGAAAATATTTGGATTAAGGCAGATCAAGCTCGCATTTATCAGGTTTTTCTTAACTTACTGGACAACAGCATTAAATACAGTCATCCTTCTACTAATATTCTTGTCCAAGCGGAAATTTTATCAAAAAATGATAATCATAGAGATGATCCTGTTTCCCCGGTTTTGGAAATAAATCTTATTGATTACGGAGTAGGCTTTTCTGAGGCAGATTTACCCTATATTTTTGAGCGATTTTACCGGGGAGATAAAGCACGCACTCATTCCCCTTTAATAAAGGGTAATTCAGTAGGATCGATTGTTGGTAATGGTTTGGGTTTAGCGATCGTCCGGCAAATTCTGCTTGCACATGGTGGTTCCATCAAAGCGATGAATCATCCAGAAACTGGTGGCGCGTGGATGCAACTTCAATTTCCTGATGTTGTGGCAAACTCACAACGCCAAGACTATAGTTAAAAATATCTTCACGTTTGAGATTACAAGTGTGAAAGCTGCTCTTCATAGTCCTAGTCCTGAAAGTCCCCAATTGGCACGCGCTCTAAGACGTTTAGAACGTGACGTGTTACGTATGGGAGCTTTGGTAGAACAATCATTCCGCCTCAGTCACCAAGCGTTATTTGCTCGCAACTTAACAGCGGCTGAGGAACTTCCCAGATTAGATAAAAAAATTGATCGCTTTTATAGACAAATAGAATCAGACTGTACGGCGATTATGACACTACAAGCACCGACAGCTAGAGATTTGCGCTGCTTGAGTGCTTTTATGCAGCTAGTGCGAGACTTAGAACGCATTGGTGATTACGCAAAGGATTTAGCTGAGATTGCGATCAAAATTTTTCCTTATCCGCCTCATACTTCTTTACCAGATATTGCAGTCATGTCCCACCACGCGCAAGCAATGCTAGCAACTAGCTTGGTAGCTTTGGCAGATTTGGATGAAGTCGGTGGACGAGGTTTAAAGCACCTCGATGACACTGTAGACAATGCTTATGAGAGTGTTTATCAGACTTTAGCCCAGCAACGGGATGTCCCAGGTGTAGTCGAGCCAATTTTGCTGTTAGCTCTAGCGATTCGTTGTCTGGAACGCATGGCAGATCACGCCACTAATATCGGACAAAGAGTAGCATACATCGTTACAGGTCAACGTTCGTGAAGTACCTACCGCTAAACGCTTGGCGTTACTTCTATGGGAACAAGTCCGAACAAAGTTCAGTTAGAGAGACACGATAAATCGATGTCTCTACAGAAAATCTATCCGTCAATTAGTCTTTGACGCAGTACTAGTAAAAATTGGTTAACTAACATACATTTCACTAAAAGCTTACCTGTTCTTAAACTTGCAGGATTAGAGTAACCGAAGATCAACTAAAAATTACTTTTCAACTAGCTGATGGATCTAAAGATGTATCACGCTTGTTCGGCTGCGATCGCAGCCAATAGGATCAACTTAGGAGACTCTTAAGAGTAAATCCACTTGATAGATCATAACGGCGATTCCCAGATAAAGTTCAACAACACTGTAGAAATTAGCATCTATTAAAAGTGGTAATTTGGTAAAATTGTGTAGTTTTTTGGAAAAAACACTGTCTTCTAAAATTTAAGTGATATTACCCAAAAGCTTTATCAATATAATTGTAATTATTGCTTGATTTTAAAGAAAGTAGATTTCCAAATGAATCTAAAAATAGATAAATTTGTTACGCGGAGTATACCTATATGTAACTAAGCAAAATATGAAATTTTCCTGATACCAATTGTTTATTACTCAACACTCCATAAATTAGATAGGCTCATCACTTTTTGAAGTAATTGCAAAGTCGCACAATGGAAAATATCAGTATAGTTTTGAATAACTTAATTATCTATTATCCCTAACTTAGTCTAAGTTCAATCATTTTGTAGAGACACTAATCTTCTCCTAACAAATTGTCACGATATCTTTAATGCACTTTAATTAATCCCATAATTAAACTCTATTAACCCCTTCCATAATGTCTTTTACAAGCCTTAATCACAACTCTTTTAGTGCATCAAATAACCCTCACTTAAATGGACAGTTTCCACAACAGTTATTTAGCCGAAGGGAAGTAATTCCACCACGCAATGATATACTGTGGCGCATCGAACGAGGGGCAGTTCGTACCGTTACTTGGAGTGAAGATGGAGCATCTATTACTCTGGGGTATTGGGGACCAGGAGATTTAATTGGCTATGCCTTGTCTAACGTCAAGCCTTACCACATTGAGTGTCTAACGAGTGTAGAAGTGAGCATTCTGCCGCCTCGTATTTGGCATTTAGATATTAATGCTTTATTGTCCCATATTCAACACTCTGAAGAGCTTTTAAGCATAGTGCATCGTAAACCAATTTCGCTACGATTATGGCAGTTTTTAGTATGGTTAAGTGAAAAATTTGGACGTAATGTAGAACAGGGCAAGCTGATTGATTTAAATGTTACACATCAGGAAATAGCAGAAGTATTAAACACAACTAGAGTCACAGTAACGCGGCTTTTACAACAATTTGAAGAACAAGGAATGCTATTACGCTACAAGCGTCGGATTATTCTACCTCTACCAAATAAATTAACCAAAAATCTAGTTTAAAAAAGTTGTAATTGACTTGTGTTAATTAACGCGGATTCGGTATACTCGTTCATAAGGTTCATGTGTAAATTCCCTTAATACTTAAGTAGTTAGGTATTTTACCATGACTTGAACTAGTTGGTGTGAGTGAAAATTTAGAGTTATGACAAAATCATTCTGGAATGTTCTAAAGGTCAGTCCAGTTGTTGTCGCCGCTACATTTATTGCTGCTAACAGCGCTTTAGCCGCAGAAGTAAATGAACAGGCAACAACTGTTGCTCAGTTGTCCCAAGACTCTAACGACATCGGTCAAGTAACATCCGTGTCTCAATTTTCGGATGTACAGCCTACAGATTGGGCATTTCAAGCTTTACAGTCACTGGTTGAACGTTATGGCTGTATCGCTGGTTATCCCAACGGCACTTACCGGGGCAACCGGGCTATGACACGTTATGAATTTGCTGCTGGTTTGAATGCTTGTTTAGACCGAGTTAACGAACTGATTGCTACAGCTACAACTGACTTGGTAACTAAACAAGACTTAGCAACTTTACAGCGCTTACAAGAAGAATTTTCTGCTGAATTAGCAACCTTACGCGGTCGTGTTGATGCTCTAGAAGCCCGCACCTCCGAACTAGAAGCTAATCAGTTCTCTACCACCACCAAGTTAAAGGGTGAAGCAATCTTCGCTCTGGCTGGTGCTTTTGGAGACGAAAGAGCAGGTGGTGGAGATTTACAAGACAATATTATTTTCGCTGATCGGGTTCGTCTAAGCTTGGAAAGCAGCTTTACAGGTCAAGACAATTTGCAAGTCCGTTTAAATGCTGGTAATATCACCCCCTTTAGTGGTTCAGTCACAGGAACCAACATGACCCGGTTGGGTTTTGATGGCGATACTGGTAACAGTGTTGAAGTTGATAAAGCCAACTACGCTTTTAATCTCGGTCCAGCACGGGTAAAGGTTGAAGCTGTTGGTGCTGAAGTGTACGAGAACATTAACGTCTTCAACCCCGACTTTAAAAGCAGTGGTTCAGGTGCGCTTTCCCGCTACGGACGTTTCAGCCCCATTTATCGTCAAGGTTCTGGCGGTGCTGGTGTAACAGTGCAACTCAATCCTACAGGAGCTTTTACTTTATCTGGGGCTTATCTAGCACCAAGGTCTAATAACCCTGGCGACGGATTCGGCGTTGCCGATGGTGACTATGCAGCTTTTGGTCAGTTAGAATTTAAACCAAGTAAAGCTCTAAGTGTAGGTTTTACTTACGCACATACTTATGATGGTGGTTTTGACCCTGCTGGTGACAGCGATGTTAACCTAACGGGAAGCACAGGTAGTTCCTTAGCCAGACGGCCATTTGGTAATGGTATTGCTACTACAGGAAATCACTATGGTGTACAAGCCAGCTTCCAACCCAGCTCAAAATTGACTGTTGGTGGTTGGGCTGGTTATACCAATGCAATTGCTGAAGCTGGGGCTGCTAAGGGTAGCGATGCAGATTTATTTTACTGGGCTGCTACTCTTGGTTTAAAAGATTTTGGTAGAGAGGGCAACTTACTTGGTGTGATCTTTGGTCAACCTCCCAGAGTCACCAATAGCGATGTTGTAGGTGGAGAAGATCCCGACACCTCTTATCATTTAGAAGCTCTTTACAAAATGCGCTTCAGCGATAACATTGCTATCACTCCTGGGGTATTGGTAATCTTCAACCCTGAACACAACGACGCTAACGATACGATCTACGTAGGTACAATTCGTACAACCTTCAGTTTCTAAAATTGAGTTAGTGGTTTATTAAAAGCCAAAAGCCCGCTTATAAGCGGGCTTTTGGCTTAAGGAGAATATCTTAGATGGGATTATAATCTTGTTGATTAGAGATATCCATTGGAGGTCGATCGCTACTCCATGCCCACCAAACAAAACCACAGTTGCAATTGTAAAACTCTTGCCATTTACGACGATGGTCTTCTGTCATCACAGGCGATCGCCGATTGATCCAAACTTGTAGAGCTGCTAGGCTACTTGAGTGGCAGTTGGGACAGCAGAATTCATTAGCGTGAATTGCCTCGTTTGTCCATTTAGGTGGGATGGGAGCAAAAGCGTCCATGTAGTTAAAAATATAGTCTTAATGGTTATCCAAAACTTTGAGGCTTTGAACTTGGGTTAAACGGATACCATAGAATCCCGTTACACAATCAAACTGCTCAAAGATTAGCACGAAAAGGGGAATGGATAAGAGAGGGCGATCGCTGTTTGAAGATGATAAATCAACCATTTCCCCTTATTATCCAATGATTTAACTTTACATTACTGCCATTTTTCATTTAATCTTTGTTGCTGTTGTCTGAGTTTGTCTTGTTGTTGTCTAAATTGTTGCTGCTGTTGTTGTTGTCGTAGTCTGAGTTGATCTTGCTGGTATAGAAACCTAAATTCATCTTGTTGTCTAAATTGTTGCTGCTGTTGTTGTTGTCGTAGTCTGAGTTGATCTTGCTGCTGTCTAAATTGTTGCCACAACTGTTGAGATTGTTGACTCCATCGCTGTTGTTGTCTTCTCAATTGTTCTCGTTGTTGTTCTTGCTGCTGTTGTCTTACTTGAGTTTGGTTTTGAAAAATTGTCTGAGCGATTCCTGCCCGCGCAGAAGAATTAATTAGCGATACTATTGTCAGTATGAGGAGTGACAGCCCTGATTTAGCTATCAATGAATAATTCAACATATATTTTTCTCGTGAATTGCTACTTATTATGTAATATAACGTTAATCTTACTTAAGTGACATCACCTAATAGAGTGATTCAGCAATACCAATTTTCACGAAAAGTTAACTAGTGCAAGAAGGCAAAAGTCAAAAGTCAAAAGAAAGAAGTCTTAGACCGTAGGCTTTTTGTCTGCTTTAGATGGTAGGTTTATTTCCGCCGTGTTGTACTAGTATTTAGAAATGCGCTATAAACCCGAAATGGCACGACGGATGAGTGCATACGCAGGGTTGGTAGAAGAAAAATATTTACTCAAACAAATCCCTATAGGCGATCGCCTGTGAGAGTTGAGAGATGAATAGAATTGCGATCGCTTGTTTTAAGAGAAGCAAATACCTAGGAAATGTTGGGTTTCGTTTCTCAACCCAACCTTGTATCTGAGAAGAAATGGTCTCTAACTGAATCTTTTCTTGAATACACGTAACCAGATGAACACTGGCTTAGTCCAATTACCACCTAAAAAATCGTGCAACAGAGTATAAAAACAGGGAATAATAAACAGTGTTAGCAATGTTGCTAAAGACAAACCAGAAAACACCACTACACCCAACGGTTGCAGAAATTCTGAACCTTGCCCAATTCCCAATGCTAGGGGGAACATACCTAAAACAGTAGTAATGGTGGTCATCAACACTGGACGTAAGCGTTGAGGAGCAGCTTTTAAAATGGCAGTTTTCCGGTCAACTTTTTCTCGTTCACGAATTTGATTTGCCAGTTCTACCATGATGATAGCGTTGTTGACTACAATACCTATCAACAACACTGCCCCAACAATCACAGTTGCGCCAATGGCAGTATTGGTGATGTAAAGCCCGAATATTCCCCCAGCTAATGCCAGAGGAATTGTCAACATAATTACCAAAGGATCAACAAGAGAATTGTATTGCACTGCCATGACTACAAAAACTAAAAAGGCAGCTAATCCCCCTAAAAGTTGCAGTGAGTTTTGCAGTTGCTGATTAGATTCAGCAGCCGAACTGGGCAAGACGCTGACACCCTCAGGCAAATCTAAACTATTGAGTATTGTATTGACCTGTTTGAGAGCAGCGCTCAGGCTAGCTCCCTCAGTCAAATTACCAGCGAGTAAGAAAACCTGACGCTGATTTATTCGCTGAATCTCTCCTGGAGCTTGGGCTTCAGCAATTTTCGCTACATCACTCAAGCGGATTTGGCGATTGTTACTTACAAACAAAGGCAACCTCTCTAATTGAGAAGGTGTTTGCACCGATTCTTCATTTAACTGGACACGGACATCTACTAAACGATTGCCACGTTGTAACTGAGTTGGTATGCTTCCTTCGAGTGCGGTTTGAATCGTCTCCCCAATATCTATAGTAGTTAGCCCCAAAGCCGAAACTCTCTCCCAATCAGGAAGAATCTGAACTTCTGGTTGACGCTCATCGGCATCGGGGCGGAATCTCACTAAATTAGCTTGCTGTTCCAAGGCTGCTAGTACCTGATTGCCTGCTTGTTGTAATACATCAGCGTTATTACCTTCAAGAATCACGTCAACATCAGCACCGCGAACAGGAGAATTACTGAGAATCAAACCCCGCACTTGTCCAGGGGAAATGCGTAAGCGAATCCCGACTAAATTCAGCTTGTCAAACTCCTGGGTAACTCGTTCTACATAAGCTTCGACATCTGTACCTGGTTTTAAAGTAATAGTGCTGGAACCTCTTTGAGCATTAGCACTAGTATTAGTACCAAACAGCGCACCACCAGCTGTAGAAAAAACATATTCTGTTTCTGGCTGATTGCGGAGAATGTCATCCACTGCCGCCATAACTTTGCGGTTGGTTTCTAAAGGCGTACCGGGAGGAAACTGCGCTCTGAAGTTGGCTTGTCCAGTACTAATCCGGGGGAGGATTTCTTGGGGAATTTGCGGAGCCATCCATAAACTACTACCACCAAACAGGATAATTGCGATCGCTACTGTTACTAACCGCCAGCGCAATATCGCAGTTAAAAAATTACCATACCCCCTCCTAGCTGCATCAAAGCGGCGATTAAACTCTTGCAATAGCCAAAATTGATTTAAACGGCTAGAAAACTTCCATCCCAACATCTGGGATGAAAGCATCGGCACAACTGTCACCGCTATCAAAATTGAAGCTGCTACAGAAAAGGTGATGGTAAGAATTAATTCATTAAATAGTAATGATATAAAGCCGCCGATCAGCAAAAACGGTAACACTGCTACCAAGTTTGTACTCGTAGAAGCAATTAAAGCTGATTCTACTTCCTGACTACTTTGTTGAGCCTGAGAAATTACTTGCTGTTGATTTAAGCGACTTTTACTATTTTTACCGGGAGTCATGCCCACACCCTCGGCAATGTTCTCTAACATAACGATGGAGTTATCTACCACAATACCTACACCCAGAGCCAAACCACCCAAGCTAAAAACGTTGAGGGAGAAACCAAATAGCCCCATCAAGATAATCGCGGAAAGAGTTGCTAGGGGAATAGCTAGAACGATAATGAAAGTTTGTCGTAGGGAACCAAGAAATAGTAAAACTGCGATCGCTGCCAATCCTGTGCCAATTAACCCAGAAGTGGTAACATTCGAGATGGAATTGCTGATAAACTGCGATTCATCTAAGGTAGGTGTCAAAATCGTCCCTTCAGGAACTACACCAGATTTTCGGAGTTCTTCCAGGCGTTTTTTCACTCCCTTTACAACATTGACAGTATTAGCATCTGGCTGTTTTTGGATGCTAACTTTAACGGCTTCTTGCCCATTGAGTAAGACAAAAATCCGTTGTTGTTCTGAGCCATCAATAACTTCAGCAAAGTCTCGCAGATAAACGCGGCGATTGGAGACTGGGGAAGAATTAGCAGAAGATACTTCAAAAGAAAGATTGCTGATTTCATTAGCATTTTGGAAGCGCCCGACAGTACGGGTTAAAGGCTCAGAATTTTGCCCCAAAATCCGGCCACCAGAAACATCTTGATTGCGGTTTCGCAGTTCATCTAACACATCTGTCAAACCCACGCCCAAAGCTTGCAAGCGATCCAAATCAACATTAACCCTAACTTCTTCTTGAACTCCTCCCGATACGTCTACCCCTGCAACTCCCGATACAACGCTCAGTTCGCGGCCTAGTTCTTCTTCGGCAAAAACCCGCAAATCAACTCCTGTTAAGGAGGGCGAAGTTAAGGCAAATTCGTAAACTGGTAATTGAGAAGGATCAAATTTAAATAAGCGCGGTTCTTCAATAGTATCTGGTAAAGTGCTTCTAGCTCTGTTAAAAGCAGCTGTAGCATCGTTTAAGGCTTGGTCAATGTTACCCCCTGGTTGAAAGTACAGATCCAAATTTATCTGTCCCTCGCGAGTTTGGGAAAAAATTTGTACTACGCCCTCGGTGGCAGAAAAGGCTTCTTCTAATGGTCTTGTGACTTCATCAACCCCGATCTCTGGGGCGACTCCGGGTGCTTGTACTCGCACGCCAATTCGGGGATAGGTAATTGATGGTAGTAAATCTACGGGTAATTTAGAAAGAAAAAATACTCCCATCACAATCACTGCTAAGGTAAGCATGAGAGTGCCGATGTGTTGACGAATCGAGATTCCACTAATACTAAATCCGCTATTGACTTGCTGCATTACTATTGCTTTACTCCAATTAAAAATGTCAGATTCAAAATGTTAATTAGTTTTTTTATCTGCTGTTTCTGACAAAATTGATAGATTTACAACATCGCCATCTTTTAAAGGTTTGGCACTACGAGCAACATAGCGATCGCCTGGTTGCAAGCCGGATAAAATTTCTACTTTGCCATCAATCTTTTTTCCTAGGGTGACAGCACGCGCTGCTACCTTTGTCTTGCCTTCTGCATCTGTAACAATAAATACTGTGCCATTTTGATTTTCTGGTTCACCCTTGACTGCTGAAGTTTTCTTATTTCCTGCTTGCTTCTGAAGAACTGTCTGCGGCACTACTACTCGCTGTGGTGTCTGGCTACTAAACGTAACTCGTGCCAAAAGTCCGCTACCAATATTGTTAGCAGTATTGGGAATCACAACCTCTACTGGGATCAACCGAGCTGTGGCATCCGCAGCCGGGGAAATGCGTGCCACTCTGCCAATAAATGAGCGATCGGGAAAGGCATCTAAGCTAACTTGCACAGATTGCCCGACTTTAATTTGTGACAGTTCTAATTCAGAAACTTGCACTACGACTTTGACACGGCTAAAGTCTCCAATTTGCAAGACTTCGTTACCCGGTTGGAGCAGATTACCTGGTTCTGTCACCCTTTCTGTAACAACACCATTGATAGGAGATACAAGCCGAGCATAAGATCGGCGCTCTGTGGTTTGGGCAACTACTGCCTGTTGGGCAACTACTCTGCCTTGAGCAGCGGCGACAGCTTCTTGTTCTGTACGGACTTGCTCTTGAGCAGCTCGCAGCGCCTGGGCTGCTGTTTGCGCTTCAGTACGTGCTTGTTCGGCTGTTTGTTCGGCGATCGCACCTTCAGTAAATAAATTTTGTTGGCGTTGCGAGTCTGCTTGGGCTTGCACTACTTCTAACCGCGCCCGTTCCACATCTGCACGGGCATTGCTGACCTGAGTTTTGGCTCTAGCTACTTCTGATTTCAGGGCTGCTAGTTCTGCTTCTGCTTGCTTTAATGCTGTCAAAAGTATGGCATCATCCAATTGCCCGACGTTTTGCCCCTGCTTAACTGTATCGCCCACGTCTAGATTCAATGCCAATAGCCTGGCTTCTACCTGCGATCGCAACGACACTGTACGAAATGCCGTGGTAGTACCTGTGTACTCTAGGGGTTTTTTGAGCAAGCCAGTACGGGCGATCGCTACGTCTACAGACGTTGCACCCCCTTTATTAGCACTGGGGCGCTGAGATTGTGCCTTGGCTGATTCTTTCTGAAATGAGCCACAACTCGCCGTCATCAATCCAATGCCCAACAGGCAAACCATCAATAACTTCGATGGTGATACAAACAGATGGAAAAATATCCTCCTGTTTTCTTCTTGATCGGTGTAATGTAATTCAGAGTTAATTGTTTGGTTTGCAGCTGCGTCATCTGGTATTTTCAAGAGTTTTTGTGGCTTATTTCCGTCCAGAATCATTTATTTTGCTCCTAACAGGGAAGCTTTGGGCTAAAACACCCGTCTATTACCAAGTGTCTTTGATAGATATGACATAGATATGACTAACAAAGAACATAGAGAAAGCCTAAATGGTTTCTTAGAATAAAAACTATTCTTCTTAAAAAAAAACTCTCAAAGCTATACTGGTTAAGCAGAGTCAGAGAATTTTAGAATACTTGATTCGATTATAAGCTTAGTAGTATTTAGCCCATCTTCATGGGCTTTGTTTGTGTAGTCGCAAGCTTTAGCTTGAGGGCGAATAGGACTTGTGTGTATACCGTAGACCAATGAACCAGAGGCAAGGGGGAACTGCCTCTTAAGTAATCGGACATAATTAATTACCTCCCTTCCCCTTTTTGGTCACGAAGATGAAATCGGCATTAACACTGTCTCCCGCAGTTTCCCAATTAAATCGCTGAGATTACCCGTATTCAGGCGATAACTGAGGGGATGGGCAATTAATCGTGCCGTACTTTCGTACAAGGTGGTAATCTCAATTAAGCCATTTTCGCGCAAAGTTCGCCCTGTAGAAACCAAATCTACGATCGCCTCTGACATGCCGGTAATCGGGCCGAGTTCTACTGAACCATACAAGGGGACTATTTCCACGGGTAAATCCAGACTATGAAAATATTCACGAGCGCAATTGACATACTTAGAAGCTACTCGACCATGAGCTGGCAAATCTAAAGGCGATCGGTATGCACTAGATGCTTTCACTGCCACTGACATGCGACAATATCCAAACTGCAAATCAACTAAATGTGCAACTTGCGGCTTTTTCTCCCGCAGCACATCGTAACCGATAATACCCAGTTGTGCCTGACCGTATTCTACATACACAGGCACATCTTGTCCGCGCACCAGTAGTCCTTTTGCTTGCCCACTAGCATCAGGAATTTGAAGTTGGCGGTTTGTCGAATCTAAAAAAGCACTAAAATCCAATCCTACAGATTGCAGTAGGCGGATGCTATTTTTAAGTAGTTCCCCTTTCGGCAACGCAACAGTCAGCATTGTTTTTCTTGGTATCCTTGGCTACGGACACTTTGCTGAATGGGAAAATCCCCGTGGATGCAAGTGTCTTTGTCTTAGCAGTTCATTTATATTGAGAATATCTCGATTGCTTACCACAAGCAGCATGAGAATTTTATTAGTTGATGATGAAGTTGAATTAACTAATCCTTTGAGCCGTGTGTTAACTCGTGAGGGTTACATTGTAGATGCCGCTTATGATGGCACAAGTGGCAACAAACTTGTGCAAGTAGGTAGTTATGACCTACTGATTTTAGATTGGATGCTACCAGGAAAAACAGGATTGGAAATTTGCCAGGAATTACGTCGCCAAGGTAAAGCTACTCCTGTGTTGTTTCTCACAGCCAAAGATACTTTAGATGATCGTGTAGAAGGTTTAGATGCTGGTGCGGATGACTATTTAGTTAAACCTTTTGAACTGCGGGAGTTACTAGCTAGAGTCCGCGCCTTGTTGCGTCGTTCTGGTGTCGAGGCTTACAGCACCACAACAGGACACTTAACTGTAGCTGACTTAAAACTTGATTACGAAAACCAAATAGCTTATCGCCAAGGACGGATCATTGAACTATCTCAAAAGGAAAGCCAGTTACTACAATATTTTATGGAACACACTGGACAGCTTTTGACTCACGCCCAAATTATGCAAAATCTGTGGCAGGATGATGAACAACCTAGTAGTAATGTGATCGCAGCATTAATTCGCCTGCTACGCCGCAAGATAGAGGTAGGTAGTGAAACTCCACTGATTCACACAGTCTACGGTAAAGGCTATCGCTTCGGCACTGCTCAGTAGAGTTATCACTCTTCTTGAGAAGATTGCCCCAGCTTAATTACGGCTTCTTACTCCCAAAATTGCTCTATTCATAAAACCTCCTGGTATGCGGGAAACTCAGTCACTTTAGTGCTGAGAGGGAAGCGACGCGAGCGACTGGAGTCGCATTGACAATTAGTCCGGTAGAGCGTCTGATAACTCTCGTAGAGGCGATCGCTCTCTTCTTCTGCACCTATACTTAACGAGGCAGAATATCATCTAAGCGAAGTTGGAGACAAGGCAAAAGCGGCGAGTTAATTGCTTGGTTTAATCGGTATTGTTGTTGAGTATAGGTGTCTTCAACCAATTTACAGACGGTGAAAGTAGGTTGTTTGGGTTTACCAATAAATGCTACACCGCCCAATCCGCGATAATCCACAATCCAATATTCAGCGATACCTAAGAGCGCATATTCCTCAACTTTTCGAGCATAGTCGGTTTCCCAGTTGGTGCTAACGACTTCCACTACCAGTTTAATTGAGCGTCCAAGAGTAATTACGGGTTCTCGTTCCCACAGGGGTTCACGGTCGAGAACGGTTTCATCAAGAACCATGATATCAGGACGACGAACTGTAGCCGTATCTGCAAAGGGGTAAATTAAACAAGTGCGAGGAATAAACCAGGGAAGTTGTTCTGCAACAAGGTAGATCCCTATTTGGGTTGCGAGTTTGCCACTCACCGTTTCATGTGGGCCAGTGGGTTCCATGTCAATTAGTTCTCCATCTGCCAGTTCATAGCGGTGACTATCTCGGTATTGAGAGAGAAAATCTTTAAATGTGAGGTTTTTTATGGAGATATATGTCATTTTGTCAATATCCTGAAGGCAAGTTGTTTTGATAGCGATTAGGACTGACGATTTTCACGCCGCCACTTTTCCCGCATCAGGCGAATTTCATCAAAGGTGTAGCTTTCGCCAAGTTGTTCTTTAATTGGAGTCAGTAAGATATCACCAAGCACTTCTAAAACTTGCCAAATTTTTTGTTGATGTTCTAGTGGTACTAACTGATTAAAATCTACAGGCTGACTTTTCTCAATTAATTTTGCGAGATGATTAAAAACTGTTGAAGGGCTGAGGTTGCGTTTTTGGGCAATTTCGGCAATATTCAAACCTTGTTGGTGCAATTTTAAGGTTGTTAATTCGGTGTCGGTAGGTAAATTTTTAAAGGCTGTAGCACTATCAGGTTGTTCCGGTGCGCCTTGTTGTTGGCGATAGGCTTTGATTTCTGCAAGAAACTTTTTACCATACTGGGCAAGTTTATGACTACCTACCCCAGAAAGTTTACCAAACTCAGTTAAGGTTTGAGGTTGTACCTGCGCCATTAATTTCAGCGTCGAATCAGGAAAGACAACATAGGGTGGGACAGACTGTTGATCAGCAAGTTGTTTGCGGAGCGATCGCAAATTCTGCAATAATATTTCTGCGGCAACAGCTTTTTCACTTCCTTCTTCCCAGGTAATCTTTTGAACGATGGGAACTGCAATTGCAACTGTACGCTGTCGCTTCATGACTTCCCAACTCAAGGCGTTCAGTTTCAAAACAGAGTAACCATCACTAGTTTGTTCTAGCAGACCTTGGTGCAAAAGCGATCGCCCCAACATTCGCCACTCATCTAAACCTCTATCTTTACCAATACCGTAGGTAGAAAGTTTATCGTGTTCGTGTTGAGTAATTTTCTGATTTTTTGCACCCCGCAACACATCAATAATGTGTAACATCCCAAATCTTTCTTGACAACGCGCCACACAAGATAAAAATTTCATGGCTTCAATTGTCCAGTCTTGCATGGGTTTGGGATAACGGCAATTATCACAGTTACCACAATTACCTAAAAAACGTTCGCCAAAATAACCCAATTGAATTGTGCGGCGGCAATCTGTACCTTCAGCATAATCAATTACCTGCCGCAGTTGTTGTTTAGCAATCAATTGTTCTTGAGGATCAGTTTTTTGGTTAATACTCCATTCAATGGTTTTAATATCACTGAAACTAAAAAATAATGTACAACGCGAGGGTTCGCTATCTCTTCCCGCCCTACCAGATTCTTGATAATAACTTTCTAAATTACGTGGTAAATCAAAGTGAACAACTAACCGCACATCGGGTTTATTAATTCCCATCCCAAAGGCAATTGTTGCCACCATAACGCGGACATCATCTCGAATAAATCGAGTTTGATTTGTTGAACGTTCTTCGTCAGTTAATCCGGCATGATAAGACAAAGCCGAAATCTTATCGTTTTGCAGTTTAAAGGTGAGTTCATCAACTTTTTTACGAGTTAAGCAATAAATAATTGCCGAACCATCAATTTCTCTAATCAGTTCTAATAATTCCGCATAAGCATATTTAGTTTTAGAACGCACTTCGTAATATAGGTTTTGGCGGTTGAAACTGGCAAGGTGGATGCTAGGTTGCTTTAATCCTAGTTGTTGGATGATATCACCACGGACGCGATCTGTAGCTGTAGCGGTGAGGGCGATCGTGGGAACATTAGGGTAGCGTTTTCGCAATGATTTTAACTGGCGATATTCTGGGCGAAAGTCGTGTCCCCATTCTGAAACGCAGTGCGCTTCGTCAATAGCAAAGGTAGAAATGCCAATTTCGTGATGTACTAAATCTAAAAATGGCAGAAATCTTTCACTCAAAAGACGTTCTGGGGCGACGTAGAGTAATCTAACTTTACCTTTAAGGATGGCTTCTTCACGCGATCGCACTTTATAAGCATTCAGACTGCTATTCAAAAATGTGGCAGAAATATTATTATTTCGCAGTGATTCCACTTGGTCTTGCATCAAAGCAATTAGCGGCGACACTACCACCGTTAAACCTTTTTTGATTAATGCTGGTAACTGAAAGCACAGAGATTTTCCCCCACCCGTAGGCATCACCACCAGTAAATCTCGATTTTGCAGCGCATCTTCGATAATTTGCCGTTGTCCGAGACGGAACTGATCATAACCGAAGTGATGTTTTAGCGCTTGTTCGAGATGAGGATACTGAAGCATAGCGATCGCTTTCTTGAAGGCGTTCTGTATGAGTAATTATTTTATGTCCTAAACTACCTAGCGATAGCTATACTTGGCAACAGTTATAATTCGTAATTGCAATCAGTGGGGACTTGTACCCTCTTTAATTACGAATTACCCTCCGGGTTCGGCAGTTCCTCTTTGGGGAAACCACCTTGGCGCTAGCCTCTCACGCCACTTGCTCCACTTGGGGAGACCCCAAGACCGCAGTGGCTCCCTTTGGGAGAAGACCAGACTGCCTTACGAATTACGAATTAGTAATTATTTAGTCACGATATAAGGCGAGTTAATCGCCGCTACACGACCAGCATCAACCAAAGCTTGATACACCATGACTGCTACCTCAGCGCGTGTAGCATCGCGGATAGGATTGAGTTGCTTAAGGTTTGGGTGATTAACGATAATCTGCTTATCGATAGCTTTTGCAACCTCATCTTTAGCATAATCAGGAATCTTTACTTGGTCATCAAAAGCCTTGATGGCAGTTGTAATATTACCAGATAACCCAAACCCAATGCCATTCACTAGAGAGACAATCACCTGCACACGCTGAATATTTTGATTAGGGCCAAAGGTACTGTCAGGAAAACCAGAGAGAAATTGCCCTTGATATGCTTGTTGAATTACTTTAGAAGCCCAAAAAGTATCTGCTACATCTTTAAATTTGATCGCAGCACGTTTGGCGGGTGGATTGAAAGCTTTGACTAATAAAGCTGCAAACTGCGCCCGTGTCATTGTAGCATCGGGTTTAAATGTGCGATCGGGAAAACCGTTTACTATTCCCTGTTTGACTAACTCCTGAATAAATACAGATGCCCAATGATTACCAATGTCACTTAACTCGATAGGACTGGGAGCGGGGGTTGGTGTCGGTGTTGGTGTCGGAGTTGGTGTTGGTGTCGGAGTTGGTGTTGGTGTTGGTGTCGGTGTCGGAGTTGGTGTCGGTGTTGGTGTTGGTGTTGGTGTCGGTGTCGGTGTCGGTGTTGGCGTTGGTGTTGGTGTTGGTGTCGGTGTTGGAACCTGACTATCTGCAAACTCTATGTTACCCGTGACCTTAGCCGGATTGATTTGATTGCCTACCGAAACCAGCTGATTGGAACTGGCATTTTGCACATCAAATTTACCGTTATTACGTAAAATGTTCCCACCTGGATTATTGATGCTGCCAATGTCTGGTAACGCACTTGCAATTATCGTTAGACCATCATCAGTGTTGTTCTCACTGAGGTTGTTACGTAGTACAGGACGCGCACTACCAGAAATGATTATTCCAGAACGGTTTTCGGAAATCTTGTTATCTATCAGTATGGGTGATGCTGTATCACTAATGGCAATCCCGTAACCTGTTTTGTAGCAGGTATTACCTTGAATTTTACCTTGAGAATTTTTTGCGATCGCAATGCCATTGGCAGCATTTTCACTGAACACGTTACCCAGAATAACTGGGTTAGCATCGCCTGTAGCAAAGACTCCCTCACGTTTGCATTGGGTGAAGGTACAATTAGCAACGGTAGGGGCTGTTGATTCGACCCAGACACCACTACCTCGACTAGCTAGATTGGTGAGTGTCACCCCCCGAAGTTCGGCGTTATCTTGTAAGACGAAAGTGACATTTTGACCGGCAAAGGTGCGGCTGAGGTAGCTACCACTTCCTTCAATCAAAATGCTGCTACCTTTGTTGGTTTCATTACCAACCACCGCTACACCAGATGGAACTGTCAGAGGAAATACTTCTCCACTAGCGGCGTTGTAATTACCATCTACAAGTTGAATCTTGGTATCGTTTGTGGCAACCTTGAGGGCTTGGGTGATTGTTTTAAAGGGGGCTTGTTGATTACCAGAATTGGTATCACTGCCTGTTACTGGATTTACGTAAAAAAATTGTGGCATATTTATACTGTCAAAAAATACATAGCCATCCTAAGCGCTAACTTTTAAAATAGGTAGCGATCGCAACATTTTTATTTGCAAGAATGACTACCACAGTCATCCAGTAAATTCGAGAAAATCGAGAAGAATATCTGCATTGGGTGGAATATAGCGCTTCTCGGTTGTGTGCAATACAGGTTCCCGACAATCTTAGTTATTATTTCCCAAGAATACAGCATGAAACAAAGGGTTTTGAGGCGAGTTGTTCCAAGCCCGCAGACTGAGAAGTACTTTTGCAAGGAAATTACAACCATCTACGGTTCTGGTCTGCTTTCGTCTTACTTGGGAACTGGCTGGGATGGTTTGCATATAACTAAACGTTGGCGACCGCGCTTTGGCTTTAACGCGATCGCTTGATTTGTTCCGCCGCCCGTCCGAAGTGCAGTTCTTCTGCCAAGGTAACAAAGTAGCGCAAATGTCGTAGTTCCATTGATTACTTGAACTCACATCTTTTAAATATTAATCAAGGTGTAAATATATATTGGACATAACTAAAAATATTTTTTATTGTAATTATTAACTGGTCATCAACCGAACCAAATAAGTTGAAGATTAGTGCAGTATGGCGGAAATAACTATCCAATAAAAAAGGTTAAAAAGCATAATACAATATACAAGCTTTCTTTACTTCTGGAGACAGTGCTTTGGACAGCTTTGCCGACTTGTGGCAACTGTCGTCCTCCTATCTTCTGCCTTCTTGCACTAGCAAACCAATACTTTGTACTTTCACAGCTTATGAATAATCTTTCGTTACTTCCAAATGATTGGGATACAGATCTTTATGAGAATAAACACGCTTTTGTCTGGGAGTATGGTCAAAACTTACTGAAATTACTCAACCCTAAACCTGGAGAATCCATTTTGGATCTCGGCTGTGGAACTGGACAATTGACAGCAAAAATTGCCCAGACAGGATGTAAAATCACTGGAATTGATCATGCATCCTCAATGATCGAAAAGGCAAGACAAAACTATCCAGATCTATCTTTTAACGTGGCTGATGCGAGGAATTTTCGAGTAAATCAGCCAGTGGATGCTGTATTTTCTAACGCTGTTTTGCATTGGATTAAAGAAGCAGATCAGGCGATCGCTTCTATATCTCAGGCGTTGAAGCCTGGGGGGCGTTTTGTCGCAGAATTTGGTGGTAGAGGGAATATTCAAGCGATCACCCAAGCTTTGGATAGTGCTTTAGAAGCGATCGCTATTTCTGCACCAGCACTGAATCCTTGGTATTTTCCTAGTATTGGTGAGTACGCTACCCTGTTAGAACAGCAAAGTTTTGATGTTACTTATGCCACCTTGTATGCTCGTCCTACTCTTCTAGCAGAGGGAGAAGCAGGCATGGCAAACTGGATTAAGATGTTTGCTGATGCTTTCTTAGTAGGACTAACTGTTGACCAACAAATACAAATAATTCGCACCGTAGAGGAGCATCTCAAGCCAATACTTTACCAACAGGGTAATTGGACAGCGGACTACCGGAGAATTTGTATTGTTGCGGTCAAACTTTAGCTAAAATAGCACAAGTCCCACGTCCTACCCCATAGTGGAGGCGTGGGATAAAGTTTCAATCGTTTATATTTTAACGAAGGCGAAGGAAGCATCACTCCATTCGCCAAAAAGTATCCTTAAGCTGGGAGCATCCGGTTTTGGCAGATAGACTTTTTTAGACAACCCATATAGTGGGGTTTGTGGCACTAAATAATTATGTTTCTTCCAAAAGTGGATGCACCCCTTAAGCTTGCTCTGCAAGTATTTAACAACTAAATGTTTGCTTGCTGCCGTTGATATAGTGACCAATACAAACCCTTTTGTTGTAACAACTGTGAGTGAGTACCGCGTTCAGCAATTATGCCTTGTTCTAAAACCAAAATCAAATCGGCACGTTTGAGGGGAGCAAAGCGGTGAGCAATCAAGAAGACAGTACGTTCAGCGGAAATTTTTTGTAGGTTTTGTAATACCTGTTGCTCAGTTTCACTATCTAAAGCGCTGGTAGCTTCATCCAAAACTAAAATCGGCGCTTGGGAAATAAACAAGCGTGCTAGAGCAATACGTTGTCTTTGTCCGCCAGATAAAGCTGTTCCTCGTTCACCAACGTTACTTTCATAACCGTAAGGTAATTGACTAATAAAGTCATGGGCTACAGCTAGTCTGGCAGCTTCTACTACTTGCTCGGCGCTAATGTCGGGATTACCAAGAGAAATATTTTCTAATATGGAACCGTTGAATAAAAAGTCTTCTTGGAGAACTACACTAGTTTGTTGTCGCAGTGAAGCTAAATCAGCACTTTTAATATCAAATCCATCGATGAGGATGCGTCCTGATTCAATTTGATAGAGACGTTGCAAGAGCTTAGAAAGAGTACTTTTACCAGAACCACTACGTCCAACAATGCCAACAAACTGCCCTGATTCTACATTGAATGAAATACCTTTGAGGACAGGTTCAACATTCGGTTGATAGCGAAAAAAGACTTGCTCGAAGGTGACTTGACCTTTAAGGGGGGGTAAAACTAGACCTGTTCCGGGTTCAGCTTCGGGAGCAACGTTCAGAATGTCCCCAATTCGGTCTACAGAAAGCAGGACTTGTTGGAGATTTTGCCACAACTGTACTAAACGCAAAAGAGGCCCTGTAACTCTTCCAGACAACATTTGAAAAGCTACCAGCTGACCAATAGTCAGCTTTTGTTCGATCACTAACTTGGCACCAAACCACAGAATTAGTAAGGAAGAAAAATTAGTGAGAAAGTCACCAATGTTACTGCTAATGTTAGAAGTAGTTGAGGCTTTGAAACCAGTGCGGATGAAACGAGCAAATAAACCCTCCCAGCGATCGCGTGCTACTGGTTCTGCTGCATGAGCTTTAACTGAGTGGATTCCTGTGATTGTCTCTACTAAAAACGATTGACTATCAGCACTACGGTTAAAAGTTTCGTTAAGCCAGTTACGAAGAATGGGTGTAGCAACTATCGTCAAAGTGGCAAATAACGGCAGCACTGCCAAAGCCACAAATGTTAGCGCGATATTATAGTAAAACATTAATGCTAGATACACCACGGTAAAGATGCTATCTAGAACTACAGTTAATGCAGTACCTGTAAGAAACTGACGAATTTGTTCTAGTTCTTGAACTCTAGCTACTGTGTCACCAACACGCCGCGACTCAAAATAAGCTAAAGGCAGGCGCATTAAATGGCGAAATAGTTGTGCCGATAAGCTTAAATCTAAGCGACGAGCTGTATGGGTGAAAATAAATAGTCGCAGAATACCGAGTATAGACTCAAATAAGGCTACAAATAATAAAGCGATCGCCATGACATCGAGAGTTGGTAAACTCTCCTGCACCATCACTTTGTCAATGACGACTTGCGTAATCAGCGGTGTAGTTAACCCCAAAAGCTGCAAGGTAAAAGACGCTAGCAATACTTCGCCTAGCAATTTCCGGAACTTCCAAACTGCTGGGGTAAACCAACTAAGATTAAACTTTTCTTGCTGAGATATCAGTTCTACTTGCCAAAGTTGTCCATCCCACGTAGTCTCAACTACCGACTGGGGAAGGCTTTCACAAATATGATCGGGATTTTGAGGATTAGCAATAATTAAATTAGCGCCTTGAACTCCATAGGCTACTACCCAAGAAGGAGTCGAGAGTGAGTCTGATTTCCACTGTAGTAAGGCTGGAAATGATAACTGCCGCAAATCACTCCAACTCACTTGTAACCGCTGCAATACCAATCCTAACTTTTCGGCTGCTTCTACAAGATTTTTGGGGCGTTGTCCCTTGAGTTGACGTTGCACCCATTCCAGTTTCACAGGATTTTCTAGCTGTTGCGCCACCATTGTTAAACAAGCAGCACCTGTATTCCAGCCAGATACAAAAGGATAACGCGACGTTACAGGAGAAGGAGCAACAAAACTAGAGGGGGACAGGGGTAAAGTCTCTTGCTTAATCTCCTTGTTTGCTGGTTTTTTGATCCCTTTATCTTCTCTTAAAGCCAGCCAGAACTCTTCAATTTCTGGTGTAGAAAATTCTGCCCATAGGGCTGTATCCCACCACACTACTACGACTTCTTTACTAGCAGCAACAGCTTTGTACTCTACAGCAAGCTTTTGTAAGTCACCAAACCAATCCCCCGCCTGTAAAGCTGCCAAAGGTTTACCAACATCTTGTTCTGCAAATTTTTGAACTTCTCTTCGCAAGCGCACTTTCCCAGTCACAATCAAGAACTGACAACCACCTGCTGCGGTTGACCAAATTTTTTCACCAAGTCGATACTGACGAGTTTGAGACTGAGTTTGCAATTGAGTTTGTTGTGCGGGAGTCAGCCAGCATAGAGGTGGTTGATTCCAAGGTATAGAAGCTAGCACATTTTCTTGTAGAAATTCATTATCCAGAGGTTTTAGCTCACCTGTAGTTTGACCGTCAATTTTTGAATTTTCTCTGCTAGCCATTTTTCAAATAATTCATTTTGTAATGCTTGCTTGAGTTGAGTATCTTCTAAAGATGCTGGCAGAAATTGTTCTACTCGAAACAAACCATAACTTTCTTCAATCTCAATTGGCCCTACCAATTGTCCTGGAGTTGCTATATCAACAGCAGCTCTCAACTTATCTGGCATTGTTCCCCGGCTGATTGGCCCCATCATGCCGTTCACCATCCGGTCATCTGACAGCGAATACTCTTTGGCTAGTTGTTCAAAGCTACCTCCTTCTTCGATTTGAGTTTGTAGTTCTTCACTGAGTTCAGGGTTATTAACAACAATGCGAGATAGTATGACTCGATCTAGAAAAATTTTACGTTCAATGAAATATTCTGGGAGTTTTGTTTCTGTTACCAAATTTTTGAGTTTTTCTAATTTAAAACCAAAAGTAACTGATGAATGAAAGGTTGTGTAATCTGTGCCATTATTCTTTAACCATTCTTGAAAAGTTTGGGGGTCTGTCAGTTGATTTTTGAGGCGAAAATCAATAATTGTCTGTTCCGTTAAAGCTGGGCTGATTTCAATATCATTTCGTCTTTGGATTTCTTGCTCAATCACGTGCTGGCGGAGAATGTCACCAATAAACTGAGATAATTTTCCAGAGGCTTGCAGATATTTTACTGCTTTGTCAATAGAAAGTGGTTGGTCGTCAACGGTCAAAAATGATAAAGATTCCATGAATTAAGCCAATAAAGACAGCTAAAATTTTATAAACTATAAAATATACTGATTAAACTTTCAGTTACGAAGAATTGTTAACATAAAAAAATTTAGTATTGTCATTGACATTTTTTAGGTAAGGGTCAATCGCTAAGTTTATCTCTTGCATCGCAGCATGGCAACTATAATAATCCGATTTGATTCGGTGAATCCCTCGTAGAGGTAGGGAATAGGGAATAGGGGACAGGAAAGAAATTACATGCGGTGTACTGAATTTTTTCAAAAATCAAATATGAGTTCTATAGACCACAAGTATGGTAGATATTAAGTACTTTTAAATTAAGAGAATAATTAGGCAAAAGTGCTTGTCCATATCCAAGCCATTAGCATAGCTGCGATCGCTCCGATTAATGTATTCAAAATATTCACGACTTCATTGGTTAGCCAAGTATATTTAGACTGCAATGTTGCCCCAATTACACTTTCTAAATTGGTAGCAATAAATGCTGCTAATATACACCAAGTTATTCCCAATAAGTTAATCAAACCGACACCCCAACCGACTAAGGCGATCGCAATTGAGGCTACCACACCTGCTAAAGTTCCCTCTAAGCTAACTGCCCCTTCTGTACCACGAGGTACTGGTTGTAGCGTGGTAATTAAAAAGGTACTTTTGCCGTAAGCTTTACCCACTTCGCTAGCACAAGTATCAGAAAGTTTGGTACTAAAACTTGCTACATAGCCTAGTAGTAGCAGAGATTGGAGACTAGGAACTAAAGACTGGGGAATAGAAGTAATAAATCCAAAATTGATCATTCCTACTCCTAAAGCACACAACGCCCCAGTCAAGGCCGAACCCCAAACATTTTCCGGGCCTCTGGCTCCAGAACGCTTTTCAGCTATTCCTTCTGCTTCCTTTTGTGCCATACCAATGCGCGTCACCCCAGAACCAACCAGAAAATAGAACATAACTACTACATATCCCTGCCAACCTAGAGTTCCCCAAATCAATACACCCAGTAACCAAGCGTGAAATAATCCTGCTGGAGTCAGCAGCTTTTTGGGAGCAATCCAAACTAAACCCAATAAAATTGCGTTTAATCCTGCTCCCACTAACCAAGGATTCGCAGAGTCAATTAAAGATAACATCAGCAATGAATCATGAGTAGTTTTGCCAGAATATCAACAGAATAACCAATTTTGGAAATTGGGCATAGGGAATTGGGCATTGGTTATTATTCTCTTCTCCTGCTTCTCTCCTCGTCTTTTAATTCTATGCAAACATCGTCACCAGGATATAAGCTAAGATTATCTAAAACTGTATATAGGACAACAAGATCCCCGACTTCTCAAAGAAGTCGGGGATCTGAGCCTCGTCTTCTGCTATAGCATCAACTACACGTTTCTTTTACACCAGCTATGAGCCAAGTTTTATTTCATCTGGCTTTTCCCGTCACTGATATAGCTCAGACGAAAGCATATTATGTTGATGGATTGGGCTGCGTCCCTGGTCGTGAAAATCCCCAAGCTTTAATTCTCAACCTCTACGGTCATCAATTGGTCGCTCACGTCACCAGGGAACCCTTGATACCACAACGCACTATTTATCCCAGACACTTTGGGCTCATTTTTACCCAAGAACGTGACTGGGAAGACTTACTAAACAAAGCGCAACAAAAACAATTATTTTTTCGTGAACAACCTAAAAATCGCTTTATTGGCTCTCCTCTAGAGCATCGCACTTTCTTTTTAGAAGATCCTTTTTATAACTTGATAGAACTCAAATATTACCGTTACCCAGAGTCAATTTTTGGCAGTTATGAATATACCCAAATTGGGGATAGGGCTTAATCGGCTTTGCCAAGGCTGCTGCTACTGCTGCCAAACATCTAGAGTCTGTCAGCATCCAGGAGTGCAGAGCCACTGGTAAAATTACTTCTTCTCCTATGGGCAGTTGTGAACTATTTGTAGGAACAATCATCAAATCATAAGGTGTCCAAATAGATGTAAAGCTCAAACGCCTTAACATCACAACATCAGAGTTTAAATCCTTGAGAAAAGAACTGTTAAGACGCATTTGCAAGCAACCGAGGCGTTGGGAAGCATAGGCAACTACAGTGCCATGATGAGGTGAAGAGATAGTAATAAACCGTTGCACACGGTTAATTCCCCCCATTCGCTGAACATAGTAACGGCTGACAATTCCTCCCATGCTGAAGCCGATCAAATCGAGGGGTTGTTCTGGGGCAAAAGTAGTGGCAATATAATCGGCTACTTGCTTTGCCAACACATCAAGACCTGCATTCCCATTTTTGGGTACTAGATCTAGAGTGTACACAGACCACCCCAGTTGTCTCAAGTAACCCGCCATCTTATCGAAAACTGCTCCTGTATCGTCAATGCCGTGTATTAATAAAACAGGGTTACATTGCTGATTTTCAGTATTCATCTCCTAAATTCGTCTGCATTAAGTCTGTAGAAAATTTAACTGAGTACCATAGCCACCTGTGTAGAGGCTGTGACACTCCTGTTACTGGTTTAGGAGTAGAGGAAAAAATAATGCCCAATACCCCAATACCCCACTACCCCAAACAGTTTAGTACGAGATAGATAGTTGTCTCATGAAGAATATTAAATTTTATTAAGCATACTTTCAGAATCTTGCCCTTAGTTACAGTAAAATTTCATAATTAGTTCTCGGCGTCTACAGGTTACAGATGCTTGCAAAGTTGATAACATTTGCCCTGTAGTGTTACTACAATGTTGATGTAAGTACAAACCTATAAATCTGGTCACCAGAATAGCGTGGCGTAAAAAAATGTAACATTCTGCTGTAGTTTTTAACATTACGGCCAAGTTTACAGATATTAAGAGACAGGAGCAATTCTAATGTTCGATTCTATCAAAAAGTTAATCACCAATTTAATCACCGGGATTGTAGGTTTCATCACAGGGCTGTTACCTGGGAAGAAAAAGGGCAAAAGCAACGGTTACTATCTGGAATTAGATGAAGCTAAAGAAGTTGCTAAAGATGCTGCTAAAGAGGTTGCATCAAACGCACAAAAATTTGCTGAGACAGTTGCAGCGAACGCACAAAAAGCAGCAGAGACAGTTACATCGACGGCAAAAAAAGCAGCTGAAACAGTTACATCAGATGCACCAGAATCATCTCAGCCAGCGTCATTGAACGGAACAAAAACTGCCACAACTAAAGCTAAGGCAAAAACAGCTAAAAAGGCCAAGCCAGCGGATGTTGAAATGGTTCAGACTGCTGAGGGTCTTAGGGTTGAACCCGGCAAAAAGGCTAAAGCCGCAGCAGCTAAAGCAGTAAAAGAGCAGCCAAAAGAAACAACTTTTGCGCCTAAATATCTTGCTCCTTCGGCTGCTAGTTCTAATGGTCGTCGCCGTCCAGGGGCAAATATGAGTGCTTATCTAGATATGGCACGTCAGGTTAAAACACCTGGCTAATATCAAGCTTGGGTGTATGTAGGTAATTAATCGCGTTTGTAACAGTGGTTAATTAAATTTACCAAAAGGGTGAGCGTTGCTTGACCCTTCTTTTTATAGATATAAGGCTAAGACTGAGTTGCAGATCATAATGAGGGAATGATTGGTATATATAGCAGGGGACAGGGAACAGGGGACAGGGGAAAGGTTTGAAAGTCTGTTGGTGTCCGGGTTTTATGATCAGTTTATGTCCTAAACTAACTGGCTATCGCTATAGCGGTTTTATATGAATGAAATACACCACTCTAGCCCCTAGCCCCTAGTTCCTGGTTCATAGTCTCTTTTCGCCACCATTTTTAACTAACATCAATCCACTATACAAATGAAAAGATGAGTCCCAATTGGTCGGTTCTCTACGAAATAAGTGAATGTGAGATGGGATTTTTATCCAGCAAATCTGTTTGATCTAATACAGTCTCTACAAAGGGTGGGAAGTCAGACCAAACTTTTACTTGTTGGAGATGCTGCTCAAGCCAATTTAGTCAGCTATTCCAGAAGCAAGTGGCGTGGGAGCCACTGCGTTGGGCGGCTTTGACTTTGCGTGAGACATACATCATTTATACTTCACTAGCTGCGGAAATTAAGGATAATGCCACAACTGGTGCTGTGACTGCTCGCAAAATACGACGACCGAGGGAAACAGGTTGAAATCCCGCTGCGATCGCACTTTCAATTTCTCTTTGTGTCCATCCCCCCTCTGGCCCAGTAGCAATCACAATTTCGCTAGTGTCACATTTAATTACGTTGTTTAAATGGGGATAATCACCACGCACCTCACAGATATAACTATGAGTTGCTACACTATTGATCAAAGCAGAACTAAAAGTAACAGGTTCTAAAACTGTGGGTACGAAAGCGCGTTCTGATTGTTCTGCGGCTTCTGCTGCAATGCGCCGCCATCGTTCAAGTTTTTGGGGGCTAGGATGAAGTAAAGTGCGATCGCTCAATACAGGCGCAATACAAGCTACTCCTAATTCTGTACAACACCGCACCACTTCATCAAATCCATTACCTTTGGGTAACGCCACCATAAGGGTAATCGATATAGGTAATTCTGTTTCTACCAAAAGTGGTTCTAATACCTGCGCTTGATCTGTTTCTAGCTGTGCTAACCACCATTTACCCAAGCCATCCATCGCAATAAAGCGATCGCCTACACGCAAGCGCAAAACTCGTACCAAGTAATGTTGTTGTTCGTTGGTGAGTACAATTTGCCCTTGTTGGAGTTGAGAAGGTGCGATCGCAATTCGTTGTAGTTGAGCCATGCTATGGCAGGGGATAGGGGACAGGCTTGAAAACCGTAGATAGCTTAATTATCTGGAGCCGGAGCTGTAAATTCCCGGATTGGAATTACCCGCACATTTAAAGTTAGCGGTTTTTTTAAGCTTTGCTGGACAAAATCCCGCACCATTTTGACTTGGTTTTCTGAAATTGAACCGACTGGAGCCGCTACTTCTAGATCAACGATCAAGTAATTTTCCTTTCGCTGTACCTGAATACTACGAATATCTGTACTAGAAAATGTCAAAGTTCTGCGGTAAAGCAAATACTCAACACTGCGACGTGTTCGTTCTTTAAGTAGCAAATTATCTAGAGATAAACCCAAGGGTAAGCCAAGAATAAATATAGCTCCAATTGATAATATTAGACCTTGACGCGCTCTTTCTAATGAACCGTAGCGCTGTAAGAGAAAGACTAGTGCGCCGCTAAAAATAATGCCGATCAAGTTTGCTAAAAACAACAATGACGCGCCAATAGCAACTGACTTAGAACCCATTGCTACGCCAATGCCTACAACACTCAAAGGCGGTACTAAAGCTACGGCGATCGCTACTCCTGGCAAAGCATCGGCAATATGGCGGCGCGATTTGGCAAATGCCCCAGCTGCCCCGGCTGCCAATGCTACCGCTAAATCTAGCAAAGTGGGGCTGACTCGTCCCCAAATTTCTGGGCCAAAGGTTCTGATACCTACAATTTTGGCAATTACCATTGACGTGACAATAGTTAATGCAATCCCAGATAAAAGTGTTAAACCAGAACGCTTTAACAAACGCTGATTTCCTACTGCCATGCTATAGGCGATCGCGATAATTGGCCCCATTAAAGGAGCAACTATCATTGCGCCAATAATAGTCGCCGCACTGCTCGCTAACAGTCCCACAGTAGAGATAATCCCAGATAAAAATAACAGGATGTAGAAACTCCAAGAGGGAACGGCTCCACGCCACAAGCTGCGGTTAAGTCCCGCTACTGGCATGGGCTTTTCTGCTAACCAATGCCACTCGCCGCTGTTACCTTCTCGTATTTGGGTAAGTTGTGCTTTTCCCCAACCACGAACTTTGTTTATTAGCCACATTTAATTACTAGGAGTTAAACTTTGGAGTAATCATAGAATAGTTTAATTCTGAGTTTTATAGATTTTTTTAACCCAAGTTGAGACGGTCTAATACTTCTTTTAAGATACAACGATCGCTTGATTTTTAACGTGATCACCCCAACCCCTCTGTGACGTGGAGAAGGGCTTAAATAGCTTAAACCACAAACGAAAAATTAAGGTTTTAAAGCCTCTCTCCTTGCAGGCTATCCATTACCCGGATCTTTCTTAACATTTGCGAGAGTATTCACTCATGCTTTTTATAACCCTGATTCGTTCGTCGTTAATTCTCAATAAAAACCTAATTTTAGCGAGAAT
>JAYGHB010000030.1:0-47788 GCA_034931985.1 Halotia wernerae UHCC 0503
TCACACATTAGATTTTGCGGGATTTCAGCCACTAATTACCCCCGTGAACGATTACCAATGTAACTTTCTTTATCTCTAACTTATTCGATAGCTATAATAAAAGATTAAAGAAAAATTTCTTGTCCAAAACTGTTATTAAATATAAATTTTAAAACATGCGATCGCCATCATTTCTACCCAAGTCAGAGCATACACTTATGGGGCGATCGCCTGCCGATTTTGGAGTCACCAGTAAAATAACTTCCTATGTGAATTTTTAAGTAACCTTTTCTTAGCTTTGTCTTAACTAAAAAACAGGAGTATCTGCAATGTAGGCAAAAAGTTTGAGAACAGCAAATGCGAAATTTCAAGCGTAAACTATATCCCCTACTCAGTCTGCTGGTAGCAGTGGCAATAGTAGTGAGTGGTATCCAGTTAGCCAGCGCCGTGCTTGCTACTACCCCTGTTGGTGAACTTCCTGAAGGTGGGGCATTACTACCCACAGGTCAGATAATCACACCCGCAGCAGCACCAGGCTCGACGTTTGCACCTTTAGCAACTAATTTACGTACAGATAATAATGCTGATGCAGCTGAAGCTGTAACTACAGCCCTCAGCCCTGATGGTAAAACTCTACTAGTACTTACCAGTGGCTATAACCAGAACTTCAGAGATGAAAATACTGGTAATCTTTTCACTTATCCTGTACTAGACCCTTTAACAGGTAAACCCACTGATACAACCACCGCAAAAGCAGAATGGGTTTTTGTCTATGATGTCAGCAATGGTAAGTTGATTAAAAAGCAGCAGATTAATATACCCAATACCTATAATGGGTTGGCTTGGGCAAAAGACGGTACACGCTTCTATGTCTCAGGGGGGATTGATGATCGCGTTTATATCTATGCCTCCAAGGGTAGCCAGTACTTACCAGATGCTCCTTTTATTCTGCTAGGTCACAATTCTAACCAAACTGCACCATTCCCTAGCTACGATGGTGGCTTGTTAAAGGATACACCAGCACAACTTGCGGCCACAGGAGCAGTAGTAGCAGGTCTTGCCGTTAGTAAAGACGGTAAGACTTTAGTAGCAGCCAATTTTGAGAACGACTCAATATCGATTGTAAATACTGCTAATCGCAAGATACTCCAAGAAATTAAGTTCTTTAAGCCGGGCGATAAAGTAGCAACCGGGGAATTTCCTTTTGATGTAGCCCTCAAAAGCACAGAAAACGGTGCAGCGGCGAAAGTCTTTATTAGCAGCCAGCGCGATAACGAAGTGCTAGCTGTTGGTATTACTTCTGGGGAAATTGTTCGTATACCAGTAGAGAGCCAACCAAACAAGATATTGCTCTCGCCTGACCAAAATCGTCTTTACGTAGCTAATGGTAATAGTGACTCAATTTCCGTCATTGATGCCAATAGCAATAGTATCGTCCAAACTATCTCTCTATCTCGACCGAATGACAAGTATAAGGGAGCAAATCCTAACTCTGTAGCGCTCAATCCAGATGGACGCACACTTTATGTTACCTTGGGCGGTGAAAATGCCCTTGCTGTCGTAGATTTGCGTTCTAGTCGGGTAGCTGGACGTATCCCCACTGGCTGGTATCCCAATTCTGTCAGTGTCAGTAGAGATGGTCAAAAGCTTTACGTTGTCAATGCTAAGAGCAACTCTGGCCCTAACCCTTCAAATAATCGCACGACAGAGGCAGGAGAAGCACGCAACACCACTTTTAGAAACGAGTATAACTGGGCTTTAGAAAAAGCTGGAATTGCGATTATTCCAATTCCCAAGGGTGGGACTTTAACTAGCCTTTCGGCGCTGGTAGATAAAAACAATGGTTTCTCTAATCGCCGTCCTGACCGGACAATGAGATTCCTACAAAGTAAGATTAAACACGTTATCTACGTGCTGAAAGAAAATCGCACCTACGACCAAGTACTGGGCGATTTACCTGTTGGTAACGGTGATCCAGCCCTAACTTTATTCCCACAACCCATTTCACCCAACCACCACAAGCTAGCCCTTGACTTTATAACTTTTGATAACTTCTACGATTCTGGTGAGTCAAGCGGTGTGGGCTGGAACTGGTCTACTTATGGAAGGACTACTGATTATACTGAAAAAACTCAGTCGGTACTTTATGGCAACGCTGGGTTTAACGGTCTGACTTACGACTATGAAGGTACTAACCGTAATATCAACCTTGTTTTACCACAAACTTCTTCTAACCCCTCTCAATTCAATACACGGGTAACAGGAGTCTTAGATCCCTCTGGTCAATCTGCCATTTTGCCTGGAGATAGAGATGTAAATGCCCCCGCAGGCGATGGTGAATTAGAATCAGATGCGATCGGCGGTTATCTTTGGGATGCAGTATTACGTGCTGGTAAGACTGTACGTAATTACGGTTTCTTTGTTGATGGTAACTACGGTACTTCCCAAGAAGATCCCACACAACCAGATCCCAACAACCCACTTTACATTCCCATTTCCCCAACTCCTGCTGCTGATAATATTCGTCAAGCTGTAGCTGCAAAAACTGTCTTGTTGGATAAAACTGACACCTATTTCCGGGGATACGACCAGAAAAATGCGGATATTTATCTCTACAATGAGTTTGCCCGCGATATTGACAGCTATTTAGCTAGAAATAAATTGCCTAACTTGATGATGGTACGTCTTCCTCACGACCACTTTGGTAACTTCGGTAACGCTGTGGCTGGTTTAAATACTGCCGAATTGCAAATGGCTGATAACGATTATGCCGTTGGCTTGTTAGTAGAAAAAATCTCCAAGTCTCCTCTGTGGAAAGAGACTGCGATTGTTGTGCTGGAAGATGATTGCCAAAACGGCCCCGACCACGTTGACAGTCATCGCTCGGTAGCCTACATCATCTCGCCATACACCAAGCGAAAAACCCTCATCAGCACGTACTACAATACTGTCAATGTGCTACGAACAATGGAGGATTTATTGGGAATTGGCTACCTGGGAGTGAATGATGCCAATGCCAAACCAATGTCAGATGCATTCACTAGAGAGGCTGACTTTATCCCTTACACAGCTGTTGTACCTGGTAATTTGTGTGCTGATCCTGTAGATCCTAACCTCGTACCAGCTTGCAACAACCCCGGTGTAAAAAAGGCTACTGTTATTCCCTCTGTGCATAACAAACAGTGGTGGACACAAGCAACCAAAGATTTCTACTTTGAAGTTGAAGATAAGCTTGATCCGGAGAAATTCAACCGTGTGCTTTGGTCTGGTATTAAAGGTGACAATATACCTTATCCTACAGAGCGCAGTCATGCTGATCTTCGCCAAAATCGCGCACAACTACTTGCAGCTCAAGCCAAATCATAAGTTAGTCGTGATCATCAATGAAAGACGATTAGCTTAAAATTATAGGCTTAAGATTTATCTGAAGTAATAGCCTCCTTTTTGAAGGAGGCTATTACTTTTTAAAGCTAGTTTTTAGGATTTTTAGTGAGGGCTTTAGCTCTCACTACGAAGATTTGACAATTCACTTTCTCCAAACCCCAGCGTATCTGGGAGAATTACCATCCACATAACCAGTTACATTTCGTGTGCGAAGACCGCTATTCTGTGCAGATTCCCACTCATTAGTATATTGAGTGAATTTACCTTGGTACTGAGATGAGGTGAGATTATGAAAAGATGCCCATTTCACACTATTTTCGGGACGGAAAATAGCATTAAAATAAATCTTAAGCTTTGACATCAAAGCCATCAATCCAATCTAGGCGGTAGCCAGACTTAGTAATTTGGTCGAAAACACACTGATAATCACCAGCCGGAACGCCATGTCTAGCCACTTCTGCAAAACCTGGGGAAACGCTAGGTAAGTCACTTGAAACATAAGTTTTACCATCAATCTGGCATTCGCCACCACAATTAATAAAAGCCAGGGTTCAGAGTATCCTGTGGTGATACTGCCACTGTATATGCAGCACTATATTAATGTTTTAGCGTAACCTATTCTACACAGAGCTGACTCGTGCCAAGAAGCTGGCGATCGTCATCGGGTCTAAAAAAGCAATATCCTTGGCTGTGCGCTCAACTGATGACCAACAGCGCTACACACGGTTGCAGCAGAGGTTGGTTGAGCAATTACAATCTAAAATTTATTTTTAACTATTGAAACTAAGGAAATTTATTGAGCCGTTTGATTTATACTTTTAGGTTGCCCTGGTTATTGAAAATCATTAAAGTTGTATGTCCAGCCTGAAATTAGACATGGTTCGCGTTTATTTGCAAGAAATTGGTCGTTACCCAATGCTGACCCCAGACCAAGAAATTGCTTATGGCAGGCATATACAGGAAATGATGGCAATTGAGCAAAGAAAAAAGGAACTGATCCAACAATTACATCGAGAGCCAACAATTGCTGAATTAGCTGCCGATGTCCATAAAACCGAAGCTGAAATAGCTCAAATCCAACAGCAAGGTCAACGAGCTAAACAAAAGATGGTGACAGCAAACCTGCGGTTGGTGGTTTCGATTGCCAAAAAATATCAGCATCGCAATTTGGAATTTCTGGATTTGCTGCAAGAAGGGGCGATAGGTTTACAAAGGGGTGTGGAGAAATTTGACCCCAATCGCGGGTATAAGTTATCAACCTACGTCTACTGGTGGATTACGCAATCAATTACTAGAGCGATCGCAGAAAAATCCCGCACTGTACGCTTACCAGTTCATATCACAGAACAACTCAACAAAATAAAGAAAGTACAGCGAGAACTGTTTCAAACTCTTGGTCGTCTTCCGAATATCACCGAAATTGCTGAAGCTTTGGACTTACAGCCCAACCAAATACGGGAATATCTGAGTGCCTCAAAGCAGCCATTTTCTCTAGATTTAAAGGTCGGAGATAATCAAGACACAGAACTCAATGAACTTTTAGCAGATGAGGGTATTTCACCAACTGAAGAGATTACCCAAAGATTGCTCCGCCAAGATATGAATAATTTGTTAGCATCACTTAAACCGACGCAGCGTGAAGTATTAATTTTACGCTTTGGATTAGAAAATGATCAAGAACTAACTTTGGCTCAAATTGGAGAAAAATTGAATGTCAGTCGAGAACGAGTTCGCCAAATCCAGCAGCAAGCAATCAATGTTCTGCGTCGTCAACAACCTGAAATTGGTCAGTATTTATTTTCGTGAACAAAATGCCCACACCCCACACCCTTCTCACCGAACAAGGTAAAAATTAAAAGTAAAAAGGCAAAAGAAAGAAGAAAAAATGGTTTAAATCCCCTGAATTTATTTATGGGGATTATCTTTTTACTTTGTTAAAGTTGATTTCGGGCTTTGAGTTGCAAATATCGCTCAACTAACTGCTCTGTAATCTGATTTGCTGGTGCATCAAGTACTAACACACCTTTTTGTTTCAACTTAGCAAAGGCAACTTGCCGCTGTGCTAATAAATCTAAAGCTACTGCACGTCTGTATGTATTTGTAACATTTTCGGTGAATTGGTGTGCTATATGATCAACTTGAGGATCTCTGAGAGTTACGCAAAACGGTAGATAGCGGGGTGCTAACCGGGAAAGTGCAGCTAGGAGTTCGGTAGAGGCGGTGACATCAACTAAGTCTGTAATTACTACCACAAGCGCCCGGCGAGTTTGCCGTTGCACAACACTGGTTACAGCTCCTAAATAATCAGATTCCAGCAACACTGGTTGAATAGGAGTCAGGCGATCAATTAGCTGACTCAACTGAGATTGACCTCGTTCTGGTGAAATCCATGTATGCATCTGGCGGTCAAATACGCCGACGCCGACGCGATCGCCTCGATGCAACCCTGCTAAAGCTAAAGATAAAGTAGCATTCAATCCCCAGTCAAATCGCTGCAAACCTTGAACTTTGGCAGTCATTAACCGTCCGCGATCAAGCAAAATCAGTAATGTTTGCTCTTGTTCTGGTTCTAGAACCCTTACCAATGGTGGTGTGTTGCTGTAAGCACCGACGCGGCGGGCTGTAGCTTTCCAATCAATAAACCGTAAATCGTCACCAGTCCGATAGTTTCGTAGTTCCGCAAACTCTGTACCGATACCCATTTGGCGAACTTTACGGATTGATCCAGATGATTGCAGTGTCAGGCGAATTGAAAGCGATCGCAACCCCAATAAATCTGGATAAACCTTGACTCGCAGATTTTGGGGAATCTGCCAATTATCCCAGGCTAATCCCCAAGACCCTAACTGTCGTATTTGAATATTCCCCCAAGGAAACTCTCCCCGCTGTTTGGGTTGGACGGTATACGTCAACTCCTGGGTGCTATTTATGGGAACGGTGGCGTTGAGTGTGGATGCAGATACGTCAAATTCTGTGGGATAGTCATCTCGAATTTGAATTACAGCATTAGCATTTCCCGATTTTATTGTCAACACAACCGGATTGTCTCGCCCAATAGACAATCGTGGCGGTAATTCACGGGTAATTTGCACGCGCCGAGACTGCGATCGCCAACCGTCTAAAACCATCAATCCCAAAACGGTAAGATCAAATAGCAAAGTGATGGCGATGCTTACCGAAATGCTCAAAAATAGGGATACAATCAAAGCGATCGCAATGCCCAATATCAATAACCAATAAACCCGTCTTGACGGAACCATTTTTGACCCTACTCCCAACGTGGATAATATTTGCCCCAAATTTTAAAACTGCCCAAAAAACGCTTCTCTTTATTTTTTCGCTTTTTATTGTTGGTTAAATTCTGTCACTAATCGCATGAATTGAAGAGTCAAGCGATCGCTTCAACTTTTGGAGCGAGTTTCCCTTTGAATTTACCAAAAGCATTACAGAGTCAAGTGTTAGCGACTTTAGGAGCGTCACCCGGAGAGTAAGAGTTTTAATATACTCCATTTTTCAATTTCATACTTCTATTCAGCAACGCCGATTTTTCCATGTTTATTTATAGCGTTAGGTTTTAAGCAAACCTCTATTCAGCATTATCTTGGCACTGGCACTTGATTAATTACCGAGGCAATTACTGCATCAATTTGTAAACCATCTAGCATTGCTTCTGGCTTGAGAATCAGGCGATGACATAATAAGGGAGATGCAACAGTTTTAATATCATCTGGTGTCACAAAATCTCTACCAGCTAACCACGCCATTGCTTGAGATGTCTGCAACCAAGCACCAGCCGCGCGGGGTGATGCACCCAAAGTTAAGTCGGGATATTGACGCGATGTTCTGACCAATGCTAAAAGATAATCAACGATCGCTTCTGATACTTTGACTTTTTTGACTGCTTGCCGTGCCTGCAAAATTTCGCCTACTGTTGCTACTGGTCGCAAACTGCTAATATCTAAACGGCGTGCAGCAAAACCTGCTTGACGATTGAGTAACATTTGCTTTTCAGCAGCTTGATCGGGATAATTTACCACCAGTTTGAATAAAAATCTATCTAATTGTGCTTCTGGTAAAGGATAAGTACCTTCAAATTCCAGGGGGTTTTGGGTCGCAATTACCAAAAATAAATCTGGCAAAGGTAAACTTTCACCATCTAGCGTTACTTGCATCTCTTCCATTGCTTCTAGTAGCGCCGCTTGTGTTTTAGGAGGAGTGCGGTTAATTTCGTCTGCTAGTAACACCTCGGTAAATACCGGGCCTTTTTTCAAGGTAAAACTACGGCTATTCAAATCAAAAATATTTGTACCAGTAATATCTGACGGTAAGACATCCGGCGTTAGTTGAATCCGGCGAAAGTCTGCTTGGATTAACTGTGCCAACACTTTCACTAAGAGGGTTTTACCAGTTCCAGGTACTCCTTCTAAAATTACGTGTCCACCTGCTAGCAATGCTACCAAGAACTGCTGTATTAAGTGGGATTGTCCGACTACTACTTTATTAAGACCTTGACCGAGGCGAATGAAAACAGGATGGATTTCGCTCATGTGTTTTTTATTCATCATCTCACGCACAACCGCTAAGATGCTAAAAAATACTTGTTATTTAGCTTCTTTGCGTGAAACTACAAGTGCCGACGCACAATTTGCCATTTCCCCAACCAGCTTAACAGGTCTCGTTCATTCATGCGGTGTTTTCGAGATTGTAATTTTAATACCGCATCTAGTTCTGCTGCACTTTTGCCTGTCTTTTCTACCCAACGGTTGATTAGAGTTTGGTGTTCGAGGGGAATTTGCCCCAATCCTAAAGCTTTTTGTAGTTGTTGTTGTTCTTCTTTACCCACCATCTCGACCACAAAATCGCTAGATTCAGCTTTCTGCAAGACTCCTGCTAAAGCTTGAATATACGCTTCGCTATTATCTACAACTGGTGTCTCTAAAGCTACTGATTTACCAAAGCGGCGATTTTGCGACCAAATTAAGACTAATAGCAAAACGCCTATCTGCACCAATATCGACAACACAGGAGTTTTAATAAAATAATTTAATAAGTTTCCCTGCCCTTCAGTTTGCCTAACATCGGCATCTTTATAGTTGTGGATATACTCATCTACAAATACAGGCTGATTTTTATTAGTAACTAAACTTGCTAGGTATTGAAAATTACTTAAATTCTCTTGATAGGCATTGGCAGCAAGATAGCGAGTAGTAGAAAAAATTACTTTTCCTTGATCATACTTTTTTTCCCAAACAACAGCCCCAAAGCGATCGCCTAAAGCAACTTCCTGAGTGTTAGCCTTGGTATAACGTCGTCTGGTCGCAATTTTGACATCACCAAAAGACGATTTTTGCATGGTGTTAAAGTCTGCTGCTGTTACCCTGTAAGTCACTCCTAAAATTATTAAAGTATTACCTTTCTCGACCCATTCTTGTTCTTCACGAGCTAGCATTGGTGGTCTGAGAATACTATATACCTGTAGAAGGGTGACAGAGCTTTTTTTTGTTTTTAGTTCGCTAAAAGGTTTTTGCCAACGTTGAATGGTAGTTCCTTGTTTTTGCATGAAAGCATACCAAGCACCATAGCCATCGGGAGCGCGATTATAAGTAGAGCCACTGTTAATTTTGCTGGTATTAGGAGCCGCTATCAAGGTAAGTAAAATTATCACACCTAAAGCGATCGCTCCTAGCCAAGCAATCCGGTTTGAGCGTTTCATTCTGGGGAAATCTCTCGATATGCTTGCCGACACTGTTCATAATTTTCTGGCAAAATTTCAGTATCGCCAAAACATAATTGCTCGTGGGTAGTAATCAAAGTTTCATAAGGCTGCATTAAAGTCACAGATGATTGAAGTAATTGCAGATATTCGCCATCGGTGCGGCTGGGTTTGTGAATGATCACCTTAGTATCATGTAAATGCTGCAATATTGCCAAATAAAGGCAACGGCAAGCTTCGCGGTAATTTCCCTGACGGTAAAGTTGTTGCGATCGCTCCAACAAAAGTATTACAGATGAATCATCAAAGCGACTTTTTGTTTGAGAATTGTCAGAATTGCGATCGCTAGATAGCCAAGAATAGATGTAAGAATTAAATTCTCGCCACAAACGCCAAGCCACCCAAGCCAATAGTAAACATAGTACAAACCAGAAAAGGAATTGCAACAGGTTAACTACCCAAGGACTAATTGACCCAGTAGGTAATTCCAGTAGGTTCTGATCAAACTGATATTCCCACCATTCTCCCAGTTGTTGTTGCAACTGAGAAAGCTGCCAACCCAAGCTAGTTTTTTCAAAAGTATCTGTAGGCATAGGGCATAGGGCATAGGGCATAGGGCATGGGGCATGGGGTATTTTCTTGATCTCCCCCTGCTCCCTGCTTCCTGCTTCTTCTAACTCTTAACTTCTAATTCTTGTTGACTTTTGCTCTTTTGTAGCATTATCCAGCCAACTAAAACAAGTAACGCACCCAAGACTAAAAATCCTAAATCCCAAGCTAACTGATTGGGGCCTGGTTTTACATGATGGATACCGAGAATTTGGTGGTCAATCAATCCTTCTATAAAATCGAATAACCCTACACCAATCAGCAAAGACCCCACAAATGTTTGTGATGACCAAGGAACATCATCTCGATCTCCCGCGCGCCACAGCAATACTAATCCTACTACGGTAAACACCCAGTCTAAGGCATGAAATAACCCGTCCCATACCATATTTAAATCTATGTTTGAGACTGTTTTTAGAGGTCGAATGCTGCTTAACATGTGATGCCATTGCAAAATCTGATGCAGCAGAATACCATCAATGAAGCCTCCCAAACCCAGACCTAGGAAAATTCCAGCAACTATTAACGGCCTACGCTCATAGGTCTTTTTACTCTTTGGCTGCATTGTTAACCTCGCATACAGACTTTTCTCTCACAATAGAATTTTTGGCTGAGAAATATCTTCTGTCTTCAGGCAAATTTTAGGTTTCAATCTAAAGTTGACCACTGTCTGCTAGCATCTACAGGCATTATAGAAAATGATATATAAAAGAGAAATTTTCAGATGACCATTTACTTTTACAAGGTTTGGCAGCCTTATGGCTGTTTTTCCAATTTTTCTCCCCACGGAATCCAAATTCAAGGTACTTACTGGTCAACGGTAGAACATTATTATCAAGCGCAAAAATTTGTAGGCAGTGTAGATGCAGTAGTTATACCTATTATCCATGCTGCTGCAACCCCAGAAGAAGCTGCGGCTTTAGGACGCTGTAGCACTCGCCAACTCCGCCCAGATTGGCAGGTGGTCAAAACTCAAGTTATGCGAGAAGCTGTACTCAAAAAGTTTTTCACTCATGCCGATATTAGAGAAATTCTATTAACCACAGGCAATGAGATCTTAGTAGAAAACTCACCAACCGATTATTTCTGGGGTTGTGGTGCAAAGACTACTGGTCAAAACCAACTCGGCAAAATCCTGATGAGTGTACGCGAAGAAATTCGTCAGTCATTACTTCTTTCGGTAAGTACTGCCGATTATGTATCAGAATAGCTGCTTTTAATTATGAATTTGCTCTGTGAGGGGGATGTTATCATTCCCCCAGACAAGTCAGGGGACAGGGGACAGGGGACAGGGGACAGGGGACAGACTTGAAAGTCTGATAATTACTATTTAATTTATTATTAATAATCAAAATTTTGTAAACGCACATCACAAATCTAGAAAAAAATTAGGAATGTTCTAATTTACATAATTATACCGAATACATCTCAATATTTAAATTATAAAATTAAGTGTTTATTAATAATCTCTTTTTAATTTTTGACCCTTGAAAATTAGGGTTTTAAATGGGTATTGGCATCAAACAATAGTTGTCTAAATATTTTTATACCTTTATTTTAGGTGTACCCGGTAATGGCATTTTCTGATAACCCCAATGGTTCGCCGCTAGCCTTCCAACAAGAAGATTTATTGCATCGCATCACAAACCAGATTAGGCGATCGCTCGAATTACAAGAAATATTAACAGCTACTGTTGCCGAAGTTCGTTTGTTTTTAGCTACAGACCGAGTGATGGTGTATCGGTTTGATGCTGATGGTAGTGGTGAGGTTGTTGCCGAGTCTATTCATGAGCAGGTTTTACCATCATTATTGGGATTGCACTTTCCAGCAGATGATATTCCCCTAGAAGCCAGAGAGATGTTTCTGTCAGTACGACAACGTTCAATTGTGGATGTAGCTGGCGGTAAGATTGGACTATCGCCACTATATTCCGTAGAAACTGGCGAATCTCTACAAACGCAGAGCATCAATTATCGGCAAGTAGATCCTTGCCATATTCAATACTTAACAGCAATGGGCGTACAGTCTTCGCTGATAGTACCGATTTTACATCAAGACCCTAGGCAATCAGCAAAGCCAGAATTATGGGGATTGTTAGTATCACACCACAGTCAATCGCGAAGGATTTTACAGCAGGAATTGAAGGTATTACAACAAGTTGCAGATCAGGTGACAATTGCGATCGCTCAAAGTAACTTACTTTCTGAAAGTCTTGCCAAGCAAGAACGAGAAGCGACTATTAACCGAGTTACCACACTGTTACATAAATTACCCACAATTCAATTGCAAGGGACACTTGAAGAAGCTATTGCTACCTTTGGTGGAATCGGTGGGAGACTTTACATTGATCACAATGGAGAAATCTACACTTGGGGCGAACAACCGCAATTGCCCTATGAGTTAAAATACAGCGTTATTGAACAGCATCCTGTCTGGCAAAACTGGATAGGTGAGTTTAAATCAGGTAATGTTTGGGCAATTACTGACCTCTATAAAGAACCGCGTTTGCGAGTTTTGGCTCCTGCATTTCAGTCAACTCAGATTCGGGGACTTTTAGTAATTCCCCTACATTACCGCCAAAATTTTATCGGTGTGATCAGCATTTTTCGTCCCGGATTTGATAGCGAAATCTTGTGGGCAGGACAAAACGACCCAAATCAGCGGCAACAACTGCCCAGACTGTCTTTTGAGGTTTGGCGAGAGCAAAAAAAGGGTCAAGCACAAGAATGGCAGCCTCAAGAAATTTCATTGGGAAAAGCTTTGTGCTATCACTTTTCAATGGCAATTCAGCAGCAGCGAATGTATCAACAAATACAAATGCTGAATGCCAATCTCGAACTAAGGGTACAAGAAAAAACCGCTGAACTAGAAAAATCTTTACTGTTGACTAAAGCTATCAAGCAAGTTGCAGAGCAAATCCGCAGTACTTTAGATTTGAAAACCACCTTGCAAACCATCGTGCGGGAAGTTCGTCCGCTGATCAATTCAGACCGAGTGCTGATTTATCGCATAGGAGGTGAATCTGATGGTGAGGTAATTGTGGAAGAAATTAACGGCACTTGGCTGTCATCTGTAGGCATGAAAACGCCACCAGGATGCTTTCCTGATGAGTATGCCTTGATGTATTTTCGGGGTAGGATACGGGTGATTAATAATGTCTCAACGGCTTGTTTGAGTGATTGTCATCGAGAATTTTTGCAAAGTCTGCAAGTGCAAGCCGACTTAATTGTTCCCATCAATATGGGTACGCAACTGTGGGGATTACTTATTGCCCATCAATGTGACACTCCCAGAAATTGGCAGGATGGGGAAATTGATTTATTGCAACAGTTAGCAGATCAAGCTGCGATCGCTATTCAACAAGCACAACTTTACCAACAAAGCTGCATTGCCGAAACAGAAGCTAGATCTCAAGCTGCACAACTAAAGCATACCCTACACAAACTTCAAGAAACCCAAACAAAATTGATTCACACGGAAAAAATGTCCAGCTTAGGACAGTTGGTGGCTGGCGTAGCACACGAAATCAACAACCCCGTGAACTTTATCTACGGCAACCTTTACCACGCCAATAAATATACTCAACAACTGCTAGAACTTCTGAAACTCTACCAATTTCACTATCCCCGTCCCCAAAATGAAATTAACTTAGCAACCGCAGCGATCGATTTGGACTTTTTGGTAGAAGACTTACCAAAAATCATGGATTCAATGCAAATAGGAGCCGATCGCATTCGTTCCATAGTATTGTCATTACGCAATTTTTCTCGCCTGGATGAGGCCGACAACAAGCCCGTTGATCTCCATGAAGGAATAGACAACACTTTATTAATCTTGCAACATCGATTAAATTCAAATGGCCATTTAACTAGCATTGAAATCATCAAAGACTATGGTCAATTGCCACGAATAGAATGCTACGCCGGACAAATGAATCAGGTATTTATGAATGTTCTCAGTAATGCCATTGATGCCCTAGAGGAGCAAAGAGCAACAGAACAAGGAAAAAGCCATCTTACCTTACCGACAATCCAGATTTCTACTCAAGTTTCAACCAACGATTCATATTTGCTAATTCGCATCACTGACAATGGGCCGGGAATGACTGAAGACGTGAGAAAACGCATTTTTGATCCGTTTTTCACTACTAAATCCGTGGGGAAGGGGACAGGATTAGGACTGGCAATCAGTTATCAGATTGTTGTAGAAAACCATAGTGGAGTAATGGACTGTGTTTCGGAATTAGGCAAAGGTACAGAATTTTGGATTGAGATTCCTATCAAAATGCTAAGTAAAGTAAACACTCAAGAATTAAGTTAATGCCCACCTCCGTTGCATAGGTTGGTGTTAAGACTGTCTGTTAATTGTCATTTGCCACTGAATCGCTGACTAAAGTAAAGTTTATTTGCAAAAATAACCATGCCAATCTACAAGTGCTAATCTAATAATTGAAGCTAATAAAAAGCTTCCCTGACAGATTCAACAGCTGGATTTGTAATAAACAAAAGAGGTAAAGACGCTGTTTAATTTATGTCTGTCTCGTCCAACCCCAACAACACCCAACGCGAACGCTGATATTTCCTCAAATTATTGAAAATCAGGGGGCGCTGTAACTGGTTTTCATTGCTTGTTAAGAGTGATGAACGTGGTTACATCCCTGGCTATAATTAACAAGGGGAGGAAATCATTAAAGCTAGTAGATGCTTGGGTGTTGTTGTATTAAGGGGCATCCCTCGGTGTAAGCTTGTAAAAAGTCGAATAGCAACAGACATTTGAAATAGCCCCTTATGTCAATTATTGCGCTCAGAGCATGGTACATAGAAGATTATGAGCCGATCGCAGAACTGGAAAAACGTCCGCCAGACATTCGCCTCAGTAAAAAAAGCTTGCTGAGATCAGCAATGCGGGCAGACTTTTTAGAAGACAGCGATGAAGTTAAGCAATCAACTTGGTTTGGGCGCTATCTAGAAGGGGAAAATATTGAATTTTATATTGAAGGTAGTGGTAGCTATTGTGTAGCTAACATTGATTTGATTAGTCATGAAATTTATTTTACTAAGCAGGCGTTGTTAGCTCAGTTAGAACCGACAATTTTTTTATGCTATCAAACTGAGTATGCCGCAGCGAGGGATTCCCTGAAAGAAGAACTGCAAAAAAGTTTGGCATCTTTAAATTTGCGATCGCGGCTTCCTTTAACATTAGCAGAAGCTTATCGACCTAGTGATGCTCCTTTACGGCTCAGCCGCGCTATTATGCGAAAAATTCGTAAGAGTTTATTGTTTATTGCAGACACTACACCTATTGCTAACATTGCAGATAAAGAAACCAGCCGATTAATTCCGAGTCCGCATGTCTGTGTAGAAATTGGCTACGCAATTCAAAGTAAGCGCTCTGAACAAATTTTGCTAGCGCACATGCAACGCCCAGAATTTGAGGGACAATTTCCCTTTGATTTACCTACACAACAAATTTTGCAGTTTCAAAATAGTGATGAACTGAATAAAATTCTCACGGGGGCAATTGAAACTCAGTTAGCAAGATTTAAACTGTTTTTTTGATGTAGTGTGGATTAAAGATGTTAAATATTTTGTGATATATTCATACCCATTACAAAGAAAAGGTTGTGGGGTGTGGGGTGTGGGGTGTAGGGTGTAGGAATAACAATGCCATAATAGCCGACGGCGATCGCTGCTAGAGCATTAATCCAAACATTATTCATCCTCAGATTTTATGCATTGCTCAGTTATGATGATTGTTTCAAGTACAGCAAACGATTATTACAGCTGTCCTCTAACTAAAGATGTTGTTCTTGGTTAAATCGTTACGTAATTATCTATACATTTTTCATTGGGGCTGCCTTTGTTGGTCATTCTTACCTTCCTAATTTGTTATCAATACCTTCACAACTACCGGGAATAGTAGCTCTAGTTTTTTCGCCACCCCAAGTACAGCAATAGTAACGGTTAGCATCAGACATCCGTTGCACATTACTGAAATCGGCATTTTCTATGACAGCACCAGTGTGTTCCCCAGTCTCGTAGTTTGGTGGTGTAGTGCGACTGCGGGGTGATGCCTTCTCCACCGAACCATAGAATAGACGAGTGCCGTTGAAATCAGTATTACTGAGATTGGCATCGTATAAGATGGTGCGAGCAAGATTGGCTTTAACCAAGTCACAACCACTAAGATTAGCTCGGACAAGGTTGGCTTCGCTAAGGTCAGTCCAACGCAAATCGTTAGATGAAAGGTCTGCGGCGGCTAGCATCACCCCTAAATCAATCACACGTACACCTTCTAAGCGGTCTTCTGCATAACCTCCAACACCATTGAGAATGGCTCGACCTAAGTGGCGATCGCGTTTTAAGGGTGTCAGTAATTTGGAACGAGAGAGAAAGCGCAAAATTTTCGCTTTGCCACTACCATCGACACTACTAAAAATTGCCGCCGTGCGTCCTTCGGCGATCGCCCTTTCTTGAGGCCAATCTTCTAATAATCCTTGTTCATCCAATACCAAGTCAGAAACGCCTTGAAAATAAGAATCAATCGTCTGCTGCTGGGTGATAATATTTTGCTGAACTGTCAGCAGGTTTTGTTGAATTGTCAAGTCTTTGGAAATGACGTATTGTCGCCACGCCACGTATACAGCGATGACTGCAATCAAAATTTGCCCTAAAGCGCCAAACCATTCGGCTAAAGTGCCAGAAGCCTCCCAGTTAATCTGCCGTCCCCAAACCAGCAGGCGGTAGGCTACACCAGTAAACTTTAATGAGCCGATAATCGCTACTACTAGTCCCAAAAAGGCCACAAACAGCGTTTTATCTAGAGACAAAAACCACTCATCGACTACATACTGCAACCAAGGCAATAGCATCGCCAAAGATAAAATCAAGGTTATTACTGTTCCTGAAACGCCGATGATCCAGTTATTTAGAATCAATCCTATAAAAGTGATGGCGATCGCCATTAGAGTAATCAGTAATGCTCTTGGCTTCACCGTGAATTGATTATTAATGTTTTGCTGAACACTAGAATGAGCTTGTTGCAGGGCAGCTGTATTTTGTGGAGATTGCAAAGACGCAATTGCAGACAAAGCTTGTTGGGCGGCAAGTGTTTCTGAACTTAAGTGATTCTCACTTGCACCAGTCTCAAAGTCATCTGGTGGCAATTTATCTTCTGGCACTGGTAAATTGGGGGAGTTGGATTCAATCGTCATGTTTTCTATTTTGCCCCCCCACAAGACTCAATTCAACAGCCACGAAGTGCAACGTGGGATGAATATCCAGGCAAGGAAGGACGAATTTACCCCCAATAGTAACCACAGGTGAGGGAAGAGTTATAGCTTCCGCTTGCTCTTGAGGGCTGTAGCTGCGCCTAGGGTACCTAGGACAAGGAAACCGAGGGTAGATGTGGGTTCAGGAACAGTTGCTTTTCTGATCCGAATATAACCTCGACCAGTATCAAAAGATTGTCCAATTGCTTGAATTGTGATCGAGTAAGAACCTGGATCGACTAAAAATGAACCACTGCTGTAAGTCGGATCGGCAAAAGCAGCATTCGGGCCTATTTCCATACCATCTTCTACATCTGGTACTAAAGAGGTAAAGCCAATAGATCTGCCAAAATTAAAGATCTCGAATTGGTCTCCTTTTAAAAGATCATCTGTGATATCGATAATGGTGGGATGAGAACTGGTATAGGTAAATGGTCCTTCACTATTATCTTGATTTAGACCAGCCCAGAAGAATGCCGGAGGTGTATCAGTTGTAGCAAACCAGTCATCTCCAACGGTAATCGAAGGATCATTGGAACTGTTCAAGGTACTAGCAGTGGCGGTAGAATTAAATACAAATACTGGTAGCCAGCTAATAATACTAAAGGTAATCACTTTACCTATAATACTGGTACTAATGTTTCTATTTGTGATCAGGCTGTACATGATAATACTGCTTAGATTCATAGCTAATGTAAAAATTAAGACGACGTTTGCACGCTAAATTACGGGCTAAAATTACGCCAAAGCATACTTTTAGCTGAATGGTGGCAGAGAGATTTTGCCTAGTTAATTATAACTCAAGTATCAAGCAAATAGCTGTAATTTAACCAATGCTTGAGTCAACGGCAAGGTTATCTTTTAAAAGTTTGGAATTTCAATAGAGCCGGAGTCGTTGATTAGAACTCCTATTTAATTTTTTAAAAAATTCAGTAGGGGTTTCATCAGTACTGCACTTTTACTGCTGAATTCTAACAGCGATCAAGTGCTGCCAATTATCCCAAGTTTTAATATGATTGTTATGCTCTGGTATCTTATGTCGGTTATCTGCTATTAGTTCAACCGCGTAATTTTTAATACTTTTAATTAGTTTGTCAAGTCTAAGATCAAGATTAGTTTAGCCAGATGATTCAGTTAAAAAGTTGCATTTACAATACTTGATATGTTATTATACTAATATATAAATAATTCATATTAATTTTATTAATAATTATAGGAAAGCTAACTAATACAAAACTAAAAAATTCCTTTTAAAAAAGGAGCATTTTTGTTATTATGATAAAAAAATCAACGTTTTTTGACATTGTATTAGGAATTCTGTAGGTACAGCATGGTCTTATGGCGCTGCTTCGTTGCCTCTGGCTTGATTACTTTCTTTACCTTTGGTTGTGATTATGAGGCAAACTCATCAATAGAAAATAGTAAGCAAGTAGTGCATGAAATTAATGTTAATCAACTACTGACAGAAGCAAAGGCTAGCCAAAAAGCTAAAGATTTATTTGATCAGGCCGATCAACTATTAGACAAACAACGCTACCAAGACGCTATCAACGCATACGACAAAGTAATTGCAATTCAATCTGGGAGTGCAGAAGCTTGGATTAACCGAGGCAACGCCCTGGCATCATTGCAAAAATACCAAGAAGCCCTAGAATCATACAACAAAGCGATCGCTATTAAACCAGACAAAGATGAAGCTTGGTATAACCAAGGCAATGCTCTAGCATCATTGCAAAAATATCAAGAAGCCTTAGGATCGTACAATAAAGCGATCGCCATCAAACCAGACAAGTATGCGGCTTGGATTAATCGAGGCATTGCCCTGACAAAATTGCAAAGATACAAACAAGCGCTGATATCATACGACAGAGCGATCGCCATCAAGCCAAATAAAGACGAAGCCTATTACAATAAAGCTTGCACTTATGCTTTACAGAACAATATGGAATTGGCACTTGAGAACCTGCACAAAGCCATCCAGATGGTTCCTGGTAAATACCAGAAGTTAGCAAAAACTGATCCAGATTTTAATCAAGTGCGTAGTGATAAGCGGTTTCAGGAATTAATAAATTAGTTTGTTCTCCAGGTCAGGCGATCGCTAGCTGACAGTCAAGTTGCAGGTTATCATGTTTTGGGCGATGGGGTGGCCGCCGAGATACTTAGTACTAGCTGAAACCGCTACTTTTGTCTTCGATTTCAAAAGTTTGTGGTTGATTGACTTTTTTGGTTAATTACTTTGTGCTGGTGTCACATAACCGACTGCGAGATTGATGGTATTTTATTTTTGCACAAACTTCTTTATCCCAATCGCAATACAAGCTATGACACTCAATTTATATTTACTGCGACATGGAGAAACTACTTTTAGTCAAAGTGGTAATTTCTGCGGTGAAACTGATGCGGAGTTGACCTCCCAAGGGATGCAGATGGCAGAGAGTTTTGCCGATGTTTATCAAAAATTGAAGTGGGAGGCTGTTTATGTTAGCCCGATGAAGCGCACAATTGCAACTGCCAAGCCGTTTTGTGATGCTATCGGTATGGATATGCAGTTGCGTGACGGACTTAGAGAAGGTAGTTACGGCGAATGGGAAACTAAGAGTAAATCGCTTGCCCAAGAGGATTACGCAGAAAACTATGTAAAATGGTTGACAGAACCCGCTTGGAATGCACCACTAGGTGGAGAAACTGCGGTAGATATTGCTAACCGTTCTATGCCTGTAATTGCTGAAATTCAAGAAAAACATCCCCAAGGTAATGTTTTAATAGTTTCCCATAAAGCCACGATTCGGATTATGCTTTGCAGTTTACTGGGAATTGATTTGGGACGCTATCGCTATCGGGTCAATATTTTGGTCGCGTCGGTAAGTATGGTTAAATTTGACGTTAATGGCCCTTTATTAGAAATATTAGGCGATCGCCATCATATACCCGATTATATTCGCTCTCGTCCGGGAACATAATAGTCCCTACTAGTAATTTGTCAAGAAACTATTGAAATTATATCTGCGTTCGCGGTAACAAAATCTAACTTTCCAGCTTCAGTTTTCCCTATCTCAAAAAAACTGGCATTCATTATTACATGTATCAGAGCAATTAAAGTATCATCGTCTGACTAAAATTCAAATATCTAAAAATCTACGTTGCTTAATTGAACATGAAAAAACTATTAATCACTGGAGCTAGTGGTTTTTTAGGATGGCATATTTGCCAACTAGCAAAGCAACAATGGAAAGTTTATGGCACTTATTCTTCCCATGAATTAGAGATTTCTGGCATCAAATTACTAAAAGTTGATTTGACAAATTATCAAGAACTTAAGCGCATATTTAATGATATTGTCCCAGCAGCAGTTATTCATACTGCGGCACAATCACAACCAAATTTTTGTCAAACCCATCCCCAAGAGTCACACATAATTAATGTGACAACATCCTGTAATATTGCAGGACTGTGTGCAGATTATGCAATTCCTTGTGTTTTTACATCAACTGACTTAGTTTTTGATGGTTTAAATGCTCCCTATCAAGAAACAGACTCTGTGTGTCCTCTCAATATTTATGGCGAGCAAAAAGTCATGGCTGAAACAAGTATGCTAGAACGATATCCCAAAACAGCAGTGTGTAGGATGCCGTTGATGTTTGGCGCAAAAACCCCCACAGCTAAAAGCTTTATTCAGCAATTTATCCAAACTTTACAAGCAGGAAAAGAACTAAGTTTATTTATAGATGAATTTCGCACGCCAGTTAGTGCGACAACTGCGGCAAAAGGTTTGTTATTAGCATTAGAAAAAGTTAACGGTTACATTCATCTGGGAGGAAAAGAGCGAATTTCTCGTTATGATTTTGGGCAGTTATTAATCGAAGTATTTCAACTCCCCACTACTGGACTTAAATCCTGCCAACAAGAAGATGTGAAAATGGCAGCACCTAGACCAGCAGATGTTTCTTTAGATAGTTCTACAGCTTTTGCTTTAGGTTATCAACCTCTATCCTTACAACAGGAATTGCAAGAATTATTCAATACCTGATTTTACAAGTTCGTAGCTAAAAATAGCCTTGCATTAAAACTTTGCGTTCCTTTTTGCTCCTCTGCGTTTAAAAAAAGGGATACAGAGTTTTGCCAAATTTGATTCCCTAGGAATTAATGCTCCTTACTTTCTTTCACGGAAGGTAAAAACCACAAACTAACTCATGGCTGTGTGAGCTTCTTGATAAATTATTTCTTGGAATTGAATAAAATCTTTTTGCGGATCGGCAAAGCTAACTTTGACTAATATCTGTTCACCCAATCCCACCGAACGCTTGAAGGTCATCGGTAACTGCAAGCCTAAGTCTTCTAACAGAATTAGCGCTAAATTGCTGTCTTCCCGCAGCCACATTAAGACTGTCACATGCCAAACTTGCTCAGGATGGCGGCGCAGATACTCTAAAGCCCAATATCTATTAGTTTGCCGTTCCACCATTATCAATTCTTGGGTGGTGCTGGTGACGCTCATCATGACTTCTTTGAGTTGCTCTGCTGAAAATGGCAGAACTTCGCCCCGGAGGTGGGCTTTAAGTTGAAAGTGGGTGAGTAAGTCACTATAGCGGCGAATGGGAGAAGTTGCCTGTGTGTAGGTATCCAGACCTAAACCGGCATGACGCACAGGAGTAATGCTCATTTCACTCTTAGGCATACAGCGACGCATGGCACAGGAACGCACAAACCCTGCCGGTAACTGAAGTAATTCTTCTTCTGGAGGCAATTCTGGCTGTGGCTGACCCCGAAATGGCAGAGGTATATTATGAGTTTGACCGTAGCGAGCTGCCACTTCACCAGCCAAAATCATCATTTCCGCCACCAGTTGCCGCGAAGAGGAGTCATCTAAAATATCAATGTCAATATTGTCGTCTTTGACTTTGATCATTGCCTCCGGCATATTGATGCTGATAGCTCCTTGATTGTAGCGCCAAGATTTGCGTTGCCTTGCCCAATTGGCGATCGCTTCTATTTCTGGTTCCGCTTGTACTCCCAATTGCAACATCTCATCTACATCCTCGTAGGTGAGGCGATAAGTTGGCTTAATAAAACTGGGATGAATGCAATAATCTTCCACTGCCCCAGTCGGATCTAAGACAATCCCAAAGCTCAAGGCACAACAAACTTGGCCTTGAACTAAACTCATCGGCCCAGTCGCCAATAATTCCGGGAACATGGGAATCATCCCGGTGGGCAAATAAACTGTACTTCCCCGCTTCCTAGCTTCTAAATCTAAATCATCTTCTGGTATTAACCACCGGGTAGGATCAGCGATATGTACCCACAAACGCTGCTGTCCATCTGGGAGTAATTCCCAACTGAGACCATCATCTATTTCAGTGGTGCTTTCATCATCAATTGTGTAAACCTTCAGATGATTCAAATCTAGGCGATTTGCATCTAAGTCAGTTGGCGGAAAATCCAAACGCTGTTGCGCCACTTCTAATACCTTGTGAGGAAACTGAACCGGAATTGACGAACGACGCAAGAACAAGTTCTCATGGACATTCCACCAACCTAGATCTATCAATAATTGCAAGGCTCCTTGGGGAGTTGCAGGACGACCCAGCATGGTCATAGTCTCTAAAACTGAGGCTGACGGAGGATAGGCACGACCTAGAGAGTCAAAATTTACTCCCGTTTTGACAATATCCGCCAGCAGCGCTGCGTATTTTTCCAGTCCTTCTAGGCGCTGGCGATCGTGACGCTGCCATTCTACTGCTTCACCTTGAAGGGCTTGCTCTACGCGAGCCAAAAATTCCTGCTGTCCCTTCGCCTTGATCGCTTCTACTTCTATTTGGTGTTTACGTTCTGCTACCTGAGCCGCAGTTCGTGGTTCGTAAGCGTCTCCTTTTTGCTTGAAATAGAATTTATCGTCTGATAACAAGCAGTGCGCGGCATAACAAAAAGCTGGGTCTGATTGAGAAAACAGTAGATTTGCCATTTGGGCAGGTGTTACTGTTTCTCCGTCTTCCACCAGTAATTCCCACGCTACCTCTAAACTTGATGGATCTAAATAAGGCTTGATCTGCTCTAAAAAGCTGACAATTTCAGAGGTCTTGTAAGCTTGTCCGTTAACTGTATAGGTAATTTGTCTAGGCGCGAGGCTGTGGGATTGACCGCGTTCGTCTACCACAAACCAACGGGTTTTGCCGTCTGGACGTTCTACTACACCCAGACGGCGATCGCCTTGAACCCGAAATTCAACTAGCGTCCCCTTATCCACAACTCTCGCACTCTAGTAATTTTTAGATTTTAGATTGGGGATTTTGGATTTAATAACTGGTATCAAATCCTCAATCCAAGGATTCTATAGATTTAGCCTTCGGCATTGATAAAGGGCAATAGAGCCACAATCCGCGCACGTTTAATCGCTAATGTCAAGTCTCGCTGTTGTCTACACGTAAGTCCTGTAATCCGACGCGGTAGTATCTTACCTCGCTCGGTGACAAACTTACGCAACAAATCAACATCCTTATAATCAATTGGATCTCCCGGCTTAATTGGAGACAGGCGACGACGGTAATAGCTCATCTTTACTTAATTTCCTTGTGAACGGTATGTTTATTGCAGTGGGTGCAGAACTTTTTCAGTTCTAGGCGGTTAGTTGTGTTGCGACGGTTCTTGGTACTGGTGTACCGTGAAACACCAGCAGAACGCTTGTCTGGATTAGTACGACACTCGGTACATTCTAGTGTCACTATTATGCGGGCGCCTTTACTCTTAGCCATAAATTTTACAAACAGTAAAACCTGAGGAGAATTAACACAAATGACTATCTTCTCACATTACGACGCAAATTTTCAACTAATCGCTTAACTTTTATATCCAGCGAATAGCCCCGACGCGACGAAACTAAGAAAGTTCCAGCATAACGGTCATGCAAAGCTTGCCGCAGCTGGGTATCAGACAAGGCAGCACCACAGTCAATTGCCAGGGGAAGTACTAGCAGTATAGCAGTGGGATTGGCGCTAATATTGCTGAGGGCAATTGACACCAAAAGCGCACCAAAGCCAATTATAGCTTCTCGCTTCAGCAGTGCCTGTAATTCTGGAATCCTACCTATTACTTGTCCATCTTCGACTTCTAGCACCTTCAAATCGAAAGCCCAACGCCCTAAACTTTGCCCTCGATTGTTGTATACCACCACCACCCGCAGAATCAGCCAGCAGACAAGAAAAATTATAATCTGAAGAAACTGAATACCAAAACTATTGCTGCCTAATAAGGAACTGATCAACCATACACCGAGGAAATCAAGCCCTAATGCCATACCTCGCCGCCCAATTTCAGCCTTGGGATAGTGTTGTTGGGGAACTCGTTCGATGGTCATACCAAATTCAGTATTTTATTTAGGGGTTGAGAAAGATATTGTTGCTGCTATTTTTAATATTAAGGTGATACCTGAGGTAATTGCTGTGCCTTCAGGAAAGATTTGTAACGCAGAGTATATGCCAAATATCAGAGACAGATGCTTTGTTTTTGATTTTATTTTTATTTGGTAGATATAGTAAGTTGCTATTGGGATAACAGTGGCAGCAATTAACAGTCCTACTACCCAAAAGGAACTACTTTCATAGCAAAATTTGCCGAATAATCAAAATTTCTTCGGCAAACAGATGCTAACTTTCCTAATTGTCAGAATTATAGAATTTAAGTGCTAGCGAATCGCAATTTCTGCTACCAGAAGTTAAAATTCACCCTCTTGAATTCCTTCAGTGAAAATACATATTTAATTAGTGGGTGTCAACAGCCCTTTGTAACTTACTTACGAATTACGAACTATTCAGTCATTTGCCAGTAGGGGCATAGCATGGCAATACCCCTCTACCAACTGAAAACTGACTCATACCTAACTCAAGGATTCCAAATAATCGCGGATGAGGTTACGTCGTTTGGGTTGCCGTAGCTTTTGTAGAGCTTTTGATTCAATTTGACGAACCCGTTCTCTTGACAAATCAAGAGCGCGGCCAATTTCTGCCAACGAGTAAGGATGACCATCTGCCAAACCAAACCGCATGAGAATGACATCACGCTCGCGGCTAGTTAAATCAGCCAACAAACTATGCAAATCTTTTTGTAAAGATTCTCGCATTAGCATTTCTTCAGGAGTCACACTGTCGGTTTCGAGTAATTCGCCTAACTCAGTGTCTTTATCCTTACCTACCTTAGTTTCTAAAGAAACAGAACGAGGCACTCTTAACAAAACTTCCCGAACTTGGGTAGGAGTCATGTCTAACTCAATCGCTAGGTCTTCTAGGGTAGGAGTACGACCTTTTTCTTGAGCAATTTTACGTTGAGCTTTTTTAATTTTGTTAAGCTTTTCCGTAATATGCACAGGTAGGCGGATTGTGCGACTAGAAGTAGCGATCGCTCTGGTAATTCCTTGACGAATCCACCAGTAAGCGTAGGTGCTAAAGCGATATCCCTTGGTGGGATCAAATTTCTCTACTGCACGTTCTAAACCTAGTGTGCCTTCTTGGACTAAATCCAATAATTCCAAACCACGATTTTGATACTTCTTGGCAACAGACACTACTAGGCGAAGATTAGCCTTAATCATGTGTTCTTTTGCCTGGAGTCCTTGAGTCTGGACTTTCTCCAATTCTTCGACTGTCAATTTGGCAATTTCTGCCCAGCGGCGCTTACCATTTGCCAAAATCGGTTTGAGATCCGACACATTTACCCCAGCAGTGGTAGCCCATCTTTCTAAAGACGGGCGGTGTCCCAATTCAGATGTTAAACGCTCTTGAACTTCAATTAACTTCAGATAAGGCGAAACTACTTCGTCCCCTTGCTTTGTAGCGTTGGCAAGTACTACACGCATCCGCAAGTAGCGCTGGACTTTTTGCGCTTCTGAAACTTCTTCATCACGCCCTAATAACCTGACTCGACCAATCTCCTGAAGATATAGACGTACCAGATCTGTGCTACGACGGTTATTGTTAGCACCAAAGTTAGCAGGATCAGCTGCTGCTGTTTCTAGCTCCTGTAGATCATCTGCCGACAACTCACCGTCATCAACCGTGAGATCTGAGTCCAAAACCTGGCGAGATTTTGGGGTATTGTAGGCGGCATCTGCGTAAAAAGATGTTGCTGGCATAAAATCGTCTCAATGGCTCCAGGTAACAATAGATTACGGTGAGTCAGCGCTGCAGGAGGGTTAGCCCGACCTAGGCGACTGCGAATCCGAAGGGTCAGCTATTCAACTGTTGCTATTGTTCCCGTGATTCAAGATGAACTAACACGGTTGAGAATTTCAGTACAGTTTTTTTTCAAAAAAACTGCACTGGTTATTTTCAGACACTTCAGATGTCTGATTGAACCAATAGCTATTCAAATCACGGCTAGGCTGATAATTCTAAACTACCTAGTCAGCATTTCAACTTTGATATATATATATAGACTGTTACTCTTGTAACGGGTATAAACATCTTTCAGTAAAAATCATGTTTATTATTGGCATAGTCATATCTACACGACTAGGAAAGTAATATCCTGACGATTTACTAATTTTTCTCTAAGGATTATTGAGGAATAACTAGATGTGATGAATAAGTTAGTAGTTACGCAAAATAGCGCTACTACTAGCTAACGACTAATTAACTTTTGTGACTGGTTAATAGTCGTATTCTGGCTTGATGTCTCGCAGCATTAGTTCTTCAAGGGCTTGTCGAGGTGTGACTTCACCTTTAAGTAATCGATAAACTTCCTCGGTAATCGGGATAGTAATATTTTGCTGCTTAGCTACTTGTACCAAAACCTCACAAGTGTTAACTCCTTCAGCGGTTCCTGGTAAATTTGCCAGAGTTTCTGTAAGTGTCTGACCCCTGGCCATTTGGTAGCCAACTTGGTAGTTGCGACTTAGAGGACTATTGCAGGTAGCTAACAAATCTCCTAGACCCGATAAACCGTAAAATGTTTCTGTCTTCGCTCCCCAGAAGTTGCCGATCCGAACCATTTCTGTAAGTCCACGGGTGACTAAAGCAGCTTTGGCGTTAGTTCCCAGCTGTAAGCCATCGCACACACCAGCTGCGATCGCAATTACGTTCTTCAGTGTTCCTCCCAACTCCACGCCTATAGGATCAAGATTGGTATATACACGGAAACGAGGGGAAGAAAATACCATCTGTACTAGTTTAGATGCAGTCGCTATACTGCTAGCAACTACCGTTGCAGCTGGCAATGATTGTTGAATTTCTTTAGATAAATTGGGGCCTGATAGAACAACTACTGCATGGTTAGGGAATGCTGCTTGCCAAATTTGGGAAGGTGTGCAGGTCGTTTGAGGATCTAAGCCTTTGGTTGCTGTGACAAAAATTGTCCTTGGAGATAACCGAAAAGACTGTACTTGAGAAGCAACATCCCTTACGCCTTTCATTGATATAGCAGACAGGACTATTTGGGCATTTTGTAGCACTACTTCTAGAGTTTCTGACCCCCGACGCGACCACAAACGCACATGATGACCATTTGCTGCTGCTAGATTTGCCAGAGATGCACCCCAAGCACCTGCACCAAGAATTGCAACCGATTGTGGATTAGTCATTGGTCAGTTTCCTTGTCTTTCTATCCTCGACTGCGGGGATAGCGTTCCATTAATGCTCTTACTTGTTCTGCATGGTATGAGCTTCTAGTCAAGGGTGAGGAAACAACTTGTAAAAATCCTATTTCTTCACCGAATGCCTTCCAAGCAGCAAATTGTTCTGGGTGGATAAATTCATTTACTTGCAAGTGTTTTTGACTGGGTTGGAGATATTGCCCAATTGTCAAGATATCGCAATCTACCGTTCGCAAGTCTTGCATCACCTGACGAATTTCTGCATCAGTTTCGCCAAGTCCCACCATGATACCAGATTTAGTGTATGTTCCTGGAGCAATTTGGCGTGTTTGTTGCAATAATTCCAATGTGCGATCATAGTTCCCTTGGGGACGCACCCGTCGATACAAGCGGGGAACTGTCTCTGTGTTGTGATTAAGAACTTCCGGTGCAGCTTGCAAAATTAGTTCTAAAGCATTCCAATTGCCGCACAAGTCAGGAATTAGCACTTCAATTGTCGTTTGGGGTGAAATTGTACGCACCGCCGTAATACACTCTACAAACTGGGATGCACCACCATCAGGCAAGTCATCTCGGTTGACAGAGGTGATTACTACATGATTAAGTCTCATGCGGTGAATGGCTTGGGCTAGTCGTTCTGGTTCTGTGGGGTCTAAAGCCTGAGGTTTTTTCTCAAAGTCAATATCACAATAGGGACAGGCACGGGTACAGGCTGGGCCCATAATCAAAAATGTGGCAGTACCAGCTTGGAAGCACTCACCAATATTTGGACATGATGCTTCTTCACAAACCGTATTGAGGGCTAAATCCCGCAAAACTTCTTTAACGTTACCGACGCGCTCCCACTGAGGCGCTTTTACCCGCAACCAGTCTGGTTTAACAGTCACAATCCGCTTACCGCTGAAGTTATACAAATCTAATCGTAGCAAGCAAAGCCTTTGTTGAGTTCAGTTAGTCATATATCAACTGGCGATGAACCATCCCTTCGTGGATGGGTACAGCTTGAACTTATCAGAGGAGGAAGCCTACAACTTGTTAATTAGAGTAGTTCAAAGAAAAATATCCAAAGAATAGTTATCTGCATTTCTAGAATTGCACCTACAGCGCAAGTAAATCGATAAAATAATCCTCTGTCCCTTTGGTGCATTACTTCCATGACCGCTACCTCAAGAGATCCGTTTTCCCCCCAAGAAATCGCTGCTGAAGGTCTAAAGCTAGAAGAATACGCAGAAATTGTTCGGCGGCTAGGTCGTCATCCTAATCAAGCTGAACTAGGAATGTTTGGCGTAATGTGGTCAGAGCATTGCTGTTATAAAAATTCACGACCCCTACTCAAACAGTTTCCTACCACTGGCCCCCAGATTCTTGTCGGGCCAGGTGAAAATGCTGGTGTTGTAGACTTAGGCGATGGACTACAATTGGCATTTAAAATTGAGTCTCATAACCACCCTTCAGCTGTCGAACCTTTTCAAGGGGCAGCCACTGGAGTAGGAGGTATTCTTAGAGATATCTTTACAATGGGGGCGCGTCCCATTGCTTTATTAAACTCCCTACGTTTTGGTTCCTTAGAAGATGCTAAAACCCAAAGGCTATTTAGTGGCGTAGTGTCTGGCATCAGTCACTATGGTAATTGTGTAGGAGTACCCACAGTTGGCGGTGAAGTTTATTTTGATTCAGCTTACTCTGGTAATCCCCTAGTGAACGTCATGGCACTAGGCTTAATGGAAACGTCAGAAATTGTCAAATCTGGGGCATCTGGCTTAGGTAATCCTGTATTGTATGTCGGTTCTACTACTGGACGCGATGGTATGGGAGGGGCAAGTTTTGCTAGTGCTGAATTAAGCAATCAGTCGATAGATAACCGTCCCGCTGTGCAAGTGGGCGATCCCTTCTTGGAAAAATCATTGATTGAAGCTTGTTTAGAAGCATTTAAAACAGGTGCAGTTGTCGCCGCACAGGATATGGGAGCAGCCGGTATCACCTGTTCTACATCAGAAATGGCGGCTAAAGGCGGCGTGGGGATTGAGCTTGATTTAGATCAGATTCCCGTGCGAGAAATGGGGATGGTTCCCTATGAATACTTACTTTCGGAATCTCAAGAACGAATGCTGTTCGTTGCTCACAAAGGACGTGAACAGGAGCTAATCGACATTTTTCACCGTTGGGGACTTCATGCTGTTGTTGCCGGCACAGTGATTGCTGAACCTATCGTGCGGATTCTGTTTGAGGGTGGAGTGGCCGCAGAAATTCCTGCTGAAGCTTTGGCAGAAAATACCCCACTTTATCATCGGGAATTGTTGACAGAACCACCAGAATATGCGCGTGAAGCTTGGGAATGGCAATCTGATTGTTTACCTCCCTGTGCGATCGCTGGTATTGAAATCTCAGAAAATCTGCAAACCTGGAATGATATTCTCTTAACTTTGCTTGATACACCGACGATCGCCTCTAAAAATTGGGTATATCGTCAGTATGACCATCAAGTGCAAAATAATACTGTAATCTTCCCAGGTGGTGCTGATGCTGCTGTGGTGCGGCTACGTCCTGTAGAACCATCCCCAACTCTCAAAAGTAACAAAGGGGTAGCGGCTACTGTAGATTGCAATCCCCGTTATGTTTACCTTGATCCCTATGAGGGAGCTAAGGCAGTAGTAGCCGAAGCAGCACGCAATCTTAGCTGTGTGGGTGCAGAACCTCTGGCGGTGACAGATAACCTTAATTTTGGCAGTCCAGAAAAACCCATTGGTTATTGGCAATTGGCAGAAGCTTGTCGGGGTTTAGCAGAGGGATGCCGAGAATTGGCAACACCAGTAACTGGCGGGAATGTCTCTCTATACAATGAAACTCTCGATTCCCAAGGTAACCCACAACCAATTTATCCTACCCCTGTTGTAGGTATGGTAGGGTTGATTCCTGATTTAAGCAAAATTTGTGGTCAAGGTTGGCAACAAGCAGGCGATGTAATTTACCTTCTAGGATTGCCACTGACATCAAAAGTCAGTTTAGGAGCATCGGAATATTTAGCTACCATCCACGGCACTGTTGCCGGCAGACCACCACGGGTAGATTTTGACTTGGAACGCCGTGTACAGCAAGTTTGCCGTGAAGGGATTCGTGCGGGTTGGATACGTTCAGCCCATGATTGTGCCGAGGGGGGAGTAGTCATTGCCCTGGCAGAGTGTTGTCTTGCTAGCAACCTCGGTGCCAAAATTAATGTAGAAATAGCAACAAACCAGTTACAACACGGCAGTTACTCTACTTGGGAAGACCCTATCGCTTTCTTGAAAAGTTTTGCGCCGGGAAACCCGGACGCGCAAACTTTCCGCTTTAGCGTCTCCCAAGGGGAGACGACCGCACTGCCTCGACTCGATGAGGTGTTATTTGGCGAAGGTGGGGCGAGGATTTTAGTCTCTGTATCATCAGACCAACAAGAAATTTGGGAATCCTATCTACAGAAACATCTAGGACAAGAGTGGCAAAAACTAGGTAAAGTTGAAAATTCCGATCAGGGTTTGGGGGTTTTAACCACTGATAATCAAAGCTTAATCAAGGTTAATATTGAAGATATGAAAGATCGTTATTTACAGGCGATCGCCAGACGTTTAACTATTCACACCAGTACTCCTAGTTAAGGAACTCCAAAAATTAAATAATTAAAATAAAGTACTGATTTGCTATTAACGTAGCGGGACACAGTCCGTGCTGAATTAGAAATTCTCCCCCTGCTCCCCTGCCTTCCCTGCCTTTTTTTCCCATCCCCTCCCCTTGGATTATTATCATTGATGAGCAGAATTACGGTAATGTTTTAATAGATGGTTAAAGATTTATTAAGGATTCTGCCACTATCAATAGACATAATCCCAGTGACTTGACCCCACCACCAGGAGCAAAGCCAGCATGATTCCCATCCATCCCGTCACTTTGGATGCATACCCCCACCAGACTAACGACCCCATGAATAGTCCTGACAATCGTCCTGACAAGCCAGAAGAAGCTTGCGGTGTTTTTGGTATCTACGCACCAGGAGAAAAGGTTGCTAAACTGACTTACTTTGGATTGTACGCCCTCCAGCATCGGGGTCAAGAATCAGCTGGCATTGCTACCTTTGAGGGTACGCAGGTACACCTGCATAAAGACATGGGCTTAGTGTCTCAAGTCTTCAATGAATCTATCTTGGATGAATTGCCTGGGAGCTTAGCGATTGGTCATACTCGTTATTCCACTACCGGTTCTAGCCGTAAGGCTAATGCTCAACCTGCTGTGGTCGAAAGCCGCTTAGGTTCATTAGCTCTTGCACATAATGGCAATTTAGTCAATACTGTGCAACTACGAGAAGAATTACTCCAGAGTAAATTTAACTTAGTTACATCCACAGACTCAGAAATGATTGCCTTTGCGATCGCAGAAGCAATCAATGCTGGTGCAGAATGGTTAGAAGGCTGTATCCAAGCGTTTCAACGCTGTCAAGGAGCCTTTAGTTTAGTTATTGGCACTCCCGATGGCGTGATGGGTGTCCGTGATCCTAATGGCATTCGCCCATTAGTAATTGGCACTTTAGCTGGTAGTCCTGTTCGCTACGTCTTAGCTTCTGAAACTTGTGGTTTAGACATCATTGGTGCTGAATATCTCCGAGATGTGGAGCCAGGAGAATTAGTTTGGATCACTGAAGAAGGTATGGCTTCTTTCCATTGGAGTCAACAACCGCAGCGTAAATTGTGCATCTTTGAAATGATTTACTTTGCCCGTCCTGATAGCATCATGCATAACGAGAGCTTGTATAGCTATCGAATGCGGTTAGGACGGCAACTAGCTAAAGAATCTCTTGTGGATGCTGATATTGTTTTTGGTGTTCCTGATTCTGGTATACCTGCGGCCATTGGATTTTCTCAAGCTTCTGGTGTCGCCTACGCTGAAGGCTTGATTAAAAATCGCTACGTGGGACGCACCTTCATTCAGCCAACCCAAACTATGCGCGAGTCAGGGATTCGGATGAAACTTAATCCCCTGAAAGATGTGCTAGCAGGTAAACGAGTAATTATTGTTGATGATTCAATTGTGCGGGGTACTACCAGCCGTAAACTAGTCAAAACCTTGCGTGAGGCTGGTGCAGTCGAAGTACACATGCGAATTTCTTCTCCACCAGTGACTCATCCCTGTTTTTATGGTATTGATACCGATTCTCAAGATCAGTTAATTGCTGCTACCAAATCAGTAGAAGAAATTGCCAATCAATTACAAGTAGACAGCCTCGCCTATCTCAGTTGGGACGGAATGCTAGAGGCAACAGGTGAAGACACCAATAGCTTCTGTTCTGCCTGCTTCACTGGAGATTACCCTGTGACTATTCCTGAATATATAAAGCGTTCTAAGTTGATATTAGAAAAAGTAGTGGTTTAGGTAAAGGGCATGGGGCATTGGTTATTATTCTTTTCATCTTCCCCTGCCTCTTTCCTAGCCTCTAGCCCCTAGTTTAATGTCCAGATTAAAATTGATAAATCCCATAACAAAGATAGTTTATGAACCAGCCGACAAGTGAGAAGCTGCGCTGGAATACTGCCGATTTGGAGTTGTTTCCAGATAAGGGGAATCGCTATGAAATTATTGACGGGGAATTCTTTGTGACGGGAGCGCCCCATTGGAAACATCAAAAAGCTTGTGTCAGAATTAGTACTGCTTTAGATAACTGGTCACAGTATTTGCTAAGATTTTCCATGCGAAAATATTGAAACAAAGCAATTCTTCATCACCATGCCAACATCTGCAATTGACGGTAAAGACGCAGCAGCCATCCAAGCAGCAAGAGAAGGGGTTGCTATATGCGATCGCTCACTCTGGGGACGAATCCGTGTTTCTGATGATGACCGGATTAGATTTTTACACAACCAAAGTACTAACGACTTCCAAAGCCTCAAACCAGGACAGGGCTGCGATACCGTCATGGTGACATCCACCGCCCGCACAATTGATTTAGCTACTGCCTACGTTCTCGATGATGCAGTATTGCTGCTAGTTTCACCTAATCGTTGTGAGTTTTTGATGCAATGGCTTGATCGCTATATTTTCTTTGCTGACAAGGTGAAATTAACAGATGTCACCAGCGAAACCGCAACCTTTAGCTTGATTGGGCCAAAAAGTGATGCTTTAGTAGAAAAGCTAGGTGCTAAAGCAATTATCGGTCAACCTTACGGTAATCATTTGTTAATCAAAGAGAAAGTCATAGTTGCAGTGGGTAGCGGCTTGGCTTCTGTAGGATATACGCTAATTTTGCCAGTTTCTGAAAAAGAGCAGGTGTGGAGCCAAATTTTAGAAATAGGGGCAATAGAATTGAGTGATCGCGCTTGGGATACATTACGCGTATTACAAGGTCGGCCAGCCCCAGATTTGGAACTGACAGATGATTACAATCCTCTAGAAGTTGGTTTATGGCAAACTATTTCTTTTACCAAAGGTTGCTACATTGGGCAAGAAACCATTGCTCGATTAAGCACATATAAAGGTGTAAAACAACACCTCTGGGGTATCCGCCTCAATGCTCCTGCTGAAATAGGAAGTGCGATCGCAGTTGGAGGTGAAAAAGTTGGCAAACTTACCAGTTATACCGAAACTGCTGATGGTTACTTTGGACTGGGTTATGTTCGTAGCAAAGCTGGTGGCGTTGGTTTAAAAGTTCAAGTCGGAGAAACCGAGGGTGAAATAGTAAAAGTCCCCTTTGTTTCTCACGAATACCCCTAATTAGGCGTTGCTGGATGAAAATCGAGTCATATAAAAAAAAATATCCCCTACCTCAGTATAAAAGTTGTCACTAGACAACAAAGGTAAGGGTTTGATTAAATTCAATTTTGTTTGTGAAAAAACTATTTAACAGAGACGGCATCAACATCAATGGTGCTAGCGGTAGAAGTAGAACCTTCTGAGGTATAAGAAACTTCAGTATCCATCTTACCCTTACGAGCTTTCCAGCCTTCAATCACTAGCCCAGACACTTCAGAAACTAGCAGTGTCAAAAGAAAAATATCATCTATTTGTCCGACAATGGGTAAAAAATCTGGAGCAATATCAATGGGGCTGACCAAATAAACTAGTGTTCCTAAAATTACCCACCAGCGATACTTTGGGTTACGAAGCGTGTTGCGATACCAACTATAAAGCGATTGGATTGAGAATTTCATCAGAAATTTGGGTAGAAATCCCGTGCTTGAAGCACGGCTTTACATTATTTCCGTTACCGCCTTGGGGTTGTTTAATTAGGGGTACTTTTGTATTGCACTTTCAACAGGACAATTACTGTTTCTAATCAACAACCCTGTACGCATAACGTTTTTGCTCTTTCGAGCCTCCCTTTCGGGGTTAAGTTAGCTTCGCCAATGTTTTAAGAGCTTGTTAGGCTAGCAGCACTGTTCCAGTGACCTTAGAACTGTTTAACCACTAACGATAGAGAGAAGTTTGTGGGGACGGTTTCCGTCCACAAAACTTCGGTGCAAGGAACTAGCAGGAGCATTCCTCGGTATCTTGACTCAAAAAACGTAGTCAATTAAGACTTAGGCTGGTCAGAATGGCTTGTTTGATTTCTCTTGCAAGCCTCATGCCTTTAGGCTGAGGTTTCTGACATTTTTAACCTCTAGTTATCTTTAATTTTGACAGATTATGCTATAAATTCCCGGTGGGAATAACCGCACCTGTTAGTCTGGGAGACGCTACTCATAATCTGTCACCGTTAATCCAATAGCTCAAATTCTTTGTACCTGTATAATGCCTCTTTGACCTAATCCCTAGTACAACATGGCGGAAGTAAACCACCCATTTGAAATGTCTGAAACCCTTGCAAAAAGCTAATTACGCAGCTTGCTTCTCTCTTTTGGCAAGTATTACAAATTACGAATTACGAATTACGCGCAGCGGTACTAGTCTCTTCATCGCCTAACATTTTCAGTAATTTTCTCGCAACTAAAACGCCTACAACTCCAGCACCAACTAATTCCACCGCTTGGACCACTTTTTTACCTACATCTTGAGGGTCGAGGTGTTGGTGAAAAATTTCTTCATCTACCCATTCAGTTGTGGCTTTGAAATCATGAATTGGACTTGGTAATAAAGTTAAATAAGTACCTTGACGGATTAAATGTGCAGATTCGCCTGTAACTTCAAAAACATTGAATAAGTTAGCAGCAGCATCATTTATTCCCAATTTCAAGAGGGTTCCCCGGATGTTAACCTTAGCAGGTTTGGGTTCTTCTCCTAAAGCGATCACTTTTAAATTCCAAGCAATATTGGCTCCTTGTTGATAAGCTACTTGAGCTGTAGGCGGTAGTGAATTATCCTGAAGCGCTGCACAATCACCGCCTGCAAAAACTTCTGGAAAGTCGAGCAGTTGCATGGTGGGAGTGACTAGGGGGCGATCGTGATGATCCCGATGTTCTTGAGGAATTGGCAAGTCTTTAATCAGTGGATGAGTGGAAGTCCCAGCTGTCCAGATTGTAGTATGTGTCGCTAATGTCTCGATTTGCTTATTGCGTTTATATTCAACTGAGTTGGCATGAATAGCAGTAGCTTCGGCTTCCACAATCATCTCTATTGGCACAGCACGTTTCTTCAATTCGCGTTCGGCAATTTCACGTAATGGGTCATTAATATCACCATTGAGAATTTCTTTACCATGATTGAGCAGTACTACCCGAATTTCACTTGAATTGCCTCCCAAAGCGCTATACCAATGTGGAATAAAATCAGCTAAAGTTGCTGCCATTTCCACACCACTTGCACCACCACCAACTACGACTATTGTTAATAGTTTCCGGCGTTGTTCTAGATCTTCAGTTTGCACTGCTCGTTGTAAACAGTCGCGTAAATGACGATCAAGAGCGATCGCATCTTGTTGTGTCCAGAAAGGAAAGGCGTATTCTCTAGCACCTTCAACTTGATGATAGCCAGTAACACTACCCAAAGCTAATACTAAATTGCTGTAGTTGTAGGAGTCTCCTGAAGTTAATTTGACTACCTTTTGATGCAAGTCTATCGATTGCACTGTATCTTGAACAAAGATCACACCGCTACCTTGAAGTAATTCCGAAAAACGCGGTATTACTTGAAAGGTATCCATCTCGCCATCGAAATATTCATAGAGTAAAGGTTTAAAACAAAAGCGCTCGTCTTTATCAATCAAAATCACAGAGCGAGGATAATGTTTGTGAGCTAAGTGTAAGGCTGTAAATAGTCCCGTAAAGCCACCACCAACAATCACAGTTTGATAAACTAGGCTGTTCATAAAATACTCCTAAATCTTGTGAAATCAAGATATTCAATTAATTAGGGCTTTCTTATATCAATAAAAAGAAAGCAATCAAAACAGCGCTAAGAATCACAGCGAACATAATAGCGTATTCAACTCTACGACTAAGAAATCCCACAGCGGCAATCAAGGCGATCGCTAGCCCAATAATGCCAACGTACTGTTCTTTTTGTAAGTTGTGTGCAATGAGTGGGTCTTGATTTTTACCTGGTGGCGGACTCTCCTGAATTATTTTTGGTGCAAGCTCTGATGCTGGCAATTCTTGTAGTAATAAACTCATAAAACTACTCCTTAAAAAACCTGAAATTTCTAAACTTTTTTTATGCTTGCCAAAGGTAGAGAAGAGAGAATAAAAATACCCAAACTATATCAACAAAGTGCCAAAACAGAGTTGTTGCACTCGCACCGAAATGGCCTTTGTTATAGTTACCTGGAATGAAGGAGCGGACGAGCATGGTAACTTGTAAAATTACACCCGTCAAAACGTGTAGACCATGAAAGCCCGTTAGCAGATAAAATGTTGAACCAACTAGCCCTGTAGTTAGTCCAAAGTCAAGTTTGCTCCATTCAATTCCTTGACCAACTAAAAAGTAAGTTCCCATTGCGATCGTTGTCAGCCACAAAAAGCGAAATTTTTGGAGTTGATTACGCCTCAGAGCATTTTCGGCGGGTTGGATGACAAAGCTGCTGGAAAGCAATATGACAGTGTTAATGATCACAAGGGTAGACAATTCCGGCCCCTTAACACCGGCTGGTAGCCAATCAGTATGAGTTAACCGTAGAGCAACATAAGTCAAGATAAAACTCAAAAAAACTATGCTCTCCGACAACAGAAATACGATAAACCCAAATATCCCTTTGCCATGATGATCCTCCGCACTTCCGCCGCCAGTGGGAAGGAATCTTTTTAGCCAATTTGGTAGATGTCGCCGCCATCGTTCAAAACGGATAGGACTTTCATCTATGTAGATAGTTCGACGTTGCATAATTCGTAATTCGTAATTCGTAATTCGTAATTAAAATTGGTATAACTCCTGACTATTTACTCACTATTGTTAGAGTTTTCCACAACTGAGTATTTGGGATCTCCATAGTCGTAGGGAGGTCTTTTCACAATGGGAATTTCTTCAAAGTTCTCTCGTGGAGGTGGTGAGGTCGTCATCCATTCCAGCCCGGTGGCGTGCCAGGGATTGTTAACTGCTCTTGGCCCATATAACCAAGAACCAACGATGTTTGCAATAAAGGGCAATGTGGATGCTCCCAGTAAAAATGCTCCTAAGCTAGCGATGATATTCCATCCTTGATATTGTGGATCATAAGAGGAGATTCGGCGTACCATCCCTTGCAAACCTAGTGGGTGCATGGAAAAGAATGTGATATTGGCAGGGATAAAGGTCAACCAAAAATGCAGCTTTCCCCAACCCTCGGAGTACATTCTACCTGTGATCTTAGGGAACCAGAAGTAAATTGCCGCAAAGATGGCCATCGTAATGGTATTAAAAACGACGTAGTGGAAATGACCCACTACGAAGTAAGTATTGTTAACGTGAATATCAAACGGTGTGGCGGCAAGCATAACACCAGTGATACCACCAAAAATAAACATTGCTGCACCTCCCATCGCAAATAGCATGGGTGTTTCTAGATGCAACTTGCTCTTCCAAACAGTAGCAGTCCAAGCGAATGCCTTAACACCAGTAGGGATAGCAACTAACATTGAAGTGACCATGAATGTCATCCGCATCCAGTTAGGAGTGGCACTAGTGAACATGTGATGCGCCCAAACGAAGATGCTGAAAAAGGCAATACCCAACGTGGCCAGAGCTACTGACCGATAGCCAAACAAAGGATTACGGGCAAAGGCAGGTAAAATCTCCGCAATAATACCGAAGGCGGGTAACGCCATGATATAAACTGCTGGGTGAGAGTAAAACCAAAATAGGTGCTGGTAGATAACGGGGTCGCCATTCTCTAGGGGTTTGAAGAATTGTGTACCAAAAGAATGGTCAAACAATAGCAGTATCAATGCACCTGTCAGAGCAGGTAAATTAATTAGTTGTAACAACTGAGCGCTCATCACCGACCAAACAAATACAGGCATCCGGAAAAATGTCATTCCCGGTGCGCGCATCCAGAAGATGGTGGTCAAAAAGTTGACAGCCCCCATAATTGAAGAGATGCCGATGAGGATGAGACTGACAATCCAAATAAATTCACCGTTAATGAAACCAGGTGGAACTTGCAGACTGATGGGGGGATAAGACCACCAACCACTTTGTGCAGTCCCGTTGGGCAGCAAGAAGCTAGATAGTAATAGAAGACCGGCTGGGGGCAAAATCCAAAAAGTGATCGCATTAAGCAAAGGAAATGCCATGTCCCGCGCTCCAATCATTAGCGGTACAAGGTAGTTAGAAAGACCTGCATTAAACGGGATAATCCACAAAAAAATCATGATTGTCCCGTGCATGGTGAACAAGCCATTGTACAGGGGGCGGTCAACCACATTCGCTTCTGGGGTCAGCAGTTCGGCACGGATAATCATCGCCAACAGCCCACCAATCAAGAAGAACATGAAGGTCATCACCATGTACTGAATGCCGATCACCTTATGGTCGGTGCTGAAACTGAAGTATTGCCGCCAGTTATTTGCAGACTCGTTAGAGGAATTGTTCGACTCTCCGTCCCTGGTAATACTAGAGTCATGTGTCATTACTTACCTTCCTTTCCTTTGCAATAGCAGGTGAAGCAGGTATGAAAGTCTGCCAGCCACTATTAAAAAATGTCTTGGGTGCTTCGATACCTTTGGCAACTAAGCGATCTTTAGTTTGAGTTGGTTCGTTAGTGGTAGTCTGAGTAAGCCATTGATTATATGTATCCAGAGGTTCAACATATACATCTGCCTCCATTAAGGCAAAGTAAGTACCACTGAATTGAGAATCTTTCAGTCGATATTTACCTGGGCGAATAGGTGTCAGCACAATGTCAATGTCGCGTTTGGGGATGATATCCTGCTTTAAGCGGAACGCAGGCACATAGAAACCGTGGATAACATCCTGGGCGTATAAATTTAAACGAGTGCTACGATTAACAGGTAGATGTAATTCCTTACTAGTAAGATTATTAGGATAACGAAAAGACCATTCCCACTGCTTAACAAAAACATCAATAGTTTCAGCAGCTGGTTTAGATTTGTTGGCTACTGTAGCGTAGACGGGTGACGATTGGAGACTCGCTAAAGCTGTGCGATCAGATTCTAGAGGTGTGTGCAAATGTACGATTTGCTGAAGACCCAGAATATTTAATTGCTGATAAATATTGAAGCCTTTAAAAGCAATCCATAACACTAGCAAAGTTGGTACAGCTGTCCAAAGAAATTCTATCCGCATATCGCCTCTGACAGAGTGTCCTTCGCTGTAGTCTTTCTGGCGCGCTCGATGAAAAATAATTGCATACACCATAACACCCACAAGCCCCAACAAGATGAAAGCGCCAATGGAGACTAAAAAGCTAAACAAATCATCTACCCGTTGTGCTTCTGCTGTAGCCTGAACAGGCATCCAAGAAAAGGCTTGTTGCCCAATCCAACGGCTGATAATAAGCAGTCCTGCTACATAGAAAGCTATTAATACATATTCCAAAAAAGTAAACATACAGCAGTTTTCGTTATTTGTGAAAATTCTCGGTGTCCAGATCCCCAACTTCAGAAGTCGGGGATCTAACTTTTCTTCGTTTGATTATTTGAGTAGTACATTCGGATTTTTTCCTTTTTGAACTAACTGAGCAGCAGTCACATGAATCCCAAACTCGTCTCCCAATTGCCCTCCTAGAGTACCGTGGACAAATAAAATACCAAACATTACAACACCTACAAGTAAGTAACTCCACTGTACTTGTCTGGAGGCATTCTTACGCCATTGGTAGCGTTGCAAACCTCTCCATACAGTCATGGCAACGATGATCCCCAAGAGCAATACGCCACCTAAACCATGTAGAAGCATTGTTAAAGGGGCACTCATACCCCAAGCACTTTTTTCATTGACTGGTGGGTTTGCTAGTAGCAACTCGAAAAAACCAGCAGCGACGGTGAAAAATGTGATGCAAGCTGCTCCTACTAGGTTGTACCAGCCGACATCGAAAAAGCCAGAACGGATGGTAGGTAAATTCAAAAATTTAAAGATTGATCTTTCTATAGGAAAAAGCGTTCCTGCAATATCAAACAAAATAGCAATGATGAACAGTCCCAGTGTCAGATGTACCAAATTTGGGTGTATTGGTATTTCGTAAGGTAGTCCGTTAGCACCTAGTCTCAATCCCAACTGGTCAATGAGTTGCGAGTTCATTCCTAGACTCCCTGCTTCATCGCTTCAACGACAGGCTCAACGTGCAATCCATATACCCAAAACAGCTTGCTTCCTAAATACAGTTGCAAGAACACGAGGCTAACTAAAAACGTGGCGACACCAAGGTAAGCAGGTGGTATTTTTAGGGGATTGCGGTTACGAATTACAAAACGCCAAGCTGTAATGGCAACAACAAGCGCCGCCAGCGACCAACCCATAACAGTGTGAAAATTTAACGTTGCTTGGGCGGCTTCGTAAATGTTTGCTAAACCCGCTTCAAACTGACCAAAGATCACCGCTAAGAAAATAGCTCCTGAGGCCACAAACATATTCCAGAAACTTACTTCAAACAAACGCACGTTGCGAGTGAAATAGCCTACAACGTCGCAGAAGAAAGAAAAAAACACCATCGCAATTACAAAGTGGACGATGATGGGGTGTAGAGGGTCAGGATATGGTAAATTTTGATTATTCAGAGACAGAGCAGCCATTGCTTTCTCCTTCATATTTTCAAAAATACTGTTGTTAACGCCGCAGCTAAACCAATTAAAAAATACTGAAAATTTTCAATGCACTTAAACTTTTAAAGTAAATTTTAAATAAAAAAAATCTATCTTTAAGTAGGTATGCACGAATAAACCTAACGATATAACGAAAATGTTTGCGATTGCTGCGTTTCACTTCGTTCCACTCGCAATGACATACTTAGAAATTTTCCTACCCACCTACTTACTATTACTTACTATTTTTTAATAACTATTTTTACCAAAATTTAAAGCTCACTAAACCAACCACAATTTTAGTTTGTTTAGTTTGTACTATATCCAATCTAAAGAATGGTTATCTGACAAAAATCAATCTAATTAGACACTTTAAAGGCGGCTAAAAATGTCTCAATTATATAGTTCTCTTGTTTTATATCATTTAAATTGATTAACTAAAAATATGATTTTTTCACTAATAACCCAAGTTGCTCTGAATATACCATAAATCCTTATTGAGATTGATATAAGCTTTAAAATTATAATTTTACAAATCTTAAAAATGAAGACATGCTGTTGTCACACAAATGACAAACAATTGAAATATTGGTTAGTCAAACAATATACTGTTTATCTTTCTTTGGATAGATTCTAAAAATACTGTGTATTTTTAGGATGAAAAAAAAGTTTGCTTTATTTATCAAGAATTTACTGTTTTGATAAACACCCAAAAAGCGAAAATATCATGCAAACCTTCAGCTGCTCACAACAAATACAAGTTTTAAAAGTATCGAAAGCATTATGAGCTATTCTCCTTACCTGCTGAAAGGTCAAAAAGCACTTGTTACAGGTGCTAGTTCTGGCATTGGTGAATCTATAGCTCGCAATTTAGCTTCGTCAGGTGCAGCAGTAGCTATCAACTACCATTCTGAAGCTGAAGAAGCCCAAAAAATTGTCGATGATATCAAAGCTGCTAATGGAGAAGCGATCGCCATTCAAGCTGATGTCAGCAAAGAAGACCAAGTAAAGGCGATGTTTAGGCAGACACTCCAGCACTTTGGAACCATTGATATCTTAGTAAACAATGCCGGTTTGCAAAAAGATTCACCCTTTGTAGAGATGAGCCTTGATCAATGGAATGCAGTCATTGGAGTGAATCTAACAGGGCAATTCTTGTGTGCGCGAGAAGTTGCAAAAGAGTTCTTACGTCGAGGTGTCAAGCCTGATATTTCATGTGCGGCAGGTAAGATTATTTGTATCAGTTCGGTGCATGAGGTCATTCCTTGGGCAGGTCATGTTAATTATGCTACTAGTAAGGGTGGTATTAATATGATGATGCGAAGTGTTGCCCAAGAACTTGCCCCTTACAAAATTCGCGTTAATAGCATTGCTCCTGGTGCAATCAAAACCCCAATTAATAAATCAGCTTGGGATACCCCAGAAGCAGAAGCGAAGTTACTACAACTGATTCCAGCAAAACGTGTAGGAAACGTTGAAGATATCGCCAAAGCAGCGGTTTGGCTGGCTTCTGATGACTCTGATTATGTCAACGGTGCAACACTGTTTGTAGATGGTGGTATGACTTTATATCCAGGGTTTACCGAGAATGGCTAAAAAAGAAATTGCCTCCTTGTAAGACGCGATTAATCGCGTCTCTCTCTCCAAACTCCGCTCCTTGTAAGACACGATTAATTGCCTCTCTCCAAACTATGCCCACAAAAGTTACTGTTAATTCTAATCTGATCACAATTAACGATGGTTCCTCGTTTTTGGTTACAGCTAGCGATGGTTCCATCGACGATAAGCAAGCCCAGGGTTTTTTTGTTCGTGATACACGCTTAATTTCTTACTACGAAATTTCTCTCAATCGTTACCAACTTTCACTACTAGCTTCTAGTAACATCACGCATCATAGTGCGCTTTACCAATTTACTAACCCGCAACTTCCTACGGTCAAAGGCACTTTACCTTCTGAGAGTTTGCTGATAACTGTCCGGCGCGACATTGTAGGGGGGATACACGAAGATATCGACATCACCAACTATCACTTAGAGCCGGTTCAGTTTCAATTGATGCTGGCGATTCGTTCGGATTTTGCAGATATCTTTGAGGTGAAAGCAAAGAATATTGTGACAAGGGGAGAGACAGCAACAACCTGGGAAGATGGCATACTCTCTACCGAGTACCGTAACGGCGCTTTTTTACGAGGCATTATCACTGAGTCAGTTTGTGCAAGTTCAACAGCAAGGTATGCCAACGGTCGTTTGATGTTTGATGTGGCGATCGCTCCTGGCAAATCATGGCACACTTGTATTAACTTTACAGCCAAAGCCAACGGAAATATCCTCAAACCTCAACAAACCTGTGCTGTGTCTCACAGTACAAAAGCAGGAAAGGTCAGAGATGAATTTCTGACTAATGCGACAAAGATGCGATCATCGAATGCGGAGATACAAGGATTTTATCAGCAGGCGATCGTTGATATGGCAGCGTTGCGGATTGAAGTTGATGACAACGACCAGCAATTTTGGATGCCTGCTGCTGGTATTCCCTGGTTTATGGCTGTCTTTGGACGCGACTCAATTATTACCAGCTTGCAAACGATCGCAATTTACCACAATTTTGCTCGTGGTACGCTTGTCAGATTAGCTCAACTACAGGCAACTGAGTTAGATGATTGGCACGATGCCCAACCAGGTAAGATGTTGCATGAACTGCGTGATGACGAGTTAACTAAAATAAATGAATTGCCTTACAATCCCTACTACGGCACAGTAGATACTACCATTCTTTGGATTATTACTTTAGCTGAAACCTATTCTTGGAATGCTGATCTAGGTATGCTGAATGAGTGCCGATCGCCACTAGAAAAGGCACTAACTTGGATTGATAAATACGGCGATTTTGATGGCGATGGGTTTGTTGAGTATTTAACTCATTCACCAAAAGGATTACGCAATCAAGCTTGGAAAGATTCGGGTGATGCAATAGTTTATCCCAATGGCCAGTTAGTTGAGCCGCCAATAGCTTTGTGTGAGGTACAAGGCTACGTCTACGATGCTTGGCTAAAAGCAGCTTTCATTTATGAGATATGGGGAGAAAAAGAACAAGCGCAAAAGTTACGTCAAAAAGCAGAGTCACTTTATCAACGATTTAATGAACGCTTTTGGATGGAATCAGAAAACTTTTACTGTCTTGGCTTAGATAACAACAAGCAGCAAATCCAATCAATTGCTTCTAATCCTGGTCATCTTTTATGGTCTGGAATCGTACCCCAAGAACGAGTGAACAAAGTTGTTGAGCGACTTTTTCAACAAGATATGTGGTGTGGTTGGGGTGTACGAACTCTCTCATCTCAAAATTCAGCTTATAACCCAATTAGTTATCAAAGAGGAAGTGTTTGGCCGCACGACAACTCTATTATTGCCGCAGGATTAAAGCGATATGGCTACCACCAAGAAGCAAACCGCATCGCTGAGGGTATTTTTGCTGCTGCTAGTTATTTTCAATCTGGGCGGATGCCAGAATTATTTGCCGGAATTGAACGCCAAGATAATAACTTTCCCGTGCCTTACCCAGATGCTAATATACCTCAGGCTTGGGCTGCCGGCTCGATTCTTTTACTCATTAGCACCATCTTAGGACTTACAGCTGATGCACCACAGCGAAAGTTAGAGGTAAAGCCATCATTACCGGAGTGCTTACCAGATTTAAAACTCACAAATTTGTGTGTGGGAGATGCTACAGTTGCATTGCGCTTTTGGCGAGAAGGTAAACAAACTCAATGGGAAGTTACTTCTTTAGAAGGTGAATTACAGGTTTCTGGATAGTTATACCCAATTAGCCAAAATCAGGCAACAGATCCAAATCTTGACCTTCAGATATGGGGAGGTTTTTCCCGATTCAGCTAAAAATACATCAGAAATCTTCAGTCCCCAATCACCAATCCCCTCATGATCTAAGATTGTTGGATATTGTATATCTCAACGATCGCCACCAAACCAATGATCGAAGTTGAACATCTGAGTAAAACATACGGTTCCACCCCAGCGATTACTGATGTCACTTTTAGCGTCGAACCAGGGGAAATTTTAGGGTTTTTGGGGCCGAATGGTGCTGGTAAAACTACAACCATGCGAATTTTAGCCGGTTATTTACCAGCTACAAATGGCTCAGCTAAGATTGCTGGCTTTGATGTCCATGAAAATTCTTTGGCGGTACGTCAGCGAATTGGCTATTTACCAGAGACACCACCGTTATATCCAGAAATGACTGTAGAGGGATTTTTGCATTTTGTCACCCGAATTAAAGGTGTACCAGCAGGCGATCGCCCTGCTAAAGTCCAAGCAGCGATCACCCGCTGTAACTTACAAGAAAAAAGACGGGTAATTATTCGCAAACTTTCTAAAGGATATCGCCAAAGAGTTGGTATCGCCCAAGCCATAGTCCACGATCCACCAGCGATTATTTTAGATGAACCCACCGTAGGACTTGATCCCCGGCAAATTATCGAGGTGCGAAATTTAATTAAAAGCCTCGCTGGTACTCATACCATTATTCTGTCTACGCATATTTTGCCAGAAGTAAGCATGACCTGTAACCGCGTAGCCATTATCAATCGTGGCAATATTGTAGCCACTAATACGCCAGAACATTTGATGACACAGTTGACAGGTGGCTCAGGATATGAAATTGAAATTGCGGGATCAGCTAATTTGGCGAAACAGGTATTGCAAAATGTTGCGGGTGTGAGTTTGGTAGAGTCAATGCCCACATCTGGAGCGCACAGTCATTTTACGCCTCAAGACAACCGTGCTTATCTGCGGGTAATATCGCAACCTGGACGCGAACCAGGACAAGACATTGCCAAAGCCTTAGTGCGTGCAGAATTTGGTTTATATGAAATGCGGCGTGTCAGCGCTACCCTAGAAGATGTATTCTTGCAACTGACTACAGAAGAAAAAAAAATTGATACTGAAGTAGATTCAACAGCCAACGAAGGAGAAGCCGTATAAATGGGTATAGTACTGAGTAATATTATTGCCATTTATCGCCGAGAATTACAGAGTTATTTTACATCGCCTTTAGCTTATGCGATCGCTGGGGTATTTTGGTTCATTGCCGGGTTATTCTTTGTGATGATTTTGCTAGGGCCAGATGGAATTTTGACAGCAGTCGCAGCCATAGATTTACAAGGACAACAACTAGGAGTACCTGTACCACCAATAGATGTTCCCTACGAATTTATCCGGGCATTTTTAGATCGGATGGGTTGGCTGTTGTTGTTTATCTTGCCTATTCTCTCAATGGGACTGTATGCCGAAGAACGTAAGCGCGGCACATTGGAACTTTTAGCCACCTCACCAGTCACTAACTGGGCGGTAGCTGTCGGTAAATTATTAGGAGTGCTAACATTTTTTACCACAATGGTTTTGCCCTTGCTACTATTTGAAGCGATCGCTATTAGCGGATCAAATCCACCAATGTCACTATCAATTCCTTTACTGGGTAACTTTGGACTAATTTTGCTAGCAGCGGCAATTTTATCTTTAGGAATGTTTATTTCCTCTTTAACAGATAGTACAATTTTGTCGGCTGTCTTGACCTTTGCCTTAGTTTTATTGCTGTTATTTGTTGATTTAATCGCCAAAAGCATCGGTGGCCCAGTAGGAGAAGCCTTAAGTCATTTATCATTACTGAAACATTACAACACCCTTATCCAAGGGATTTTTGATACCAGCGCCTTAATTTTATTTGCTAGTTACATTTTTTTGGGCATCTTTCTCACAGCCCAGTCAATTGATGCACTACGCTTTCAGCGTCAGTAACAATTAAAGGTTTGTAGTAAGGACTTTAGTCCTCTCTATGAGGCGCTACGCACTAAGCGCAGCCATGCCCGCAGGGCTTTACAAAAAAAGCTAAAGCCATTACTACGAAATCAATTAACATAACCTTATATTGCTTATCCCTCTTCTGTCACTTTCCGGGTATTCTGAATAAGAGAATAAAAAAATAAAACCCTGAAAGGTAAGTAGGGCAATGGATGTAGAATTACAAATCCTCAAGCATTTGCCAAGAGATGCTCACCCAACAGTTGCCATCATAGATGAATATTGTGCAGAGTATAAAGACCTGTTTAAAGAAG
>JAYGHB010000031.1:0-47558 GCA_034931985.1 Halotia wernerae UHCC 0503
GGGAAGACAATAACTCTACTACATCAGCCCTCTCTCTTCACCCTCTTATTTTGGCAACGGTATTGGTTTACGGAGTCTTTTTCGCAGTTCATTATATTTATCTTGGTGAAGAATACATTCAAATACTGAATATTGAACTCTTTTACCATAACCTTCTAATAAATCTGATACTTTTTTGCGTCTTTTGTCGCAAGGTATGTCATATACTACTATATAAAATAGCATTAACTAACGAATTTGATAAGGATTATATAGTTGACTAGGCTGATAAATAAACTCTTTAAAATTTTTAATTTGCTGTGTCATTAAATCCCAACGAGGTTGTTTTTCACCCTTAGTATTTTGTACTTCTTCTTCTAGACGTTGTAAGAAATATTTTATATATTTAGGGCGACCATAATTATTTAAATAGCAACCGCCACTGTGATATTCAAAGTCTGTTTGGACATCCATGACTTTGCTGTTAACTAACCATAATATCAAAGAATCAATAATAGGAACACGAAATTCTTCTATTAAATCGGAAGCAAGAGCTGCGTGGCGTTCTGTGCCTTGATGTAGACAAGCATAGTAAGGATCGAGTCCTTGTAGTTCAATTAATGTTAGTAGATGATTCCAGAGAATTTGATAACCAAAACTCAGCATGGCGTTTACCGGATTGCCTGGAGGACGGCGACTACGTGCTAAAAATACAAAGTCAGGATGATTCAAACATTCACCAAATGCTGAAAAATATTGGGCTGCGCCAGCACCTTCTAATCCCATCAGTCGTTCGATTGTTTCAGATTCACCTACTTTTTGCAGCAAGACTTCTAAACTTTTAATAGCGATATCAGCAGATGTAGAAGTTTTACGTCGCTGTTGTCGCATCAAAAATGTGCGACTGTATTTTAGTTTGGCTTGGACTATTTTTCTGGCTACTAAAAAGCGTTCTATTACTGTTAAGTTTTGCTGATAACGAGATAACTGGCGATATCCCCGTTCAATTGGCATAAGTCTACCATAGCAGTATCCCATACGAGATAGGTAGGCAATGGGAATATCTCGCCAAAGGCAAGTACGAATCACTTGGGTAGTAATTTGAGATTTACCAAATATTAGTATTTGTTCTAGTAGTGGTAATTGTACTTCGCCGTGAATAGTTTCTCCTTGTTTGATGATTAGGGTTTCGCCTTTGAGGGTGATATAACAACCTTGTTGTGAAACGTAGAGTGTACGCATAAAATTTATAGGAGAGATGAATATAAATGATAAAATATTGTTAATTACTTGTTATTTTCTTTGGTCAGTTGTGACTGTTGAGAAATGACTTCGGCAAGTAATGTTTTAATTTGAGATGGTTGGAGAAAATTCACTATTGCATCGCCTGCTGTAGCGTTAACAAAACTGGCTACTGTTACCAATATTGTGTTGATGATTACTGCTACTAGCCCTAGGGGTGCAATTAATAAGATAATGAGAGTGATAGTACCGTTGAGTAAGGCTACGCCCAAATTGCGGACTAATGCAGCACGGGAAGAAATATACATAATTTTTATGGTTGATGTTTGTGTGAATTTGCTCTATGTCTTAAGGTAAAGACTGATTTGAGATTCTGCTAGTGTTTTCGTGCGAATGACGAATTTTTAGTATTGCTCTACTTTTTCTGCGACGGGGTAGGTAAAAGATGGAAATGCTTATTTTCTCGTTGACGCGGCCGATGTCTCTCTGTGTAAGGGTTTTAGCTGTTTTTCTTCTCTCATTTAACGCAAAAATTGCTGTGTTTATCGACCCGGCCGCAAATGGCAGCTGGACATCAGGCTGGGAAAGGGGTTAAATAGGGAGGGGTCACTTCTATTTAAAGAAGTGGAATTAATGGAAACCTTTGTAGTTGTAATTGACTTCGTGTTGGTCAACTACAGTCACTTCTATTTAAAGAAGTGGAATTAATGGAAACTCTTCAAACTCTGCAAATTCCTTCTCAAACTGAATTACTCGTCACTTCTATTTAAAGAAGTGGAATTAATGGAAACTCTAAAAGAATGTTTATCTCAGAACAAACAGCTTTAGTCACTTCTATTTAAAGAAGTGGAATTAATGGAAATCCATGTCTTTCAGTTAGTAGGTTGGGTTGACGCAAGGAAACCCAACATTACCAAGGCTTTTGTTGGGTTGCGCTGTCGCTTAACCCAATCTACATTTTTTAACTCATAAAATAAAAAAGGTTGAGATATGTATCTCAACCTTTTTAAATATATTTAAATATACTTTTCCCCAGATTTTTACTCGTAAACGGCTAGAATCGCCTCACCTATTTTTTTAACTTTAAGCATTAACTCTTCAGGTTTTACGATCTTGACATTTCCACCAAAACCAACTATCCACCTCAAAAATTCTACATCAGCTAAATACCATTTAGGTAATATTAATTGAAAGCGATTAGGAAAAGATTTATCTTGCGTTTTCTTCAGGCAAAAAATTGACTTTGGCAATGCTAATCTTCCGGTTTCGACAGGTGAAGACATCTTCATTTGCTGCGATGGGAACCTTTTAGTGCCTTCAGTAATAAATCGAAAAATAACATCATTAAACCACATCTCTATTGTGACGCAAACCTGAGAACGTTCTTGTTTATTATGACTGAGAAAATTATGTTGGTCACTGGCGCTATACCCAAGAAAAATACCTATACCAGCAGCAGAAAGTTTTTGTAATTTCTGTAATGAATTTTCTTGTTCTTGTCGTGAACGGACTTTATTTTGCAGTTGACCGATAAACAATCTATCCAAACGCTCAAAACGCAAAAGTCCCGCATACTTTCCTCCTTCACATTCGTAACCTAAATACCATGCTTGGTTACAGAAAACAATTTGTAAGGGAAATGCTAGAAAAAAACCTGCTTCATCAAGTGCAAACTTACCACCGCCGGGAAAGCGATTTAATTCTAGCAGTTGTCCTTTAACGATCGCCTCCTCAATTTGCTGTAAATTCTTAGATAAAGCATCTAATGGTAAAAACTCTGGGTCAATCATATTACGGTTGGCGATCGCCCGCACCGGATACACTTTACTTATGCTCATTTTACTTTGCGCCATCCGCGTAGCAAAAGTTTCATAAATATCCAGCGCCACGGGATCGTTAAGACTTTTAGCCTGAGACTGGAGAACATCAAACACTTTGGTTAATTCATACACTGACAAAATTGCCGTTCCCGCAAAATAACCATCTCTGAGGGGAAATTCTGGCAATATTTTATAAGGCTTCAGCACCTTTTCTATATCTTTGCGGACAGTATCTAAGCCATCACTATCAATAATCTCATGGTGCTGGAGTGCAGATACAAGGGTGGGTAAACTTCCCCCACCTGTATTTTGTAGTAATGGCTGATGAAGAATAAAACGAATTATTTGTACTAACCTTTGGAATGTGTACCAATCGGAATAGCCATGAGTCGCAAAGCAAAAGGGTGTAATAGGGTGATGAGGTGGTGAGGTAATCGAAGAAGAGAAAAAAACAGTATTAGACCCAATGAGAAAATTTTGCTGTAACCAGTCTAAATCAAATGCGATCGCCTGAGCATCAGCATAGATTGTGCCGCACAATTTATTCATAAAAGCGGTAACTTCTTCTATGGAATTAGCAAATTGAGGCACATAACCAAAAATGCTTTCTAGCAGACTGGGGTTAGTGATTTGTAAATTTCCCATTCCCGGATAGCGGATAATCAAGGAAATTAGATGCATGAGGCGTTCAAAGTCCAACAGCTGACTGTACGAATGCAGAGTTATATGACGATTGCGGTTAGCACGGTTAATCAGGGTGCGGTTAAGCTGTTGGATTTGAGTTGAGATTTGTTGAATATTGAAGTTGGCGCAAGTGACATCAATTGCTTTGACGACTGCAAAACCTTCCGCTGCTACTGCTGGAAACTCTTGCAGAGATTTGTGCATATTCTCAATTATCAGATCTGAAACTTGGCGATCGCGCTTTTGATTCCATAACTTGCAAGTTGCAATGGGGGTTTGCAGATACCACCCCATCCACTGAACTTCAACGCTATTTAGCTTTTTTAGCAAATCCATCCGCCAAACGCGCTTGGTATTAGTAGCATCATAAATTACCCCATCACCTTGAGTCAGCGTACTCACAATTTCAGAGATAGCTGCTTTTTCTATCTCAACCCAATCCCCTTGGATATTTGCATCACCGTAAAGTTGCTGACGAATTACGTCAGTAGAGACGATGCGATAATTTCCTAGTTTTGCTAACTCGGTGGCGAAGGTGGATTTCCCGCTACCTGGTACACCAATGAGGAAGTGACAAATCATCAGCAGTTCAACGCTAAAAGTTTTTCTACTTTAACTTTTAGCTGTTATTTGTTTGTTGTCTAGGGTTTTGAACGCACCCCAACTAAATCAAAGATTATAGTTGAGGATTCTTTCGCTAAAAAAATAGCGTTACCAGAAAAGCTGGCGTTCTCAGCGTGTCGTTGGAACTTTTGCCGACGAACAATGAGCTTAAAAATTAGCAATAATCTATTGATTGCTATAAAAAGTTGGTCGTGCCTCCAGATAACTGATCTTTTGCCGTACCATGATTATCCTACCAGAATACTGCTCTACTTTTTATACTGGTTTCGCTTACCCTACCTATAACTTGTTATAGGTAGGCACTGCGCTCAACATTTTTGTTGTTCAAAAACTAAAATCCTAATTTCTCCAGTACTGGTTTTGTAGAAACAATGTGGCGTTCTAAGCCCAGTTCCTTGGGACTAACTCCTAACGCCAAAGCAATCAACTGAGGTAAATGCAGTATTGGTAAACCTAGCCTCTGCTCAATCACCTTTTCCACCTCCGGTTGACGCGAATCTAAATTTAAGTGGCACAGAGGACAAGGAGTAACTATACAATCAGCACCAGCCCCTAAAGCTTCTTGAATATGCATCCCAGCCATCTTGAAAGATTGGGTGGTAGCGTAACTAGAAAGAGGCCAACCGCAACATTGGGTACGACCACGGTAATAAATTGGCGTTGCACCCACCGCACGAAACATATTTTCCATTGCTTCTGGTTGGAAGGGGTCATCGTCAGGCATAGATTTTTGAGCGCGGAGAAGATAGCAGCCATAAAAAGCTGCACATTTTAATCCAGACAACTTACGGGTAACACGTTGGGAAATTGCTTCTAAACCGTAATCTTTAACTAAGGCATAAAGGAGATGTTTAACTTTGGTACTACCGCGATAAGGTAAACAGCTTTCTTTATGCAGCAAGCCATTTACCTGCTCAATATAGGCGGGATTAGTTTTTTGGCATTCTTTCAGGCGTTCATCAACATGACCAATCACACCCTGACAGGTGCTGCAATGAGTCAGTAGAGGTAGATTTAATTCTTCTGCTAAGGCGATATTTCTAGCGTTAACAGTATCTTCTAGTAATTGAGAATCTTCTTTAAACGTACCAGAACCGCAGCAAGCAGCTTTTTTGAGTTCAATTAATTGAATACCCAATGCTTTAGTGAGGGCTTGAGTTGACAAGTAAAGTTCCCTGCAAGCTCCTTGGGCAACACAACCAGGGAAGTAAGCGTATTTTAGTGTGTGAGATAGCATATAAGTATGTTTGAATTAGGGCAGCTGCCCCCGACAATATAGCAATTCTTCAGGTGACTGTTTTATCATTCTTAACAAGTAACTCTCATAAGGGAATGTATCTTTATTTGGACATTCATCCAAAATTTAGTAACAATTGGTAAACAGAAGCATTTACGCACTGTGTTATGCGATCGCATAGCTGATTCTAATGACCAAACTTGCTCTTTTAGAGCAGGTATCTGGCATTTTCTTGATAAAAATGCTTTGGCAACATACTAATTATCGAATAGCGCCTTTGATTAACCAACTGCTCTTTGAGGAGTTGTCCCGCTTTTACCAGTCAAAGTAAGGAAGTTTTTCTGAAGAAAAACCTTTGCTAGTATACGGGCGATCGCGCTTGACGATAAGATGTATATGCTCAAAAGCACGTCGCCCGTAAACAGCAGATAGTAGCAACTGGTCAAGGACTTTTATCTATGAGCCAAACAGAAATTTTTGAAAAGGTCAAGAAGATCGTCACCGATCAACTAAGTGTTGAGGCTGAAACAATCACACCTCAATCCAATTTTGCCAACGACCTAGGGGCAGATTCCTTAGATACCGTTGAATTAGTCATGGCTTTAGAAGAAGAATTTGATATCGAAATTCCTGACGAAGCCGCCGAAAAGATTACAACGGTTCAAGAAGCAGTGGATTACATCAACAACAAAGTTGCTGCATCCGCCTAAAAACAGAGTTCCAAGTCCTGAGGAGCCAGCGAGCAGTTCAAAAGAAGGTTCCCTTCTGCAAGAAACTGTGGTGCTGCAAAGAGAAGTTGCCATAGCGAAGCGTTAGCGAGTCTGCGAGCGTCGGAGGGTTTCCCTCCAAGCAAACTTCTCCCAAGGGGAGACGCTGCGCGCTAAGCGTAGCTATGCCGCAGGCTTTACGGGGTGGGGTTAGCCTCACCTCAGCGACTGGTGAAAGTGTTGTCTGACTTGAGGAGGCAGTGCCCTAAGCGTAGCTATGCCGCAGGCTTTACGGCGCTGCTTCCTCAGGACTTGGAACTCAGCACTGTATTTTCTTGTATAGATAGCAGCTTTCTCGCCACCTTTAACTGAGTCATGACAGATTATAAACGTAAGCGCGTTGTTGTAACTGGTGTTGGCGCGATTACACCTATTGGTAACACACCAACTGCATATTGGGAAGGATTATTAAGTGGGCGTAATGGCATTGATAAGATCACCTCGTTTGATCCATCTGGCCATGATTGCCACATTGCTGGTGAGGTGAAAAACTTCGATCCTCATGATTACATGGAGCGCAAAGAAGCCAAGCGCATGGATCGATTTGCCCAATTTGGGGTATCGGCTGCCAAACAAGCCCTATCGGATTCAAAATTAGTCATTAATGAACTGAACGCCGAACAGATAGGGGTGATAATTGGTTCTGGGATTGGCGGCATTAAGGTCTTGGAAGACCAGCAAACAATCTACCTCAACCGTGGCCCCGATCGCTGTAGTCCATTCATGATTCCGATGATGATTGCCAATATGGCAGCTGGGTTAACGGCGATTCATACTGGTGCGAAAGGGCCAAATTCCTGCGCTGTAACTGCCTGTGCTGCTGGTTCCAACTCTATCGGAGATGCTTTTCGCTTAATTCAAGGAGGCTATGCCCAGGCGATGATTTGCGGAGGGTGTGAAGCGGCAGTTACACCCCTTTCTGTGGCAGGATTTGCAGCAGCGAGAACGCTTTCAACTCGTAATGATGACCCTGCTCATGCTTGCCGGCCATTTGACCGCGATCGCGATGGGTTTGTCATGGGTGAAGGTGCGGGAATCTTGATTCTGGAAGAACTGCAACATGCCATCAGTCGCGGCGCTCGCATTTATGCCGAAATGATCGGTTATGGCATGACTTGTGATGCTTACCATATCACCTCCCCAGTTCCCGGTGGAGAAGGAGCTGCCAGAGCCATACAGTTGGCTATGAAGGACGCAAACATCACCCCAGAACAAGTCAGCTACATCAACGCTCACGGTACTAGTACTCCAGCCAATGATTCGACTGAAACTGCCGCGATCAAAAAAGCTTTAGGTGAGCATGCCTATAAGGTAGCTATTAGCTCAACTAAATCTATGACTGGTCATTTATTGGGCGGTTCTGGTGGTATCGAAGCAGTCGCAACTGTGTTGGCGATCGCTAACGATCAAATTCCCCCAACTCTAAATCTGGAAAATCCTGATCCAAAATGTGATCTAGATTACGTTCCTAATCACAGCCGGGCTCAAAAAGTTGCAGTAGCACTATCCAATTCTTTTGGATTTGGCGGTCATAATGTCACCTTAGCCTTTAAAAAATACCCCTAAAATTCCCAATTTTGCCACTGGTCAATTCTGCCCAAACCAAGGCGTGAAAAGTATCATAGATATCATTCCCTGATAAAATAGGCGTTCAATATGACCAAATTATCAGCTTGATTTATCACCAGAAACTCAACAGATCCCGCTTGTAGATCCACAATCCGGAATGGGATGATGAAGATACTGCGGGGGAATCTAAAAACAACCCCAGCAAGAGTGAGCTACGAAGAGTACTAACCCGTCGTTAAGAACAAGAGATTATGGCTGTTGCAACCCAATCCCTCGAAGAACTTTGTATTAACTCGATTCGCTTTTTGGCTGTTGATGCCGTAGAAAAAGCCAAATCGGGACACCCAGGATTGCCGATGGGCGCGGCTCCGATGGCTTTTGTACTTTGGGATCGCTTTATGCGATATAACCCCAAAAATCCCAAGTGGTTCAACCGCGATCGCTTTGTCTTGTCTGCTGGTCATGGCTCGATGTTGCTGTATGCCCTGCTCTATTTGACAGGCTTCGACAGCGTGAGTATTGAAGATATTAAGCAATTTCGTCAGTGGGAATCCAAAACCCCTGGACACCCCGAAAACTTCATGACCGATGGCGTGGAAGTCACCACAGGCCCACTAGGTCAAGGAATTGCCAATGGAGTCGGTTTAGCGATCGCAGAAGCGCACCTTGCTGCCAAATTTAACAAACCTGATGCCAAAATTGTTGATCACTACACCTACGTAATTTTAGGTGATGGTTGCAACATGGAAGGAGTTTCCGGTGAAGCTTGTTCTTTCGCAGGGCATTTGGGACTAGGCAAATTGATCGCTTTGTACGACGACAACCACATCTCTATCGATGGTTCTACAGAGATAGCATTCACCGAAGATGTTTCTAAGCGCTTTGAAGCTTATGGCTGGCACGTCCTACACGTTAAAGACGGTAATACCGATTTAGCAGCGATTGAAAAAGCAATCAACGAAGCTAAAGCTGTCACCGATAAACCAACCATGATTAAGGTGACAACCACCATCGGTTACGGTTCGCCCAACAAACAAAATACTGCTGGTGTTCACGGTTCTGCTTTGGGTACTGACGAAGTCGCTTTAACCCGAAACGAATTGAAGTGGGAATACGAACCTTTCGCAGTCCCCCAAGACGCTCTCAACCATACACGTAAAGCAGTTGAGCGCGGCGCTGACTACGAAGCCGAATGGAACAAAGCCTTTGATGCTTACAAAGGCAAATATCCTCAAGAAGCGGCTGAATTGGAACGTTACATTAGCGGCAAACTCCCCGATGGTTGGGATCAGGTATTACCTACCTATAGCTCTGAAGATAAAGGATTACCTACCCGTAAGCACTCAGAAAACTGCCTCAACAAACTAGCGGCGGTTTTACCTGAATTGATCGGTGGTTCGGCTGACTTGACTCATTCCAACCTTACCGAAGTCAAAGGCAAAGGCGACTTCCAAAAAGGACAATACGAAAACCCCAATATCCACTTTGGGGTGCGGGAACATGGTATGGGCGCAATCTGTAACGGGATTGCGCTGCATGGTTCGGGATTAATTCCCTACGGCGCTACCTTTTTGATTTTCACAGACTATATGCGGGCTGCCATCCGCTTGTCCGCCTTATCCCAAGCTGGCGTGATTTGGGTAATGACTCACGACTCAATTGGACAAGGTGAAGATGGCCCCACACACCAACCGATTGAAACTCTAGCTTCCTTAAGAGCCATTCCTAATCTCACAGTGATTCGCCCCGCAGACGGAAACGAATCTTCTGGCGCTTATAAAGTGGCAATTGAGAATGCCAAGCAAAACGCTCCGACTCTGTTGGCGTTTACCCGTCAAGCTGTTCCAAATTTGGCAGGTACGTCGATTGAAGGTGTGGCCAAGGGTGGATATACGGTAGTAGATAGCCAAGGTACACCCGATATCATCCTAATTGGTACTGGTTCAGAATTGAGCCTTTGTGTTACCGCAGCCGAGAAACTCACTAGCCAAGGCAAAAAAGTCCGCGTTGTCTCTATGCCCTCAACCGATTTATTTGATGCCCAGGATGCGGCTTATAAAGAGTCTGTTCTGCCTAAAGCTGTCACCAAGCGGTTGTCTGTAGAAGCTGCTGCTAGTTTCGGCTGGCACAAGTATGTGGGTAGTGAAGGCGATACTGTTAGCATTGATCGCTTTGGTGCTTCGGCTCCAGGTGGTGTCTGTATGGAGAAGTTTGGCTTCAGTGTTGATAATGTGTTAGCTAAGGCTAAACAATTGTTGGGTTAATAGCAACTGAATGTTCTTTGATATTTTGAGGTGGGCTTTTCAGCCCACTTTTTTTTAGTTTGGTGTTGATATAACAATGGTCATACCAATTCTGGATGAAGATGCGCGAATTATATAATTTAATACGGTTCAGTTATCCCTCTTTCATCACTTTCGGCAACACAAAATTTGAAACCTTTATTTAACAAGGGTTTTGGCCATTTATTAATGTTTCAATAAAACCCATAGCGTGGGGAGGCGGAAACGATCCATCAACAAACTGCGTATTTCTTGGCAAGGCAACACATCAACTTTTCACGACTTGGTGGGCTAGTTTTAGCAACTTAAACTGGTAAGTAAGTAGGTGGGTGGGAAAATTTCTAAGTATGTCATTGCGAGTGGAACGAAGTGAAACGCAGCAATCGCAAACATTTCAGTGAATTTACATTTCGTTATATAGTTAGGTTTATTCGTGCATACCTACTTATTCAGATGTCTTCCGAGCTATAATTAACATAGCTACTGGGGTGACTTATGTATACATGGCTCCCACAAAAAGTTGAGCAGGCACAACAAATATTAGAGAAGCAAAACATTGAATTAGGGTTTAAATTTAACCGTCCTGCTAGTCAAGCTGAAATCCAGCGATATGAGGCAGAACTAGGATTCATTCTGCCTCATAGTTACAAGGAATTTTTGAAATTCAGCAATGGGGCAAATGTTTTTTGCAGCGAACAGCCGAGATTTGAAATTACCTTGCCCTGGTTAGCTGATAGTGGAATTTTAATTCAAAGCACAAGTACTATTGTTCCATTTAATCAAGATCAAGATCAGGTCTACGTTGAAGATGATAGCGAGAAAAAGTATATTGCTTTTTGTTATTTAGGCTATATAGCTACAGGTGATTTTTGTAGTTTTGATATCACAACTTATGCCAATTCAGAATACAAAGTGCTTGATTGTCAGCATGATTATTCGTTTGAAGAGTGGCAAGCAGAACACATAATTGCTAACTCTTTTGAGGACTGGCTCATCAAAATCTTTGACGAAGTGATTCAAAACAATGGTCGTCCAGAGTACTGGATGCCATCACCTCTATAAAGTAATATACCGTAACTGGGGTTGAGCCGAGCCTTTGGCATCACTGCGATTATTCCTTCACCATCTCATATCTCATTTATCTTTATCGGCAGAATAAAAACTGGGATGCTCCCAACTACTACTATATAAAAGTTTCAGTGATTTTAAAGTAAAATTGACACTGGTGTCAAATATTTCTCCAATTATTTCCTGATTTTCTCCTCCGAGTAACGCTGTTTCAAACTCATCTCTTGAAAGTGGACATATTGAACATAAAATCCTTACACCAAAGGATTTCAAGCCTATTGCCTATTGCCTATTGCCTATGCCCCATGCCCCATGCCCCCTATATTGCCAAAGCTGGACGATGATCAATCCAAGGGTTAGCTGCTTCTAATTGTGCTGCTAAGCTAATCAAGGTGGCTTCAGCCGCAGGCTTACCAATAAGCTGCACACTTATGGGTAATCCATTATTATCAAAACCTACAGGAATTGCGATCGCAGGTTGTCCGGTGGCGTTGGCTGCTGGACAAGGGGCAACCCAGCGTACAATATTTTTGAATGTCTCTTCTGGACTGAGATTAGCCCATTCACCAATGCGGATGGGTGAATGTAAATAGACTGGTAATACCAACACATCTACGGTATCGAAAAATGCCACAATTTGCCGTGCAACTATTTGCATTTGGGAAACCGCTTGCAGGTATTCAGCAACAGAACCCGTGCGTGTAAATAGCCAGCGATTCACAGGCTGCAACACTTCAATCGGCAATCCTGACGCTGCGATACCAGCTTGCCACACGGCTTGAAACGGTTCAACTAAGCCGCTGAAATCAGGACATTTCTGTTCAACTTTGTGACCGAGTTGTTCTAATAACTGGACTGTTGCTAAGACACCTTGCTGACAATTAGTATCAGCTTCACCCAAGGGAGGAATGTTAGTAGCAAAGGCAATTCGCAAAGCACCAAGTTTTTCTTGAGTGGCGGCGAGAAATGATGTTTCGGGGTCTACTAGCCAGTAAGGATCGCCTGTGACATAGCCAGAGATAGCATCTAACATGGCAGCAGCATCAGCTACAGTCCGGGCAATTGGCCCATTGGTGGCAATTCCCGCATGGCGATCGCCTAATGGGGCTTTACTTACCCTTCCCCGTGATGGTTTGATACCCACCAAACCACAACAAGCCGCAGGGCCGCGAATCGAACCACCACCATCAGAACCTTGAGCGATCGCACACAATCCTGCTGCGACTGCGGCTGCTGCACCGCCACTAGAACCACCTGGGGTGTATTCTAAATTCCACGGATTTCTCGCTGGGGGAAATCCTGTAGGTTCACTGTAAGGAAATGAACCTATTTCTGAAGTTGCTGTTTTACCAAGAATAATAAACCCAGCTTGTTTAATCCTTGTCACAACTCCATCATCATACTCAGGAATATTATTCAGTAAAGCTGGATTCCCGTATGTACAAGGTATACCAGCTACAGCGTTAAGGTCTTTAATCGAAATCGGTACCCCAAAAAACGGCGGTAGTTCTGAGATAGTTGTCAGCATTTGGGTTTTGGCTGTAGCATCTGCGATCGCTAATTCTGCCGTTACCGTAAAATAACTTCCTAATTGGGGATTTAACTGTTGAATCCGTTTTAAATATATTTCCACTAACTCTAGTGGCGATACTTCCCGGCGATCTATTAAGCATGCCAATTCTAGTGCTGGGGTAAAAGCTAAATCAATTTCATTCATAAGTTTAGTTATTGGGCAGTTTTGTCTTCTTCTACAAGTTTCAAACTGGACTTGTTACTTTAGCAAAATTTCCGGGAACTATAAATCTATCGCTCCTGAGATTTATCAACTAACCAGGATGCTTAGCTTAAACTAGGTTAGTTAGACTCCTAAATAACCTATAACATCACTGCAAAGACATTTTAATTGTTTCGCATAACCTTTTTACAAATCCCTAAGGGATATTTATGACTGACCTAGAAAAACTTGTTAAGGAATTACCACAAATTGTTCATAGTCTAAGTCTGACTATTGGTACTTCACACGAAATTATGCAACAAATTTTCCTGATCAATCATGCTCAGGAACAACTACAAAATATTCAACAACTAATTGTTCAAGAGTTAAGGGCTGCTAAAATTAAAAATACCGCAGTTAGTACACTACCTCGAATTGGTAAAACAACCAGTTCGTTGATTCATAATATTGATTTAGCAAATACATCTATTAATAACAGAGCAAGATTTATTATAGAAACTTTTGGAAACTTAGAAACAGAAATATTATTAACTGATTTACAAACAAAACTTGATTCCTGGACTGAATGGGGTAATTTAATTCAGGCTCTAGCCGCAGATATTTTAAGTGATACTCAGTTAGTAAATCAACTAAACTTTAATATTAACTATCCCAGTTTACCAACTAAGTTCAAATATTTTCATAAAAAGCTAGAACATGATTTAGTATTTGGAAGTTCTATTAACTTAAAACAGCAAGCTTCGCAAATAAGTAGTATTTCAGAAGAAATATTAGAAGTAAAGCAAAGGTTAAATTATGTTGTTAGTACTATTAAGAATAGTCATAGTCTATTGACTATCTTACTAGGTATATCATCCTTTTTCGGTAAATCTGGATTTACTTTAGAATGGTTGGATGATGAACACGAATTAATTATATCTAGTAATGGTAAATTTCAAGAATTAACAGAGATTATCAATGACTGTGAATTATTTCAACAAAAGATTGATAGTTTATTCTTACGAAGCAACACTTTAAAACTACAGGCAGAAAAAGCCATAATTAATATTGAACAAGACAATGAACCAAAGCAAAATGTTCAAAATACAGGAAAACTAGTGTCCCAGCTTGCAAGAAAAAAACCACAAAAGTTTTTCATCATAGGACGTTCAATTTTAGTTATAGCCTCAAGTTCAGTAGTCTTAGGTTTTGGCGGTTGGATTAATAAAGACAAGCTTCCCTCTCTTCAGCAAAAAAACGTGATAGTCAATCAGGAAGCCAATGCAAATGCTAATTTTACATCTGCTTTAAAACTCGGTATTGAAGCTTCTGCCTTGGCGCAAAGTCCACCCCATCCTCTTATAGTATGGCAACAAGCACAAACCAAGTGGCAGCAAGCAATTAATTTATTAGTAAGTATTCCTGAAGAAACATCAGTTACTGTTAGAGCAAAACAAAAATTAATTCGCTATCAAATTAACTACAATGCTATTAGCCAAAAAGTTTTAGTTGAAAAAAAAGCATTAGCAAACTTGGAATCAGCCCATAAGCTAGTAGTAGAAGCTAGTTTTTTTGTTCAAACTTCGCCTAGTTCAGTGTTAGTTTGGCAGCAAGCTAAAGAAAAATGGCAGCAAGCAATTAATTTATTAGAAGCTATTCCAGAAAATACTGCTGTTTCTTTACAGGCTAAGGAGATGCTTGCTAGCTATAAAAATAACTATGCAACCATTAGTACCATAGTTAAAAACTAAACTTTCGTGCGATCGGTTAAAATCTCATAACCAGTTTCTGTCACTAAAACTGTATGTTCAAACTGGGCTGACAAAGACTTATCTACAGTTACTGCTGTCCATCGGTCAGATAATATCCGCGTGTGCTTAGAACCTGCATTCAAAATTGGTTCAATGGCTAATGTCATCCCTGCACGGAGTTTCACATTCGGCATATACTGAGTCCGGAAGTTGAAGACTGAAGGTTCTTCGTGCAGGTTACGGCCAACACCATGTCCGGTAAATTCTTCTACTACACTAAAACCATTAGCTTTTACATGGTCTTCTATTGCCCCAGCTAAATCAAGCAGGTATGCACCCGCCTTGACTTGTTCAATGCCTTTATAAAGAGATTCTTCAGCGACGCGAATTAGTTTAGCAGCTTCAGGAGTCACTTCACCCACGGCAATTGTAATGCAAGAATCACCATGAAAGCCTTGATAATAAGCACCCGTATCTACTTTTAATACATCCCCAGTCCGAATTACTTTCTTCGCACTTGGGATACCATGCACAACTTCATTGTTAATACTGGAGCAAATAGAACCAGAAAAACCATGATATCCCTTAAAGCTTGGTGTTGCATCCATTTCGCGGATACGTTTTTCTGCATAAGCATCCAAGTCAGCCGTAGTCATTCCTGGCTTGACAAATTCGGAAATTTCTTTGAGTACAGTAGCCACAATTTTTGCTGATTGCCGCATAATTTCAATTTCACGCGGTGATTTAATTTCAATACCTCGGCGTTGTTTTTTTGCAGGTGCAGGCTTAGCTGTTTGAGAAAGTAAGTTACTGAAAATGTTCATGGGAAGTTAATAATTACCTGTGCTTTGGCGCTACAGTGGTAGTGTTTTTTCTAGGTTAGTTGAGAAATAATATCTATATTTACGTTAACTTATTTTTCGCCCCATACTCTATGTATGAAAATGGGCATGGGACATTGGGCATTGGGCATAGAGTATCTACACCGATATTTGTCAAAGTAGTATTTTCAAGTCAGTAGATGTAGCGTGAGTTATGCCGTAGGCTAACGCACCACCAATGAGTCAAGGTGCGTTAGAGCTTGTCCTGTGGACACGCTACGCGAACACGAAAACACACGCTAAAATTTAATTTTCTTAAAATAGTTGGAAATATTCTTGCTTACTTATAACGCTGATACTAGTTAAGCAATTTTTACTTGCAAATTTTAATTGCTGACTACAATTTCTCCAGTCATACCTGCTTCTGTATGCCCTGGTATTGAACAGTGTAAGCTATAATCTCCTGATTTAAGTGGTACAAATACCCACTCTGCCTCACTACCTGGCTTAAGTTCTAGTTCGTGGATGGCTCCTTTGATTTCTACTTTGCCTGCTTCAACTTTTTGTGTCCAGATGCCATCGGCAAAATCTTTAGCAGTAAAATAGTGCTTCAATTGGCTGGGATTGGTCAGATGAAGTTGATAACGTTTGCCAGCTTCCAATTTCAGGTGATTTGGTTCAAACTTAAGTTCGTTCGCAGCATTACCTAAATTAACTGTGATTTTTGTTGCTGGTTGCTTGAGCAAATCACCAGATAAATTTGCCGCCATCGCAGGAGTAACACCGATAAAACTTAGACACAGCAGTAATAATAACTGAAGGATAAATGCTTTCATCTTCTACCTGATACTTTGGTCTGCGACAACAGTTGGGTCAGCCGTTACCACTACAATTTTACCTGGATTGGGTAACTCATGAGCTGCTTGATTGACTTTGGCAAGGGTGATTTTCTGGATTTTTTGAGAAAAAGAACTCATTCTGTTTCAAGCAATACATACATTTTAAATTGTATTTCTGCCAATGCGTAATATCATGTCCGGCTTATTAGTTATGAATCCCGCATCTGTGCAAAAACCTGAAAACTCTTTCTCCCCCTGCTAAGAGCCCCCTGCGGTCTTAATGATAAGTCTTTACCCGAACACGATATAAGTTCTGCATTCATCCCTCCATTCAGCAATGCCAAATTCTTGTTTAACCATTAACCTCTCTTCAGAATCAGTATTTATACTAGTGACATTTGTTAAAAAATACAGCCACTATATTCATAGTTATGTCCTGCTACTGAAATGTTGCGGGATATAACTATGTAAGTGTGAAGAAAGATTGCGTAATTGTCTATACGCAAGCAAAGCAACTGACCCGCTAACTTCACATAGCAATAGGACTGACTCGGAAAAAGTTTGTAGCATCTTTGGGAGTAACATTCCCTCTGCTTTGGCTATGTAGAAGATTGAGCAGTTGTTAGAGCAAAAGGTCGATAAATTACTGTGTACCAGGTATAAATTAAGGAGAAGAGTGTCAGGTGAAGCAAGTTATTATTAACTCAATCTTTTTTACAAAAATATTTAACAACAATTTAAGTATTATCCCTGAGATAAAACCTCTCGCATTCGGCTTTGTTATCGCAACTTTGCTGTGCAACTATCACCAAGCGATCGCCCAAACTCCCAATCCTAATTCTTTACCAACCGATCAGTTAGAAGATATTCCTGTGACTCCCTTAGCGCCGGATGTACCAACGCAGCCATCAGACCAGGAACAATTACTACCAGAAACGCAAACTCCCGGAAAAGATGACCATAATGCCACATTCCAGGTTGATCGCATTGAAGTTGTTGGTAGTACAATTTTCACATCAGAACAGTTTACTGCCATTACATCTCCCTTTGTGGGACGGAAAGTGACATTTGCTGAACTATTGCAAGTTAAAGATGCCATCACCAAGCTTTACACTGATAAAGGCTATGTCACTACCGGAGCATTAATTGCACCCCAAAGCATAGAAGCAGGAGTGGTGAAAATTCAGGTAGTCGAGGGTAGCCTGCAAGATATTCAAATCACTGGCAATAATCGCTTGCAAGATCAATACATTCGTTCCCGCATCAGACTGGGAGCAAAAAAGCCTCTTAACGTACCGCGTTTGTTAGAAAACTTGCAAATGCTGCGACTCGATCCACGTATTCAAAACCTGTCAGCCGAATTACAAACAGGGGTAAGTCTAGGAAGCAATTTACTACAAGTAAAAATAAAAGAAGCAGATACATTCAGACTAACAACTACCTTGGATAATGGGCGATCGCCTGCCGTTGGAAGTCTGCGTCGGGAAGTAGAATTAAATGAAGCAAATTTACTTGGTTTTGGCGATTCCCTCAGTGTCGGCTATAGCAATACCGATGGTAGTAATACTTTGAATGCCAATTACACCATACCAATCAATGCTCGCAACGGTACAGTCTCGTTTTCCTACAGTCAGGGAAACAACGAAGTCATTGAAAAGCCCTTCAGTGTCCTAGATATTCAATCCAAAACCCGAACTTATGAACTTGTGATACGCCAACCATTGGTGCAAAAACCAACCCAGGAATTAGCAATGGGTTTATCTTTCTCGCGTCAGTCAAGCCAAACAGAATTAGGTCTTGATAACATCGGAGGTTTTCCTTTATCACCCGGTGCAGATGCTAACGGAAAAACCAAAATTTCGGCTCTGCGCTTTACCCAAGACTATACCCAACGCAGTAATACACAAGTTTTTGCAGCGCGATCGCAATTTAGTTTAGGTGTAGATTGGTTCGGTGCAAATATCAATAAAGATGCCCCAGATAGCCGCTTTTTCTCTTGGCGGGGACAAGCGCAGTGGGTACAGCAGTTCCAGCCCGATACTCTGTTTTTGGTCAAGGGTGATTTGCAAGCAGCCGCCGATTCTCTAGTACCATTAGAGCAATTTGGTCTGGGCGGACAGCAAAGTGTGCGCGGCTATCGTCAAGATGCATTACTTACAGACAGTGGTATATTATTATCCGCAGAATTTCGGCTGCCCATTGTCCGTGCTTCCAAAATTGGAGGAGTGCTACAACTGACACCCTTCATTAATATTGGCAAAGGCTGGAATTACAATGGCAAAAATCCATCACCAAGTATGCTCGTAGGTGCAGGCTTAGGGCTGCTGTGGAAACAGGACGATAACTTCTCAGCCCGTTTGGATTGGGGTATTCCGCTGATCTCAGTGGAGGGTGAAAAGCGATCGCTTCAGGAAAATGGGCTGTACTTTTCACTGAGTTATTCACCTTTCTAATTTCGACCAAGCTGAGTAAATCCTCTGCTTAAATCAGCTTGTTTTGCTTCTATTACTAATAGCTCTTGACCAAACAAGGCAAAAGTAAAAAGTAAAAAGGCACTCATAAAGAAAAAGAGCAGTGGTCCCAAGTCCCTAAATTTATTTATGGAATGAAATGAAAACATTTGTTTCTTGCGCTGCGCGTCTCGAAACAATACGTCCTTATTAAATCCCACGCCAGTGACGCTCACAGGCTCGCTACCGCTTCGCTACCGCTCAAGTCGGGAAACCCCTTCGGGTGACGCTCGCAAGCTCGCTACCGCTGCGCTAACGCCAGTTGCCTGCGGAGGGAAACCCTCCCGCAGCACTGGACTCACCGCCCACGCGACTGGCTCCTCAATTTATTTATGGGGATTATCTTTTTACTTTTTAAGGCTATTGCTCATTAATACTACCGCAGTGAAAAAGAAAGCGATCGCGACCCACCAAAGTTTTACTACATTACTCATCCCCTGCCTAATAGTCCTTCCGTTACGCTTGATGGTGGTGGTGGTGGTGATTATGACGCTGCTGCTTTTATCAAAGAGATAGAAAGTAATCTTGATAAAAAGAAAGGCGATTTATGGAGCGTTCAGACGTTTGGGTATAACAACCCTGATCATGAATGGCATTTAGTAGGGTATGAGGCTCTTGATCATCAAGTCTATCAGAAGTTCATTGTTTTGTATTATGAGCCTGTTAATCATGAGCAGATCATCAAAGATTGCATGAAAGAGAATGTAGCAATGGAGCTTCAAACGGCATCATGAAACGCACTGTTAGCATCCCGGTCGATTTACCATCCGAAAGGTTTTTGCCTTTAATGGAACAGTGTGCAGAGATATTTAATGTACACATTGACTGGGCTATTGCTAACAGTACCTATAACAAACTCTTGTTGCGGTTTTTGTACTTGAAGACTTGTCTAGTATTCGCACCAAGCGGCGTGGCAAGAAAATGAATAAATGGTTGGGGAGTTGGGCGTTCTATCAGCAAGAGCAGTTTTTCGCTTACAAAGCAGAAGCGTTAGGAAAACGAGTTGTACATCAAGATCCTCGTTATACCTCACAAAAATGCAACATTTGTAAACACATCAAAAAGACAAATCGGCATAAGTCTAGATTCCAATGCAAAAACTGTGGACATCGGACTCACGCGGATCTCAATGCTGCTAAAAATGTTCGGGACGACTATATTCTCTCTTCTACCCAAGGGACGGAAGAGCAGGTGTCAGTCAATACACCACACGTTTCGACCGATTCTCTCGGTTAGTTACAAGCCCCATCCGCTTGTCGGTGGGGCAATTTGACAGTACACAGTTACAAATTAGTTTTTGATGTTATAAATAATACTATTGAGGGAATTCTAACATCATTAGCTAATAAAGAGGATTTCTAGCATGAGAGCGATTCGCACAGCAACAAGTCTCCGGCTTAACGCCTTTCTATCTGCACTCGCAACAGGATTTTTGACTTCGGGGATAGTGCTACCGGCGATACTCCTTTGGAGTCGCTGCGCGATCGCTCAGGTAACACCTGACGTGACAACCAATACAACTGTCAACTCAATTGGCAATAATTTTAATATTCTTAATGGTGTTGACAAAGGTAGCAATTTATTTCACAGTTTCAGTAATTTTTCTGTACCTACGGGTGGTTCAGCAACCTTTGATTTAGTTAATACGCCAAATATTAATACTATATTTAGTCGGGTTACGGGTGGGAATGTTTCTAATATTGATGGGTTGATTCGCACGTTAAACAGCAGTAACCCGGTAAGTTTATTTCTAATGAATCCTGCGGGAATTGTGTTTGGGCAAAATGCCAAGTTGGATATTGGCGGTTCATTTGTGGGGACGACGGCAAATAGTATTAAGTTTGCCGATGGTGGAGAGTTTAGTGCCATGAATCCGACATCAGCCCCCATATTGACAATGAGCGTACCAATCGGGCTTCAGTTAGGAGCCAATTCTGCACCAATTCAAGTTCAGGGTACAGGGTATAATCTCGAACTGATCCCAACCCCACTACGAGCTTTTCCGCCTTTTACCAGAGAAACAAATCCCCAAGGCTTGATGCTACAGCCTGGTAAAACCCTGGCGTTAGTGGGTAGCGGTATTTCTGTGCAAGGCGGTCAACTCAGAGCAGATAATGGGCGAGTTGAACTGGGTAGCGTCGGTATTGGAGAAGTCAAGTTAAATCCGACAGCCTCTGGGTTCACGCTTTCCTACGCAGGAGTTTCCGACTTTCGAGATATCCAACTTACACAAAAAACCTTGTTAGATGCGAGTGGTGCCGTAGGTAATGATGGCATTCACCTATCTGGGCGGCAGGTACGGCTACTGGGTGGTGCTACTGGATTAGTGCAGAACGCATCTTCTTCGTTACCAGGTGGGCAAATTACGGTTAACGCTTCAGAGCTAGTCGAAATCACCGACACCACCGCTGATAAAAAGTTTCGTAGCAACTTAACCACCGAAACGACGACCACTGGCGCAAGTGGAGAGATTAAAGTTTCCACCAAAAATTTGATCCTTCGAGAAGGCGGACAACTGGTTTCTCGAACCTTCGATGCGGGTGGTGCAGGCAACATTACGGTGAATGCTTTAGACTCTATGCAAGTGCTAGGAATTTCCAGCATCAATCCGCGCTTTCAGAGCAGCATTTTTGCTAACAGCGGCGGTACTGCGACTGGTAACGCCGGAGATGTGACAATCTCGACTAGACGCTTGATTGCCACAGAAGGAGCAATTATCTCTAACGCTTCCTTCAGTACTGGGGGTCAGGGAGGTGCCTTGACTGTCAACGCTGATTTTGTAGACCTCAGTGGGATTGATCCGATATTCCAAGGGCCGACTGATTTAAGATTTGGAAGTTTTAGGGGAGGCGATGGAGGCAGCTTGACGCTGAATGCTCGACAGGTGACTGTGCGCGATGGCGCGAGAATCAACGGCACCACGGTTGGCAGAGGAAATGCAGCAAACCTGACCATCAATGCGTCTGAATCCGTGGATGTCAATGGTGGCATTGTCACATCATCGGCTAGTTTTCCCGACTTTCGTAGCGCTTTGAATGGATTTAATACTGACCCCACTGGAAAAGCAGGGACGATCGCCATCAATACCGATCGCCTCACCGTTCGCAACAACGGTAAAGTAACAGTGCAAAATAGTGGCCCGGCAAATGCTGGCAAGCTCCAGATTAATGCGGGTTCGATTGAGCTTAACAATAATGGGTTGCTTTCTGCATCTACTAAGCTAGGTGAGGGTGGTAACATTCAAATAGAGGCACGAAATCTACTGTTGTTGCGTCGTGAGAGCCGAATTAACGCAGAGGCGGAGGGTACTGGCAATGGAGGAAACATTGTAATTAAGGCTCCTGTCATTGTCGGATTAGCAAACAGCGACATTGTTGCCAATGCAGTCGCAGGTAATGGCGGTAACATCGACGTTACCACCCAAGGCATATTCGGGCTAAAATACCGCGACCAGCTAACCCCTAAAAGTGACATCACCGCTAGTTCCCAATTTGGAGTGAACGGTACGGTAGATATTAACAATTTTGGAATTGACCCCAATTCCGGCTTAGTCGAATTACCAGCAAATATCACTGATTCATCACAACAAATTGCTACAGGATGTTCTGAAAACCAAGATAGTCGATTTGTGGCAACCGGACGGGGTGGTGTGCCGCAGAATCCGACGCAGGACGTGAGGAGCGATCGCACTTGGTCTGATACCCGTGATATCTCTGCATACCGCAAAACTGGCCCAGCCACGGCACAAATACCCCAATCTCCAGAGGTTCTTGTCCAAGCCACAGGTTGGCATCGCAATGCACAGGGCAAAATTGAATTGGTCGCCGCAGATAAATCTTCTACCCATCAGATGCAGCCAGCATTAACCTGTGCTGCTGTTAAAAGAAGTTAATTTTTTAGGACTTATTGGCAATATCTTTGATGAGTTGAACGTGCTGTGGTAGTAAGTTAGCTAAAGCGTAACGCTCTAATACAGTTTTCCGAGCATTGGCGCGAATTTCTGCCATATGTGTCGGATGATTCAGTACTTCATTAATTCGATCTGCAATCTTTCGCGGCGAGAAGAAATCAACTAGTAGACCGTTTTTTCCATCTTGAATGACTTCAGTTACAGGTGCAGTATCAGAACCAAGCACCAAACATCCTGTAGACATAACCTCAATCATTGACCAAGAAAGTACAAATGGTCTGGTTAAATAAACATGTACCGATGATGCTTGAATTACTTGCAAATACTGCCCATAAGGCAAAGAGCCAGTGAAGTGAACCCGTGATAAATCAAGCGGGACTTTTTTCAACATCAAGTCTTTGTAGGTAAGACCGTTTGGTAAAGATTTCCCGTAACAAACTCTATCTGACCCCACAATCACTACATGGCAATTTGGTCTGCGCTCCTGTACATAAGCAATGGTTTCGATAAACTGGGGAAAACCACGGTAAGGCTCCATCCCCCGTGCTACATAAGTCACAATTTCATCGACACCAGATAAATCCAGATTGGGCAATACTAATTTAGCTCCTGGATTCGGTTTAAAGTATTCTGTATCCACTCCATCATGTAACACGGAAATTTTTTGATGAAATTCTGGGGGAAATTGCGCTTTTTGCCAATTAGTCGGCGATAAACCGCGATCGCAGGTGTATAAATCAATTAGTATAGGTGCATTTTTTGTCCTGATCCGGGCTATATCATCAACATTTAGCGGGTCTGTGGGATCAAAATCTGCGTCTGAACCGAGAGCATGATAAAACCATTCAAAATAACAAATCAGCGGTGTCTCTGGAAATACATCCTTGACAAATAAAGTTGACCCCCAACCAGAATGACCACAAATTACATCAGGTATAAAGCCTTTTGTTTTAAGTTGTTCAGCCAGTTTAAATGCAGCTTGTCCATGTAAGACTGCATGTTCTAATGGTCGAACATAATGATGGGTTGTAGGATGAGGATTCCGGCTAGGTTCAAAAATGACTTTATATACGCCTGGTAAATTCACATCTTGATTTTTAGTGCCAAAAACTACCTGATTATTCGGATCTTGAGCCAAAGCCAGGGCGACATGGCGATACTGAGCCGGAAAATTAGAATGAAGAAAGAGAACACGCATTTTAGGTTTCTACTACCTCACACACCAAAGAGCTTAATACATACCCAAATTTTGCATAATCATTTGAATATTTGCTTTCAAATCTGATAAATCACGCTCAACTATTTCTCAAACATCATCATAATCGACGCGTACATAGTCGTGAATTAATACATCTCTAAATCCAGCTATCCGCTTCCATTGCACATTATGATACCTTTGTCTTAAATCCTGAGATATTCTTTTAGCTGCTTCGCCAATAATCTCAAAATTTCTGACCACAGCATCCTGAACCATCTTTGTTTGGATAAAAGTCTCTTTACCATCGCGGGTGTATTCTTCTATTCTCTCAATACATTCCGCAATATCCAGTAAATAACGCCTTTCATCTCTCATAGTGCTACAGCTTCACTTAACACTCTTTCTCTAATTAATTTATGTAAATTATTAAGCTTTGCTACATCAACTTTACGGTTTAGTAACTCTTCCAAATCTTGCATTAAAGCAATACGGTCTAACAAATTACGTCCCGGCTCAAGTTCTACCAAAAAATCTACATCACTATCGGGTCTTGCTTCTCCTCTAGCAACTGAACCAAATACCCGCACATTATACGCCCCATATTTAGCGGCAATTTTTAATATCTCTTCGCGAAATGGTAGTAATAATTCCTTAATTCCCATAACCTAACCCCTGAAGATTGCGGCGAATTTCTACCTCTAGTCTCGCACTCTCAATAAAAAACGTTAATTCGTTTCATAGCGACACGGCGATATTGAGCCGGAAAATTAGTATGAAGGAAGAGAACGCGCATTTTAGCTTTCCACTACCTCACGCACCAAAGAGGCTAACTTTTCAGCACTATCAGGAACAGCGATCGCTTTGGCATTTTCCCCCATTTTGGTTAACTCTGCTGGTGATTGCAATAAATCCAACACTTGGCTTTGCAACTTCTGGGTTGTTAACTCCGATTGCTTAAAGATCAATGCTGCACCAGCTTTTGTAAATACCTCCGCATTGTAAGACTGATGATCTTCGGCAGCAAAGGGATAAGGAATCAAAATTGCTGGCACACCACATACTGCTAATTCTGTCAAGCTACCAGCACCAGAACGACTAATCGCTATAGCAGATCGTCGCAACAGCGCTGCCATATTATCGTAAAAAGGCAACTCTAGATATTGTGGGTGTTTGAGATTACCTGCATCAGGATCGCGATCGCCTGTTAAATGTACTATATAAGCACCCGCATTAAACCAAGCTTGAGCCGATTGACGCACCAACTGATTGATAGCAACTGCACCCTGACTACCACCAAAAACGACAATTAAAGGAACGCCATCAGGAATAGCTAAATCCAGCGATGCATCGCTGACTTGATCCAAAAATTGTGACCTCACCGGAGTACCCACACAGACATTTTTGGCACGGGGTAAATATTTAGCAGCTTCTGCAAATCCTAGCGCCATCGCTGTACACCAAGGCCCAAAGAAGCGAGTGACTTTCCCAGGCAAGGCATTAGATTCGTGGAAAACTACAGGTAAGCCGAGAGAACGTGCCGCAATGACTGCTGGCCCAGCAATATAGCCACCCGTGGTAAATACTCCTTGAAAATTTCCCTGTTGCAGGATTCGTCTAACTTCTATAATCGAACCAGCGAGTTTACCCAAGACCCGTAGAGAGGCAAATCCGAATCCTTGCTGAAACCCTTCAACTGCAATAGTATTCAAGGGATAGTGCTTAGGGACAAGTTGAGTTTCTAGGCGATTGGGTACACCTAGCCATTCAATTTCATAGTCTGGCAGTTTTTGCGCCAGTGCGATCGCCGGAAACAAGTGTCCACCAGTACCACTGGCAGCTATGAGTAATTTTATCGGTGCGTTTGCCATCAAACCTCTACCGTTTAGCGCCTAGCTTAACTAAGATAAAACAATTTCCTGACCTTCTGTACTCAAATCAGTAAACTCTTACCAAATGACTAACATTATTGCCTTATTACCCAAACGCCAACGAAAATTTTCCACTAGCATCTGGCTAATTTTGTCCTTACTGACATTTGGTGTAACCAGTAATTTGCCACGCTCTCAAGCTGCTACCCCCGATAATGCCCCAGCTGAACTGAAAAACCTGTTGATGCGAATCGATACAGCAGCTACTCAAAGTAATGTCAAGGGGGTAATGCAATTTTATAGCCCCACCTTTACTAGTGGGGATGGATTAAACCGTCAGACTTTAGAAAAATCCCTAGTGACATTGTGGAAGCGATATCCACAGTTACGATACAGTACCCAGCTACAATCTTGGAAATCGGAAGGCAACGCCATTATTGCCGAAACGGTAACTAACATCACTGGCTTACCTTCTGCTAATAGTAATAATGTGGCTCTCAATTCCACAATTAAATCCCGTCAGCGCATCACAGGTGCAAAAATTGTCCGCCAAGACATTTTATCCGAACGCACACAACTTACCTCTGGTAAAAAGCCGCCCCAAGTCGATATTAATTTGCCACAGCAGGTAAAAGTAGGACAACAGTATAGCTTTGATGCGATCGTTAAAGAACCCCTAGGGGATGATTTTCTGCTGGGAACAGCGCTGGAAGAATCCGTCCAAGCTAGCAAATATCTCAACCCAACATCTGTAGATTTGCAATTACTGACATCTGGCGGACTGTTTAAAACAGGACGCGCACCCTCTACTCCTGGTAGTCAATGGATTTCTGCGGTGATCCTCCGGGGTGATGGTATGACAATGGTCACTCAGCGCTTGCAAGTTATGAAATAGGGCATGGGGGCATGGTGAGACTGCGCTGCGTTCGCGTATTCTCTTCATCTTCCCCTGCTCCTCTGCTGCCTCAACGAAGAGATGTCTTAACCAAACGGTAATAAACCCTGCCTCAACGAGTAACTTCACAATTCATTTAGGATTGCTATAATTTACGGTTTTTCTATATCTCCAGAAGCGATCGCATTTAATTTTTCAGCATCAATTATAATAATCTTACCGCCCCGGCTATAAGCAACTATCGACTTGAGACTTTTAATTAACCGCACGCATTCTTCGTAAGCAATGCCAATACTCCGAGCCATGCGATAGTAAGATAAGTTGAGTTTTAAACACTCACCTTGTGGGCTTGATTCCGTTCCAGATTCGGCAGCAAAGTATTGAATTAATCTAGCAAGACGAACAATAGCTCTTTCAGAAACTAGCCCATGAACTGTTTCATGTAATTGCTGAATCCGAGTGTTAAAAACCATCAGCATCTGTAAAGCAATTTCAGGATTATTTTGGATAGCTTTTAATAAAGCATCACGCTCAACAGTGAGAATTTCACAATCAGATTCAGCAGTCACAGTGGCGGGTGAAATACCGTTACCTAATAGTGCAGGCGCAGCAAAAATTTCCCCAGCAGGTAGTCCACGCAAAATGGTTTCTTTGCCTGTGCTTGCTGTTTTGGTAATTTGAACCGAACCACTGACTACAGCATATAACTTTGCTGGTAGGCGATCGCCTTCATGTAGAACAATCTCTCCTTTACTGTAGCGTTGCACCTGGGCGTGAGTTTGCATACTTACTTTGTCTGTGGGTTCTAAACCCGCAAACACAATAATTTTTGAGAGTTGTTCCAGGGATGCCTGCATAATTAACCTGATATAAGCTGCATATTAATTCCTCAACGAGTTTTTTATTTTAAATGAGCGAACCTACCGATTAAAAAATGGAATGCAGATTTTGTGGTCAACCAAAGTCCATAATTATCTCAGCATCTCTCCCACAATTTAGACTATGGATCTGCCTAAATCCAGCTTAGAGGACATTGAAATACAGTTGCTCTTGGAAGGGGTTTACCAATACTACGGTTATGACTTCCGCAATTATGCTCTCTCTTCACTCAAGCGCCGCGTTCAGAGCTTTATGCGGTTGGAGGGATTAGCCAATATTTCTACATTGCAAGAGCGACTGCTGCATAATCGCCCCTGTCTAGATCGGTTTTTGCTGAATCTAACAGTGAATGTAACATCAATGTTTCGTGACCCCAGCTTTTATCTTGCTTTTAGACAGCAGGTAATTCCCTTATTGCGAACCTATCCTTTTATTCGCATCTGGCACGCTGGATGCTCGACGGGGGAAGAAGTTTACTCAATGGCAATATTACTCCAAGAAGAAAAACTTTACCACCGTTGTCGAATTTATGCCACCGACACTAACGAAAGGGTGTTACAAAATGCCAAAAATGGCATTTTTTCTTTAAGACTAATGCAAGAATATACTCAGCTTTACCTGAGAGCAGGTGGTCAAAAGTCTTTTTCGGAATATTACACCGCAGCTTATGACAACGCCATTTTTCGAGCATCTCTAAGGGAAAACGTGATCTTTGCCCAGCATAATCTGGCAACTGATAGTTCTTTTAATGAGTTTAATGTCATCCTTTGTCGTAATGTCCTCATCTACTTTAATCAAATACTGCAAAAGCGGGTACACACGCTGTTCTATAACAGTCTATGCACATTTGGTATCTTGGGTTTAGGAAGACAAGAATCGATCAGATTTACCCCTTGTGAAAACTATTATGAAGAGATAGCTCAGGGTGAGAAACTGTACCGGAGGCTCAACTAGTGTCCTTTAAAATTATAGTTATTGGAACTTCGTTAGGAGGGTTATCAGCCCTAAAAAATATCTTAATCAATTTACCACCAGACTTTCTCACACCAATAGCGATCGTGCAACATCGTCACAAAGATTCTGACAAAACACTCCAAGAATTATTGCAAGAACACACCTTTTTGCCTGTCCGGGAGGTCGAAGATAAACAAGAAATTCTCCCAGGACAAATCTACTTAGCGCCCCCAGATTATCATTTGCTAGTAGAACCAGGTTATTTTGCTCTTTCTACTGATGAGCCTGTTTCTTTTGCTCGTCCATCTATTGATGTGCTATTTGAGTCAGCAGCAGACATCTATGCCGAGCAAGTCATTGGTGTAATATTAACAGGGGCAAATCAAGATGGTAAGCAAGGTCTGAAAAAAGTGCAAGCACGGGGAGGAATTACCATTGTTCAAGAGCCAACCACAGCTGAAAGTTCAATTATGCCCGAAGCTGCAATTGCTGCTATTACAGTAGACTGGATTGTGTCCCTTTCAGAAATTGCTCCTTTGCTAGTCAACCTTTGTGATTCTACACGGAAATGAACTCATGCAGCCGGAACCCAAAGTAAACATCCTCCTAGTGGATGATAAAGTCGAAAACTTGCTAGCATTAGAGGCTATTTTGGAGAGGCTGGGAGAAAATCTAGTCAGAGCCACTTCAGGAGAGGAAGCTTTACGGTGTCTGTTGCATCAAGATTTTGCGGTAATTTTGCTAGATGTGCAAATGCCAGGGATGGATGGCTTTGAAACGGCTACCTTGATTCGCAGCCGGGGGCGATCGCGTCAGACTCCAATCATTTTTCTAACTGCTTTTAGTACTAGTGACCAAATGCAGTTTAAAGGTTACGCCTTAGGTGCAGTTGACTATTTGCTCAAACCCTTAGATAGCGATATATTAACTTCTAAAGTTACAGTATTTGTCGAATTATTTAAAAAAACACTGGCAATTCAGCGACAAGCAGCCCAACTCACAGCTGTCAATGCTGAACTCAAGCAAAGTGAAGAACGATTTCGTTCTTTGAGTACCTGCTCACCGATAGGAATTTTTGAAACTGATACTGAAGGTTACTGTAGGTATACTAATCCCTGTTATCAGGCAATTTGCGGCTTGAGTGCGGTAGAAAGTTTAGGAAAGAAATGGTTAGAATCTGTACATCCAGAAGATCAAGAGCGAGCGATCGCCACTTGGTCGGCTTATCTGAATGAAGGTCGTGAATATTCAGAAGATTTTCGCTTTCAAACCACTGATGGTCGTGTCCGTTGGGTAGAAGTTCGCACTTCACGAATGCTTTCTGCACAAGGCGATTTGCTAGGGTATGTAGGCACTCTCGAAGAGATTACAGAACGCAAGCAAGCAGAAGAAGTCCGCGCTCAGGTAATTCGAGAACAGACAGCCAGACAAGAAGCAGAAGCAGCAAATCGGATGAAAGACGAGTTTTTGGCCGTTCTCTCCCATGAACTCCGCACCCCACTGACCTCAATGTTGGGTTGGTCAAAAATACTTCGTTCCAAAAAACTAGACGAAACAGCTACTGCTCGTGCTTTAGAAGCGATTGAACGCAATGCCACAACTCAAGTGCAACTAATTGAAGATATTTTGGATGTATCACGGATCATCCGAGGTCAGCTACGGCTGAATTTATCTGCTGTCAATCTCATTTCTGTGATGGAGACAGCCCTAGACGCAGTACGTCCCCTAGCAGAGACGAAAGGTATTCAATTAAATACTATCCTGGATAGTACCTTAGGTACAGTCTGTGGCGATCCAGGTCGGTTGCAGCAAATTGTCTGGAATTTACTAACTAATGCCATTAAGTTTACACCTCAAGGTGGTAGGGTAGAAGTCCGCATAGAAAGTCTCAAACAGGGAACAGAAGCAATATTTCCCAATCCAGAAATCAAGCTGTCCCCTACTGCTGGAACTCTGGCTTTAAATACATCTGATTACGCCCAAATCCAAGTTATTGATACAGGTATTGGTATCGGGTCAGAGTTTTTACCTAAAGTATTTGAGCGTTTTCGGCAGGCAGACAGTACAACAACGCGATCGCACAATGGATTAGGATTAGGACTGGCGATCGTGCGTCATTTAGTGGAACTACACGGTGGCACAATCGTTGCAGAAAGTCCAGGAGAAGGACAAGGAGCCACCTTTACTGTCAAACTACCATTGATGCCAGACAATAAGGATTGTGAAGCAGCAAAAGAAGAAAGTTCTCCGCTTGATAGTGATACTTCTACCCCCTTCACCGGATTAAAAGTACTAGTTGTAGATGATGAAGCTGATACCCGTAACTTTCTCGCCTTCATGTTTGAAGAGTATGGGGCGATCGCCACTACGGTAGAATCAGTTGATGCTGCTCTAACAGTCCTCGAACAGTCACAACCGGATATCTTGATTAGCGACATCGGCATGTCAGAACAAGATGGTTACACACTGATTCGGAAATTGCGCTCCTTAGAACCAGAAAAAGGAGGATGTATTCCAGCGATCGCTTTAACAGCATATTCACGAGAAGAAGACCGTCGCCAAATTCTCTCATCTGGATTTCAACAGCATTTGTCAAAGCCTGTTGACCCCACCAAGTTAATTACTGCGGTTGCTAATGTTTTGGAACTACCTCTACCAGTTCCAGTGAGTTAAGTAGCTGATCAGTAATTTCGATAGCCTTGCTCAAGAGCGATCGCAATGCTTGCCATAGAACCCACAACAGGCTCTCTTACGCTGTGGTGTGCTAGTTTTTTGCGGAGATTTAGTCGAAGGAGGGAAAGTATAGCGAATTTGCGACCGGGAATATTCCGGTAGTGTTACTCGCTCCATAACTTAGTAGTAGATGTGTTGTATTGATTTATCGTAACAGGATGTTAAAAAAATAAATGGCAATTAATAACTTGTTTACAGCAGGTGGTGTGGTGATATGGCCTTTACTGGGTTTTTCGGTGTTGGCTGTAGCGCTGATTATGGAACGTATCAGCTTTTGGATCAGGATAAATAGTCGGCAAAATCGCGTCATCCAAGATGTGCTAAAGCTATATCGTTCAGATAATATAGTTGGCGCTTTGGATAAATTACAGCAAAATACTGATTTACCTATGGCTCGGATTTTTCTTGCCGCTTTAGAATTGGAAGAGCCAACGCCAGAGGAATTACGTTTGGCCTTAGAAAGTGAAGCACAAGCCGAGATTCCTTTACTCAAACGCTTTCAAAACATTTTTGAGACAATTATCGGTCTAGCACCGCTTTTGGGTCTTCTTGGTACTGTATTGGGATTAATTGCTTCCTTTGCTTCTTTAGATATTGGTGATGTGGGAGGAACTAAAACAGCAGGTGTCACCGCTGGGATTAGTGAGGCTTTAGTATCTACAGCATCAGGATTAGTAGTTGCTATTTTTACACTTCTATTTGCTAATACTTTCCGTGGACTCTACCAACGTCAGATTGCCTGGATTCAGGAGTATGGTGGACAGTTAGAATTACTCTACCGTCGTCGTTATGAAAGAGGAAATAAATCTTATGCGCCTACCAGATGAACCAGATATTCCAACCCAGATCAATATTGTGCCGATGATTGATGTGATATTTGCGATTTTGACATTTTTTATCATGTCAACTCTGTTTTTAACGCGGTCGGAAGGTTTACCAGTAAATTTACCTAAAGCGGCTATGGCACAACAGCAGGCATCATCTGCACCAATTACCGTTACTTTAGACCAAACTGGAACACTCAGCCTCAATCGTAAACAAATTTCTCTGGATGATTTGGCACAAGAAGTACGTATATTAATTGGTTCTAATTCCGAAGGATTGGTAATTATTAATGCTGATGAGCGAGTTAAGCACGGTCAGGTAGTAGCAGTTATGGATCGCTTGCGTCGGGTACAGGGGGCTAAGTTGGCGATCGCTACTCAAAAACCCTAGCCCCGCAAGGGGAAATTAAAAATTAGTCTTGGAAAGTTGGGCGGGACGGAAACCGACACCGCCCGCTTTCCGCAAAATTAAAAATGAATACAGCGTAAGCTTTTCATTGATTTGAAATGGGTGGTTTATTTACGCCATCCTCTACTAGTCCCTAGTCCCTAGCCTCTTTTCTTCCCTGGAATGTATTGCACACAACTGATAAGCACTATATTTGCTCTACAATTTCTATTGTTAATGGTATTTTAAATAACCCATCGCTTTTTTAGAGGATACTCCATGAACATTTGGGTAAATGAGCAAATTGATCCGTCTGGCATGATTTATGCCTGTATTGCCTGTTGTAATGAGTCTCAAGCTAAAGATTGTCATGAATCCTTTCAGCAGAATTTGACTGAGATCCAAAAATCAACTGGTTGGGTAGCACAATTGCGGACAGTCAATTCTTGGGATGAAGTTCCTGTTAATGCTTTAAAACTTGATTAAGTTTTTGAAGCGATCGCTCTTACCGCATAATTGGACTGCCATGATGATGAACTAAATACCACTTACCACCCAAAAGTTGAAATATATTCGTAGCCATTGATTGTGCTTGTATCTTTTGACCCCCAATTACTTGCAACAGATTTTCTCTCAACACGACATAACCAGTGCGATCGTTCACTTCCGTAGTAATTATGTCAGTGTTAATTTCTATGTAAGAGGTGCTTTTAAATATCTGTTCCCAAGAAATACGAATATCTTTCCAGCTCCGTAGTACATTACGTCCTGGATGAATACAAAAACTACCAGTTCCTTGTGACCATACAGCACTCATGGCTTCAATATCTTTTTTTTCAAAAGCTCGATAAAAAGCTGTATTAGCGGCTAAGACTTCAGATGTCATGGTAATAGCAAATCATAATCAGAGATTTGTCTATTATCTAATAACTTTTAAATTTTTTTCTAAAATTCGTGAACAACAAGATCCCCGACTTCTCAAAGAAGTCGGGGATCTGAGCCTCTAATTACCAATCCCGGTAAAGTCTTTCTGCATAAAACATAATTTCTTCGTTTGGTAATCTAATTTGGGGTTTTTGTCGAGGATATAAACTTTCAACTGCACTTGTATCTTGTTCAATAACTGTGGCTCCTGCTCGCAAAAATGAATTTTTAAACAGTAATTTCATTACAGGATTATTGAGTTTGGCATACATCAAAATAAAAGTCTTAGTGATTTTTTCCGTTTCTGGGTAAAGAATATGAGTTTGAGCAATTTTAGCAATCGGTGTTTTGGCAAAGAAAACTGTAGTTGAAGGAAAAGCGTATTCGAGTGTGTTATTAAGATTTTTAGGGAAGATGCCCAAAACAGGATTTTTGAGAATTTCTCCTAGTGTGTTGTCAGAGCGTGTCAGTTCTTGTTCGACTTTAGCGTAGTACCCTTTTTCTTCAAAAGAAGTGACATTGCAGTATGTAATTTTAAACAATTCTTTATGAGTACCATTTTGGTGATTATAGTCATAGTTAACCATCAGGTTACTTAAAAAATCACCTTGAATACTTTTTTCTCCAGTTACTCCAATAAATTGGTAGTTATCTACAATTTGATCATGCAAATCTGGAATTGACAATCTTGGCTCAAATCCGCCATAAGTCCAAATGCAATCATTACTAACAATTACCTCTAACGGTTTAGCAATTGGTTGGTTATCTTGTTTATCTTTGTGGTATAGTCTACCCTTGCTATCAAATTCTAACGCGTGAAAAGGGCAAGCAATAGTATCTCTTTCTTGGCAAATCCACCCCGCTGATAAAGGAGCTTGCATATGCGGACAGATGTTATCAAGGGCAAATACTTCGCCTTTTTGGTTTTGCCAAAGTACATAATCTTGAGTATTTAAAGTAATTTTATGGGGTTTATTTACTCCTAGCATTGATCTGTGAGCAATTAACCAAGGCGCGCCAGGTAAAATTGGTTCCATTTTGACTCCCAACGATCTAAATTATTTGATTTATTAAATATCTCAAAGATCAGTAAGTTATTCGTAGTCAGGACTTTAGTCCTTATTTCCCAAGCACTAAAGTCCTGATTACAAACCCTAAAAACTCTCTAACTAATTTTTTAGTTAGTTATCAATTTAAACAATCTCATCTGATATGTCAACTACCAACCAATTTTTTAGTTAAGATGTTTTCGTTAGTATGATGGAAAAACGTGGGTCGTTCAACACAGTCAAAACTCTCATCTAAAAAACCGCGTCAGCTGCGTGATGCAGAGGCGACGAAAAAGCAGATTCTGGATGCAGCAGAAGCAGAGTTCGCCAGAAATGGACTAAATGGGGCGCGAACAGAGGCGATCGCTAAAGGTGCAGGTGTCACCACAGCAATGATTTACTACTACTTCGAGAGTAAAGAAGGACTATATCAAGCTGTTCTGCAACGTCCGGCGGTGGAAATGCACGAAGGGTTTGAGCAGCTAAATCTGGATCAGTTTCCACCAGAGGAAGCCTTAAAGATATTAGTTCAAGAAGCGATCGCCTATGAAGCTGCTCACCCATACCGAGGAATGCTGTGGTTCCAAGAAGCCAACCAAAATCAGGGAAAGTATTTTAAATTAGGGAATTGGCAAGAAAATTTTGCCTATCTCATCAAAATTTTAGAACGAGGGATGACAGAGGGTTGTTTCCGTCAAATTGATCCGTTTCTTACCACTCTCCATATTATTGGGATTTGTAATTTATACTTCAATGCTTACGAAAACATCAAGCATACTAGACCCGATTTGCAACTGCTGAGTCCAGAAATGATTGAGCAGCATACTCAAGCAGCGATTAATTTAATTTTGGCTGGAGTCCGGCTAGTACCAGATCACTAGTACAACACGGCGGAAATAAACCTACTATCTAAAGCAGACAAAAAGCTCACGGTGTAAGACTTCTTTCTTTTGCCTTTTGACTTTTTACTTTTGCTTTCTCGTACTAGGGGTTCATCGCAAAAGTTTTGATAGGTTCGTAGTCAGGACTTTAGTCCTGACTACGAACATGTATCATCATCATCATCAAAAAGTTTTAGGTTTGCTTGTTGTTTTTGTAGCTTTCAACAGCGGTTCGGAGATTACCTTGGTGTTCTGATAATAACCGATCGCCCTCGTCTTTTGCTAAACCAGTCCAGTGCATCAAGAGCGCTAGTTTAACCCATTTTCCACTATGTTCTAGTAAAAAACCAGCAGCTTCACGACTTAAACCTGTGAGATCTTGCAAAATTTGCAAAGCACGATCGCGTAACTTTTGATTTGTGACGGCGACATCTACCATGCGATTGCCATAAACTTTGCCCAATTTGACCATCACTCCAGTAGAAAGGATATTTAAAGTTAACTTTGTGGCTGTACCAGCTTTCAAGCGAGTTGAACCAGCTAGCACTTCTGGCCCAGTTAACAGACGAATATCAATATCGGCATCAAAGCTCACTTGTGTTGCTGGAACACAAGCAATAAAAATGGTAATCGCTCCCCGCTGACGAGCAGCATTGAGCGCACCGTGGACAAAAGGTGTAGTCCCTCCAGCAGTAATACCGACTACTACATCTAGTTGTGTGATGTGTCTTTGAGCGATCGCCGCCTCTCCATCTTCAGTACGGTCTTCTAAATCCTCAGAACTGCGTACTAGTGCGCCAGCACCGCCAGCAATTATCCCCTGTACTAGTTCTGGGGGTGTACAAAAAGTAGGTGGACATTCAGCAGCATCTAACACCCCTAACCTACCACTTGTTCCCGCACCAACATAAAACAAGCGTCCCCCTTGGTACAAACGTTCCGCAGTGCGATCAATCGCTTGGGCCAACTGAATTTTAGCCGCAGCCACCGCCTCAATTGCCTTTTGATCCTCGCTATTAAATAGTTCTACTAATTCTAGAGAACTCAACTGATCTAAGTTCAGACTATTTGGGTTTACTTGTTCGGTCAAAAGATGTCCGCGTTCCTGCAAATTTGTCATTTGTCATTTGTCCTATGTTGGTTGTCAATAAGAAGGGTGTAGGGCGTGGAGTGTAGGGGAGAGAACTCCTTACAATAATCCTTCTAGTTGGCGACGAATTTTATCGAGTTCAGAATCAGATAATTCTGGTTCTTCGGCTGGTGGTACTTGGTTAAAACGAAAGGAGTCATCATCAGCATCCTCTTTCTGGTCATCAGCTTTCCAGTCGGTTTCTTCCAAGTTAATTTCTGGGGGAATAATTAAATCGCTATTTTCGGGGACGATTTCCCACTCGTAACCAGCACTTTCGCAAAACTCCTTAACTTCTTCAGCATCAAGTGCATCTATTGTAGGTACGGGGAAATCTTGAGCTTCTAGCAAAAGAGCAAAGCGCAGAGCGTCGTCTTCTGACTCGAACATCAGAATTTTATTGCGATCGCCTACCCGAATCGTGTGAATCCCCTCATTTTCGGTATTGGCATTAAAAATCAATACAAAAACACGCATTGGTGTAATCATCTGTCCTTTTGTTCTAAAGTCTATTCATATTAAAGTTCTAGGTTATGCACCAAGGAAAGTCATAGCAACAATTCTCACTTTATTAAAATTTTTCTGAGCGCGCCAGGAAAAAGGTAAGGGGGCAGGGGGGAATTTTCCTCTGGCTTTTCTTTCCTACTTTTGATCAAATTTAATAACCCGATTTGAGGTTTTATATGGATTTCAGGCTTTTATATCGCTTTTCTGGACTGGGAGGTGAGAAATCACACACAGGGACACTATTTCAACAGACACCTAATTCAGCCAAAATCTTAAATTGGTTTGTATGCTGGAATTAACATTATGAATACATGTGCTAGTTAGTGTCAGTAGTGTGCCAGCTACATCCAGCAAGTAAAAGTGACCCCCCCCTATGACTAACTCTTCTAATCTAGAGCCTGACTCTAAATCTCCTGCCTGTAAGCGTCTGTGGTTACTGGTGTTGAGTCGTGGTGGCATTGCCTTGGGCGGAATTTTACTAGTTGGAATTGTTGGTGGTGCTTGGCGATTGTGGACTTTTGTACAAAAAGATTTAACGCCACTGGCGCAACAAAGTCTCACAACTACACTCAACCGTCCGGTAAACCTAGGAAAAGTTACAGATTTTTCCCTAACAAAAGTGCGCTTTGGGGCTTCAGCCATTCCTGCAACATCCACAGATCCAGATCGAGCTGTAGTCGATGCTGTAGAAGTAGCTTTTGATCCATTACAGTTAATTTTTAATCGTGAGTTAAAGCTAGATGTAACCTTAGTTAATCCAGACGTTTACATTGAGCAGGATGAGCAAGGGCGCTGGATCACTACTAGCATAGCGCCACCAGGTAAAGGCGGGCCGATTAAAACCGATTTGGACAAAATACGGTTCCGTAATGGCAAGCTGGCATTATTACCTCAGAGGAGGGCAGGGAACAGGGAGCAGGGGGCAGGGGGGGCAGGGGAGGTAAAATCTTTCTTACCTCCTGTGAGATTTTCACAACTTAGTGGCATTGCTCAACTGCTGAAAAACAATCAATTGATTAACTTTGAAGCAGCAGGTAAAGCAGATGATGGTGGCAATGTTTCGATTCAGGGAGAGACACTTTCTAAGGTACTAGCAGGTAACTTTCATTTACAAGCACAAAACTTTTTAGCTACTAATGTTACCCGTCTTGTCAAGTTACCGTTGAACTTACAGACGGGTCGAGTTGATGGTGACTTGCAAATTAAATTGACACCAGAGCAGCCGACTTTATTGTTTGGTAGCGCTGACCTCAAAGGAGTAACAATTCAAGTTTCCCGCCTACCACAACTATTAATTAATAGCCAAGGCAATCTCCGCTTCCAAGGAACAGAAATACAGCTAGACAAGGCTACTACCAGCTATGGCAAAATTCCCTTAGTAGCTACGGGAATTATCGACACTCAAGCAGGCTTTAAATTGGCAGGGCGTGTCAATGGGGTAAGTGTGGCAAATGCCCAAGAAACTTTGAAGTTGAAATTGCCTGTGCCTGTGACTGGGCAATTAAAAGCTGATTTACAGCTGATTGGCCCAACTACTAAGCCTATTCTCTCAGGCACAGTTGCCACGATCAAACCTGCCCAAATAGACAAAGTTAATTTTAAAAGTATTAGTAGTCAATTTGAATTTGCTACAAGTGATTCTTTAATTACTTTGAGAGATATTCAGGGTAAAGCCGCACTTGGTGGAGAAATTACCGGGGCTGGCACAATCAAAGTGGGGAATACCCCGCAACTGAACTTAAACTTTGCCGCGAAGAATGTTCCTGGAGATGCGATCGCTCAAGTATATGACATTAAACCTAACTTTCAAATCGGTACTCTTTCTGCTACAGCCCAAGTCACTGGCGCTCCTACCGATGCCAAAACTATAGTAAAATGGCAAGCCCCGGCAGCTACCTATCCCGGTACTGGTGAAGTTGTTGTCAATTCCGATCGCACTGTCTCTTTTCGCAATGTAGCTCTTAATGTCGGCGGTGGCTTAGTGCGGGCTTATGGCAGTTATGCTAATGAGCGTTGGCAAGCTGTCGCCAATGCCTCTGATATTCAGTTGCAGCGTTTTGTAGATAAAAATCAACTGCAAAATGTCTCTTTAGCAGGGGCAGAATTTAACGGTCGTCTCATCCTTTCAGGTACAACAGCGCCATTTCAAGTTGCTGCTGTTCGCACTGAAGAGGCCGGTGTGCAAATTGCTGGCGGGAGAATTGCCATTTCTCAAGTGCAACTAAAAGACGAAGGCTTTACCGCCCAATTAAAAGCTAGTGATGTAAGGTTGGGACGGATATTAAAAAATGCTCCCCCAGCTTTAAACAATCCATTGGCGGGTACGTTCCAAATAGCAGGCAATAGAGAAAATTTCAGTTTAAAAACTTTACGTGGTACTGGTCAAGCCCAACTTGAAGTTGCAGGTGGCACAGTCACAGCTAAAAATATTCAATTAGCTAATGGTGCATATCAGGCACAACTCCAAGCTAATAATGTTGCTGTGCAGCAGTTAGCAACAGTACCACCCCAATTTCAAGGCAGGTTAACTGGTCAGTTTAATGTCGCTGGTTCAGTTGAATCTTTCCAACCACAAGCTATTCAAGCCGATGGTCAAGCACGGGTGAATTTTGGTAAAGGGACGATTACCGCTGCTAATATTCAATTAGCTAATGGTCGCTATCAAGCACAAGTCCAGGCGAATAATGTACCTTTGCAAGAATTGGCAGCAGTACCACCACAGTTTCAAGGAAAGTTAAATGGTCAATTGAATGTAGCTGGTTCAGTTGAGTCTTTCCAACCCCAAGCTATCCAAGCCAATGGTCAAGCACGGGTGAATGTTGCCGGGGGGACGATTACAGCATCTAACATTCAATTAGCTAATGGTCGCTATCAGGCTGTAGTTGATGCTACTGGTGTGGGATTAAATCAATTTAATCAGCAGTTGCGGGGTGAGTTGGGTGGAAAGTTGCAAGTAGCTGGCACTTTAGGATCTGCCCAATTAGCTGATGTACGTGCTGCTGGTCAGGTGCAGTTATCTCAAGGCCTGGCTGGGATTGAGCGACCTTTAAACGCGGCGATCGCCTGGAATGGTCAAAAGCTAACTATTAATCAAGCTACTGCACCAGGTTTAAATGTCAGTGGTGAAATATTAGCCAATGCTAACAAAGCGGGTTTACCAGATATTACCCAATTAAATCTCAACGTCCAAGCCCAAAATTACGATCTTAAACAATTACCGATTAATCTTCCTAATCAAGTGGCTTTGGCGGGGAAAGTCGATTTTGATGGTCAGGTGACTGGTAAGTTGCCCTTACCGAATGTCAACGGACAAATCAAGTTACAAGATTTGGTAGTTCAAGGCTTGGCTTTTGAACCTTTATTAACTGGAAATGTTCGTTCAGCGCCGGGACAAGGTTTAAATTTAAATTTGACAGGTAATAATGATCGCATTGCTGTAAGTTTAGATGCTAATAATCGCCCCGAATCCTTTTTAGTGCGTTGGCAACAAGCCTCAGCCACAGGTAAAGTCCAAGGCAATGAATTGGCACTGCAACTAGAAAATTTACCCTTACAAGTTTTGAACTTGACTCCACCGCCAAATCTGCGTTTGGGTGGTGGTAAGATAGCTGGCTTATTAACTGGAAATTTGCAGATTAATCAGCAGAGATTGGCAGCTAGTGGAAGTGTGGTGATCGCAGATCCGAAATTTGGCCGCATTCGAGGCGATCGCTTAGCAGCTCAATTCCGTTATGAAAATGGTAAAGCCATACTTTCTAGTAGTCAATTCGTCAAAGGTAACAGTATTTATGCCTTTGCTGGTAATTTTGGTCAAACCCCCCAAGGGCCACAGTTACAAGGTAAGCTTAGCGTCACCCAAGGTAATATCCAAGATGTTTTGACAGTTGCACAGATATTTGAATTACAAGATTTTCAACGCGGTGCAGCCGAGCCAACTTATGGCACAGCAGCAGACCTCGCCACCTACGAGCGAGGTTTACCAGATCAACCATTATTAACTCAACTCCAGCGCTTTTATGAAGTTGAGGCCTTGCTAGCACAACAAGAACAACAACAAATTGATGCCAATCCCATACCAAATTTAGCAGACTTGCAGGGTACTTTTAACGGAGAAGTTGCTGTAAATACAGCTACAGATAATGGTTTATCAGTGCAATTTGATTTGAAAGGTCAAAACTTTGTTTGGGGTAGAGAAGAAGAACCCAGTCGTTTTTATAGTGCTAACACAATCATTGCCGAAGGTAGTTTTGAAAACGGCGTGTTGCAGTTACGACCTTTGCGGATTGTGTCTGAAGATGGCATCCTGGCTTTTGCTGGTAATATTGGCGGTGATGATCAATCTGGTCAGTTGCGGGTCAGAAATTTCCCCATAGAATTACTAAATAATTTTGTCAAACTCCCAGTGGGAATAACGGGTAATCTCAATGCTACAGCAGCTTTAGCAGGTAGTACTGCTAATCCCCAAGCTAAAGGGGAATTACAAATTATCCAAGGAACACTCAATCAAAAGCCCATAGAGTCAGCTACCGCCAGTTTCAGTTATGCCGATGGACGCTTAAACTTTGGCAGTAACATCTCAGTTGCTGGGCCGGAACCTGTAAATATTACAGGCAGCATACCTTATCAGTTGCCCTTTGCGGCGGTAGCACCCCAAAGTAATCAAATCAGTTTGGATGTCAACGTCAAAGATCAAGGATTAGCACTGTTAAATTTGTTTACTACCCAGGTGGCATTTGAAAATGGTGAAGGAACAGTAGACCTCAAGGTACGTGGAACAAGACAACAGCCAGAAGTAACTGGCATTGCAACTGTTAATAATGCCACTTTTTCAGCCCAGGCTTTGCCAGGAAAGCTGACAGATGTCACAGGTCAGGTTAATTTTAATTTTGACAGCATATTTGTAGAAAGTCTCCAGGGTAAATTTAGTCAAGGTAAAGTAGAAGCCGCTGGAGCAATTCCCATATTTAATAATGGGCAAACAAATATCGAAAATCCTCTGACTGTCAATGCCGAAAAGTTAGCCTTGAATCTTAAGGGCTTGTACCAAGGAGGCGCTAGTGGTAATTTACAGATTACTGGTTCTGCCCTCAACCCTTTAGTTGGCGGTAAGGTAAATTTATTTAACGGTCAAGTGTTGTTGGCAGAATCGACCAATTCTTCCACAGCTGGCGATCGCAATCTGGGCGTAGAACCTACAAAAGCCAACAAACAAGATAAAACTGAAAACACCAATGCGATCGCTAAGTTTAATGATTTAGAAATAGAGTTAGGCAAAAATGTCGAAGTTACTCGTCCACCTATTCTCAGTTTCCAAGCAACTGGCAACCTGACAGTAAACGGTTCTTTTGCTGATCCCATACCAGATGGGACTATCCGACTCAAGGAAGGTGGAGTGAATTTATTTACTACCCAATTTAAACTTGCTAATGGCAAAAATACGGCAACTTTTAGGTCTAATCAACCCCGCGACCCCATCTTAGATGTTCAGCTTTTTGCTAAAGTTGTAGATATAGTTCAAAGTACTGATATTAGTAGGCCAAGTACTGCTGGATTAGGAGCTTTAGAGAGCGTCAGAGTCGAAGCCACTGTGAAAGGCTCTGCCAGTAAACTCAACGAAAACCTGGAACTTACCAGCAGTCCTTCACGAAGTCAAACAGAAATTGTCGCTTTATTAGGTGGTGGTTTTGTCGATACTGAAGGACGTGGCGATAGCACTTTAGGTTTAATTAACATCGCAGGTTCAGCCGTATTCAATAACTTTCAATCAGCTTTTAACCAGATTGGTAGTGCCTTCGGTTTAAGTGAATTTCGGATATTCCCCACCATCATCTCTGATAATCCTGAAGCAGGTAGGAGTAATTCAACCTTAGAATTGGCCGCAGAAGCTGGGGTTGATCTTTCTCCTAAGGTTTCTGTTTCTAGTATCAAAATTTTAACAGCAGATGATCCCTTCCAGTGGGGGATCAATTACCGTATAAATAATGAAATTCGTGTGCGTGCTTCTACTAATTTAGAAGATGACAGTCGTGCAGTAGTGGAGTATCAAACACGGTTTTAACTTATAAATAAGATAATTAAGCTCCTCATAAAATTTCAAAACTTAATTTCTTCTTACTTGCCAATATCCATTGCTACTCGAAGAACTCTATCGAGTTTAAAATCTCACTGCAAGTTTCTTCTGGTGTCTTGCCTTTTGTGTATACTATAAACTTCGCAAGCTCATAATTTGAAGCGTGTCTAACAAAGTGTTCGTTGATGTTTGGTTTATCATCTGGCACATACTGATTGCGCTCATTGAGAATTTGCACTGACTCATCTTTATTGGATGATGGAAGTAAAAGAACAACATTAGGATATGGTGCTAAAGCTTGTTGAACTCTTTGGAATAGAGCAGCGTCCTCATACACGGAATGACCACCCCCAAAATCGATAACGCATTGGTTATGTGACGATAGCAGCCTTTCAACAGCATAGGCTTCAAATGGCTTCCAATACTGATATATTCCCCAGAAACCCTCAGTTTCTCGCTTATGCTTTGCTAATTCCTCGTCATAACCGATCTCAAAGTAGTATTCCCACCGTAGATCATCCATTGAGTATTGAATTAGACCAAGCCTAGAAGCTAAAAACGCCCCAATCGTAGTTTTGCCAGCACCAATTGGGCCAATGAGAATAATATCTAATTTCATGTGATTCTATTAATACTTATTGCAGCGATCGCTCTTTGATGCTTTTCCCTTACCAGTAGCCTTATAACTTTTACCATGCCTCATGGCGGTTTAACCAATACTGGAGTTAGAAGAAAGCTTTTTCAAATGTTCAATCCGGCAGCACAGCAACCTCTGAACCATTGCCGTTGATGCTCTTTAATGAAATTTCAAAGCAGTTGGGAATGAGCGATCGTACAGTTAAGAAACATTGGGAAAATATTTACGAGAAATTTGGTGTTCAAACCCGCCTTGGTGCTGTCATTTACGCATTGCAAAAATTGGGTATTGTCACTCTTTAAATGTCTATATCAGTGTTCAGTTATTATTGTTCGCTGAACACTGATTTTACTTAAATTTAACTTAAAAATTGGGAGTTCATACTGCTATCATTTCCGGTTCAGTAGGATATAAATTACCAAAAAAGTCATAGTGATCAAGTGCTTCCAAAATTCCCCAAGCATACTGTCCTTGAGAAAAGTAAACTTGTGGATAGGCACGCAACTTTTCAATTTCTTTGCTATAGTTGCCAACAACCACAGCTAGTGTATTCCCGGCTAGCATAGATTCATCATTACCTGATGCACCTGCTACTAAAAATCTTTTGATTGGTAATCCCCATTTCAAAGCACAATAACGAATGGCATCTCCTTTAGAAGCCCGGATAGGTAACAGATCAAGATACATATTATGGCTATAAATTCCTTTGACGTGGAGCCTTCGCCGTCGCAGATGACGCATAATTTCCTTGAAGCTCATAGATTTCTCTTCATCGATAAAGTAGCTGAGTTTGAACTTACCTTGGACTTCTGGAGGTTGTAGCATCACTCCTGGTAGTTCCTCCATAGCTTCACGAACAGCATCAAGTTGCCAACGATAGCTAATATGTTTTTGCCAGTTCGTATCCGTGACAACTTGAGGGCCATAGTAAATTTCGCTACCTGTTGATACAATCATCAAGTCTGGCATTGGAAACCGCCATTCTTCCAGCATCTCTAAGGAACTTTCTAAGTTTCGTCCGGTAGCAATTCCTACTCCGGTTGTATGGCCTTCATTATGCAGTCGCTCAATTAGTTTTTGCAGGGCTTCTTGGTCGCCTAATAAGGTATTATCGATTTCGCAAACAAGAAAACGATCTGCGGTTGGTAAGCGGTTTTTTTCGGGTATGTTCCAATCAGGCAGACGGCTGGCTGGAGCTTGCGGTAAGGGGCTGAGCAGTGATTGAACTCTTCGTTGGGGCAACTGCTGTACCTGTTCGAGATATTGTTCTACATGACTATCCCAAGAAAAATGTTGTCGGACGCTATTTAAGCCATTGGTAGACCAACGTTGCCATTGTTCGGTATCAGTTAGCGCCGTTCGTAGAGCATCCTGAATCTGTTTAATATCCAGAGGGTCAATTAGCATCCCATTATTGCAAGCTGCCAGGATATCTCGTGGGCCACCATCAGATGTAGCGATAATTGGTACACCGCAAGCTGTAGCTTCGATTAAGGTGAGGCCAAATGGCTCGGTTAATGCCGGATTAATAAAGACCCCTCGTGTTTTTGCTAGCAATCGATATAGTTCAGGAACCTCGTCACTGCTGTGGTGTTTAGGATGGGCAACGTAACCGTAAAGGTCGTAGCGGTCTATTAACTGAAATATTTCTGTAAGTACCTGACGTGGGCCTGATTCCATCGTCGTGATATCATCTCGGTTTCCTAACACCAGGACTAGGTTTGCTAAGTGCCGCAACTGTGGATCTTCGCCGTATGCTTTGACAAGTGTATTGACATTTTTACGCATTGCCGGACGAGACAGAGCCATCACAATCGGCTTTTGAGGGTCTTTAAGAAATCGTTTCAATTCCTCATAAATTGGTGGTTCCTGCCAATTTGAAGGAACTGGGTAAAAGCGCTCAAGTACTACGCCAGGAGGAATTACAACCATTCGTTGCGGCTGATAGTGATCGTAAATGCCGTACTGTTGTGTTACTTCTTGATTGGTACTGGCGATGACTAATGCTGCGCTGGCAAGAGTGGTTTCTTCAGCTTCAATTCGTGTACTGATATGAAAAGTGTTTTCAATAGTTTCCGGTTTGGTTCCCTGCTCTAACATTCGTTGGTGTTTTACCCGTCCGAGGGAATGACCAGTATGCACAAGCGGTACACCTAACCAACCAGCAACCCGACAACCCACATATCCAGCGTCGGCGTAATGGCTGTGAATGACATGGGGTAATTTTCCTATTTGGCGTAGGTGCTTAAGTAATTCATCTGCAAAGTTATCTAAATGTGGCCAAAGAACTTCTTTGCGGAGATAGCGACGCGGACCGCAGTTTAGGCGAATAATTTGAGCTTTGTCACAAAGAACTTCTACAGGTTGAGCGTAGTCAGAGCTGACTTTTGGATCGTTAACTAAACGAGTTACTAAATCTACACGTTCTACTTGTGGGTTTGCGGCCAAGGCTTGAGCAAGTTCTATCACATACTTCGTTTGTCCACCCGTGTCAGCATCTCGTCCTAATTCTAAATTTTTACCCCTCATTAAGCCGTGAACACTGACTAGTAGAATATACAACCCTGGGCTATTTGACATTATGCATCCCTCAACTTAGTGTATTACAGCCTAGGCACAGCTTCTCATACACATGGCTGTTGACCGCTACAGATTAGTAAAAAAATATGCGGGCATTTACAGATTATAAAACAGATTGTGCCTACAGTTGTCGCAGAAGTAAACACAGCGATCGCACATTCAAAGTTCAATATCAATCATCAATAAAAACAATAGATATAAACCTCCGTTTTCCTACTATCGAGGCTATATAGATTACTTTATTGTCTTAGTAATAACAACAGTTTTGGAAAATTACAGTTATCAAACTTGACTTGATTTGGATGTTTTTTATTGATGCATAATATTCAATATTTTTGTGTTCATTTTTACAGACATGAAGCATTTAGAATGATATCAACTAATTTAGTTTTTTCGGCATTGCTGAATCATGGGATGAAATTGTACGTATTGAAATTTAAAACTCCTTATCCTCTCTGCGCGGCAGTCACTCATGAGGGAAACCCGCGGTATACTGATTTCTACCCTTGAGCCAAAAACTGCTGCATGATTGTCAACAATATCCTCCAATACGAATCAACTATCTGGGCAACTGCCGATTTGCTGCGGGGTAGTGGCATTAAGGAATCGGAATGGCCATCCTAAATTACGGTGGAATTAACGCCGGATTATCAGAAGGATTATGAAATTATTCCTTTCCATCGGGATGAGGTGGCGAATCGCGTAGCAATTGAGGCGTTTATGGCGAAGTATATTACTAAGCCGTTTGAGTATTTGGAAAATGTGGTGGGGGTGGAGATTAATTTTAATAAGGTGTTTTATCAGCCGGAGAAGTTGCGGAGTGTTGAGGAGATTTTAGGAGAAATTGCGGCACTTGATGAGGAGTTGAAAGGGCTTGAGCAATTATTCATTGATAATTAAAATGGATGCGGATGCGATTTGAATGGAATGAAAACAAGCGTGTCATTAATATAAGTAAACAAGGCATTGACTTTGTTGATGTGCCGTTTGTTTTTGATAGTGATACTGTGACAGTCGAAGACGATCGCTATAATTATGGTGAGCAAAGGTTTGTTACGTTTGGTTTATTACAGGGTAGGGTAATCGCAGCTGTCCATACTGAAAATGATGATTTAATCCGTATTATTTCTGCAAGAAAAGCTACTAACTGGAGTTTAGACTAAATGGAAGAAGCTTGTCACAAAGCCCAGTATTTCGACGGCAATGGTCGAGCATTTATGCAGCA
>JAYGHB010000032.1:0-39136 GCA_034931985.1 Halotia wernerae UHCC 0503
TAGCTCTTTTTTTCGGTTGAAATACTTTTTGGTTCATAAGGGGATCGGTAGAACCAAAATTAGTTCAGGTGAATTAGGAATACTATTTTTATTAACCTTTTATTCTTCAATTTCCAATCTTCTATTTTTAATTTTTCGATTCTGACATAATTAGATTAAATAGACTGATTTCTGCTAACAAATAGCTGATTATATAAAAAATTGTAGTTGGTATAAGATACGAGGGAAATCGATTTTGTTCAAGACACATAGCTTAAACTGACTTTTAACCCAACTGGAGTTTAGAGCATAGAGCGATCGCCAATCCTCTTAATTTATTGCTGAAAAGTATTTGGTGATTATTGTTTGGGGGAGTGAAGGTAGTGAACCGCGATCGCCACAGTCTACTACTAATATAAATAAAATTTATTTTAATCTTAAATTAGATTTATCCTTATTTTTACCAAAAGATTAAGTAACTATCTTAACCTTACTTGTATTAACATTAGTTTTCTTAATTAGTTAAATTTTTAGGCTTTGCTGAATTGAACTATAGATCTAGATGTAGAGACGTTTTGACGGAACGCTTCTGCAAACTTTTTAGGATTACGGAAAATTATTTTCATACATAAAATTAACAACGCCAAATAATTTGTTATCTGGCATTTATTTTATTGCAGACATCTAAGCAATTAAACAATTTCCGAACTAAGAAACAGAAATTTTTTTTTATAGGATTTACTAATATGGTTCAAATCAACTTTAATGTTTGGGGTAACGGTTCTATTAACCGTTCGGGGCGCATTATTTCTGACGCACCAACCTATGTGATTATTCATGGTTATCAAAGCACTGCCGGCAACACAGGTAATAACTACCAACCCGCAGATTGGATGAGTGTAGGCAAGAGGCTAAGTTTCCTGTTGCCTCTTCCATTCTCTATTTGTAATGTGTACTCTCAAGCCTAATAACACAGAAGCATCATGTTAGTATGATGCCAATTCTGTGGGTATGCTCATGACCTTACAACAAGAAACCCTAGAGGAAACAGCAGAGAGTTTAACATCATATTTTATCTGCTGCGATCACTTGTGGTTGACCGCCAAGGTACGAATTATGTACCCTTGACGATCAAATTTCAAATACCCGATATTAAGCATTATCCTAATGTCATCTTTTGCACCATGAAATTTAGGAGAAGTAGATGCCTTTAAAAAATTACGGTGTTCTCAAAGGTCGGGCTATAAATCGCAAACTGGGTGAAGGGCTATCCCCCCATTATCAAGTACTTGTGACTGACGAGAAACAAAAGCATCGCATTGCTATTAACGTCAAATCTAAGCAAAGCCCATCAGAATTGCTTTACTTTGTAGACGAAAATTTCTCTCACCCGATCACTAAAGAACTACAGGAATTAGATTTCGGCTTCAATGAGTTGGCAAGTAAACCTGGAGGATTAGCTTTGGACTACATCCGGGAGAATTTGTTTGACCCAAAACAGATGAAACCTTTGCCATACAACGTACCAGGGCCAGATAATGACCTCAATGAGTTACTAGAACTATACATGGCGCGGGCGATCGCTTCACCAGATGCAGTTCTCTACCCCTTTGGTGAAAAGTGGGGTCCAGAACAAGATATCAAAGATAAATATTTTGGTTTTCTCCCTGGTAACGGTATCCATGACATTCACATGAACCAGGGTAACGCTGCTCAATTTCAAAAAGATAATGGTGTTTGGCAAGATGGTGGTTTGTTAATTCACTACCCAACCCGAAATCAGTGGGTAGGCATCTTTTTAGCCTTCCAATCCCAAGCGTTCCATACCGATGACACCACAGGTAACAGAATAGATACAGATGATGTAGTGACACCAATTGCGGTGACTTCGGCGGTTCGCATTATTGCTGCTTTGGTAAATCCTACGGGAGATGACACAGGCAAAGAGACAGTGACTTTAATTAATACTTCACCAGATAAAATTGACTTGAGCGGTTGGTCATTGGCAGATAGAGCCAAGAATAAACAACCTATAAGTGGCATTATCAATGCGGGTGAAGCTCTAAAAGTATCTTTACGTCAAGAAGGTATTCAATTGAGCAACAATGGTGGCATCATCACTCTGCTTGACGACAAAGGCATCAAGATTGATGGTATTTCTTATACCAAGCAAGATACCCAAAAGCAGGGTTGGACAATTGTGTTTTGATTTCTACAAGCTGCACACTCGTGACTTCTAGTCATGAGTTAGGCGCTCCATACTTGAGTGGATTCGTGTTAAAATAGTATAACCGCCGTCGGTGCGCCGGAGGCTTTAAACGCTTGTGGAGAACTCGTAAGACCTGGATTGCTCTAGGCGGAGATCGTTAAAGCAGGAATCGCGTGACTTCTAGTCATGCGAGGTTCAATTAGTCCAAAGCTAATAGTCAATGAAGAGGTAGGGGAGGGGCAAATGCAGTCGGGGTTTGAAACCCCTACACCCCTGCTTCTTTTGGTCAAAAGCTAACCAACTATTGAATTTGTAGAACAACTAGCGTCATATCATCAGTATTTTGCTGGCCATTACCGATGAATTGTTGAACTTGGTCGAATAGATAATCTACAATCTCTTGTGGCCCATTGTAGTAGCTGCAAGCTGCACTGAAGGCGGCAACGAAGTTTTCTTCATCAAAGCGATCGCCACTTGCAGCAGCAGCATCAGTGAGACCATCTGTATAATAAATAACTGTATCCCCAGGTTCTAACTGTGCCTGGGCATTTTCATATTGGCTATTAGCATCCAAACCAATCAGCATTCCTAGGGTATCCAATCGGCTGATAGTTTTTGTGGCTGCGTGCCACCACAAGGGAGGATTATGGGCTGCATTACTGTAGGATAAAATCCGTGTCTGGGGATTATATTCTGAATAAAACAACGTTATAAAGCGGTGGGAATTTTCCAAATCCGCATACATGACTCGATTCAAATTTTGCAGAATTCCAGCAGGTGAATTACCATGCAATACTTCTCCTTTGAGCATTCCCCGCATCATTGTCATAATTAAACCTGCGGGGACACCCTTACCCATAACATCCCCAATTACCAAACCCCAACGACCAACTTCTTGAGCAATTCTGCTGCTGAGTTGAATTTGACTGTGATTGGTGGGAATAAAATCGTAGTAGTCTCCGCCGACGCGATTTGCAGGTTTACAACGTGCAGCCAGAACTGCACCAGGAATAGTAGGACATTGACGGGGTAGAAGTCGCCGTTGAATTTCTGCCCCAATTTCTAGTTCTTGATCTAAACGTTCCTTTTTCCTCAGTTCTACTGCTAATTCATCGTTTTCAATTGCTACCGCCGTTTGATCTGCGACTAACCGGACTAACTTTTGTCTGGTGTCTGTCCAGCTATATTCTGGATCACGGCTCAAGACGTAGAGCCACCCTCGCTCTGTATGTTTTACCAGAATAGCTGTGCCAAAGATTTGCACATCTGGGCCTAAGTACTGATGCATCTGATCATCCAAAATCCCTGTAGCAGTTGCTAAAGGGGCGGTGCTGGGAGAAAGAGTGATTTGACTACTAGCTGTTTCTAGAGCTTTGCGGATGTTCTTTCGCTGGCGACTGTCCTGCCAGTGTAACTGCTCTAACCTGACTTGACCGTTAGGTTTATAAAGAAACAAGGCGCTACCGTCTGCATCTGTTACTCTTGTTGCCATCAATGGAATCAGCTCTAAAAACTGATTCAAATTATTAAAACTTCTGAGGGCAAATCCTAAAGAACTTAGCAAATCTTGGATTTTATTTTGTTCTCGGTGCAGCCGCGCCACAAGTTCTTTAAGTGCCACGACTGGGGTGACATCCGTCGTGGCACTACTATTACTATCGGTGGGTTGAGAGGGCAGTTGAGACACAGTACAGTTATTATTGCGCTTGAGGGCAGCAGATATAGATTACTTATAAACTCTTTGTTTTTGGTATTGCTAAACCATATTGGGACAAGGTTTGTCACTTTAGCAAGAGTATAAAGACGTAGGATGTGACTTGATACAAGTATTGCATTTGCTTGTTACTTTTCTAGATAAATATAGTAACTTCTAACAACTTATTTTTAGTGAAAAATTCCTGGCAAAAGTCAGCAATTCTTCTCAGCATCTAGAAAGTTACTCCATTTTCCATAACTTAATCAGCAAATCATACTACTTTAGGCATAGATAAATCTTTTGGTAGCAAAATTATTTTGTTATATTTTTCGCTCGATTAATCAAGCTAATAAGATCATAGTCTGAGCAGATAAGGATATTCTAAGAAATTAACTTCAAAAAATAAAAAGCTAACAATCATATCCAAAGCTGAAAATCAGCAAATTTTCAGATGCACTTTAGCTTACTCAAAAAATAACTATAAAGCTAGTGACATCCGATTAAGAAAAACTATTCCCCAAAATCTTTAACTTCAAAACTCAACTAAGCGTTGTAGTTAGAGTGTCACATTTACAACGTTTTCTGCCATAACAGTTTTAGGACTTAAATTTTTGCCAGTATTGTATTTCTACTTAATCGCAGTGACAATACCAGAGTACTAAGTACATGATTTCACAAGTTCGTAGCGAAAAATAGCCTTCCATTAAACCTTTGCGTTCCTCTGCGTTTAAAAAGACTATTTTTTTAAACGCAGAGGGACAAAGAGTAAACGCAGCGAAAAGTTCTGTTCGCGTAGCGTCTCCGTCAGGAGAAAGAGGGTTTCCCTCTGTAGGAAACTTTTCAAGACAAAGTGACGCAGAGTTTTGCGCCAAATTTAATTCGCTACGAATTAATGAAATGTTGTACTAAGTCCTAAAATAATTTGGTTTTTCCAAAAAAGAGCTTAACTGAAAAATTTGAAATTAACCACTCAATAGAGCTTCGACAAACTCGTAGCTAGAAAAAGGACGTAGGTCTTCAATTCCTTCGCCAGCACCAATAAAGCGAATGGGTAAACCGAGTTGCTGCACAACGGCAAGAGCAACGCCTCCTTTGGCAGTGCCATCAAGCTTAGTTAACACCACACCACTGAGTTGAGCTGCTTGGGAAAAAACTTCAGCTTGCCGCAAGCCATTTTGACCCAAAGTAGCATCCAAAACCAACAAAGATTCGATTTTGGCATTAGGGGCTTTTTTATCAATAATCCGGCGAATTTTGCTGAGTTCGTCCATTAAATTTTTCTTGTTTTGCAGTCGCCCAGCAGTATCTACCAAAAGTAACTCAGTTTCTCGTGCTTGGGCAGCAGCGATCGCATCGAACACCACAGCAGCCGGATCTGTATTCTTACCAGGATTGGAAATTACTTCCACACCACTTCTAGTACCCCAAACCTTCACTTGTTCTACAGCAGCAGCCCGGAAGGTGTCTGCTGCGCCAATCAGGCATTTATAGCCCGATTTTTGGGCTAAGTGGGAGATTTTACCAATAGTAGTAGTTTTACCAGCGCCATTGACCCCAGTAATTAACCAAATATTCAGAGTTTCTTTGTCTGGAGCAAAGCTAGATTTGTAGGATTCCTTCAGTGGCTGATCCAACATATTCCGCAAGATTTCTTTGAGGAAGGCGATCGCTTCTTCTGGTGCAGTGACTTCTGCTCGTAGTTTTTTCTGTAGCTCACTGATGATGTAATCTGTTGCTTCCACGCCCACATCAGCTTGCAAAAGTGCGGCCTCGATTTCTGCCACCGCAGCTTGGTTCAACGGCCCTTGCCCGACGATCGCCTTCAATTGATTTAGAATGTTACGACGGGTTTTATCTAACCCTTGCCGTAACTTCTTCAACCAAGTAATTTCTTCAATAGAAACGTCTTCTGGTCGCCTACCTTGGGCTGCCAAAACTTCCGTTGACCACATAAATCCTTCATCAAAAGCCAGTTCAGGAATTACCTCTGCTGTTTCTGGCGTGGTAGTTGTCGATGCTACAACAGGTGACACTACTTCTGGTTCTGGCACTTCAATAGCACTGGCTATCAGTCTTTCTTGCTTTACTTGCCGTTCTGCTGCGGCTCTTTCTAAAAAAGATAAATTTGCTGGTGTTGCTTCTGGCGTGGCTGGTGATTCTGCCTCGTCTATTGTTAGTTCTGGGTTAGGCGTTACTGGCTCCTCAGTAATTTCTGCCACCGAGTCAACCTCAGCATTAGATACAGGCTGTTCCTCAGTTGTGTCTGCTGCTTCTGGCTGTGTCGTTGTAATTACTTCCGCAGTTGTTTCAGCTATCTTTGGGGGTTGCGCCGTTTCATTGGCTTCAGTTACGGTAGAAGCTGCTTCCGGTGGTTGTACGGTTTCTACCGCTGCGTTTTTTTCTGTTGGTGATGAGGCAATTTCTGAGTCAGGTGGCGTTGCTACTTCTGGGGATTTTTGTTTTTGCTGGATATTTTTGTAAGCAGCTTTAGCAAATGCCAACAAATCTGCGCCTGAGTCTTGCGCAGTTTCTGTCGTTGGGTTTGCCGTTTCGGCTGGTTCTGGTTGGGGTTCTTTTGCTAAAGGAGTTTCTCCCTGTGTGTTTTCAGAGGGGGTGTCAGAGGAATCGTTGTGTTGACGACGGAACCAATTAAAAACCATTGCAGCTAGTGGTATTAGTTGTTATATGGATTATGAGTTATTAGTTATAAGTTTAATTTAACTCTTCACTCTTTCCTGGGGTAAAACCTCCGGGTTATCCTCACCTCTTATGCAAGCAGGGGGTAAGGAGCAGGGAGCAGGGGGAAAGAATTTAGAGAGCAATCATTTGTATCAGGCATTTACTGATAAGAATGTCTGAAACCTTTGCAAAAAGCTAATTATGTTAGCGATATGCAGACTCGCTAAACCGGAAAGTTGCGCGTCCAGGTAACAGGAAAACAAAACTTTTCAAGAAAGCGAAAGCTCCGTTAACGTGTAGTGTCTCGTAGAGAGCATCATTACGTAGCTTGCTTCTCGCCTTTAGCGAGTATTACGAATTATGAATTATGCAGTCTTTTTTTGCTCTGTAACTCGGCGTAGAACACCGTTAATAAAACGATGACCATCGTCTCCACTGTAGCGTTTGGCTAGCAACACAGCTTCGTTAATCACTACACTATCTGGAAGCTCTAAAAACAGCATTTCTGCTACAGCTATGCGGAGGATGTCTCTATCGATTTGGGCAAGGCGAGTGACTTGCCAATCTACCAAAGCAGAAGCTATCCGTTCATCGATCGCAGTTCGTTCCTCGTTGACCAGTTTGACTATTTGGATAGCATATCTGCCAACTTCCCTGTCTTGATTGGCTAGCTGAATTAATTCTGGAAATTCAACTGTTGCACCCAGTTGATTGATTGCCGTTTGGGTGCATTCAATCGCCTCTTTGAGCATAGTTCTAGCACTATTGAGATCTGAGGCACGAGTTTCGCTAGTTAAGAGGCGATCGTTACTGCGTTGTAGTTCAGCAGCAGCATTATCTAGACTATCTTGTACTTCTGATCTGAGGGTGCGTACTGTTGCTAGCACTAACTTGGGTAGATGTTCTTCTGTTAATTTTTTAGGATTTATGGGCAACTGGCTGAGACTTAACAATGCCAATTCACGAGCAATTTGTTGGGGTTTTCTCTCTTGCATGGAAGTAAGTGCCTAAGCACTAATTAAAGGGTTAGGAGTTAATACATTTTGGCAGAGTTTAGACAACCATATTATCTATATTGCTGGTGAATTTACCGGATTGATTTTAAGTTGAAGTTTCTTCTACAGGGATGATTGGGCGCTTGGTTTCTAGGGTTGGTGTTTCTAGATTGTGGTCTTTGGAAATAATTAAGGAAGGTAGGGATGTATTCGGAGTAACAATGCCGCCAGAAACTACTACTTTAAAAGCGTCCTCTACCGACATCGATAAGTTTACTACTTCATCTTCTGGAACTATTGCATACCATCCTGTAGTTGGATTCGGCGTGGTGGGAACAAAGACACTCAGCATAGGACGAGACATCTGAGCTTGAATATCACTACCAACTGCACCAGTGACAAAAGCGATCGCCCACATTCCGCGCCGGGGATATTCTACTAAAATTACCCGACGAAACCTATTGTTGGAATCTTTTAGTAGTGTTTCTAAAAGTTGTTTTAGGGTTTTGTATACCTGTCCAGCTAAGGGAATCGCCTGCAATAACCGTTCACCAAAATCCAGTAACCACCGCCCAGCAATATTCCGAGCCATTAACCCAATTAAAAGAATACTTAGTAGTGGTACAGCCAGTCCCACTGCTAAATTAAGTATATTTACTAATATAGGATGTAGACCATCAAAGGGGTTCAGTTGTTTGGGAATTTGGGTGAGGAAGTTGATGACCCAACTGGCAATAGTAATTGTTAGCCAGATAGTGGTTGCTAGCGGAATTATCACCAACAAACCAGCAATCAGGTCATTTTTTAAATCCTGTTTTAAGCGGTTAATTCCCAAGCCCGTATTCTCCTTTTCTAGGCTAGTGGAACGTTTGTTATTGGTATTCATACCAGCAGATTTGTCCAATTGTAAAGACATGACTTGTGGCATTTTTACCCCAAGCTTCTACCCAAAACTGCAAACATCTGGCTTACTAACATGAAAGTACGCACTGACTGCTTAAAAACCAGCTATTTTTCTACAACCGTGCATATTGACATGCATCAACCAAAATGATGGCTGGTTTATCTTTGAGAATGTTACTTTTCTTTGTATGACTTGTAAATGATTGTTGCAAGCCTCTGGGATATTACTAATCTTACCGCGCTCCATCAAAAGCTGCCTATGATTCCAAAAGTACCACAGGGTTAACAGATAATTGGTTTTGTCTAGTTAATCAATTGCCCTCAGGGAGGAGTGACTTTTCTGAAAAAGTTATGTTAAGAACATTAATTTATCATTTTTACCAAAATAATATTTGGCGAATAAATATTTTAATTTTGTAGGAATTACGCAAAAACTCTCTGAAACTCCTATTTCTCCGTGTCCTCTGTCTTGAAAAGTTTGTTACGGAGGGAAACCAACGCCACTTGCTTCAAGTCGGGGAACCCGCCCAACGCAGTGGCTTCTCCTGACAACTTTTCGCTGCGTTCTCTGCGGTTCTATTTTCCTTTACCTGTGCGTAAGTCCTGTTTTGTTTAAATTGCATCAACTTTTGTAGTTATTGAAGCCGTGTTATGTACTTCCATATTCGGAGATATTTTTGCTTCTAAACTGGGGGTAGGTAGGTGCTGCATTTCCCAAACTTTCAGCAAAATCAGGTATTCGTAAAATGCCTGCAATGTACACCAAGCCATACCAGCACGTCCATCTAGGCAACCACCTAAGAGAAAATACATATATAAAAAGCGTAGTAAAGGTCTAGCGGGTAAACGCAACGACAAATCTTTGAGGGCGCGTCGTCTTTCGACTTCCGACTTGCCTAAGAACAAATCTTGCCAGTTAACTTTACCTTGCTGCAATTGATATAAAGTTTCCTTGGCTTCATCCGTGGAATAACGGTTATGTTTTTCGATCCAGCGGCTCAAGCCTTTGCTAGAAGTGTAGTGAGGATAAGTTTCCTTTAAGAAACTGGTAACACCTTCGCAAACTTCCCGTTCAGTATGACCGTAGTCTGTAAACCAGACTTTTCCGTGACGGAACAGACGCATTTGATAACGTGGATATTGAGTACTGTAGCGAATCCAACGATTCATGAACATTACACGTTCAGCCACGTAGTAGCCAATGTAGTCTATATTTTGACTTGCCTGTACACATTCGGCAAACAATTCTGGTGTCATGCGTTCATCGGCTTCGAGAATATAGACCCACTCGTATTTGGGGGGTATAGATTCTAGCATCCAAGTACGTTGCTGTCCGTGGCTTTCAAAAGGATGTTGGACGATGCGGACGGGATAACGACTGGCAATTTCCACAGTGCGATCGCTACTGCATGAATCCACAACTATAATGTCATCTGATAGCATCGCCGATTCAATACAAGCAGCAATATCTAGTTCTTCGTTATATGTGAGTATGTAAATTGAGAACATTTCTAAGTTTTAGTTAATAGTTAATAGTAAAGTTAGGAGTTAGGAGTTATTAGTTGAGTTTTCCCCATTGCTCCTAACTCCCATAAGAGTTAACGTGCGGTTGCTTTACGTCCACTACTTTGTAAGCCACCCATACCGCGCAATCCTGTCCAACCGATAATGATGTAACCGATAGACAACAGTAAACTGCTAATACCAATCCGTAACCCAGACTTCCAAGCGTTGTCTTTAGCTTGTTTTTCAGCTTCTTCCTTGCGCTGACGAATTTGACTCAATCTTTGATTTGCCAATCCTTGAGGATCTGTTTGCTGGGCAATAAATTTGTCAAGCTCTTGGGGATTTGCTTTAAATTTCTTGAGTAATTCTTTCTGGGCTTGCGGAATTTGGGGGTTATTAAGCGCTTGTTGATATTTTTGATCATCTTTGAGCAGTTCGCTAAATTGAGATCTCGCTTGGTTTCGCAACTGTTCTAACTGAGCTTTTCCTTGGTCGTTGTTTAGTTGGGCTTGAAATTGAGATAATTGGTTTTTCAGCTGATTTTCTGCCTGTTCAGCATCTTGGTTAATTTGATTTACTGTTTGAGCGCTGGCTTGACGCACATTGTTGAGGTGCAGAGGAAAAATCAGCAAGAAGATTAAACCTAAAATACTGGATAGTATCAAGGCGGGAAATCTTAAGTCTACAGGTTGTGGGCGATCGCTATCACTAGTAGCTTCATTCATCCAATAGCCAATGAACAACATCCCTAAACCCACCAAAGGCACAATTCCTCTATCAACTAGTGCTGTTGCTAGATTGATTTGCCATGCTCTATCAGTTGGCTGGAAAGGCAATAACAGAATCAAAAAGTCAAGCAAAAAGGACAAAATTAAGATGATTCCCACTACTTTTAGTGTGAGGGCAGCGTTAAAAGAGGTAAAACGTTTAGTCATAGTTTTTTAAACTTGTGGTAGATCAGAATGATTGTCCTATTTAAAGTTACTTGAATATTGTTCCCATGACCCTGCCTATTCCATCAAGCTGCCTGTTATGTGGGAAAAAGGCAAATGGAATACTGGTTAAGATTTTCTGCCTCCTAGTTTGAAATTACACCACGGTAGCATTTGTTATCTTGGGTGTCTTCAGGAAATTCTAGGTGTTTCATGTTTTTACTTCTTTGTGAGCAACTTCCAAATCGGCAAATCCTCTGGAAAATCAACATCAGCCAAAGGTGGCAAGTATACAAGTGATATATTGAGTTCCTCAGCAATGTCCACAGTTTGTTGCAATACTTGAGAGGTTCCCCAGTCGATGTTAACGAATAATTCTGGGATGAGGCGACGTAAACCAATCAAGTAGTAGCCACCGTCAATTGCTGGGCCAAGCACAAGATCACAGGTATGCAGTTGTTCAAAGGCTTCGGTAAGAATCTGAGAATTTACTTCAGGGCAATCTGTGCCAATAATAATTACTTGTTCTCTACCAGATTCAAAAGCATCGAAAAGCGATCGCGCCATCCGTGAACCTAGATCTCCTTCGCCCTGAGACTGGTAAAATAAATCAAGCCCCAGCCAATTCTGCATGAGCGGCAAATTACCACCACTGAACCGCACTTCTAAAGATATACAAGTTGCTGTTTGCAATTCTCTAACCTGAGATATTGTATGTTCAGTCATTTCTCGTTGCAGATTAGCAGCGCCAACAGTACCCAAAGCAGGTATTAGTCGGGTTTTTGTCTTTCCTGGTTCTGGATAGCGAGTGAAAATAATTAAGTGCTGTTTGATACTTTCTGATGGTTTCAGCACACAATACCTTAATTTGAGTTAACTAAAAATATTTTAATAGCAATAGTCACCGTCACTATTAGCTCTAGTATGCTCTTTTGCCGTTCGCATTGCCCCTAAAAGTGTGGAGATATAGACACAACGTTTAGCTTTACCACCATACTTACTAGATAGCGTGATTCGTCTGAACACATTAACATTACCTCTGTAGTCAAATTGAGCTTTGCGTATTCCACTTGACAATTGCAAAGTTGTCTCTGAATCTAAGCGCACATTGAAATCTAGGTTATTCCAGTTAGCAGCAGATGGGTTGACTGTAGCAGGATGAATTGCCCATTGAACAATGCTATTTTGCTCACGAAAACTAACTTGCCAAGTTAATTTTTCCTTAGCAGCTTGACTTTGGGCTTGACGCATAGCAAGGTAAACTTGACTTTGGGCAGTATTGAGGCGCTGAGTGTTAACGAAAGCCAACCAATTAGGTGCTGCTAAAGCGCCCAATATACCAATTATCATCACAACTACTAACATCTCTACCAATGTAAAACCGCTGTTAGAGCGATTTTTAAAGCAGTTATTTTTATTAATTAAATATGGTTCAAGTACAGATTTTTTTGCGTTCATCTGCGTTCATCTGCGGTTAATTATTTATTCCTATACCTCACCCAGATGTTGAGGAAAGCTCAAGTTTATTAAATTCTGTCTTTAGGCTTGTAAGTAATACTGTAGACAAAGTAGCAGGTAAAATAAGAATAATAATAATTTTAAATAACAACTTGGAGGTAAAGCTTATGCGCTGAAGTCTCAAAGCATCATTAAGAAAGTACTTCCATAAATATATGGCAGCAGTTAAACCTTTACGACGATTATATGGCTGTTGTAGAGCTTTGCAAGTTAGATATTTATAGAGATTTGCCAGACTTAAATACCAAATTTTTTTATCTATTGATGGTCTGGCTTTGTAGCCATGTTCAAGCACTTGTAAACAAGCTTGTTCTTGCCTGACAAGATTAGTAGATAATGAATTAGCACTGACTCGATATAAAATATGTACGGATGATACACCTACAAAGTTATTTTTAGCAGCTAATCGTAACCACATATCCCAATCTTGAGCAGCTTTGAGTGATTCATCAAACCCATTTAGTTTAATTAAAGCTTCTCGATGAATCAGCGGGTTAGAACCATTTTCTAAAAAGTTATTTACTAGCAACTTTTCATAAACATCTCCATTGAAAGTGTTGTGCGTACCTGAATATAAAATTTTACCATTCTCATCGATATAATCAGTCCAACTATAAGCAACTTTAGCATCTACATTTTCTTGTAAAGCCTGCAATTGACTTGCTAGTTTATCAGATGTCCAAATATCATCTGCATCTAAAAAACTTACAAATTCCCCAACTGATTGATGTAGCCCACGGTTACGGCTAACGTTTCCACCAGCGTTCTCAAAAGAAAATATTTTGAGCCGGCAGTCTTGAACTTGTGAAACAATATCTAAAGTTGAGTCTTGGGAACCATCATTAATGATAATTAGTTCAAAGTCCGTAAACGTTTGGTTTAAGACAGAATCTATTGTTGCTTTAATAGTTTTTTCACTATTATAAGCAGGTATGACGACAGAAATTTTTGAGGATTTTTGGCTTAAATCAGTCATGTTTTATAGGGTGCATCCCAGTTTTTATTTTTCAATAAGCGAATAACTGTTATTGCGTTCGCGCAGCGTCTGGTAGAGAGGAGGAACGATGTTCGTTCTTAGTTGGAGATTTTGCGATTGCTTTGCTTCACTTCGTTTCGCTCGCAATGACATGCAAAAAAGTGTGATGCTCCCTGTTTTATACTTGTGTTGTTGACTGTAAGCTGATTAAAATAGAACATTAATGAATAAAAAGGACTTAACATACTACTCAAATAAAATTCAATTTCAAAGAGTGCAATGATATTAGTTTCTAATTGACTTCTATACTTAATACGATGATGTAAAATTCGACGAAAGTTACCCAAAATAGTTTTGCAAAAAAGTATTGGTTTTTGCCAATTTTTAGCATTAATTAAGCGTAATTGAAAAATGCACAAGCCACAGCCACGCGCCAAATTCATTAAATAATCTTTTTCTAATCGCCAATGTGGTATTTGATGATCAACATGCATTGCAGGGTTATACCAAATTTCCCAGCTTGCTTTATGTAAGTGCAGGAGTATTTCTAAGTCATCTCCGCTAATCATTAACTTACCTATTCTACCCTTCAAGCTTAATTGTTGAGGCACACTTTCACACCAAGCTTGTTTACGAATCACTAATGCAGCACCAGGAGGAAGTATTAATTTATCTGCATCAAATAAATATGGTTTTTGTCCGTGTTCTCTAATAGCTAGAAAAGCCTGGATTCTAGAAAAATTTTCTGGCGGATTGACTTCAAAATCACCATGAATTTGACCACTCCAAGCACCAGCTTGAGGATGTTCTTGACCAAAAATATAAGACTGTAAAACCCAATCTGGTGCAGGTAAATTATCATCATCTAAAAATGCGATAAACTTTCCTTTAGCTTCACTTACAGCCCGTAGACGTGCAAAAGTTATTCCTTGTTTTGTTTCTAAGCAGTACTTTAATTGAAAATTACTATTATAAAATTTACATTTTTCTTGATAGTTCTGAATTATCTCAAATGTGTTGTCAGAACTATTGTTATCAACAACAATGATTTCCCAATTAAGATTTTCTAATCCAGTCTGTGTCAAAAGCCGATCTAAAACTTGAGGAAAGCGTTTTGCTCCATTATATGTAGGAATGGCAACTGTAAAATCTAATTCTTTAATTGCTAACTCATTCATAAATTTTATTTAATATTATTTAAGTTTAAATATCCATTTTTCCAAAGATAAAAAGGACTAATTAAACTACTTAAAAATAACTGCATTTCACAAGCTATCACCAAATCATATTTTACTTTAGTTCGATATTTGAGTAAATGTAAAATAATTTTACGTAGATCGTTAATCGTGTAACCTACAATAGCAGCAGGTCTATACCAAGGTTTTATATTAACCATTCTCGTAACATAACGGCTAAGTCCGATACCTTTAAAAAATGGAATTAAATAATCTTTTTGTAATCTTGCCTTAGGTATTTTATGATAAATTTCCATTTCGGGATTATACCAAATTTCCCATCCTGATTTTTGGAGATAGCATAACATTTCTAAGTCTTCGCTAGTCAGCATATTGCCCGTTATTCTACCAGTTAAAATAGGCTGAGTTGGCACACTTTCTAACCAAGCTTGGCGGCGAACAACAAGCCCAGCCGAAGGAGGTAATAGTCTTTTTTTGGGTTCATATAGCAGCGGTACATCTCCGCGCTCTGTGATTGCCAAAAAGGGAGTAATTCGCCAAAAGTTTTCTGGTGGCTCTACTTCCCAATCTGGATGAATTTGGCTACCATAAGCTCCAGCATGAGGATATTTTTGAGCAAAAGCATAAGCTGCTGCTACCCAGTTTGATACTGGATAGTTGTCATCATCCAGAAAACCTATCAGTTTGCCTAAGGCAACTTCAACTGCTTGTTTTCTGGCATAAGCTGCTCCCTGTTTAGCTTCAAAACAATATTTTAAAGGATAAGGAGATTGCCAGTTTTCTTGATAGGTTTGGACAAGTTTAGCTGTATTATCGTTGCTGTTATTGTCTACAACAATAATTTCCCAAGAAAAATTTTCAGTGTCGAGTTGATTTCGCAGTCGTTCTAGTAATTCAGGTAAACGACTTGCACCATTGTATGTTGGTATTGCTACAGTAAAATCAAGGTTATTAGTCATCTTCCCAAAGTCACGTTTTATTGAGTAATGCCTAGTAAACGCTAAAAATCTAACATGATTTACTATGTAGCTGTTTAGCTACTAATAAACAATAATACTTAAAATAAAAAAACTGCACCTGATGTTACAATTTTGCTGTCAAAATGCAGTTTAATGTACCGTATTTTACCGGATTTATTCTCGAATTTCGTTAAAAACACAATTTTTTAATTGCATTCATTGTCTCTTTTTGTGATCATGGCTCCTAAAAGACTTTTTACAATGACGCATCGTTTGACATTCTTAGCAGCTACAATGATTTTTAAACCGGGTGGCTCTGTCGAACCTGTTGGTATCGCGCCAAAGTAAGGATTTGGTAGAGTTCCTAGATAGTCAAAGGTAATTGTTTGTGATTTATTGGTTGCGTTGTATGCAGTACCGTAAGATGTAGTACCAGCTGTGTTGGGACTGGTAACATTTGTCCCCAGTAACACGGCTCCGTTTGGAATTTGTAAATCTCCACCCAGGCTTCGCCAATTAGAATCAGGTGTAGAAGTAGTGGGATAAACAGCGGTTTTGATGACGTTGCTATCAGTCGTAAAACTGACGCTGTAGCTAAGTTTTTTCTTTTTAGCTTCTGTCTGTGCATTCTGTATTGCAGCTAAAACAGCGTCGTTAGCTTTATTTACCCGCTGTCGATTTACAAAACTAAGCCAGCTAGGAGCCGCGATCGCTGCTAAAATTCCAATCATCAGCACTACTACTATAATTTCTACTAAGCTAAATCCGGCATCTGCTTGGGCGTACATTGACGCATAGTGGTTTGTCTTTTGATTTCGCTGCTTTAATGTTTCCGCAACGTCTTTATTATTATTTTTAAACATCAATAAAGTTGACCTGTGTATACTAACTTTTAATTCATTAGCTGAAAGATTTGTAGAGTTTATTTGGTAAATAAAAATCCGCGCCCTTGTGCCTGAATGTTTGCACTGGGAAAATAAGCTTTTTTATTATCAGCGTAAGCCAAATTATTATTTTGTATACGAGCAAGTGCATTACCTCTTAAGTACACCTGCGCTAATACTTCATTGGCATCAACACAAGCAAAAAATCCACTTGTTTTACTTCCTACAAGTTTTGGACTGGGGGTTGAACCACCAGGGCAATCTGTAGCGATGGGAGGAGGAGTAGGAGTAGGAGGAGTAGTAGTGCTAATGTAGTCAATCAAAGTTATAACTTGATTTCCAATAGGGTAATTGTCTGAAGCACCCAATGCAGTTTGCCATTGATTCATTTTGTCTTTGAGCGAAGCACCACTTTTATCTAGTGGTGGCAAATTAAACCCAGTATCACTTATACTTCCTGTCGCATTAGCATTAGCCGCGTTCACTGGGCCTCGAAGTTCAAACCTTCCAATCCTTGCTTCTTTAGACCAAGTGGAATTTGAACCGTCTGTGTTGGTAATTAAATAATAAGCAACTAATGAATAAGCATAGCCATCATCTGTTTGAACATCACTAGTCTGAGTATTAGAACTAATCCCAACACTATCAGCGATAAACTTACGTTTCCAAAAAACTAGTATTGGTGTGCAAGCAGCAGCATCGCTACAATTAGGAGCAGATTTGGCTGGTGGTATTTGATCTTTAATTCCTGATAGAGTGATGTCTGTTGTATTTCTGTTTCTAGTCACTCCATCAGCATCATAGATGTAAACTGCTTGCTGTAAGTCACGAGTAATATAATCTAGTGCTGCTTGAATTTCTTGCTCTGAAGTTACTTTTGCTTGTTCTTTGCGATCTGTGTCTAGAATGCTAATCATAAATCCCATCAAAGGTGTTATGACCAGCACCGCTAATATCATAGCTACCAAAAGTTCTATTAGGGTAAAGCCACTTGGTTGATGATTTTTTGCGGAGCGTTTTAATTGAGTACTGAGGATAAATTTTAGGGAATTCGTCATGATGCGGTTTTCCTTTGATTGACAGATACTAAATAATCTTTTAACTGCAACCACTGAAGCGAGCGCAAAGGTCACTATATTTAGGCACAATGTCGCTAATATCTGTTGTCATTTCTACTAAAGGTGCTTTTTTTCCACCTCCTCCTGCGGCAAAAGTATTTTGTGTTGTCTTAGTTGTGGAAGTATTTTTGAGCAAAGTTATACTTGCCTTAAAAGCATCAGCTCTATACACCCGTATACCCAAGGCATATCCCTTCGTAGCATCGTTGTTATTTGGGCGAAAAGCCTGTACAACCATATCTGCGACGCTGGTGCTTTCACAGCTACCAGAACCATCAAAATCTACACAGTACAAAGATGTTCCTGTTGGAGCTGTTGGATCTGTGCAATAAGAGTTCGCAATACAAGTAAGAGTTCCGGTTGTTGTAGGGGCTGTAGCTGCTACCAGGGCGGTATCGGTGGTTGGCCCTGCTGTTGCTAGAATTTTCTGAGTTCGCACCGCATCAATGTATGATCTAGCAGCTTGAGTTGCCAATTCTACCCGTCGAGACTGTACACGGGTTGCCACTGATAAGGCAATAACCGGGGCGATCGCAGCTAGCAAAATACCTACAACAAGTATTGCTACCAAAGATTCAACAATAGTGAAACCGCTTTCGCCATGTTGTAGGTAAGGTACAGATGTTTTACCTACTTCAACTGTTTGTAACCTTTGCTTGTTGGCTTGTTTCCCAATATTCATAATGTGTACCCAATTTCTAATCGTTTGGTATAGATGGACAACCACTGGGGCGATATTCATTAGGAACTGCATTTGTATAAGCTCCTCCTGATGCTGGCTGACCAGCGCAGAGCAGTGTTTTCACCCAAGTATCATCTCGTCCAACTTCTCTAAAAAACTCATTTGGGCGACCTGTTGATGGTGCGGTAAACCTTTGAGCAAAAAGGTCTGGCTGCTCTGACAACAGACCAACGTCAAACCCCCACTTTCTATCTGGTGGTGAATAGTAAGGTAACAAACCATCACTGTTTCGGGTTGGATAATTGTCTAAAGCGTAGTCAAAAAGGCTGAGATTAGCAGTAGTAGGAGTGGCAGTGGCAGTGGTTGATTGTCTAATTGTGAAAATAGGTGCGGCTGGCGCTGTAGAAAAAGCACTCCGCTTCAATTGAATAAAGCTCCCACTGATTTTGGCAGTTCTACCATTCCAGTTTTCTAAAAATCGCACAAAGTTTTGCAAACCTGCTGAAAGTTCTGCTGTTCTACTGGGACTGTTGCCTAAGACAAACGTCGCATTAAATGTGGTATCAATAGGTTGTTGTAGCCAATTAGTTCTAAAATCTTCTCCTGAAGCTACTGTTGATGCGTCTGTTCTCAGGTTAGGGGGATTACTTGTAGCATCGTGAATTTGCAAAACTGGTACTAAAAGCGGCTGACCGTCTAAATCCGGGTCAGTATCAGCATCATTCCCATCAATAGGTGGGTAATAAAACAGTGGTTTATCACTTGCGTATACTGCCTCCGCTATGTCTCCTGGATCAGTTGTGCTATTGGTTGTTCTAAACCATAGGCTTCTAATGCTAGAGGATTTGTAACCGTAATTAGTGCCAGTACATCCATTATCGGTATATACAGTACCAGTAGTATCCAAAGGACAACTTACGCCCATTGGCTTGTAAATACGACTACCAGGACTACTTTCAACCAAGTTGTTGCTGTCATAACGCGCAAAGGCGACTCGACGGGCATAACGTCGATCATCTTGTTGTAAAGACAGTTTATTACTTGTATCGCCAGTTCCTAGTCGATCTCTAATGCTTTTGTTACATGTAGTCGTGATGCCACTGGTACTACAAGAAGATCCAACATACCAACTTGATGGAAAAGCGGAAGAGAATGCAGTAGACCAATTTGACAGTGCAGTTGTAGTAGCAGTAGTAGAACCAGCAGCAGCAGCTATGGCTTGACCTAACTTATATGTTTTGATGTCTCTTTCAACAAGCGGAATATTACTACCGTTTACCGTGTAAGTTTGTAAAGTGGTACTTAAAACACCATCTCCATTGATATCAAACCCAACTACCCAGTCACCAGACCCACAAGTTGAAACTGGCAGCTTGCGGCAAATTTCCATAACATACAAGGGATGGTTAGTAATCCTACGCTGAAGTGGTGTAACTCCATTTACTAAGTAAGAGTTAATAGCAGCTGTTCTGGGAATACCGTTATCTGTCCAATATGAACTGGTAGCAAAGTTGTTTTCCCAAAAGCCATTTTTCAGCCTATCTCGTCTTCTATCATCTAAGGGAGTAGGTATACTTGTGGTAAGTAAGCCATCCTCCACAACAATGCCAGTATTATTGTTCAGGTCATAGTCCCCAAATCTCCGTACACCATCGGCGAAATTGCCAGAAAGTAAGGTCATGGAATCGGCAATAATCGTTGCAGATCGCCAAAAGTCACCCTCACTCGCAGTAGTAGAACAACCAGTTCTGTTTATACGACAAGCAAACTTAGTATTGGCAGTACTGCGATCATAGAAGTTGGTAGTTGGCTCTGCTTCTGTAAATTCTTCAATTTCTGAACCGCTACCTACGGTTGCTTGATGCAGATTAAACTTACCCTTAATGTATGCAGGTAAATCTGTTACCAGAATCAAACCTTTTTCTTTGGCGTTGTAAGTATTAGTAGTAGTTCTAGCTAAAGTTTCCCCTTCAATCAGACGGATGCCATTCGGGTGACGTGTTGGATCAAGCCTAAAGTCCGTGGGACTGAGTAACTTTGATTCAGCAGTCGTATCACTTTCATCGGGTAAGGCATCATCTCTAGTGGCGTAAAGAATGCCACTGTAAGGTAATAAATACTCGTTAGCTGTTATTGCTGTGGTGGCTATACCTCTGGCACTGGAACCTAAATCAATATCTGTCACCCGAATTTCTAAGGGCTGACGCTGTTCTAAATCTAGGTCGTATGTACTTGGTGCAGTCGATGTACTAATCTGCTTAACTTCCCTAGCATCAAGAAAAGTTGCTTCTTTGATTGCACCGTGCTTAGGTTGGTTAGCAGGAGTGACAACGAAACCAGCTTCATTACCTAAAATTGAAATAGCACAAAGCGCTGTGTCAACTGCTGAATAATCTGCTAATTGTAAACCAGTACTAGGTACTGTAGTGGCTGTACCAATTTTTGTTAGGGCATCTCGTAGTGGTTTGTTAGCCCAACGTCCATTGGGGAATTTTAAGTTAGCTTGTCGTTGCAGTCGAGCTTTGTGAGTATTAAAGAAAGTGCTTCTGCCATCTGTGGGGTAATTATAAACAATGCCGTTATTAGATTTACCATTAGTAGCTGCGTTCCAAGGCAAATTGACAATTGTCGGTGTGACAGCAGGTGGGATAGGTGGAACTGTTATACCTGTTTTATTTTGGCTGGTATTTTCGTCTGAAGGGTCGTAGTAGCTACTTACACAAGCAATCGGTTCTTGGTCAGTGCCATAATCTACCTTGTAGTGATAAACAGCTGTGGCTCGCATGAGTAGATCACCCTGGCGAGTATCTCCAGGACTTGACATTGGCATGGTATCAGGCCAAACAGGAATATCACTAGAATCGCTAGGAGTAGGATCTGGTGGATCTGGTAGAAAAGATAAGGTTGGGCGATCATAAAGTGCGCCAGTTGTTGTAGAGCCAACATCAGGATCATCTACATAAATGCCTGCACCAGTAACGATTCTGACACCACCCACGCTATCTAAATCGTTTATAGGGTTTGCTGCGGCATTTTCTTCCCAAAAGCCGTTGCGGTTCAATATTCCTAAATCGGCAAGTGCCTGTATTCGAGTGTTACGCCATCTTGCTGGTGATTCAGAACCATATCTAGTCCAGTTTTGAACACCGCCACTACTAGTCAAAACTGGCTGATTAGCTTCTGAACCAACATACTGATTATTTTGCTTCCATAAAGCAGGGAGATTATTACCAACAAGAACGCGATCGCCTAATTTACTTTGAACGCCTTCTTTTTTTTGTAAAATTGGCTGTATAGCTTCTAGCTGAGATGAGTCCACGGAAATACCTGTTACACCAGTCAATTGGTTACTAGAGTCTAGTGGTTCTCTCCATGTAGCCTGAGGTTCTAAATTGGCAGTAATGGCACTATATCCAGTTGTGGCTCCTACTCCTGTGGCATCTGCTACTTCAGCGAAGGGTACTCGGCGTGTACGATTACGCAGATAAATTTCTATTTCGTTGTAGAAGATTTGTCGAGCTGTGTCGCCATCATCAACATCTTTTACTTTTGCGGTGACGTTGTCTTTCACATCGCTGGGATAACTAATAGCGTCAACCGCTGTTTTGAGGGCGCTACCATTTGTTGCGCTATTACACGTTGTGCATAAAGTGATCGCAGTACTTTTCATTGCAGCAATGCGTTGATTAAACGCTGCATCATTGAATCCGATACTGCCACCGCCAATAGAATTTGTAGATTTATTGGTGCCGTTAATGGCAGCAGTAGTGATGGCGTTCCCAAAACCTTTGTAAAGATCAACGTTTACATTTTGGGTGCTGGTTTGAGAGAGACTACCATTGCCTACATTTCCCCCAACACTAATCAGCCCGTTTTCTTCATTGTAGAAACAGGATGTTTTACTGCTAACTTGCCGGAAGGTTATATTACCGCCACTGCTAGTGACCCCTACCAGCAAGTTGCCATTAGTTTGAACTCTACCGTTCAGCAATAATGCTGTACTACCAGTAATGATTTCTAGGTCGTTCTCAAACCAAACGGCGTTATTTGGTAGGGGGACACGACTGCGGTCTTGTTGTAACTCTAGGGCTACAACACTTTTGTTGCCTTTGTAGGGTTCGTATTCTGTATTGCTTAAGCTGCTGCCCAATTCAGTAATTGGTACGTTAACAGTATAGATAAAGAAGCTTTTGCCCAAATTACCACTGTTTAGCTTATACCAACTAGAGTTACCCACTAAGCTAGAAAAACCAGCTGCACTGCTACACTGCTGGTTTGAGCTACTATCCATTGGTGGTGTTCTAGCGTCTAGAGGTTTTCTTTCGCGATTAAACTGCCCTGTCGTAGAGTCTCTACTGGGGCTGCGAAAGTAAATTCCATAAAGAGTAAAAGTGTCTTTCAGTCCGTTATTGTCTGTGTCAACAGCAAATTTCCAGGCAGTTTTTAATGTCTCATCACTTTCTATAGAAGTGGTGTTTTGTTGGATATTTGCAGCACCGTTAAATTCAAAAGCTAGTTTGAGACGAGTCTCATCACCAAGCGTATACTTATCTTTTTTAAAAACATCATATAAAGCACTATCAGATGGAGTCCCTCGTGGTAGTGTTGGATCTTCTAGTAGAGCATTTAACTTAGCTCTAGCCCTTTCTAAGGCTGGTGTAGCGGCTTGCATTGTAACTTCATTCACCCGGACGTTACTAGCATTTTTTGCCCGTTCAAATGATCTAAATAAAATTGCTGTAGTTAGTAGCACGACTACTAGCGATACCATTACTACTGTTGGCAACACAAAACCAGCATTCACCGAACCTCGCCGTCTTTTGGTGATCAATAAAGTTCGTAATAACCAAATAACTTGCTTTTTAATTGCAGATACAAGATTTTTACTCAGATATTTGGAGACTTGTTTTATTGTCTTGAATAGCTGGCGTTTTAAAGACATAGCTACTTTCCTGTCAAGTGGTTAATCGCGGACATATCATTTTTTGGCAAATAGAAATTTTGCCTGTAAAAGCAACTTACAGACATCATTAAAAATTCTGTTGATGTGATTATCTACCCTGTTTAACTAACTCCCAAATGCAATATCAAAACATCAAGAATGGTTTGCTTAAGTTATATCATTTGTTAAGATTTTAGATTTTTCGGAAAATACTGATTTTTTCAAAATTATGTAATTCATAGATGATGAAGAATAACTTCACATTAACTTTGCAAAAATGTATTTTACCTAGGTGTCAGTTTATGAAGATATAGTTAGCGGATTAAGCTTAGAGTACCCATCTGTTAAGAAAACATATCAGTTGGCAGCAAAATATAGCAAGCAGGGGAGGGGGGACAGGTTTGAAAGTCCTTTTATGTCTTAAACCTAACTGGCGATCGCTATAATATGTAGCAATTTAAAGCCTCCCCAAAATGGGGAGGCTTCTGTGGTAAATATTCTTAAGCCTAGGCAAATGTCTAGGAATTAAAGTTGAGAGTCTATGTTTTGGTTGAGAAGCTTAGTAATGATTTAGATTAATACCAGCTTCTTTAGCCATTGCTTCTAAGCCTTTGCTATCTAAAGTTTTAATTGCCTTGGTAGACAGCTTCATTTTTACCCAGCGATTTCCACCTGCCCACCAAACACGCTTCGATTGCAGGTTGGCATGTTGAAGGCGCTTGGTACGGCGGTGAGAGTGAGAAATTGCAAAGGCGTTATTGGCCTTCTTACCAGTTAGTTCACAGCGACGAGACATAAGCAAGTATCTCCAGATGATGATTTTAGTACAGCCTTTCTATTTTAGGGGCTTTGGCACGAAGATTTGGGCAAAGAGTTTCTAGATGTTCTGCATCTTGTTAAGAAAACCCCTTTTTAACTTCTTTCCCACCAAAGTTCGGATGCCTGCGGCAAGCCACCGCTTTGACTTCTCTCTGTGTTATCTGCGGTTTAAAAGTAATTTATTTAACCACAGATACGCTGAGAGCGCTGAGAAAAAACAAGAGATTTTTCGAGTCACCTTAAAAGGGCTATGATTGTTTAAGTACCTAAACACAATTAATTACACACTGTCATTGCGAATGGAGCGAAGCGAAATGAAGCAATCGCAAGGGTTGGGATTGCTTCGCTTCGCTCGCAATGACTGTAAATATTTTTGTTTACCTGTTTATTTGCTAGCTTGTTCTGTGAGCTTGGTGAGTACCTCGTTTGAGCGCTCAACAAAAGATTTCATTCCTTCAGCGTCAAAACCTTTTTGAGACATCAGTGCCAAATCATAAACATGTTGACAAATCATGTCTACCAATTGCGCTGTAGGTGACTGGCCATTACCTTGAATAATACTGCCTTGGCTGAGATTCGCCAGATTTTGAATTAGGGGATGAGCAGTATTCACTAGCAAAATGTGATCTTCAGGAAACTCTGCATTCTGCTGCTGCATCATGGCGTTCATTTCCCGGAGGCGGCGGAGAATCTCTGGTAATAGTACCATTGCTGGTGGTGTTCCTTGAGGATCTTCGGATTTCAAAGCCTCGGTGCGGATATTTACTTTAGGTTTGTTGAGGGATTTCTCAAATAGTTCTTTGATAACTTCACTGCGGGTTTTATTTGTCTTGGGATCAACTATTTCCCCAGATTTATCTTGTTCTAGCAGGGTGTTATCTAAGTCGGAGTCTACCCGTGTAAATTTGACATCCTGATATTCTCGTTCTAAGAAGTTGATAAAATGAGTGTCGATAAAAGAGTCCATAAACAGGACTTCTAAACCTTGGTTTTTGTGTAGTTCTACGTAGGTAGCTTGGGTAGCTGCATCGGTGCAGTAAAAAACCCGGTTTTCGTGACGTTCTTTATTGCGTTCTAAGTATTCTTTGAGAGTGGTATATGGAGAAGTAGAAACTGGAGAGTCAGAAGCAAGGGTGACATCCTGCCAAGCATCATCTTCATTAGATTGAACTTGAACTGAAGCAGTTTCACTATTTTCTACTTTCTCTGCTGTGGTACGGAAGATGATGATATCTTCGATTTGTTTTTTAAATTTCTCGTCGTTAAGAACACCGAATTTGACAAAAGTCCCAAGGTCTTTCCAAGCACTGATGTATTGTTCGCGGTTATCGCGGTAAAGTTCTTTAAGACGATCGCCTACTTTTTTGGCTATATAATCGCCGATTTTTCGGACTGTGCGATCGCCTTGCAATGCACTACGTGATACGTTGAGGGGAATATCGGTGCTATCAATTACACCCCGCATTGGCATGAGAAATTGCGGGATAATTTCTTCGCAGTTGTCACTGACAAAAACTTGATTACAAAATAACTTGATCTGCCCTTTGGCTACATCGACATCGGGTCTCATTTTGGGGAAATACAGAATCCCGTTGATGATGAAGGGATAATCAGTATTGAGATGCACCCACAACAATGGTTCTTCTTGAAAAGGGTACAGGTAGCGGTAAAACTCTAAATAATCTTCTTGAGTTAAGTTATTAGAAGACTCTCGCCACGGTGCTTTTTGCCTATTTAAGACTTCACCATCCATTTTAATTGGTACTGGCATGAAGTCGCAGTAGGTCTTGACAAGATTTTGAATCCGTGCTGTTTCTAAAAACTCCTCTTCTTCTCCTTGGAGGGTGAGGGTAATAGTAGTACCACGAGTTGTGCGGGTTGAATCTTCGAGGGTGAACTCTGGGGAACCATCACAACTCCAGTGAATCGCCTGTGCGCCTTCTTGGTAGGAGAGAGTGTCAATTTCGACTTTTTGCGCCACCATGAAGGAGGAGTAAAAGCCTAGACCAAAGTGACCAATAATTGGTTGGTCTGATTTGCCTTGATACTTATGAATAAATTCTTCGGCACTAGAGAAAGCAACCTGATTGATATATTTTTTAACTTCCTCTGCTGTCATCCCAATGCCATTATCAGTAATGGAAAGGGTTTTTTTGTCTTTATCTATAGCGATTTGAATTTCTGGTTCACCAATGTCTCCGGTGTATTCCCCGGCGCGGGATACCATGTTCAGCTTTTGGATTGCGTCTACAGCGTTGGATACCAATTCCCGCAAGAAGATTTGGTGGTCTGAGTAGAGCGACTTCTTGATGATTGGGAAAATATTCTCAGTATGAATACTGATAGTGCCTTGTTCTAGCATGATTGGTAATCTTTGATGTAAGTATTTGAAGTTATGTTGTAGCAAATATCCCATTTCAAAGGTAAATCCCAAGAAGATGAGAGGGCATGATACCAATTAGGATTTTAAAGGTTCGCTCCTAGTTTTCAGCATTGTTTGCCCCCTAGCGGCGATTCGGATTTCCCTACCTTTATACATTTAGTGTGGGGACTTTTGCGAGGTTGAGGCTGATATTTAAGTATTACTACTATTTTTCTCCAATACTAAAAAGAGGTGATACGGATGAACAGGATCGATAAATTCTTGCTTGAGTATTAATCCAGCTTTAGCAATGGAGTTTAAAATTCGCTTTTTAGGATATCCTTTGAGTCCAATTTCCCAGTAGTGCTGATCAGACATTGGCTTGCTACTCCAGAATCTTGGCATTTTCATTAATAAATATCTTGACCTTTCTATATAAGAAAATCTCAACTGAAGTGCCAAAAATTGCGTATTATAAGGCAGGGAAATCACCAAAAACTTTTTAGTTGCTTCTGCAAGTTTTTTTAGGGCTTGTTCTGACTGTTCATAAGGCAGATGTTCCAAGACTTGAAATAGTACAATGGCATCAAATTTATCTTTTGGCAGTGAAAAATCAGTTGTTAGATCTAAAACTATATCTGGCTCTAGTTTCGGATCAATATCGGCAGTAGATACTTGATAGCCATTTCGCTTGAGGATATCTGTTAAGAATGAGTTAAAAATCCCAATTTCGAGAATGTTGTTTACCTGATTACCAAGCGAAAAGATTAGCCGCAACTGGTGATGATAACTAATGAATCGATCTTTTGATAAATACTCTGATTTCCTAAGGTCTAACGATGTGATTAGTTGCATAAAAATTGCCTGTCTAACCTGATGGAATGATAAAAATAGTGGGTATACGATTAAATTCTTCCCAAAAAATTAGTTCAAGTAACATGATAAGCAAATTCTAATGATTCTTACTATGCTTTAGTACAGCTTTGCGTTGAAAAAAGTAATATTTTTCAACGCAGAGGGGCGCAGAGGTTAGCGCGAAGGTACGCAAAGGTTTGATTCAAATACCTATGTTGTAATTTGTGGAACTGAGACTTTAACTGATAGTTTTTTACTAAAGGTTAGACCTTTTTCTCCTTTGTCAATTACGATTGTATCTCCAGAGATAAAAGTATTCTCTAATAGCTTGGTAGCGATCGCATTTTCTACTTCTCGCTGAATTGCCCGTTTCAGGGGACGTGCGCCGTAAACTGGATCATAGCCTGCTTCGACGAGGTAATCACAGGCGGCGGCGGATATATCAAAGGAGATTTTTTGCTCTTGCAGGAGATTTTCTACCCGCTTGAGTTGAATGCGGATGATGTGCCGCATTTCTAAGCGACTGAGTGTATGGAAGATAATGATATCATCCACACGGTTGAGAAATTCGGGGCGGAAGTGCGATCGCAGAGAATCCATTACCCGTGCCTGCATCATTTCATACTTGGTATCATCACCAGAAATATCCAGGATATATTCGCTGCCGATATTACTAGTCATGACAATGACAGTGTTACGGAAATCTACCGTTCTACCTTGAGAGTCCGTAATTCTACCATCATCTAGCACTTGTAATAAAATATTAAACACATCTGGATGTGCTTTTTCGACTTCATCCAGCAACACTACAGAGTAGGGACGGCGACGAATCGCCTCAGAAAGTTGACCACCTTCTTCATAGCCAATGTATCCTGGAGGCGCGCCGACAAGGCGTGAAACCGAGTGTTTTTCCATGTACTCGGACATATCCAGCCTGACTAAAGCATCATCAGAATCAAAGAGAAACTGAGCTAAAGCACGGGCGAGTTCGGTTTTACCCACACCAGTCGGCCCCATGAATAAAAATGAGCCAATGGGACGGCTGGGATCTTTCATCCCTGCACGGGCCCGACGAATTGCTGCTGATACTGCGGCTACGGCTTCTTGTTGTCCAATGACTCGTTGATGTAAATGACTTTCGAGTTGCAGCAATTTTTGCCGTTCTGATTCCAAAAGGCGATTAACGGGTATTCCTGTCCACTTGGCGACGATTTCGGCAATATCGGCTTCAGTGACTTGTTCTCGTAGTAGGGTAGACCCTTGGCTTTGAATTTCTAAAAGTTTGGCTTCTTTAGCTTCGCGATCGCGCTGCACTCCTTCTAATTTGCCATACTTTAGTTGAGCAGCTTTGTTCAAATCATAAGCGCGTTCTGCCTGCTCGATTTGCACCCGCAAGGCATCTTCTTCTTTTTTTAGGATGCTGATAGCTTCCAATAATTGTTTTTCGCCTTGCCATTGCTCGTTGTATTCGTGCTGTTTTACGGTCAAATCGGCAATTTCTTGCTCAATTCGATCTAAACGCTCTTTGGTTGGGGAAATACTTTTTTCTTCTCCAGCTAATGATAGCTTTTCCATTTCTAGCTGCATCAAGCGGCGATCAATAGTTTCCAATTCCGCTGGTTTGGAGGTAATTTCCATTTTCAACTGGGCGGCGGCTTCATCTACCAAGTCAATGGCTTTATCTGGTAAGAAGCGATCGCTAATATAACGCGCTGATAAAGTAGCCGCGGCTACTAACGCCGAATCAGAAATTTTGACGTTGTGATGAACTTCGTAGCGTTCCTTCAAACCCCGCAGAATGGAAATAGTATTTTCCACACTGGGTTGATCTACGAATACTTGCTGAAAGCGGCGTTCTAAGGCTGCGTCTTTTTCAATGTGTTTACGGAACTCATCTAGGGTGGTTGCGCCAATGCAACGCAGTTCTCCCCTCGCTAGCATTGGTTTGAGCAAATTTCCGGCATCCATTGCCCCTTGTTGATTAGAACCAGTACCGACAACAGTATGTAGTTCATCAATAAACAAAACAATTTGACCGTTAGATTCCGTAACTTCCCGGAGTACGGCCTTCAAACGGTCTTCAAATTCACCCCGGTATTTAGCCCCAGCAATCAAACTACCGATATCTAAAGAAATCAACTGACGGTTTTTCAAAGATTCGGGAACATCACCATTAACCATCCGCTGGGCTAAAGCTTCGGCGATCGCAGTTTTACCGACTCCAGGCTCACCAATCAGGACTGGGTTATTTTTGCTACGACGGGACAATACCTGAATTACCCGACGAATTTCGTCATCCCGGCCAATTACTGGGTCGAGTTTTCCAGCTTTTGCCTGTTCTGTCAAGTCCCTGCCAAATTTCAGTAAAGCTTCATAGCGGGATTCTGGGTTTTGATCTGTCACTTTTTGGCTGCCACGTACAGTTTTAATACTTGCTTCTAGCTTGATATTATCTGCATTCAAGCCTTTAAGTACCCGTCGTCCGATGCGATCATCCTCAGCAAAAGCTAAGAGGATATGTTCCACGGAGATGTAACCATCTTTCATTTTCTCCCTAACTTCTTCGGCTCGGTCTAGCATCACATCTAAGCTGCGACCGAGATATAGCTGATCGCTTTTGCCCACTTTGGGTTGACGTTGGGTAAATGCTTCTAGTTGCTGTTGTAAGCGGATGGGATCGACCTCGGCTCTAGCCAGAATACGGATTGCTAAACTAGTAGGTTCTTCTAACAAGGCAATGATTAAATGTTCAACATCTAGTTGCTGTTGTTGATATGCACGGACTATATCCTGAGATTTTACAATTGCTTCCCAGGCTTTATCAGTAAATTTATTAGGATCTGTAGGCTGCATCTTTACGATTTTTGATGTGAGATTTTAGATTTTGAAGTTTAGTGTAAAGATTGGATATTGAGGAAGGCTAAAGATTTTTAATGCTGGGGTGCAAGCAGCTTCCTAAAAGCAGGGCGGGTTGTTTGGCTAATGCTAGAGGCATTTTTGTGGGGTAGAGTTGACTGAAAAACTTCATAACTTGATCCCTGATACTTTATCCTTCATACTTTCCCAGTATCACTCCCCAAATAATTATCCAAACATGATCAGCGTATATCCGCGTGTATCTGCGGTTGCAGTTTGGGACTAGGAAGAGGTGGGAGTTCGACTCATTACCTATTCCCTAATTTAAAACGAAAACACAGTTATGAGCTTACTTTGCTAGATAGTGCTGTGGGAATTTCTCGTTAGAAATGCTCCCCTGTTATATGGTGTCAAAGAAGAACCAGAAGGGAAATCCAATAAGCAGTCAATTAACAAGAGTTCTGACTAGCCCTTTTAAGGTGATTGCTAAAATCTCTTTTTTCTCTCTGCGCTCTCCCTTCGGGTGACGCTCTCTACGAGACGCTGCGCGTAGCTCGCTTCCCCGTAAAGGTACGCAAGCTCGCTACCGCTGCGCTAACACCAGTCGCCTGGGTCGGGCTAACCCTCCCGCAGCGCTGGTTCACACCGCGTCTTTGCGGTTAAAAAGTAATTAATTGAACCACAGAGGCACAGAGGAGGACACTTACGTGGGCGGGTTTACCGACTTGTTCGCTCTTAGCGTTCCCGCAGGGTAGCAACTGACATCAAAGTGTCCGTCGTAACACAGAGGAAAGGATTAAAAAGGGTTGTTTACTTTTCTTCCCTTGCTTGTTTTGGTCAACTAAACCTTACCCCTTCATCTTTTCCCGCTCACGACTTTCTGCCTCTGATGGGGAATTAGCTAATTGAATCAGTTCAACTTTATATCCATCTGGATCTTCCACAAAAGCAATTACTGTTGAACCGTGTTTCATGGGGCCTGGTTCGCGTGCAACTTTACCACCTTGATTTTTGATTTCCTCACAGGCAGCATAAATGTCATCAACACCAAGAGCAATGTGACCGTAAGCATTACCCAATTCGTACTTTTCTACTCCCCAGTTATAGGTTAGTTCTAGGACTGTATTGTCGCTTTCATCACCGTAGCCGACAAAAGCTAAGGTAAATTCTCCTCCTGGATAATCTTTTCTCCGCAGTAATTTCATTCCCAGAATTTCACAGTAAAACTTCAAGGACTCTTCAAGGTTGCCCACTCGCAGCATTGTGTGTAGTAATCGCATATTGACCTTTTCTCTGTATTCAGTTCAGTATTGTTATCTATCAACATTTTACAAAGCTTAAAGTCTTAAGGTTGAGAATCTACCGAACCTCAACACAGCAAGTTGCCGCACCATTTTTACCCAAGTCAAAGTTTCAGTTGACTTTTAACCAAAAAATAATTCAAAATCCAAAGTCCACGCATCCGCCATCGATTTACCCAAACTCTGGAAATCTTCTTTAATCTCAGCCGACAGAGTGGATTAAACATCTATGCTAGCGATTGGGTTGAGCCACTGGAATTGTACGTAATCAACACAAAGAAGGATAAAGGACAGATGAATAATATTCTAGATACTGCCATTGAAGCGATCGCAGCCCGCGAAATTTTGGACTCGCGGGGTAGACCGACAGTTGAAGCCGAAGTACATTTAGCCAACGGTGTTATTGGACTAGCACAGGTTCCCAGTGGTGCTTCTACTGGCACTTTTGAGGCGCATGAACTACGTGATGGCGATAAAAACCGTTATGGGGGCAAAGGGGTACTGCAAGCGGTCAAGAACGTCCAACAGGCACTTGCACCAAAATTGTTAGGCTTGGATGCCCTCGACCAAGAATTACTAGACCGGACGATGATTGCCTTAGATGGTTCGGCTAATAAATCCAATTTAGGGGCTAATGCAATTTTGGCGGTTTCTTTAGCAGCTGCCAAAGCTGGGACTGAGTCTTTGGCAATTCCCCTATATCGCTATTTGGGTGGGCCTTTAGCAAATTTGTTGCCAGTACCGTTGATGAATGTCATTAACGGTGGGGCGCATGCGTCAAACAACGTGGATTTTCAAGAGTTTATGATTGTCCCCATCGGTGCGCCTTCTTTTAAAGAAGCGTTGCGCTGGGGTGCAGAAGTTTTTGCCACTCTCAGCAAAGTCTTGGATGATAAAGGTTTATTGACTGGGGTAGGCGATGAAGGCGGTTTTGCTCCTAATTTGGAATCTAATCAGGTAGCTTTAGAATTATTGGTTGCTGCCATAGAGAAAGCTGGTTACAAGCCAGGAGAACAAGTGGCTTTGGCGTTGGATGTAGCAGCTAGTGAGTTTTACAAGAACGGGCAGTATGTCTATGATAGTAAGCCTCATGCCCCCACAGAGTTTATTGATTACTTAGGGCAATTGGTTGACCAGTATCCCATTGTATCAATTGAGGATGGGTTGCACGAAGAAGATTGGTCAAGTTGGCAATTACTGACCCAAAAGTTAGGTTCGCGGGTGCAGTTGGTGGGGGATGATTTGTTTGTGACTAACGCTAAGCGCTTGCAAAAAGGCATCCAGGAAAAAGCAGGTAATTCCATTTTGATTAAACTGAATCAAATTGGTTCCTTGACTGAAACCTTAGAAACTATTGACTTAGCAACTCGTAACGGCTTTAGGTCAGTAATTAGCCATCGTTCTGGTGAAACCGAAGATACAACAATCGCCGATTTAGCAGTAGCCACCCGTGCTGGTCAAATCAAGACAGGTTCACTTTGTCGCAGCGAACGAGTCGCAAAATACAATCGTTTGCTACGAATTGAAGATGAACTAGGCGATCGCGCCGTTTATGCTGGTGCTGTAGGTTTAGGACCAAAGTAGGGAGGGACTAGGAACTAGGGACTAGGGGTGGTTTTACACTAGCCTCTTGCCCATACCCTAGTTCCTATAAAAAATCAGGACTGAGAAGAAATCCCAGTCCCGATAAAAAAGCGGGCTAACCGTCATTTATATGGTTAACCCGTTCAGCTTTGGGAACGCGCAGAGAAATTGTTATTGCAATACCAACTTCACATTGGCGTTTTGCAGACCGCGCTGTTTTACTTCAGCCAAGGTTTTGTTAACAGCGTATTTTTGGTTGATAGAATTGATCAACTCGGTTTGATTATGCTTTTTAGCAACGCCCCACAGGTCAGCGATGAGGTCAAAAGAACCATCGCTATTGCGAGACCAACCTAGATCATATTCACCTTCCAAAACAGCCACGATGTCAGAACGCACGCGCTGACCGTTATAACCACGAACATCAGCTTCAGTTTTTGTGCTGATACCCAGGTCGCGCAGGGAAGCCTTGAGGATTTCAGCATCGGTGATCTTGGTACGCAGAGTGCTAAAATGAGACATTTGGGTTTCCTCCAGTGAGAAGATTCAGAACAACGACAACGGTTTATCTTCAGCGAAGCCGCGTTTAATTAGAAGCGGCTTTTTCTCTTAACTGCTAGCGTTTTTCAGCTAGCCTTTACCCTTGGATGAGCAAGGGAAAGCTTTTAAAACTCCATTCGCTGATATTCAGCAACGGAGGATGCCGCAGGGCGTGCGCGCTGTCTAGCCCAATCTCTGAGGGCTGTTACCTGTTCTTGCATGGTACGAGACAGGGGCAAAGTCGCCTTAAGTGCAGCAATAATATCTAGTTGGGTGAACTCACGGTCTTGGGCAAATGCTTCGTACATTGCCGCAACGAGCGCTTGTTCAATTTCTGCTCCAGAAAAGCCGTCGGACATCTTAGCTAGTTGCTCTAAATCGAAACGAGAGATGTCTTCACGACGCTTTGTCAGGTGAATTTTGTAAATATCCTGCCGTTCTTCGGATGTGGGTAAATCTACAAAGAAAATCTCGTCAAAGCGGCCTTTCCTCAAGAATTCCCCAGGCAAACGTTCAACTCGGTTGGCAGTCGCCATCACAAACACAGGAGATTTTTTCTCTTGCATCCAGGTGAGGAAAGAACCAAAGATTCTACTTGATGTGCCACCATCAGAATCGGATGAGCCTGTACTACCTGCAAAGGATTTATCCAATTCGTCGATAAACAAAATCGCTGGAGAGATTGATTCTGCTGTATTGAGGGCGTTACGTAGATTTGCCTCGCTTCGTCCTACCATTGAACCATCGTAGACTCGCCCCATATCCAACCGTAATAGTGGCAAACCCCACAGCCTAGAGGTAGTTTTGGCAATTAATGACTTACCGCAGCCTGGAACCCCTAAAATTAGCATACCTTTGGGTTGAGGTAAACCATATTCTCTAGCTCTTTCTGTAAAAGCGTTAGAACGCTGCTTGAGCCATTTTTTCAGTTCTTCTAAGCCACCTACAGCATCAATGGTTTCATCTTCTTCTATGTATTCTAAGATGCCATTACGCCGAATTAGTTGCTTTTTCTCAGATAGAACTATATCTACTTCTTCTTCAGTCAGGCGACCTGTAGTTACTTGTGCCTTACGATATACCTTCTCAGATTCATCTTTAGTTAAACCCAAAGCTGCTCGAAGAAGCTTTTCTCGCGCCTCTGTTGTCAGTCGTCGTCCGCGATTTTGCTCTATGTGGTAAGTCAAAACTTTGTTTAACTCAGACATATCGGGCAATTTGAAATCAAGAACTACAACTTCTTTTTCCAATTCAATTGGCACCTGCTGCATCGGAGACATCAAAATGATGTTCTTTTGCATACCTCTGAAGCTAGCGATCGCATCACGTAACGATCTATTTGTGGCGGGCGCATCAATAAATGGATGTAAATCTTTAAGAATAAATATACCGGGTTCTCTCTGCCGAATGATCCACTCAATAGCTGCTTCTGGAGAAACAGTATTGTGCTGGGTCACATTCCGGGGTTGACCATACTCTACGATGCCGTGAGTTACTGTCCAAACAAATACTCGGCGTTGGGGCTTTAACATCTGGGCAATTGTGGAAATTGCCTGCTCAGCCCGCTCTTCCTCGGAGGTCACAAGGTAGATTAGAGGGTATTGAGCTTGAATTAGGATATTGAGCTCTTCTTTCATACAATCGACCTACTTGAGACCTTAATACAGTAAAGACATCGTTTTGTTGGTAAAGAAAACCAAATTTATGAATATTCATTCATAATTCTTACCTAGCAAGGAACCAACTCTTCCTCACCCTTAGGATTGGTTTCATCTTGCTCCATTTCATCAATGGGAAGATGCTCTTGGCAAACTACTCCTGGTTGATTACCCAAAGTAACTAATTTCCCATCGCGTAAAACTAATGAACTTTCACAATTTGGACAAGAATAAACTCTATGAGTTCGTCCAAAAGTTGAAGCTTCCATTTCCTCTACTAATTCTGAGTTAGCCAGGTAGAAGACAAGGGCGCGTTCGGCAAGATCTGACATAGGTTCGGAATCTACGGCTGAACGAATCTTCAGTCTTTTGTGCAATTCTGGCGACAAATACAAAGTGACCTTTTGCTTAGCTTGCATATAACTCTTTGACGGCCTTACCCGGGTATGTATATAACGTTATCCGCTACTTTCTTAGTTGTCAAGACAGCAAAACGTTTTGACGGCATTTTTGTTACATTTATTTACATAACAAATTTTTGTTCTTAGTGACATAGTTACTAAACTGAGTTATTTATAAAACTGCTACTAAATTTGATTTCAGATTTCAGATTAAAGTCAAATCGTCATAAAGTGTTTTTAAGTTGACCATAGAATTAACTGTGGCAAAAAATAAAAGGATGTCCACTACAGTAGAAGCATGTAGGTTGGGGCAAATAATTTATACTAATATTCAAACCACTGGCGTAGCGATCGCCCTATTGATCATCTTGTGGGGGTGTTCTGCGCCCAGCTTGAACGGCTCTGATTTGACATGGAAGACTTATCATAATGAGCGTTACGGCTTTGAGTTTCCATATCCGAGCAACTGGACAGCTTTAAGCGCCCCAATAAATGATGATGGCATTGCCTTGATATCACCGCAAAACAACACAGTGGAAATTCGGGCGTGGGCAGTTAATCGGCTACCAAATCTCCTTACGAAAGACCAAAATATCAACTCCAACTTTCAAACAGCCCAAGGAGTCTCTGGGGAAATGCTTGTAGAAGTTGGTCAACAAGTGAGTTTGATGAAGTTGACACTGACTCAGGGTCAAGTCAAATACTACTGGCAAGGGCGAAGCCAAAACCAGGAATTTCCAGATTACTACCGTTTGTTTTACTACATTGCTCAGCAGTACCGTATTCCTCAGTAGTTAGTTAATTTATGTTGAACTACTAACCAGTCTCTTGTTTTTAATGGTTGAGAGGGTACAGAAACCTGATAGATTTAGCTATCAGCGAGTAAAAACTGGTGAAAATGAAAGTCCTGGTTATTGGTGGTGATGGGTATTGCGGTTGGGCAACTGCACTTTACCTTTCCAATCGAGGTTATGATGTTGGGATTTTAGATAGTTTGGTGCGGCGGCACTGGGATAATGAACTGGGTATCGAAACTCTGACTCCGATCGCGCCAATTCAACAACGTCTCCAGCGCTGGCAAGATTTGACTGGCAAATCTATCGACCTATTCATCGGCGATATTACAAATTACGAGTTTCTCAAAAAAGTACTACACCAATTTGAGCCTAATGCCATAGTGCATTTTGGTGAACAGCGTTCGGCTCCTTTTTCGATGATTGACCGTGAACATGCAGTTCTTACCCAGGTCAATAACGTAGTTGGTACTTTGAATTTGCTATATGCCATGCGGGAAGATTTCCCAGATTGCCATATAGTGAAATTGGGAACAATGGGTGAATACGGTACACCCAACATTGATATAGAAGAAGGGTACATTACCATTGAACACAATGGGCGCAAAGATACCCTGCCTTATCCTAAACAGCCCGGTTCAATGTATCATCTGAGCAAAGTCCATGATAGCCATAATATTGACTTTGCTTGCCGAATTTGGGGATTGCGGGCTACAGACTTAAACCAAGGTATCGTTTACGGCGTTCTTACCGAAGAAACGGGAATGGACGAACTCTTAATTAATCGCCTTGATTACGATGGAGTATTTGGTACAGCACTGAATCGTTTCTGCATTCAAGCAGCGATCGCTCACCCCCTTACCGTCTACGGTAAAGGTGGGCAAACCCGTGGATTCTTAGATATTCGAGATACAGTGCGGTGTGTGGAATTAGCGATCGCTAACCCCGCCGAACCAGGTGAATTCCGCGTCTTTAACCAATTTACTGAACTATTCAGTGTTGGTGATTTGGCATTAATGGTGAAAAAAGCCGGGAATGCAATGGGGCTAAATGTAGACATCAATCACCTAGATAATCCCAGAGTTGAAAAAGAAGAACATTACTTCAATGCTAAAAACACCAAACTTTTGGATCTAGGTTTGCAGCCTCACTATCTCTCAGATTCTTTGCTTGATTCTTTGTTGAATTTTGCGATCAAGTATCAAAAACGAGCTGATCACCAACAAATTCTACCCAAAGTCTCTTGGCATCGTCAAAGTAAAGCATGAAAAACCATGCCCTCGAGGGCATAGTTTTTGGACACAGGGAATAGGGAATGGGGCATAGGGAAGAGTTACTAATGCCCTATGCCCTATGCCCCAACTAAAGCAACTGCTGTCCTCGTCCACAAAAAGACGAGGTTTACCGCCGCTAACTTTGTGTTTGATACCGAAACGCGCTCTTAAGCTGGCATTATCTGCCTGTACTGAATAGTTTTTTATGAGAATCGCCCTCTTCACCGAAACCTTTTTGCCGAAGGTTGATGGGATTGTAACCCGCTTGCGTCATACTGTTGATCATTTACAACGTCATGGAAACGAAGTTTTGGTAATTGCCCCTGACGGTGGCATTACTGAACATAAAGGAGCTAAAGTTTACGGAGTTACTGGTTTCCCTCTGCCATTGTATCCAGAATTAAAAATGGCACTACCCCGCCCAGCTATAGGTTGTGCCTTAGAAGAGTTTCGGCCAGATATTGTTCATGTTGTGAATCCAGCAGTTTTAGGCTTGTCTGGAATTTTTTATAGCAAGGTTCTCAAGATTCCTTTGGTAGCTTCTTACCATACACATTTACCCCAATATCTCCAGCATTATGGTTTGGCAATGTTAGAAGGGTTTCTTTGGGAATTGCTCAAAGGCGCTCATAATCAAGCCGCATTAAATCTTTGTACCTCTACAGCCATGATGGAGGAACTAACAGCACATGGTATTGAAAGGGTGCATGTGTGGCAACGGGGAGTGGATACAGAATTATTCCATCCTGATTTAGCTAGTATAGAGATGCGATCGCGTCTGTCAGAAAATCACCCAGAAAGTCCTTTACTTCTCTACGTAGGTCGTCTTTCCGCCGAAAAAGAAATTGAGCGCATCAAACCAATTTTAGAAGCAATTCCCCAAGCGCGATTGGCGTTAGTAGGTGATGGCCCCCATCGCCAAGCCCTAGAAAAACATTTTGCTGGCACAAATACTCATTTTGTCGGATATCTGATTGGGCAAGAATTAGGTGCTGCCTTTGCTAGCGCTGATGCCTTTATCTTCCCTTCTAGGACAGAAACACTAGGCTTAGTACTGCTAGAAGCAATGGCTGCTGGTTGTCCAGTAGTAGCAGCTCGTTCTGGCGGCATTCCTGATATTGTCACAGAAGGCGTAAATGGTTATCTTTTTGAGCCGACAGCAGATATTCAAGATGCCATTACTGCTACGATTCGCCTTTTACAACACAAACAAGAACGAGATATCATTCGTCAAAACGCCCGCCGGGAAGCAGAAAGTTGGGGATGGGCAGCTGCCACCAGCCAATTGCAAGACTATTATCAAAAAGTAGTGTTTGCGGAACAATTGACACAAGCAGTTTAAAGTTGAATTTCTATTGCTATCGGGGGTTGAATCTCTGTTTCAACTTGAGCCTCGACAATTGACGTATAAATTGGAATATCAACTTGTATGGCTTCAAAGCTCACAACTAGAGAGTATGGAACCTTGAGGGGAGACAAAATGGTCTAGAATGCTTATATTACAAAGAGTGTAGCAAT
>JAYGHB010000033.1:0-37409 GCA_034931985.1 Halotia wernerae UHCC 0503
CTGCTTTAGGACGTATTCATAGCGTTTCTACAGGTGTTGAACCCTCGTAAATTGGCAGAGGTATTGTAAACGAGTCAAATTTTCAGAAGACAGCGTTCGATTTTATCCTTTAAGCAAACATACATTTAACCAAATTGAAACTTGGGGAGAACCACCCATAACAGAACTACCAGGCTCAACCATTATTTAATTTAAATGGTAAAAACTAACAAGATGTTTTAAAAGTATTGGGCGAATAAAATTCACTACTACGCAAGCAAAGTCCACCCTCGTGGACTAACGGAAAAGTATAGCCGCGACTTCTAGTCGCCAGGGCTTTTCTATATTTAACCCACTTCATCTATAGGTTGGATATCGTGAAAATAGTTGTAGTCGATGTAGCGATGTCCATCGGGTGTATTGTGGATAATATCGACAAAGCGACTATTCCATAAAATGTCATTAGCACCATAAGTATGACGGGCATGAACGACCTGGGAAACAGTTTCATCGATACCACTCACAGAGATGATCAGCAAAGCATTTGTCTGGGTTAATGATTCTGGAGTCATTCCATATAGAGGACTAGACTGATCAATTACATGCATCACAGACCAAGTTAATGTAAAACTAGGCGTTTGGCTTCTCAGCAGTTTGAGGTCGTAAATCCGCCGCATAAATTGCCCTTCTGCGCTCACTTCATCGCGCATTAAATAAACCCTCATCTGTGCCTCTAAAATCATGTTACGGCGCTGGTTAGCAGTGCGAAACATCAGAGTAGGCGCTCCCTCATGAGGTATAATTACTACAACTCGGCTAAACATAACACGGGCAGTTGGTCTAGAGAACCTAGCAAATGCTAGTCCTGTCATTACAGCAATTCCCACCAAGCCAATCATCGCTTCAATCGTCACAATGATGTTGGCATAAGTTGTTTTAGGATACATTGCACCGTAGCCGATGGATGCTAAGGTTTGCACGCTGAAGAAAAAGACATCTAAAAACGAGCCAGGTTGAGCATTAGCAATACAATCTCCTCCTACCCAGTAAGCCAGAGCAAACAGGATATTAATAGTTATATAAAAAAGACAAATTAGGCTTACAAAACCAATCCAAGGTATTGTCAGTAGCAGATGGTAAGGATCTCGCCAGTAGGAATACCATGCACCCATACCCATAATCTCAAACAGTCCATTTTGGATCTTGATGTGAACCCGTTGGATTAAACGCTGTTTTTGCTTTCGTGAAAGTCTCGTCAGTCGAAGTTTCATTGGGAGTAGCCAAAAAAACGGGGAATGATACTATTACCTAGAGTTGACAGTCGCTAAGTGACAATAAATCGCTGATGAATCGAACTTTCGGGATTACCGCTTTAATTGCTTTTATTAACTCTCTCAGTTTGACAATTTTAATTCCCATTATCTATCTTTATGGCAAACGATTTGGTCTGAGCGATTTCCAAAGTGGACTAACGAAAAAGCAAGGTTTTTGACCCGCGCAGGCGGTCTTCCCTCCGGGTACTCCTTACGGAGAACTCGCAGAGTAGCCGCGACTTCTAGTCGCCAGGGCTAGTAATATAGCAGGGGACAGGTGAGTCCAGCACTGCGTTCGCGTAGCGTCTCGTAGAGAACAGAAGTGCCTTGCGCGGGTTCCCAAGGCAGCTTTTGGGGGGAAACTTCCTCCCAAAACGTGCCGCCGCGTTGTGGCAACTTCGGGGAGGGTTTCCCTCCAAAGCCACTTCTGTGCGGGGGTTCCCCCCGTTGAGGAAAGTGGCATCAGGTGACTGGCGTTAGCGTAGCGTAAAGCCTGCGGCATAGCAACTCTACCAGACGCTACGCGTAGCTTGCTTACAAGTAGGGGTACGCTTAGAGCGACGTTAGGAGCGTCACCCGAACGGGGACAGGGGAAAGGTTTGAAAGTCTGTAGTGGGAAAAATTGACTTCAGTACAGCCAGCTTATCTTTCACCTCAAGATCCAGATTATTTTACCAGCCCCTAGGGGGCGGGAACAGGCAAGAGGGAACTCTTAACACAGAGAAGAATTAGCCCCGAATAAGGCAAAAGTAAAAAGTTAAAAGGCAAAAGAAAGAAAAAGAAAATGGTCACAAGCCCTCCCAAGTTCCCTAGGGCGGGAAACCCGCCTACAGGACTTCTCTCTCAATTTATTTATGAAAAAAACGAAGTATTTGAAACAAGATGGCGCAAGCAACGAAGTTTCAATACGTCCTGATACAAATCCACGCCAGTGACGCTCGCAGGCTCGCTACCGCTTCGCTAACGCTCAAGTCGGGGAACCCCTTCGGGTGACGCTCGCAAGCTCGCTACCGCTGCGCTAACGCCAGTTGCCTGCGGAGGGAAACCCTCCCGCAGCACTGGACTCACCGCCCACGCGACTGGCTCCCTACTTTTAAGTATGGGGATTTCCCTGTTGCCTGTTGCCCGTTAAGAGTTCCCTTTTAACGCTATCGTTTGGAATTTTTTCCTGCACAAGTACTAAATACTCCTCAAGAGTGATTTATAGTTGTGGTTCTTGACTACGTTGTATTACGCATGTAGTATGTAGATTCCAAGCTAACGATCGCCCTCTTGGAAAGGTGCATCATGGCAAAATTCAGAGATATTGTCAATTACTTCCGTCCCGACTGGAGGCTGAGTGTTTTTAGTATTGCAGCATCCAGCATTTACGAAATTATTGATTTGGTTGTTCCTTATGCGATTGGGCAGATTTTAAATGTCTTGTCTGATCAACCTTTGGATAAGCCACTTCAAGAAGCGATCGCAGTTTTTTCAAACATCACCAATTATCCAGTAAATAAACCTCTATCTTTAGGTGTATTACTGGGATTAATATTCATCGTCACCGTAGTTAAAGCGCCTACACAACCTTGGGTTACTAGTTGGTTTCACTGGGATATAGCTTTAAGGGCGCGTCGAGATCAAAACCAAACAGCCATCGAAAAAATTCTTACTCTCCCACTAGAATTTTATGATGAAAATAACCCCGGACGCATTGCCGGACGAGTGGCAAGAGGTATTTCTAACCATACTTGGACATATCCCGAAGTTGCCGGTCAGTTGATTCCTAAACTGGTACGTGTACTGGCAATTTTTGTGTTTATCTTGTTGATTGAGTGGCGAATTGCAGTTTTGTATCTGATTTCTTTTGTAGTTATCCTCAGCTTGAGCTTTAAGACTTTGAAGCGGTTGATTTGGCACGAAAGTCGCCTAGATAAATACATGGAAGATACGGAAAGCCGGACTTCTGAATTGATCACCAATATCAAAACGGTGAAAGCATTTGCTACAGAATCTAAAGAACTAAAACGGCAACAGCAAAGATTAGAACGTGAGCTAACAGTAGTTGATTATCGCATCCACAAAGGTTATGTCAAACTGTTAACTTGGCAAAAGACTGTAATTCAGTTTTGTGTGTTTGCAATCTTGGGTTTAACATTAGCTGCAACAGTCAACGGGAGAATTTCTATCGGTCATTTTGTGATGACATTAACTCTTTCGAGCATGGCTTATGCTGAGTTGGAACCTATTAGTACCTTGGCAGAAGTTTTTGCCCGTCGTTATTCTTCGATGCTGCGGTTTCACGAATTTTTGCAAGAGCCAATTAAAGATGATTCAGCAGGACTTTTAGAAGACCTCAACCAAGCAGAACCATATAAATTCACTGGCAAAGTTGAATTATCTCATGTCAATTTTGGGTACAATGATAGCCGTCCAGTTTTGCAAGATATCAACTTATTGATTGAGCCATACCAAACAGTGGCTTTAGTCGGGCGTTCTGGTTCTGGGAAATCTACCTTAGTGAAACTGCTATTGCGATATTTTGAACCTCAACAAGGTCAAATTTTAATCGATGGTCAAGATATTCGCACCTTAGATGTAGGTAAATATAGACGGCGGCTGGCGATCGTTCACCAAGAAGTGGACGTTTTCAACGGTACTGTCTTAGACAACCTCACTTATGGTAGACCAAATGCTACTTTTGAACAGGTTCAGGAAGCTTGTAGGATTGCCAGAGTTGATGAAGTAGTGCAGCATCTCCCCCAAGGCTATTACACCGTTGTCGGGGAACGCGGCGTCAGGTTATCCGGAGGACAAAGACAGCGTTTGGGAATTGCCAGGGCGTTGCTAGTAGAACCAGATGTGCTAATTTTTGACGAAGCTACCTCTAGCCTAGATTATGAGTCTGAGCGTTCAATTCAGCTAGCGATGCGATCAATCCAAGGAACCTGTACTACAATCGTGATTGCCCACCGTCTAAGTACAGTACGGGAAGCCGATAAAATTGTGGTTCTAGATCAAGGCAAGATTGTAGAAGTGGGTAGCCATGATGAACTTTTACGTCATGAAGGCATTTACCGCCGCTTACACTCTTTGCAAGAAACAGGAGAACTCCTGAATTAAGAAGTATGAGGAACTGGGTTTGCAGCAGCAACCCGGTTCTAACCACAAAGACTTTTTTAAGGGCTTGAAGTTTTTCAAACATGATGCTAACATTGTCAATCGTAGGACATAAGGGTCGGTGTCCGAGTGGTTAATGGAGACGGACTGTAAATCCGTTGGTTTACGCCTACGCTGGTTCAAATCCAGCCCGGCCCACCTTCAATTTTTAGATTTTGGATTTTATACAAGTTCAAAATCTAAAATCCAAAAACAGTCTGCCCGTGTGGCTCAGTGGTAGAGCACACCCTTGGTAAGGGTGAGGTCACGAGTTCAATCCTCGTCACGGGCTTTTAAACTTAAACATTGATATATCAACTATTTCATCTAAAGTTGCACAAGTTTGCTGCACTCTACCAGTACCGCCCTACACAGTTGTAGTTGTGTCGGTGGAATCATAAGATTGCCGTTTTTACGTGCTTATGCTTCCAAGCCATCAAAAAAGGATGCGATCGCGTAATGAAAGAATCAACATTACAGCCCTTAAATCGGCAATATTATGGGTTAACCGACATTAACTAACTGGGCATACCACCTGCGTTTACCATTTAAATCACGCCAGAGAATCCGCACATATTTTATCGAAACAGACAATCCATGTTGAATAACAGAAGTAGCTAATCAGAAAGGATGGATTATCAAAGCTTTAGAAATAGCACCAGATCATGTTCACATTTTAGTTGAACATGATCCAAGCATTGCAATTAATCAAATAGTTAAAAGTTTTAAAGGAAGGTCGTCTCGATATTTAAGAGAAGAATTTCCTCATCTGTTGAGACTTCCCATTCCAGAAAATACTATTTTATTGTTTCAACCACCTTATTCCCCAGAACTAAACCCTATAGAGCGAGTTTGGGAACATCTTAAAAAGGATTTGAAGTGGGAGTTATTCGACAATCTGGAACATTTGCGGATTAAGGTTGCTGAACTTCTTGCTCAACTTACTTCTGAAGTGGCTGCTTCACTAACCAGCTATGATTTCATTTTGAATGCCCTATCTGTCGCAAACATTTTTTGATTTGATATTAGTTGGAAGTCCCTTAGGGCGATGAATCTGATGCTTCGATTTCCTTACCATATTGATCCATCAATACGATCTGACGTTGATTAGGGTCAAATCGGTATCCTTGTTGCTGCATAATACTTTTAGCCTGACTCGGATCAAAGTTACGACTAAATTCAGCCTGCAAACTATTGACACGTCCTTCCATCAGCTTGACTTCAGTACGGATTTCTCGCAATTTGTCTTGTTGTAACCAGTGATAAGGCAAAAGTTGCACTAAGGCAGATATTGCTGCTGCTGAAATTACACAATTAACGACTATCTTGACTGTACTTTCCAGTGCAATTACTTGGTAAGAGCGTTGGCGCAGATGCCGCTTTGGTCGAGGAATAACTCGACGTTTTTGTATAGGTTGTAGCGGTGGTCTAGATGGTTGGATCGCGTTCATGATGCTAAAAAGAGACTCGCTGATTGAATGTAAATACCTTGAAGAGTTTACTGGCGCTAATTATGACTTGATTTAGCTGTCATACTACTTCATTTTCAGGAAATTGCTACACTTGTGCTGCAATTTAAAAAAATAACGCAATATACTTACGTAACTGGTTCTCCTACCAGTTTCTGGCAATAGCACCTAGTCTGCCAGGATTATACTCTTTTAAGAGTTATTGTCAATTCTAATGTTGTGTTTTACCTAACCCCATGAGAAGGAAAGACCCTGTACAATCTTGCTACATTCCTAAGTCTGCGGTAAAAGACTTGGGAATTTACCACACTATATTAGGTGAGGCAATCTTCAAAGAAGCCTTACCACAAAGCTCTGGCGACTGTCGTTTAGTATTCGCTTACCGTGACTACTATTTGACAGTCACTCTTGAGGTGCCACAGCAAAAGTCCGATCACCAAGGACCTGTTGTGGCACTTGACCCCGGCATCAGAACATTTATCACTTTCTTTTCCGAGTCTAGTTTTGGTGAAATTGGAGCAGCCGCAAATGAGCAAATTCAAAAGCTATGTTTTTGCTTAGATAAATTGATTTCTAAATTCACTAAAGCTAAATGCAAGCAGAAAAGAAGAATAAAACTTGCTGCCAGTAGACTACGAGGTAAAATTAATGAATGTTAGCAAAAAGGTATCGGAGTAAAGCGCTTTGGTTTAGGTTTTTAGGTTTTCTTCTGACGTTCTTGGAGTTTCAGCATGATTTCTGCGTGCATCTCGCGGGTAATTGGGTAAAAATACGTTAAAACTAAGCCACAAAACAAACAAATCGTTGGCAGTGGGCCAACGGCAATACGGATAGCTAGTAGTGCCGAATCTGGTTGTATTGGTAATGTACTCTGTCCTGCGACAGCTGCTTGGAAACCTGATGCTTGCAAAGCATTACCTACTAGAAATAATCCGAAAGCTAAACCAAACTTTTGCAGTAACACCATAAAGCCATAAAAAATCCCTTCTCGGCGTTGTCCGGTTTGGAGTTCATCTAATTCAATCACATCTGGAATCATTGACCAGGGAACTAGATAAGCTGTAGATACGCCAACACCCGCCATGACAGCCATAATATACATCAAACCTATTTGACCAGGCTGTAAGAAAAACAGTGCGGCGGCGGCTATTATCCATAAACTCATTCCTAAAAAATAAACAGTTTTTTTGCCAATTTTCTTACTTAACGCAGTCCAGGCAAATAACATTAGCAAGGCAGTTCCTTGGACTGCAATCATAACTGTGGGTACGTCTGATTCTTCCAGACGCATACAGTTAATCACAAAGTAAGGAATAATACTGGCCGTAATTTGCACGCCTAACCACGAAAAAAGATATATTCCGATTACAAATAGAAAAGGGCGATTGGTAAAGACGATTTTTAGTTGTTCAAAGAAGGGGATGGCTGGTGGTTCTTCAAGTTGGGTACGTTTCGCCTCAAAAGCTAAAATGCGATCGCGGACTCCAAAAACGCACCAATATAAAGATAAGACCGAAATTACAGTACAAACTGCCGCTAAAACAAGATATTGTTGTTGGCGATCGCTAATCAAAGAAAACACAATTTTTGATAAAATCAGCGAAAGTATGCTGCCACCAATAGAAAATGTGAAGCGAAAACTATTGAGGCTAGTACGTTCGTCATAATCTTGAGTTAGTTCTGGAGTCATTGCCGTGTAAGGCAAATTTACAACAGTATAAAATACCTGAGAGATTAAGCCAATCGCTACGTAGTACCAAAATAAAGACCAAATATTAGCACTCTGTTCGGTACTAAATCGCGGTACAATCCACTGCAAGAAAAAGAAAATTCCAAAGGGAATTGCCCCATAAAGCATCCAAGGAAGACGACGACCCCAACGACGAGATTTAGTTTTATCCGTTAGTACTCCTACCATTGGATCATTTACTGCATCCCAGATTTTGCCAATCATCAAAACGCTGCCAGCTAAACCCGCCGGGATACCAGCGACATTAGTAAAGAAAACCAACAGAAAAAATATCGAAATATTGGCAGTAATCGCCGGGCCTAAATCTCCTGCACCGTAAGCCAGTTTTGTTTTAAAATCCAATTTTTGACTTTCAGGAGTCTTTTGGGCATCATCAGCAGAATCGTTCATAAATACCTTGCGCTCATACTACAATAAAAAGTTTGTGTTGCCTTAAGTACTAACTAAAAATTACTTCCCTTAAGTTTATGCCAGACCTTTATGTTTCTTGGTCAGATTATCACCAAAAAATTGAACAACTGGCTGCTCAAATTTATCAATCCGGTTGGCAATTCAATCAAATTGTCTGCCTTGCCAGAGGGGGACTGCGAGCAGGAGACATTCTCTCCCGTATATACCAGCAGCCGCTAGCAATTTTAGCAACATCGTCTTACAGTGGCACTGGCAAGCAAGAAAGAGGTAATTTGACATTCTCTCGTTACTTAACGATGACTACCGAAAACTTAGGTGAGCGTGTTCTTTTAGTGGATGACTTGGTAGATTCTGGAGTTACCCTCCAAGAGACTATCCCTTGGCTAAAGCAAAATAGTAATTTTCCAATTGTGGAAATTCGCACCGCCGTACTTTGGTATAAAGCTTGTTCGATAATCAAACCCGACTATTATGTTAATTACTTGCCCGATAACCCTTGGATTCATCAACCCTTTGAACATTACGAAGATATGAACCCCGCAGAACTGGCGGCGAAGGTGAGTCAACTGTGTTGATAACTACCTAAACAAAATTAATTTCACACTCACTCTTCGCTAAAAAGGGCTAGTCCTATATTCAACATAATTAAGTTCAAACCTAAATATGTGTTGGATGCCGATTCTGGGGCGATAGTTTCAGCTACTTCAAACGATCCCACAGACATTGTTTGTCAAGCACTACTTGACGCTCTGTTTTGTAATCATGTAAAGTATTACTTGACAGCAAGCAGACAAAACCATGAAAAACCGGCTGAAAGAACTTCGACAACTGCACCAATGGTCACAGTCTGACCTCGCCAGAGAATTAGGAGTCAGTCGTCAGGCGGTTAATGGGTTTGAATCTGGTAAATTTGACCCCAGCCTAGACATGGCTTTCAAACTTGCCAGCCTGTTTAACGTCGCAATCGAAGATGTTTTCATTTATGAGGCTAAGAATTCTATGCAAACACTGGCTGAACGAGTCAAAAATTTCTTTGGCTTCGAGTTTGGATTCGAGCGGTTCACTGCACAGGCAATCAATGCAGTCAACTTCGCTCGGAATGAGGGAGCACGATTACAAAACTCCCAAGTTGAACCAGAACATATGCTGGCTGGCTTGTTGGCTGATCCAACCACAGCCTCGGCCCGTTTACTTCGAGACAACGGTGTAACGCTAGACATTGAAACCGATGAACATTCTTTTGAATCCCGCGAGAATCTAAAATTTAGTCCACAAAGTAAGTTCGTTCTAGAGCTTGCTTTGCAAATCGTTCGGCTTCAGGGTAAGAAGTCGATCGGGACTGAACATCTCTTGTGGGGTTTAGTTCGGCTATCTGAAATAGATAAGACTACTTTGAGTGAACTGTTCCAAAGTTATGGGCTTGATCGTGAAGCCCTGAACAACCAGCTAGCAGAAACAGTTTAATTGAAATCAAAAGTTGATTGAGACTGCCTGCCAGCTATCCGGGATCTTGGTAGGCAGCTTTGTTCTCACCTCACAAGTAACTTCTGAACCACTGCCCCCATCAATTGCCCAGCAACATAATTAAGACGGGTAGCGCCTAAATTGATTATCACTACATATTTACAACTACCATTAATTGATGTTTACCAACAAGCCCCTAATTATCTACGCTAACTTTTAAAAGTGTCAGAATCAATGGGGCGATCGCATCGCAACCTTGGTAGATTTTACCCTTTGTAGCAAAATAATCTGGAGAGCAACTTGCCTAGATCGATTCACTCTACTCAACCACCATTAAAATTTATTCCCCAACGATTTAATCCGTTTGTACTCCAGATTGTTCGGTGGTTACTGCCTATTGTTCTCAGATTTCGGACTCGACCTTGGCTACCCACTGGTATTGTTCATATTGAGGGCAAGAATGCTGAGATATTAGCCGAACTTTATCAACAATTCCAAGCTGGTAAAATTCGCTTTTTGATTGCGTTTCGTCATCCAGAGGTAGAAGATCCTCTTTGTATGCTATATCTGCTTTCCCGGATTGTACCACGAGTGGCGCATCAACAAGGTATACTACTGCAACATCCAGTTCACAGTTATTTTCTCTATGACCGAGGTATGACTGTGTGGGCTGGCAACTGGTTGGGTTGGTTATTTTCTCGTGTAGGAGGTATACCGATTCATCGTGGTAGACGATTAGATCGGCAAGCTATCCAAACAGCACGGGAGTTATTTGTTAATGGTAAATTGCCGATCGCAGTTGCACCAGAAGGCGGTAACAATGGTCACAGTGGCATTGTTAGCCCTTTAGAACCCGGTGTTGCCCAAATGGGATTTTGGTGTGTTGAAGACTTACAAAAAGCCAACCGTTCTGAGACTGTTTTCATTGTGCCAGTCGGCATCCAGTACCGCTACGTTGAACAGCCTTGGTCAAAAATAGATTGGCTATTGAGTAAGCTAGAAGCTGATAGCGGTTTACCATTGCAAAAAATCGATTCGCCTGCAATCCACAACCAACAAGAAATTTATTATCAACGCATCTGTCGCCTTGGTGAATATCTAATTACCGAGATGGAAGAATTTTATCGCCACTTTTATCACCAAGACATCCCAAAAACTATCGAACCTACCAATTCTAATCAAACGCTGATTGCTAGATTGCACCGCTTAATGGATACGGCTTTAAAAGTTGCTGAACAATATTTCGGACTCCAGCCACAGGGGAATTTTATTGATCGCTGTCGCCGCTTAGAAGAAGCAGGCTGGAATTATATTTATCGGGAAGATTTGCCAGACATCAATGATTTACCACCTTTCAAACGTGGATTGGCAGACTGGATTGCTGAAGAAGCAGACTTGCGGATGCGACACATGCGCTTAGTGGAAAGTTTTGTAGCAGTCAATTCTACCTATATTCAAGAACAGCCTACCGCTGAAAGATTTGCCGAAACGACACTGTTGATGTTCGATATGCTTTCTCGAATTGAGGATACAACATTTCCGGGGCGACCCCGTTTAGGTTGGAAAAAAGCGCAGATCACGGTAGGTGAGCCAATTTCAATTACTGAACGCTGGGAAAATCTTCCAGGCGATCGCCATGCAGTTAGACAGGCGGTAAGCGATTTAACAAGGGATTTGCAAGTTGCGTTGGAGAAGTTGATTCAGTCGCCGTGAAGTTATCTTTCACAGGCGATCGCTCAAATGATTTGTGTTACAAAAATTTCCAGAGAAAATACTGTTTCTCACGGATTTTATGGAAGTAGTGTTGTAATACAATCAATACTACCAACGGCGATCGCTGCCAGGTCAGAGACAATACTATAGAGAACCATAGTTTACGAATATTGATAATGACTGGAACCACACAGCAGTTACCTTCAAGTACCTTAAAAAAACTTTTTTGGACTTGGCAAGGTTACAAAATTCAATACACTGTCATGGGTACAGGAAAACCTCTGGTATTAGTTCACGGCTTTGGTGCTTCCATTGGCCACTGGCGCAAAAATATTCCCGTTTTGGCTAATGCTGGCTACCAAGTTTTTGCTTTGGATCTTTTAGGTTTCGGTGGTTCCGACAAAGCGCCAATTGATTACAGCACAGAAGTGTGGGTGGAACTTTTGAAAGATTTTTGCTCAACTCACATTCAAGAACCTGCTGTATTTATTGGCAATTCCATCGGCGCACTTTTGAGCTTAATGGTATTAGCAGAACATCCAGAAATTGCGGCTGGTGGTGTTTTAATTAACTCTGCGGGTGGATTAAGCCATCGTCCCCATGAATTGAACCCACCGCTAAGGATGGTGATGGCAGCTTTTAATAGAGTTGTGCGATCGCCGATTACAGGTAAATTTGTCTTTAACCGCATCCGCCAAAAAGCCCAAATTCGCCGTACCCTGCATCAAGTTTACCGCGATCGCACAGCCGTCACCGACGAATTAGTTGATTTACTTTATACTCCCTCTTGCGATCCGGGAGCGCAGCAAGTTTTCGCATCTATCCTCACAGCACCTCCGGGCCCCACTCCAGGGGAACTATTGCCGAAAGTAGAACGTCCTTTATTAGTAATTTGGGGGGCTGACGACCCCTGGACACCAATTACTGGGGCTAAGATTTACGAGGAGGCTTGTAAGAATGGCAAAGAAATCCAAATTGTTCCCATTCCTAACGCTGGTCATTGTCCCCATGATGAAGTTCCAAATGTTGTCAATGCCCAGATTGTTGATTGGCTAACACAAATGTAACTACGACGACTATAAAGCCATTCTGAGCGTCTTACTGTAGATAGACGCAAAGACACTGGGGAACATGGATTAAATAGGGGTAATAATCCTAAAAGGTACATTACGCTTTCGCTAACACAGTTGGCATTAGGAGTTGGGTATTAATAAATCCATGTTCCTTCAGAATCACATTGTGCTTGCATTTTTGTGTAGGCAAGGTAGAAATGCAGTTAACAATCTGGGTGAGCACCTTTTACTTTTTTTAATTACGCCTTGACAAAATCAGACTCAGGTGGTGTGTAATGGAGCTTGATATGCGTAATCAAAGGGAAATTTCCTTAAGTTACCATCCAGATTTTTCTGGGCTAGGCTATGAAGTTATTCGAGAATTAGGACGTAATCAGGAAGGGGGACGCATTACTTACCTAGCTAATGTCCAAAAATCTGATCAACAGGTGGTAATCAAAGAATTTAATCTTGTCAGTACAGGAACTGACTGGTCTGGCTTGAAAGCTTATGAACGCGAAATTAAAATCCTGCAAACAATTAATCATCCCCGCATCCCTGGCTATGTAGATTCTTTTGAAACGCCAACGAGTTTTTATTTAGTGCAGGAGTATAAAAACGCTCCATCTTTAGGGGGATGTCGCAGCTTTAATCCAGAAGAAATCAAGCAAATAGCGCTGTCAATTTTAGAAATTTTGGTTTATCTACAACAGCAAGTTGACCCAATTATCCATCGGGATATTAAACCAGAGAATATTTTAGTTGACGAACACTTGAATGCTTACCTAGTTGATTTTGGTTTGGCTCAGACACAGAAAGCGACAATGACTTTTAGTAGCTTGGCAGCAGGAACCCCAGGTTTTATGCCGCCAGAGGAATACCTTGGTTATTCCCTCACCCAGGCTTCAGACTTATATAGCTTGGGGGTAACACTGATTTGCTTGCTTACTGATACCAATTCTGTCGATGTTGGTAAGTTAATTGATGAGCGCCGCTTTAATTTTCAGAAATTAGTTCCCCAACTTAATCCGTATTTTAGGTCGTGGTTGATGAAAATGGTAGAACATAAGTGGAACCATCGTTATGTCAATGCGGCTGTTGCTTTGGAAGCACTTAAGCCGATTCAAGTAACTGGTAGCGCCACCACTATAGAAATCTTACTTGCTGCGATCGCATTAAGAAAACGAACTACTATGCTGGGGCTAGCCATTGTTGGGATGTTTGCAGTGGCCGCAACAACTTTGATACTTTCTCAGCAAGGTGGTGCAGCCCAGCAGCTACAGGAAATCAGTCAAAAACCCCGCCTCTAATACTGTTTCTTTACTGTTGTGTTGCCTGTTGCCCGTTTTCTGTTCTCTTTCATTTTTGGTAATACTCCGACAACACTTGATGGAAGTGAGAGGTTAAAATAATTTTACTTTTGTCAACTAGAAATTATGCTGAAAATTTAGGAAAAACACAGGTATTAAGTTAACTCTTGTACTGAACTTATGGGGCAAGAATGAATCATGCGTATCAAGATTAAGCGTAGGCGTAGCCCGCCGTAGGCATCGCCTGCTCAAAAATTATGTTTCCGACCCCGATTTCAGCAATATTTTAAGTATTATTGCTTATTGACAAATAGTATTCGACCTTAACCTCTCACGAATGGCACTACTCTTTCAAGGTGACTCGTAAAATCTCTTGTTTTTTCTCAGCGCTCTCAGCATCTCTGTGGTTTAAACTTTGTAAATTGTAATTAGCTGCGTTTCTGTATTGGCGGCACAAAATGCTGTGTTGTACCTCTCATCAGGTAATATGGTTCAATTCAGATCATGTTTAGTGTTGAACCAAGTGCGATATTACTGAGAAATTAACTGTGCATTTAATGCTTTATTGATGCGATCGCCAGTAAATTCTAAGTGCGCTAGTGTAGAAATATCAAGTTGTTCAGCAAATTGTCTGAGCTTGATATCAATGGCTTTTTGTAGTTGGCGCAATTCGTACCAAGCCAGTGTATGACCATCTTCAGGTGCATTAGTAGTACCCAACACTATCTCTAGCAAAATATTGAGATGTTCTCGCTGCAATGAACGGCGGATGCTAGAAATTGGCTGCGGTTCTTGTGAAGTCAAAATTTCTGTCCAAATGCCTTTTTGCAGAGTGTTGAACAGTTCTAGTATGGGTAGCGCTTCTCCAGGCAGGGTTTTTAATTCTATATCCTGTAAATGATTGAGACGATCGCTGTCTAATAGCGATCGCAATACCGTACTTTGAAATTTGAGAATGCGATCGTGAATTGGATAATCAAGACGGTTATTGGATATAGGGCTACCCCAATGTTGCCAGCGCGACGGTGCTAGCTGATTTAGCAATTGTGGTGAAAAACTAAAAGCATCCTCAGCGAATACATACTCTTGCAACTTTGCTAATGCTTGGCGTTGTTTTAAGAGCGAAACTGGTACAAATGCCCAAACAGTATCATCACTAGCATGAAGACGTTGAAACGATTGCCCACCAATATATTTAGAGAGCAAGGTGGCATTACGAAAATAGTAATTAAGTACTTTATTGAATAAGACGCGCAAATTACCATAGCTTTCTCCTGGTGATAGATAATGCTTGTCAAGACGTTGCCACATAACACGGGCATTATCCATTTGCCATTGGGAATAAAGTAATACATCGCTACTCATATCCCAGACATTTGCCAGGGGATTGATGTCCCAGATATCTTCATCGGTTGCATAAGATAATTCTGGTTGAGGCGATGCTAAAGCAATCTGCTGCAAAAAACTTTTTTCTGCTTCTGGAATGATTGGCTCTAATGCTTGAGAAGGGCTAATTTTATAACCATACTCAATTGCCCATTCGTCATAAGGGCCAACTATACTTGGGAAATAGTCACCTTGCTCTACTCCCTGTGGCGCTATATTTACGGGTAGATAGTCCATTACCGAACCCACTAAACCTTTGCTATGAGTGATTTCAGTCTGATTTAATTCTTGAGGAGCTAACATGGTGCTACCGTGAAAGTTATGGCGCAAACCAAGAGTATGTCCGACTTCGTGGGCAATAAGAGAACGCAAATATTGATGCACATACTCTTTCATCGCTGCACTATTCGGTGTCGTGTTTTGTAAAAGTGACAACGCCAATGCACCTATAGCTGCTTGGTTTGAGGATTCCATGCCATAGCAGAGTTCCGAGGGAAGCACAACTCCTGCATCCTGCTGTTGACATGGGTTTTTGCTCAGTGATGAATTTGCTGACATCAGTGCGTAATATTCTTGCTGAATTGAACGCACCATACTGGCATCTACAATAATATCTGCATCCAATATTTCCCCGGTGAATGGATTAACCCGTGTCAGTCCTCTAGCAAAACCTGCATCCAGAGAATTAAACCAGCGAATAGTATTGTAACGTACATCTGCCGGCTGCCAATCAGCATTATCTGGCATTTGTCGCACTTCAAGGGCATTTTGAAATCCGGCTTTGGTAAATGCTTTGTTCCACATCAAGACACCTTCACCAATCGCGTCGCGGTATGACAGTGGTACTGCATTTTCAATCCAAAACACAATCGGTTTTTTAGGCAAAGACAAAGGTGCATGAGGATCGGATGGTTCCAGATGCCAGCGATTGATGTAACGTACAAATGGCTCTTGAGCGTTATTATCAGAGAAATCTTGGAAAGCAGTAATAAAATATCCCACTCTGTCATCGGCAAGTCTGGGAATATAACCGTTGTTTTCTGGAAGTTGGGAAAAACTGTAGTGAACCTTTAGGGTAAGCGCTCTGCTATCAGGTAAGGTAATTAAATCTGCTCCTTCTGGTGATGAAAAACCGTAAATTGCATCAATTTCTACGTTCTTTGGGAAGCTGTGGCGATCGCCAAAATAGGACTTGCTTTTTTCCCAGCGATAATCAGCCTGTAAAGAGTATTTCAACAGGGAAGTTAATCCGGGAAAATCTTGCATTAGCAGATTATCCAGATTGATGAGAATATTTTGACTGCGCGGATCAATACTTTCTATTGCTAGTGAATAAAGAACTGAGTCGCTAAACGAACGAGCAAGCGATCGCTGTTCTGGTTCACTTGGTTCTGTACGGAATTTAACATTACGAACAACAAAGTGCAAATTATTATTGACTCGTCGGAAATAAAAGAGGAAATCGGCTAGAGGTAATCCACTATAAATCCCACTTTCCCCAATGCCCGATTCTAACGTCACTGCCGCGAGATAGTTTTTATTTAGCTGTTGTGGCTTCAGTGCTAAGTAAATTGTACCTAAATCATCATCAGAATAAAGTGTAAAAAGCCCCTCTAATTTATCTGTAACCTTGGCTATCTCACGAAATCGCCAGAAATCATCCTTTCTACTCTCTCCATAATTATTGTTAGCACTTGCTAAGGTTTCAACTATCGAAAGTGCGTTTAATTGCTGGACATAAGGATTTGAAAGTTGGTCGGCTTCTGCGTACTTTGGCGTTAGCAACAAACTATACAAAAATAAAGCACAGATTACTAATTTCGTGATCCAGTGTCTCATCCTTTCGTTTTTTACCTGAAGCAGTTCGCATGTCAAAGAAAGTATCAATTAATGTGTAGATTGCAAGCCTTTCAGTATTCCTGAAATACTTAAGACTTACACCCTGTATAAATCCACCTCAGTCAGATAAACAGTTGTTTATAAGGAAAACAAAGCCATAACCTCAAATGAATGCCTGTTTAATTGTTCCCAAAATTTCTAGGTGGTTTTTCATTGATCAAATATAATTCATCATTACGCAAGTTTTACTTCTTAAGATAGATGGCAACTAGTACCTAAAATATATGTTTTTCTGTAATATATCTGCAACAGAAGTTACAAAATGTATTTAATACTACATTTAAAGTTAGCAATGAGGTTGCTTGATTTCTGCAAGCTGCATACTCGTGACTTCTAGTCATGAGTTGTTTGATCAGTTCAATCTTGTGGCTTAATAATGACTATTCATCACCTAAAGGTTTGTAGTGTTCGTATAACTATATCCACAGGGCTTGACAAAAAGAATTAAAGCCGCTTACTACAAACTTATTTCAATATTTTTACTGCAATTAGTGTAAAAAAGCCAATCGATAAATGTGAAACTGGAAAGACCTTGAGCCAAGGTGTGATTAAATTAAAGAATTGGTATTGTTAGAAAATTAAACGTAGATTACTGAGTATATTATTCCATAATAAATTTTATAGTTTCGGCTGCTTATCTTGCCTCAAAAATACTCCAGCAAAGAGTTTGCGATACTTTACCTTCATGTTTTCTCATGAGAGTAATGGAAGAACGATAGTTTAGTGACTATTCAACAATTGAATTTGCAATTTTTCTCGTAATTTTTGAGCTTGTTGATAAACAGCTGCACGTCCTTTACCTGAATTAGTCTCTAAGCCTGCTGGTTCTAAAGGCTGAATAAAGTAACGCAGACGAGTTCTCATAGCCCAAACTCCCATAGAGGGAAATAAAATCAAGACCAGCATCAAAGGCGATATAGGTAAAAATGGTAACTTAAATAGTCGTTGTAATTTTTTGAGATTAATAGTCCAAGGATGCAATGATTCATTACCAATGCAAACAACTGGCAGAATTGGAATATGATAGCGATCGCTCAATTGAATAAAACTGACATCAAATTTTTCTAGTTGATAGCGTCTTTTCCAACCTTTCAACGGGCCGCGTACACCTTCGGGTGCGTATAGAAGAGTTTTTCCTTGGGCGATGATTGCTTCAAAATCATTGAACTCTGCTCGCACACCGCCTAAAACTTGCGACCATTGAGATGGTAGCCACCAGATGATCCAAGGATGCTCAAATAATACTGTATTTGCGAGGAACTGTACTTCCCATCCTCGTGCATCACTCAATAAATAACCCAAGGCCAAAAAGTCCCACGGAAAGGACATCCCTGCATGATTCATGGCCACAATCATTGACCCTGCTGGCGGTAAGTTCTCAATTTGTTGTAATTCTCCACGAAAATAAAATTTAACAATGGGTGCTAAAACTTCTTGGCGAAAAGCTTGTTGATATTTAGAATTAAATTCACCAACTTCTTGGCGTGGTGAACGACAGCCCAAACGCACCCATCGACTCAGCAACGCCAGATAAAATCCGCCAGGAATCAAAAATAATCCATACTCCAGCCAATTCCAACCATCTGGATCATCGTGATAATGTTGCCAGTGGCGATTAAACAAAATTAGCCAGCCTGGAGGATACCACAGGCAAAACCAATCAAACCAGCTAAATTTATAGCTTGTATCTAATGTCTCTAGTTGAGGGCTGAGAATGTTTTCTGAGTGTTGATTAATCACAAAACAGGTGTGGATTACACAACAATTATAGTTAATGTCAGATTTTAGCTTTTAAGCCTGATGATTTGCATCCCACCGTAGAAGTAAAATTAATTCTTATAGCAATACTAAATCATTCGTGAACAACAAGATCCCCGACTTCTTTGAAGATACAGCTGGCGAATAGGGGGTAAGACCCCTCAAAAATCACCGAATTTGAGAATAACAGAGCAATAATCTGTCAAACTCAAAAAGGTGCAGTAAAGTATTGCACCTTTTTGAATATGAAAATACTAGACCAAAGCACAAGTAAGTGTATTTGGACAGAACTGATGCGGAAAAACAACTTTAAAATTCAAGCGCAATGAACACACTTTTGGAAGAAACATAATTATTTAGTGCCACAAACCCCACTATATGAGTTGTCTAAAAAAGTCTATCTGCCAAAACCGGATGCTTCCGACTTTATCAACAAATGTTAAGCGTCACAATATATTTAATGCAGTAAAATTAATTAATGAAATTATCAGATTTATCAACACAGACTATGAAAGGACAGAAACTTGGGAATCTGTTTTTAGATATGAACAACTAGAATTTTGGGAAGTTGAAGGATATTCTGTTTGGATAAATTATCAATTTTTTAAAGTTTAGATAAATCAAGTCTTCAATCATTTAAAAATAATAGTTATGATCAATACCTTTGCCAAAATAAGAGCCTAGATAAATTTTGGCAAAAGTGGCAAAATTAAGCATACATAAGCGTTTCGATGAAAAGGTGGTTTTTCATCTGAAACCCTTATCCTGCTGTCAATACGTTAAAAAACCCTTGTAGGAAACCTTAAAGGAATTTTTAGGACTGATTGTTTTTGCCAACCCTCAAAGAAATGGGAGTTAATGGTTAAAGCATCATCATCTCACCCTCGTAAATTGGCGAAGGTATTGATGATGAAACATAATAAAATTGCAAAAGTATCTGATGAACTTATACATATCTGGTTAGAAGACGGACAAAAGATAAGTGAATACTATAGTGAGTTAGTGATAAAAGAGGGGATATCATCATCTAAAAGTATTGGCGAAAGAGAAGAAGAAAGAAATTTTCGATTTTTTGATAAATTATTGGAGGGTATAGTAATCGAGCCAAGTTATTCAGTTTTAGATATAGGTTGTGGGAAAGGAGAACTACTTGATTATTTAATGTTGCAGTTGCCAGATATTAATAATTTAAACTATTTAGGCATCGACCTTGTTCCTGCCTTTATATCAGCAGCTCAACAGAGATTTATTTTTAAAAATTTTCAAAATTATAATTTCATTAACCCTTCATTTTTTCCAGAAAAACAATTTGATATTGTGCTAGCTTTGGGAGTCTTAGTAACCAGAGTAAGAGAATATAACTTATTTATTGAATATTTTGTTAAGAAAATGGTCAAGTGCGCTAGAGAGAGTGTTTTATTTAACATTATTTCCGAGGTTGAAACCTTTTCTCCTAATTATTCACAGCAAAATACTGTTGGACACTCCACAGTTTTGAGTGCCGAAATTTTGGACTCAATAATTAAAAGTCTTGATTGTGACAACTGGAGAGTAGAACCTTATAGAATCTTTCCGGATGCCACTGATATGTTTGTTTCTATCCAATTACAGTAACTTGAAATTAAAGTGAAGAACTAAGCGGTAGCATGGACTTTTATGTAGTTCAGAAGATTAATTTCGTCTTTGCATCTTAGCGGTTTAAATTTTTACCACCAAGACACAAAGTCACAAATAAATTTAATTGAGGGCTGCAATTAAATTGATTACTCGTTCCTTCACTTCATCTCTAACACGGCGAAATGTTTCAATAGGTTGTCCTTCTGGATCATCGAGTTGCCAATCTTCAAACACATCTCTTAATACCCATGCTTCTGGTAAATTGACTCCACAACCACACAAAGAAATCACTGCATCATAATCTTCAGGATTGAAATTACTTAAAGCTTTTGAGGTTTGATTGCTGATATCAATGCCAATTTCTGACATCATATCAACAGCTTTAGGGTCTACATGACTTGCCTCCAAACCTGAACTACTAACAGCAATTTTACCTACCCCTAATGTGCGTGCAAATCCCTCTGCCATTTGGGAACGGCGGGAATTTTTCTTGCAAACAAACATGACTTTTTTCATGATTTTATTGATTGTTAATTGTCAAGAATTTGAAACCTTTTAGTATTAGCTTATGATAATTTATGTGGCTTCCGGTTCTCGACCTTTAATGCTACGTATTAAGTCTTTAAGTTGCAGCGATCGCTGTGCTTACCATGTCTGCAATAGTGGATACCACTTGAACAAGAAAAACTGCTACATATAATACAATTAATAGAGTAAAATATTGAAATTTCTTAACATAGCTTGAAATATTAGCGCCGACTTACTTAAATCAAATTAATAGAAGATTCAAATTTCTAATATTATAAGTGAAAACTTGAATTCAAAACACAGGATGTTCAAACAGCAATAAAGATAGGAAAAAATCTATGATGAAAATTGATACCCAAGTAGTGACTACTGCTTTTGTTGCTGATTCTCCGACTTCTTTGGCTCCTCCCTTGGTAGTTAGACCCCAACTACAGCCAATAACAGCAACCAAAGCTCCAAAAATAAACCCTTTCAATAAAATAATAGACAAATCTGATGGTTCTAAAAAATTTCTAACGGACTCTAAAAATATTTCTGGAAGAATTTTGTAAAATTGTGCTGCGACAAAAACGCCGCCAACGAGTCCCATAAGTAAAGCAAAAATCATCATTATGGGCATCATTAAACAGCAAGCAATTACTCTAGGAAGTACTAGGTAATCAATTGGATCTGTTTTGAGCATATAAAGTGCATCAATTTGCTCTGTAACTCTCATTGCACCTAATTCTGCCGCAAAAGCAGAACCTACTTGTCCCGCAATAATACTAGCGGTCAAAATTGGTGCTAATTCTCTACAAAAAGCTAAAGCAAAAGCACCTCCCACAGCATTGACAGCACCAAATCTAACTAATTCTCTAGCCGTCTGAATAGTAAAAATCATCCCTGCAAAAATATTTACTAGAATGACTGGAGAAATAGAAGCCGGCCCCGCAGTCACCATGTGTTCTAAAATTTTGCGGGAGCAAGTTTTCCCTTGAAGTAAATGTAGCCAGACTTGACCAAAGAGTAGCACTGCAGCAAAACAGCGTACTATCCACAATTGCTCTAAATTTCCTTTTGGTTGCAATTTTACCGCCCTTGAGACTGACTATTTTATACCTCAACAATGTTAAGGTACACCTTGAAAAACTCTAGTAACTTTCCCTAAAATTTCAAGCTGTAGCGAAAAAATGTTCTTACTTTTTTGTAAGTTTCATGATGACTACTAGCTAGCAATATCCCTAGATTCAGACATCTGGGGAAAAACTCCTGGTGTGTTGAGAATTTTTCGTTGAGAAGCAGTCAGGTTGGGATAGTCATCAAGATTATAGTAGGATCTAGCCCATGCAGATGAGTAAGGGGAATATTTATAAAAACTCCACACCACTTGCGGGATAGAGTTTTGTCAGTGGTTAGTGGTTAGTAGTGAGCCAGCGCGGTCTTCTCCTTTTGGGCTACCGTGTACACACAAGTATAGGCCGCAAAGGTTTCAACTCTTTTAGCCCCATAAATACCCAAACTTTAGGCAACTGGAAACTCCATTTATCCCGCTAATTTTAGGGCTAGGGCAACGAAACTAAGTTTTAGGTGGGATTTCAAGACTTGTGTGTACACCGTAGCTTTTTTTATTCCACTAGACCATGCTTAATTGCAAAACGCACCAGTTCTGCTCGGTTACTTGTTTCTGTCTTCCTTAATAAACTACTAACGTACTTTTCCACTGTTCTCGGACTTAGATGGAGTTGTTGACCCATTTCAGCATTAGACAGACCGTGAGTCAAAAGTTCTAAGACTTCCTGTTCTCTGGAAGTCAGAGATGATATCAATTGGGACTGATGAATATGAGTGGACAAAGAGTGATGAGCATCTACCACTTTTGTTGGGGTAGTGTTGCCCAAGTTCTCTTGATGAGAAAAGCGGTACTCAGATTGAATAATTTGCGATCGCTCTAAAAGATTGCGGATTGCTGCTGCTAATTCTTCTAATTCAAAAGGTTTAGGCAAATATAAATCGCACCCTGACTGGTAGCCCAGAATTCTTTCCTGGGTCTTTGTGCGTGCTGTTAATAAAATTACAGGTAATAAACGGAAGACTGGTTGTTGACGTACCCGACGCACCAGTTCGTAGCCATTCATCCGTGGCATAACAATATCCGTGACGATTAAATCAGGATGACACTCATCTACCATCGCCAAAGCCTCTTGACCGTCATTAGCCATGATTACAGAGTAGCCAGACAGTTCAAGATAATCGCTAATAGACAGACGAGTGCCCAGGTCGTCATCCACTACAAGGATCGTCAAGGGCATGGACAATACATCCCTAACATTTTTTTTTACTCAGAAATTTACTTTCACAAGCTTCACTAATGAACACAGGCAAGAAATAGTACTCTTATGTTTCATACTATGACAGGATCACCAACTAATGAATGTCTGAAGGTTTATTTATAAAGAAAATCTTAAATCCTAAGGAAGGGTTTACGAAATTTATCGTACCTTCAGACTCTAGCTTCGGGCAGGTATGGAGAGTTTTGTAATTCTTAATAATTTAACCATAATACAGATATATTGAGCTATTACTCACCCTAATGTAAATTAATATTTAAGTGATAAATTATTTCCCAGTGGCAAAATTTTCTGGAAAACTTTTAATTCAGAACTTAAAAAAGCTAGATTAATAGAATAACACTGATATCTAGTTAAGCATTTATAGTGGTTTAATATCCCTCTATAAATTTCACAAGATAGTCCCAACGATTTTTTAAGCAAAATTTAAAGCACGCAAAATTCTCAATGAGCGATAAGAGCGAAAGTTATAAAGTTATTAGTGACAACCGTCAAGCCCGTTATTTGTATGAAATTCTCGAAACCTATGAAGCAGGAATTCAGTTGACGGGAACCGAAGTCAAGTCAATTCGTGCGGGTAGAGTCAATCTCCAAGATGGTTATGCTTTAATTCGTAATGGTGAAGCATGGCTAATCAATGTACATATCTCCCCTTATAATGCTAGTGGGCAATATTTTAACCATGAACCGCGTCGTACACGTAAACTTTTATTGCATCGTCAAGAACTTCGTAAGCTAATTGGCAAAGTAGAACAGCAGGGCTTGACATTAGTACCTTTAAAGATGTATCTCAAGCGCGGTTGGGTAAAAGTTAGCATAGCTCTTGGCAAGGGTAAAAAGCTCCACGACAAACGAGAAGACTTGAAACGTCGCCAAGATCAACGCGATATTCAACGGGCAATGAAAAATTATTAACCGCTTGTTGAACCTAACTACCACATCAGAGTGAGAAACAGATTGAAGTAGAAAACATGTTGTATGTCTTCAGTGTGAGTTGAAACAACGCCTAGTTTATAGCCACAGATTGATTTAGGTGCTTTGGGAAATCGATAAAGTGGTGAGTAACTTCGAAAGGAACAAGGAACTTTTACTATGACACGTAATATTACCAAAGCAGTGAGTGCTGGTTTTCTCAGTTTGAGTTTGGCAATTTTGCCATTAACTCTACCCGCAAAAGCCCAAGTTACTGAACCAAGAGTTGAAACTGTTCCAAGGACGACAGTTTATGATCGCAATGATTTTGATTGGGGTTGGTTAGGATTAATTGGTCTATTTGGTTTAGCTGGTTTAGCAGGTAGAAAGCGTAGTGATGAACCAACTCGCTATCGTGATCCTAGTGCCCCTGGAGCCACTACCTACAGGGACTAGTTCAGTACGGCGTAAATAAAGCCACCATTATAAACAGTTAAAAAGCCCAAATTATAAGTCTTTTGACTTTCGACTTTCGGGTAGGGGTACTAGGCTATTCAAAATTGACAACTCATGATTTACAAACTGTTAGTCGTCAGTTATTGGGAAGAAAACAACTGACGACTTAATTAATGTTAGTTGATTGTAGGCTCTTGGTTTTGTGAATTTAGTTCTGAAGATTGGTTTTGATTTAAAGGCATCCAGTAGCTGGCAATCAAGGCAACCATGAGCCACCAAAGGGTATTAACTTCAGGACGAAACCAGATAGTATCTACTGTGCCGTGAGCCAGCATACCCAGTAAAGTCGCAACCGCCCCAATCAACCAGAATCCCTCTACATTTCTGGATTTCCGCAATCTTTGTAGTTGCATAAATGCCGTATTAATAGTCACAACTATTAGCCAAAGGAAACAAGCTAAACCAATAAAGCCAGTTTCTACAGCTACTTCTAGCAAAATCGAATAGGCGCTCAAAGCACTATAACGAGGATGTTGGTAAAGTGGATAAATTTTGTTAAAAGCGTTGTGACCAGGCCCAATGCCGATAATGGGGCGATCGCGAATCATCTCGAATACGGCATCCCAGACATTCCGGCGAAAATTATTACTGCTATCTTGGCGATCTGCAAAAATACTCAAAACACGGAGGCGTACAGGCTCTACAAATATCACTGCTAGCACCAATACCCCAATCAAACCTCCTAAAATAATTGGCAGCGACCAAGTGCGCCAAAAAGGAGGCATTTGCACACTCCACCAATAAACTAGCAACGCCATCACACTCAAAATCGCCACCAATAGACCAACCCAGCCGCCACGACTAAAAGTCAAAATCAAGCAGGCCGCATTGACACTCAGCATTGTCAATGCCAAAGCTTTTTTGATCCAACCTTGCCATGCAAAAATTGCGACTAAGCTTAAAACTACTGCTGGTATTAAGTATCCAGCCAATAAATTGGGGTTGCCTAAATAACTGTAAACTCTTGTTGTTTTAGATAGAGGAGATTCTGGATCTACCCAAGTTGCTAATGCTGTAGCTCCAAAAAACCATTGCCGCAACCCATAGATGCTGACAATTAGCGACACGTGTAAGTAGATAGTGATAATCCAAGAGCGGAGGCGGGGTAGCCTCAGTACCCTAGCACAAAGGGCAAATAGCAACAAATAAAGTGTCAATGTTGCCAAATCATTAAACGCCGCCTTTTTCACTGGTGACAATGCCGTAGCTACTACAGCAACGCCCCAGTAGAGCAACACCAGCAGGTGAATAGGAGTGACTAAAGAATTATTTGCTGGTCTTGATTCATCAGATAATGTCAATAGCAGCCAAAATCCCACACAAGCCACCAGCAACACCCCTACGAGGGAACTGGATACAAAAGGAGCAAGAGCATATACCAGACTGAGTAAGGCAGCCGCTATTGCATCTCCCCACTGTGCTAAAACGCTGCTTTGCCGCCAAGAATGTAATAGCCCGACGGAAAAACGACGTAAGTAGCTCGTAGCAAGATATTCTTTGAGTGGTAAATAAGATAAAGTAAATCGTTGCCAGACTAAATTCATAAAATACGCTTTGATCAACTAGCACGTCCGCGCAGAACTTGGACTTAATCATAATGCGGGTGATTATAAAAAAGTAATAACGCAGATTGCAAATTGTAATTTGTACTCTTGTTAATCGCTACCAGCTGTTACCCACAATTGCAAGGGTTTCCAATCAATTTTAATTTAAGCAGCTATCTAGTAACCAAAACTACTGAAGGGCAGTAGATTATTGCTAAATCTCACTTTCAGGCGAGGAAGTAGCTAATTGTAGTGGCAAAGTAAGTACATAGCGATGTCCCGATTCTGGCGAACCTTGAATCGAAATGTGTCCACCATGTAATTCTGCCAACTGACAGCTAAGCAATAGACCTAAGCTTTCGCGTGATAAATTACCATGCCGCTTAGCTAAATCTATGCTGGTACTTATACTAAACCCATCCAAGTCCGAAACACTTAAGTTTTGTGACTTCTCTAAGGCTCCTGGCCAACTAACGGCTTCCTCCTGGTTTTCTGGATGAGTATTGTAGGTTGCTGATTCACCTGTAAGTTCTAGCATTGATAAAGGACTCAGGTGAAAGTAAGGGTCAACTTCAGTTATGCCATCTCCCAGCCAGGGATGTGAAACCCAAACAGTAATATTGAGTATATTTTCCTTATAAGAGACATGAATACGAACAATACTGCCTGTGGCAGAAAGTTGAATAACTCTAAAAACTAGGTGATACAGCATTTGCCGTACCTTGTCTTTATCTAAAGGCCAGATGCGGCTACGTCCTGGTTCTATAGACAGACGAATATCTTGCTCGCGGCGGCTAGCCACTTCTTCTAAGGTATTGATAGCTTGTTGACATAGCATTTCAATATCTACAGGAGTTAAATTCAGCACAGTTGCCTGTTCATCCGTTGCTCCCAGTTCGGTAATTTCGTTTACCAAAGAAAGCAAGTAGCGACCACTGTGTTGGATAATATCTAGATATTCTCTCTGCTTGTTGGTCAAAGGCCCATAAATTTCACGTCCTAAGACACTAGCCATGCCTAGCACTGATGTTAAAGGTGTACGTAATTCCTGAGTAAGCTGTTCTAAAAGTTCCAGTTTTAGTTGCTTAGTAGAAACGGATTCCTGTTCTAAAGCAGGTGGGGTCACTTTAATGTCATTGATATGACCATCATTGAATGGCAAGATAGGAGTACTCTTGACAGTGTTTGTTTCTAGTCTCTCTAACAGTCGGTTGCGCTCAAATTCACTCATACTCCAACGAGCTATGATCTGTAAAAACTCAATGTCTCGCGTTGTGAAATTGCGCGGCATCAAGTCCATCACTGCCAACGTACCTAAGCAATATCCAGAAGCATCAATCAGTGGCGCTCCCAAGTAAGCGCGGATCCCATAGTCCTGTACCAACTTGCTAGCAGCAAGTATTGGATCTGTGAGTTTTTGCGTATCATTAATTACAACTACTTGCAAAGTCTCTACTACCTGTGTACAGAATGATTCTCGGCGTAATAATTGACGATTTTGGGCGAGATGATTCATTAACCCTAACCTAGATAAGCCCACCGCTGACTTAAACCAATGGCGTTCTTGATCTACAAATCCCAAAATAGAAATTGGCGCTTCTAAAAAATGTGCAGCAGTTTGAGTGGCTTCTTCAAAGACGGGTATTGTTTGTGATTGCCGTAAACCTAATTCCGACAATACTTTGAGACGTTGCTGTTCTCTTGTATCTTGGGAAGCCCAACCATCTTTTAGGGAAAATAATTTGTTTTCAGGCTCTACCATTGCCACCGTTACCTTGATAATTGCTCGATGTTGTAATTGATATAACCGCTGTTCCAGGTTATGGTTTTCTATTTTTAAGCATTCCCCAATTTGGCTATCGATAAACAAATTTAGAACAAAAATTTTGCACTTCTTCTGTGATGGAGGGTGCAATCATCTGCTAGTTGCAATTCACTGGTGCTGATTATCCTATTTAAAGCTGGTGCAATCAGTATTGCTTGAGGTTTTAATACTAAGCAGCGTTAGTTGCAGATGCGATCAGGGTAACATAACGCTAAGGATGAAAAATCGAGGTTATGTAATTCTCATGGCATGTTCAAGCCAGATTTTTTTGCCTAAAATTACTGTGCAATCAAAAAAACATCGTATTTATTTTTACGTATAGCAACAGTTACTTTATTAGTTGGGTGACAAAATAGACAGAGATTTTAAGTTACTCTAGGTCTTAAGTATACCTATATGAGTAATTTGAATAAATTTATAATTAATCAAGACTTTGGTAAGTTTCCATAAAACAAGTTTGTTGTGCATATTTGCATAAATAATAATATTTAAATCAATTAAAACTGCAATATTTGCTAAAGTAAACATTTTATTTAACCAAAAGATATATAAAACCTTAACAAATCAGATATCTCAATATTTTTGGACTTTTTGGAAGTAAACATGATTTGTAAAACACAAAAACTTTATCGATATTTCATAATTATATTTTGTGCAAAACTTTTAATTAAGTCATAACTAGATTAGTGATATGGTAAACCCAGCTTTGATATTTAATTTTTGAGGCTAATTGGTAATGAATAAAATGACTATGAAAATTCCCTTTGTAGACCTGAAGTCACAACATCAACCTATTCAAACTCAACTACAAAAGGCAATTCATGCAGTACTGGAGCAAGGAGACTTTATTTTAGGACAAGCACTTGCAGATTTTGAAGCTGCGTTTGCTGCTGCATCTGGCGCAGAATATGGTGTGGGTGTGGCATCAGGAACAGATGCGATCGCCCTCGGTTTGCAAGCATGTAATATTGGTGCAGATGATGAGGTAATTTTACCAGCCAATACCTTTGTAGCAACATTAATTGGTGTATTACGGGCTGGGGCAAAACCAGTTCTAGTAGATTGCGACCCCGAAACAGCTTTAATTGATCTAGAAGCAGCTGCGAAGGCGATTACACCCCAAACCAAAGCAATTATTCCTGTGCATCTCTATGGTCAAATGGTATCGCCTAAACAGCTATTAGACTTTGCTAATACCTATAAACTATTAATTTTTGAAGATGCGGCCCAAGCGCATTTAGCCGAAAGAGATGGATATCGGGCTGGCTCGGTGGGAATAGCAGCAGCTTTGAGCTTTTATCCCAGCAAAAATTTAGGTGCATTTGGTGATGGAGGTATGCTACTGACACGAGATCTGGATGTAGCCCAGAAGACGATGCGCTTGCGAAATTATGGTGCATCCCAAAAGTATTTTCATACCGAATCGGGTACAAATAGTCGCTTGGATACATTACAAGCAGCAGTTTTGCTAGAAAAATTACCATATTTGCCCCAGTGGAATTGCGATCGCCTGACTATTGCTCAGCAGTACGATAGTGGACTAGCACCCTTAGTCTCTGCGGGTATTATCCCCATGCAAAACCAAAGTGGTACAGGACACGTTTATCACCTTTATGTAATCAAAGTTGATGATTCTTGTTCTCTAGAACGCCAGCAAATTCAAGACAAACTCACAGCAGATGGTATTCAGACAGGTATTCATTACCCCATACCCTGTCATCTCCAGCCAGCATTCACTTACTTAGGCTATCAACCAGGAGACTTTCCCCAGGCAGAACAGCTAGCCAAGCAAATATTATCCTTACCGATGTATCCTGGTTTAAGTAGTAGTCAAATTCAAGAAGTTGTAGCAGCGATCGCTAGTGTAACTGCGACAAGTTCAAATGCACAAAACTCATCTTCTGTCCCTATTGGCAGCATGGTAGCATAATTTGTCATTTATACTTAAGACCAGCGATCGCTTGATGGCGAACAACAGTCATTAATAGTGGTCAGAAGTTAAAAAAACTGACCATTTTTAAATTGTTAATTTTAAACTGCTTAAAATTATGGCGTTTCAGCAACAGATTAAAAATAGAACCACACCACAATTGCTCAACATCGCAATTTTAGGTGTTTTGGTACTGCTTTATGCTCCCATATTGCTGCATTGGGTGAATGGTTGGTTGTATAAAAGTATCAGTATAGAACACGAGTATTTCAGCCACGGCATTATCGGTTTACCGTTTGCTGCTTACCTGATTTGGATAAACCGCAAAAAGTGGCAACGTCTACCAGATAATAGCAATCCCTTAGGCGCTGTTTTACTTTTAGTAGGGGGAGTCTTTTATCTTAGTGGTGTTACAGAGTGGGTTAATCTGTCTTTTCCTACTATCTTGGTGGGGGTGTGCTTGTGGTTCAAGGGCATACCAGGCTTGCGATTACAAGGATTTCCTCTGCTGCTGATATTTCTGGCAACTCCCACAGCATTACCCTATTTGATTGCTCCTTACACCTTGCCTCTGCAAAACTTCATTGCGGGTACAGCAGGCTTTATCCTTAATCAGTTTGGCATGGAAGTTACTGTCGATCAGATGAATATATATGTAGGCGGACGGATTGTAGAAGTTGCACCCTACTGTGCAGGGCTAAAAATGTTGTTTACTACTCTCTACGTTAGCTTGATGCTACTGTATTGGACTGGTGCATTGTCTTCGCGTCGTACCACTACTTGGTTTTTATCTGTGGCGATCGTTATTAGTATCATTGCTAATATCATTCGTAATACTTTACTCACATTCTTTCATGGCACAGGACGAGAAGGCGCTTTTCAATGGCTGCATGAGGGTTGGGGTGGCGATGTTTATTCTGCTTTGATGCTGCTGTCATTAGTGCCTCTGCTGAATTGGATTAACGGTTATCTTTCAGCAGTTTCAGGAACTCAGGAAGAAGGTAGCAATTAGAACCCAGGCTTAAACGAGTTTGTCGGCTTTGAACTAACGGGTTCAGTGGTTCTAATTCTGCTCAGGTACAAATTTCAAGCGGCGGGAAACTCCATCCCCTTGTGGGTGGTCGAGGATGCTCCCCCGCCGCTTGGGGCATGGGGGGAGGCAGTGCGGTCTTCTCCCTACAGCCCTTCTCCTTTAGGAGACGCTACGCGAACGGGCATCCTACGGCAGGCGTTAGCCTCTCCCAAAAGGACTATCCATTACCCGGATCTTTCTTAATATTTGCGAGAGTATTCACTCACGTTTTTTCTAACCTTGATTCGCTCGTAGTTAATTCTCAATAAAAACCTAATTTTAGCGAGAACATTAAGAGCTGATTTGTCAAGTATGCTTCACATCTCAGTGCTTAAGATTCCTACAAAACAAGCGTTTCAAGATTGTAAAGAAAGATGTGACTAATGGATAGCAAAAGGAGAAGGGGAGACGCTGCGCGATCGCGCAGCGAAGCGCGAGTCCGCGAGCGTCTGGGGTCTCACGCCACATGCTTGACGCTACGCGAACAAGTCGGCAGAGCTAGCTGCCCAACGCAGTTGCTCCACTTAGGGAGCCACTGCCGTCATTGGTGACTCTTCCCATGCCCAAAAACTTCATCCCGCAAGTGGCGTGGAGTTTTTCATCTGCGTCCATCTGCGGTTAATTATTTCTTTTTTCTTTTTGTACTTCACCCAGGTGGGAAGCTTAGCCCTGTCACCTTGACAGGGCTAACCCTAGTCCCTAGTTTCAATTCAACAGTTCAACTATGCTTCTTAAACCATTGCTACTAAGTTTTCTCAGCATTTCATCGGCGTTATAGCGGTTGCTAAAAACTCCCGCTTGCATCACTCTTCGACCTTGCCAAATTGTGGGAAATGCTTCAGGAGCAAAGAGGCGCACTAAATCTCGCTCTGTGTCACTTGCTACTTCTACCACCACACGGTAACGTACACCTTGCATTTGCTTGGTTCTAGTAGGCGGTAAAAAATTTTCACCATCAGCAGTTGTATAAGTTTGAGGGACTTGGACATTGGGAACGGGCAAAATAGCTGAATTACCAAGGGAAGGAGTTTCTGGTATGGGCGATAATTGCCTTTGCTCTATTGAATGGGATGACTGTTGGGGTGCAACAAACTCAATTGTGTTGGTATCAACATGCACATAATTCATCTGTCGCGTATCAGACTGAAGCGCTGGTAATCGAGTTAATTTGTTTCTAGAAGCAACTTGTGTGTTTACTAATGCTTCTCTAGCTGCCAAACTACTGGGAATGGGAAATCCGCCCACTCTTGAAGTAGGCACATTTAGTGGCAACTTAGCAGGCTGTAATGGCAATAATTTACTGTTAAGTTGTCCAGAACTACTGCGATCGCGGGCAATACTAGTACTAAGTAATGTGGCAGTATTTGATATACTTGGAGCAGAAAAGGTAATTTCTCGATTAACAGGGATTTGAGAAATTGCAATATTACTTAAAGTGCTAGGTTGAGAATTATTCGCTGCGATCGCTGTTTGAGCCTTAGTATCTACCTGACCAGCGATGCGGTTACTAGAAAGAGTATTACCAGGAGCAACAATTACTTGCTTGGCAGCAATAGCATTGATGTCATAACGAGCATTATTACGAAATTCATTACCACCTACTTCAGTAGCGTTACCCAAATCTGGCATTGCTTGGGCGATCGCTACTAAACCATCTTCTTTGTTATTCTGAATTAAATTATTCCGTAAAATTGGACGGGCATTGGCTTGGACTAAAATGCCAGAACGGTTGTCTTGAATTTGATTACCTACCACCACTGGAGCCGCATTTTGAGTAATATTAACTCCAAAGCCCGTGTTTTCAAAGAGATTTTCTCGCACTTGAGGTTGAGAATTACCACCAATAGTGATCCCATTTGCCCCATTTTGATGAAAGTAATTTTTGCTAATTGTGGGTAAACTTTTACCAGTTACAGAAATTCCATCCTGAGTATTACCAGTAAATGTATTTTCTGCAATTACTGGATTGCTCGATTCAATCCACAAACCATAACCACGGGGATTGGAGTTCGTAACTGTCACCCCTGTCACCCCTCCTTGGTTGGCTCCGATGATGGTGACATTTTGTCCACCAAAGCTACGACTGAGGTATTCACCTCCTCCTTGAATCGTAATCCCCCTGCCTTTGTTGGGAGCGTCTCCTTGAATGGAAACACCCGGTTTTAATATTAGGGGAAATACTTCTCCAGTTTCCACACTATAAGTGCCTGGGGAGAGCATAATTACTGTATTGGGTGTAGCTACTCGCAACGCTTGGGTAATTGTTTTTAAAGGGGCGCGTTCACTACCATTGCCCCCCATGTCATCTCCGACACTTGGGTTGACAAATAGCACACTAACCTGAGACATTGTTGTTTCACCTGGGGGCATCTGAGCAACGACACTACTAAGGCTGGCATCTAACAATGTCAGGCTTGTCAATCCCACGCTAACTGCCAAACACAACACTGAAAAACGGGAAACTGAAGGCATTGCTAATTCCAGCCTAGGATTTGATTTTTTAAGCTGGACAATTAGTTTTACTGGCAGAATATCTGTTCTGCAATATTTAGCAAACACAACAGGGGGAATCAACTTCACACCACTCCTTAGAAATTAACAATAAATTCTTATACTTTCGGAAACAATAGATATGTCGATAATGTAATCTACATATTGACCTATGGCTATCTTGAATACAAAGTAATTAATAAAGGGAGCAGAGAGCAGGGGATGCAGGGGAAGAGGAAAAAATAATAACCAATGCCCAATGTCCCATACCCCATGCCCCATACCCCATGCCCAATGCCCCATGCCCCATACCCAATGCCCAATACTTCATCTCCAGTAAATTAACGATGCGAAGAACATTGCAAATATGAAAGAGGCTGGCTGTTACGATGAAAGCACTAATGGGGTTGTTGTAATGGTCGAGCCATACAGCCAAAAAGAGCAAATACAGCAAGTTGTTTACCGCATTTTAGATGCCAATTTAGACCGTGCTCGTGAAGGCTTGCGAATTATCGAAGAATGGTGTCGCTTTGGATTAAATAATGGTCAATTCACTGAGGAATGTAAACGCCTGCGGCAAGAGGTAGCTATCTGGCATACTTCTGAACTAAGGGCGGCGAGAGATACTCCAGGTGATTCTGGTACTGAATTAACCCATCCTCAAGAAGAACATCGATCAAGCGTTAAATCTTTGTTGCAGGCGAACTTTTGCCGTGTCCAAGAAGCATTACGAGTATTGGAAGAATACGGCAAACTTTACCACCCAAATATGGGGTCAGCATTTAAGCAGATGCGCTATCGGGTTTATACCCTAGAAAGTAATTTAATGGGTTATCAGCGCCATCAACTCCTGTGGCGATCGCGTTTATATCTTGTAACTTCTCCCTCAGAAACGTTAGTAGCTACTGTAGAATCTGCTCTCAAAGGTGGATTAACCCTTGTACAGTACCGCGATAAAACTGCTGATGACACTTTACGTCTAGAACAAGTTACAAAACTGCGGCAATTGTGCCATTCTTACGGCGCTTTGTTCATTATTAACGATCGCGTGGATTTGGCTTTAGCAGTGGATGCAGATGGTGTACATCTAGGACAGCAAGATCTGCCTATTGCTACTGCGCGACAATTACTTGGCCCACAGCGCCTTATAGGTTGCTCTACCACAAATTCACAAGAAATGCAAGCGGCGATCGCCCAAGGTGCAGACTATATTGGTGTAGGCCCAGTTTATGAAACTCCTACTAAAGTGGGTAAACCTGCTGCTGGCTTAGCTTATGTCAGCTACGCATCCCAAAATAGTTCAATTCCCTGGTTTGCGATTGGGGGCATAGATGCAAATAATATCAATGATGTGATTGATGCGGGAGCAAAACGTGTGGCGGTAGTGCGATCGCTGATGCAAGCCGAACAACCTACTTTAGTGACACAATATTTGCTGTCCCAACTCACTCGCGTGCAACCAGAATCTGACTAAGTACAACATTTCATTAATTCGTAGTCACTTTGTCTTGAAAAGTTTCCTACAGAGGGAAACCCTCTTTCTCCTGACGGAGACGCTACGCGAACAGAACTTTTCGCTGCGTTTACTCTTTGTCCCTCTGCGTTTAAAAAGACTATTTTTTTAAACGCAGAGGAACGCAAAGGTTTAATGGAAGGCTATTTTTCGCTACGAACTTGTGAAATCATGTACTAAGTAGTCGTGCAAAATAAATTATTTAGTTGGAACAGGGAAGAGTGTTATAGCAAGGGACAGACTTGAAAGTCTTTTGATATCTGGGTTTTGTGATCCGTTTATGTCCTAAACTAGCTGGCGATAGCTATAAAACACAACGATTTCAGTAATTTTGAACAATGGAGTAAGTTTTTATGCTTGACTACCTAAATTTAAAAATACGTCCTTGTACAAACCCCCTAATTTCCCTGTTGGCAGTTGCCAATTGCCTGTTCCCTTCTAAGGTTTATGTCTAATCAAATTACCCTTGAGGTAAATGGAGAAACTCGTACCTGCTTATCCCAAACCCATTTACCAGAATTGCTCCAGCAGTTGGGTTTTAATCCCCGCTTGGTGGCGGTGGAATATAACGGCGAAATTTTACATCGCCAGTTTTGGTCGCAAACAATTGTACAGCCAGGCGATCGCTTAGAAATAGTCACGATTGTCGGCGGTGGTTAAGTTCTTTTAACAAAGACTAATACAGCACGGCTTACGAATTACGAATTACGAATTACGAATTACATGCAGCGCGTCCGAACCCATCCACGAGGTAGAAGAAACTACTTACAAAATTCAGTACTCTAAGATTACTGTCTTCAAATCAGGAAAAACGCCTGTGGTTCCCATTAAAGATAATAATCCCACCAAAATCACGCCTTATGTAACTTATGGACTGATTGCTGCTAATGTCCTGGCGTTTCTTTATGAAGCTAGTCTTCCCCCACAAGCATTAAATGGATTTTTACATCTTGCAGCAGTAGTTCCGCGAGAACTCACTTTAAGCTTTGAGGGAGTTTCTGTAAATCAACCAGTACCAGAGTGGGCAACTTTGATTAGCGCTCAATTTCTGCACGGCGGCTTTCTGCACTTAGCTGGCAATATGTTGTTCTTATGGATTTTTGGCAACAATGTTGAAGAAAAATTAGGTCGTGCCAAATATTTATTGTTCTATTTATCTTGCGGTATTTTGGCATCCTTGACTCAGTGGTTCTTTGCCCAGGATTCTAACATTCCTTCTTTGGGAGCAAGTGGTGCGATCGCAGGTGTTATGGGAGCATACATTCTTCGCTTTCCTAAAGCCGAAATTCTTGGTGTCGTGCCTTTGGGGTTTTTCTTTCCTACTTTTCGCGTTCCAGCCTATTTCTTTTTAGGATTTTGGTTTATCCAACAAGCATTCTACGGACTTGCTAGTCTAGAAGCACCTACAAATATTGGTATGGAAAACGGTGGTATTGCCTACTGGGCTCATTCAGGTGGTTTTCTCTTTGGGGCAATTCTTGGCCCATTGTTGGGTTTATTTAGCGATAAACCTGAAGAAGAATCTTGGTCTAGATAATCTCCCTTAATCTCTAGCCCAGCATGGCGTAAATAAAGCTACCCTTCTAAACAGTTAAAAAGCTCAAATTATAAGTCTTTTGACTTCCGCGCAGTAGTACTATCCCCTTTTTCCTATCCAAACTGATTGCTGCCAGCCGCACAGGCTATATTGCAATTAGTGAATTACTAGGAAAAACACTTGTGTTTCCCCTCTACGACCAAAATCCGACGCGAATCACCCCATATTTCACTTATGGGTTGATTGGAATGAATATTTTAGTTTTTCTTCATGAAGTTAGTCTGTCAAATAAACAGTTAGAGCAGTTTTTACAGCTTTATGCAGTCATACCACAACAGTTAACCATCAATTTTGCCAATGAATGGACGACTTTATTCACGTCACAATTTTTACATGGCGGTTGGTGGCATTTGATATCAAATATGATATTTCTCTGGGTCTTTGGCAATAATATTGAAGAGCGCTTGGGTCATCTGAAATATCTCATCTTTTATTTATCATGTGGTGCTTTAGCCGCCCTGTGTCAGTGGTTTATTGCCATGAACTCTGCTATTCCTTCTTTAGGGGCAAGTGGTGCAATTGCTGGGGTTCTAGGCGCGTATATTATCCGCTTTCCTCATTCTAGAATCACGACCTTAATTTTCTTGGGCTTTTTCATAACTACAGTCAGGGTTCCCGCACTGGTGATGATCGGAATTTTCTTTATCCAAAACTTGATCTCTGGTGTTGCTAGCCTGCAAGCAGCCGCTAACATGAGTGTAGAAACAGGTGGAGTTGCCTACTGGGCGCACATCGGTGGCTTTGTTTTTGGGATGATTCTTGCTCCTTTGTTTGGGTTGTTCAGAAGTGACTACGAGTGATATAGCAGGGGACAGGAGAGAAGTGCGGTCTTCTCCCTTACAGCCCTTCTCCTTTAGGAGACGCTACGCGTAGCTTGCTTAAGCGCAGGGGTA
>JAYGHB010000034.1:0-36031 GCA_034931985.1 Halotia wernerae UHCC 0503
CGTTAGGAGCGTCACCCGTTCGCGCAGCGTCTCCGATAGGAGAAGGGGGACAGGGGACAGGAGGGTTTTATGTTCAGTTTATGTCCTAAGCTACCTGGCGATAGCTATAACTTAATCTTGCATAGTCAGTGGTAGGTGAACAGTAAAAGTAGACCCAACTCCTAGCTGACTTTTGACAAAAATCTCACCTCCCATCATCTGGCAAAAGTGACGGCTAATTGCTAATCCCAATCCAGTACCACCATACTTTTTCGTAGTCGAGGTATCCCCTTGGGTGAAGGGTTGAAATAACTGTTGCTGTTGAGTTGGAGACATCCCAATACCTGTATCGCTGACAGTGAAAGTAATGATGCCAAAAGAAGCATCTTGTAAAAAGTTGTCTTTTTCGCTCTTGACTGTCAACGTCACATTGCCGTTGGTAGTAAATTTAGCGGCGTTACTCAGCAGATTTAACAGTATTTGTCGCACCCTAGTCTGATCTGCGTACATCGTCCCCAGTTGCTGATCGCAATCTATTTCTAAAACGTTGCCATTTTTTTCTATAGTTGGCTTGATTGTAAGGACAAGGTTATTAATCAGCATCGCAATCTCAAATGTCTCTGGATAGAGAGTCATTTTCCCGGCTTCGATTTTCGACAAGTCGAGGATGTCGTTAATCAATTGCAGTAAATGTCTACCAGCAGAGTTAATTGTTTCCAGATCAGTGATAAAGTCTCCCGATAAACTTAAATCGGTAGCGTCGTCTTGCAGAAGTTGGCTTAAGCCAATCACGGCGTTCAGCGGTGTGCGTAACTCGTGGCTAACGTTGGCCAAAAATTCGCTTTTGGCTTTGCTAGCAGCTTCTGCTAATTCTTTTGCTTGTTCTAGTTCTTTAGTGCGTTCTGATACACGCTCAATCAGACGATTGAGAGATTTGGCTAATAAACCAATTTCATCTTCAGTAGTAACTGGCGCACGCAAATCGAAATTAGATTTTCTGGCTACTTGTTCAGCTACTTGAGTTACGGTGATTACCGGTTCTGCGATCGCTCGACTAGTACGCCACGCTATGACAGCTGCGATCGCTACTGATACCAGCATACTCACCATCACAATTAATCTTTCAACTCCTTTGGCTTGCTCTACATCTTTTTGCCTTTTCTGTTCTTGTCTTTCCGCAGTTTGCAGAATTATGGTCAAATCTTGTGAGAGTTGATCTAGCCGCCTGGCTGTTTCACCACGCATTATTTGCAATAATTGCTCTCGTACTGATGAAACTTCCTGTGACTGCAATTGCTGAGAGTCAATTTTTTGCAATACAGCTTCTATTTGGTCAACATAGGATTTTAAGTTATTCCCGTAATCCTGTAATAAAGCCTGTAAATTAGCACTTGTTGCTGCTAATGTTTTCGGCTTACTGTCTACAAAACTAGAAATTTCTGGCTGTAAATTTTTAGCTTTTTCGACACTGTTGATAAATTGAGCTTTTTTAAGTGGCAATTGCTGTGCATCTTCTAAGACAGCAACTAAGTTTGAGCTATACAATTGTGCCCCTACTACCGCATCTTTATAATTGTTTAGTAGTTGTCTTTGCTCTTGGGCTTGATTAAATTGCCTAATTTCTCGCCCCCGGTAGTAGTTGGCGATTACTAAACCGGTCAGTGAGCCAAAAAAGCCAATTCCAATTGCTACAAAGTATCCATAGCCAATTTTTTGATGTATGCGCCAGGAACTAGCTTTGAGTTTCCCTCGCGAGGGAAATTCTATGGTCGGGAGTTCGTCTATCAAAGGCTCTTCGGCTGACACTTTTTTGCTGTTTGAACTGCTGTCAACAGGGATTGGCTTTTGAGTTTGCATCCCTCAAATCTCCTTGCCCTCCCGCAAAAATCAATACATCAGTCTCGCTTGTATAATCATTTATACTAGTAAATAACACCTAAATTATCTTCTTTTATATTAAATAGTTGCTCATTAGATAATTTGCATGAAGTCATGAAAATTGAGCAGGTTTGATGTGAATGTTTACATAGTCACTTGGTAGGGGCAAACAGTAATTACTTCTTTCAGCAACAAATACTTTTTGACAGGAAAAAATGTACTTTCTTCACTACTATTGTTGAGGATCAATTCATCGGGGCTATATTCCAGATATCGGTGGAACCGCTACTTTAATTTTTGATCTTAAGTAGGGGGATAGGAAAATTTCTAAGTATGTCATTGCGAGTGGAGCGAAGTGAAACGCAGCAATCGCAAACATTTCAGTGAATTTACATTTCGTTATATAGTTAGGTTTATTCGTGCATACCTACTTACCCTCAGATGAGCTACCCAATAGAACATCTACAGTCATGTCCTCCTAATTTCTCTATTTTTAAGAACATTCAAGTAGCTGCTCCTGATAGACAGACTAAACTTGATAGATGTTATCACTAATTTGTCCGATTTTTTCAAAATTTGCAACTCTTGAGAAACTATCTTCTACCTACAAATCAGCAATATACGTATATAGAGAATTTTTTTAACTTCAATGATGCTCTCAAATTATAGGTATGAGATATTACAGCCTTTCTCAAGAAATTGAATAAATTTATAGCTAAAAGCCTTAATACAGTATCTAAATATTTGTTCAGACTCTCAATAAAATTGCTGTAGACTTTGCTATAGTTATGTTACTAGTGTTACCAACAGATTAATCAGTTGTGCAAAATTCAACCTGTAAACGCTGATTTATCAAGTAGCAAAATGTACATAAATAAAATGTACAAAAGCTGATATTTGATCACAAATTACCCTTTGGTTTATGCAGGCATTGCGATTCATAAGAAGGGCAACTTCAAGAGTTGCCCATTTCCCAACTGGAATTGATAAAGCTTAAGTTATTCCAGTAGTGTTGCAGTTTAATTGCCTATTAAGCGATCGCTGCTGAAAGTAACAGGTTAACTTCCTGTTTCAACAATTCTGCCTTATCGGTACGCTCCCACGGCAAATCTAAATCGTTTCGTCCAAAATGACCGTAAGCTGCGATGTCCTGATAAAAACGTCCGCCTCGTTCACTTGGTAAGTTACGTAAGTTGAAAGCATGGATAATCCCCGCAGGACGTAGTTCAAAGTTCTTTTTGACTAATGCCAACAAGATCTCATCGTCTACTGTGCCTGTACCGAATGTATCCAGAAAAATGCTCACTGGTCGGGCTACGCCAATGGCATAACTTAACTGAACTTCACATTTTTCTGCTAACCCTGCGGCAACAATATTTTTGGCCACATAGCGAGCAGCATAGGCAGCAGAACGGTCTACCTTGGTGGGGTCTTTGCCGGAGAAAGCACCGCCACCATGCCGTGAATAACCACCGTAGGTATCAATGATTATTTTCCGTCCTGTAAGGCCAGAGTCTCCTTGGGGGCCACCAACGACAAATTTACCGGTGGGGTTAACTAAAAAACGTGTCTGCTGATCAGGCTTAATATCAATGTCGCCAAAAACAGGTTTGACTACTGCTGACCAGAGGTCTTCTTTAATCTTGGCTTGGACTGCTGCCTCATTAGTGATTTCCCCAATATTAGCTGTATGCTGTGTGGAAATCAGGATAGTATCAATACCTACGGGACGGCCATCTTCGTAGACTATAGTTACTTGTGTTTTGCCATCAGGGCGCAGGTATGACAATTCGCCTGTTTTACGGACTGCTGCTAATCTGCGAGCAATGCGATGAGCAAGACAGATGGGCAAGGGCATCATTTCTGATGTTTCGTTACAAGCAAAGCCGAACATGATACCTTGATCGCCTGCGCCAACTTTGTCAAATAGTTCATCACTATCTTGCTGGCGGGTTTCTTGGGCGATATTAACGCCTTGAGCAATATCAGGTGATTGTTCGTCTAAAGCTAACAGAATGCTAGCGCTGTTGGCCGAAAAACCGTTATCCGCATCGTTGTAGCCGATTTCTGCTATTTTCTTGCGGGCAAGATTAACGTAATTCACATCAGCTTTACTGGTAATTTCACCAGTAACAAGTACCAAGCCAGTATTAACTACAACTTCAGCAGCAACACGACTACTGGAATCTTGTGTCAATAGGGCATCTAGAATCGTATCAGAAATCTGATCGCAGATTTTATCCGGATGACCTTCGGTAACTGACTCGGAGGTAAATAAATAGCGACTAGACAAAGAGGATTCCTCCTTTAAAAGTATTTTCACTGATTAAATACCCGACTAAAATAGTGGGTATTTACTTCAGTTACTAATTTTTGAAGTCATAACAATCTTGACACATTCAGCAGTTAGTATCCTATTTTCTTTGAAAAAGTACTAAATTAGATTAAATATGTGGTATTGGCCAGTTGTCCCCTGTTCCCTGCTATTATTATTTTTTTAAGGAATTATACGAGACTTTAGGGAGTAGCACAATCCCTAAAAATGTGAAATACTCAACTACCCCTCTTTTTGTTCTTGCTACCCAAGAAAGCATTCACTCTTGTGTTTCGTACTTAACTGCCTTTCATCCCTAAGTTTCACTGCGTTACACTTGGTATCTTCCCGGCAAAGTTAATAAAAAAGGGATACCCGGAAGTATCCCCAAAGCTTTGACACAAACACTGCTGTTTTAAACCTGAACCGCTAGCTTTACTTCTTTTGTTGTTAAACGCTCATAAGCGGCACGCATTTTCAAGCCTGTAAGCACTTGGAACAAACCAGTACCATTGTTAGAACCTGGATACTCACGGTGTTGGAGTAACAAGTGAGTCATCTCACCTTCATATTTGGTGGATGTCTTACTGAGATGGGTTTCGATGTAAATTAATTCTTCTAGATTGTCAAATTGACCGTCTACTTCTAATACAGAGACGTAGCGACCATAGTAAACATCTGAACCATAATACACTTGCATTCCAGGATATGAACAGGTAAGCTTACGTCCACAAGGAGTCCAGTTAATTGTTGATCCTTCATCAAAGAGGTAGCTTGGCTCAAAGCCTTCTTTACCTTCCCGCTGGAGCATACGTACCCGTAAAACTTTGCGCTCAGTATCGTTTTTGATCAAGTTCGTGGGCAATACCTGGAGAACTACATCGGCAAATTCTCTTTGTGGTTCAACAAACTTCTCAAAGTCAGGTTTACGGGAATTGATTTGAGCTACTACATCTTCGTAGCGATGACCTCTTTCGGCCATATCCCGCTGAATTTTCCAGGCAATTTTAACTTCATCGCTGATGTCAAAATAAACGCTGAAGTCGATTAGTGATCGCACTCGCTCATCATACAAAGGATGCAGTCCTTCCACAACTACAATATGATTCGGCTCCACTCTCTCCGGTGGATCAATGTTGCCGGTTTCGTGGTTGTAAATCGGCTTATCAATCGCCTGACCATTCTTGAGCGCTTTAATTTGCTCATACATCAGGTCAAAATTGTTAGCCCTAGGGTCTAGTGCAGTTATCCCAGTTTCTTTGCGTTGTTTACGATCTAGGCAATGATAGTCATCCAAGCAGATAACTGTCATTAATTCTTCACCAAACAAATCTATTAAACGACGCAAAAACGTAGATTTACCGCACCCGGAGTCTCCGGCTACTCCGATTAGTACCACCCGTTCCGGCTTATTTGTCATAAATCTCCTCTAACGATAATAAATGTGTCAATCAATAATTTTTCACACAGCAGATTTTGAAGCCAGGAGCTTACCCATCGGTTTTATCCTGCGTTCTTGTTACCCAGTAGCGCTAAGACATATTTAGACAGGTTTACAACAAAGTCGTAGTTGTGACTCGTCTGAGCTAGCTTTAATTCGCTATTGGTGAGTATTTAATCCTAGTGATATATTTAATTTTAACAGAAGGCGGTATTCCATAACAAGATTTGCTGTCAGGATGAATCCGGTGATTTACCCATATTCCTAATGATTTTAGTTGGAGATTTTGAATACCGTGTCATTACCACCTACAGTTAGTGTGGCAATGTCAGAGCCATGTTTGGGCTTCTATTCATCAAGTCCATAAGGGATATTTTTTTGGCAGCAAAGTTTTACCAATTCCGGAATTTTAATTTAGGCGATCGCAATACCCCAAACCTTCAACGCCAGAATCTATCTCAAGAGTGAGTTACCAAGTTGGATAACAAAATTTTTAGACAGTAATTTTTTGGAAATAATCAAATATTCAGTGTGAGCTTTATATCTCAGGATATAGAGGTTGACAGATGTTTCACATCAAGTAAAACTTATTATAGTTGCTTATATCACATCTTTCTCTATAATTAATGTTTTATAGCTGCACTTACTACTCATTAGGTAATTAACCATAATCGAGAATTATAAAGTGGCCAAAAGCATTACTATGAGATAGTTCTACATTTTTTAAGTAGAACCAATTGGAAAAAATCTTTCTTGATTGGTATTATCTAGTGTAAACTCCAAAAAAGGTAAGCACAGTGGCAACTTTTGGAGGCAAATGATTAGCAGTTTCTGCCAATCAAACTTGCCTGATGATGTCATTATTCATTACATCTTGTCCTTTGGGTAGTTCAATGCTATCTCCCTATTGGGGGTTGTAGTTCACGAAAAAAAGATTAAATTGACTCATTATTAACATTCTCCACAAGACTTATCCTCTAAGTTAGAAGATGAACAGGTGTGTTTTTTTGCTGCCTGCATGTCTTTGGCGAGTGTACCTAGCAAGGCATTAGTTTACTATGCCGCTTTCCCAGAGCGCTAGTTTTGGTAAACGAAAATCCGATAAACTAAAGCTGGCGTGTGATGAGAATAGTTTTTTTTGAGAAACGGTTAAGTAAATATCGGAGTGTTAGAACGAATGTACAATCAAGGTGCTGTTGAGGGTGCTGCCAACACAGAATTAGGTAGCCGCGTCTTCGTTTACGAAGTGGTGGGTTTGCGTCAGAACGAAGAAACTGATAAAACGAACTACCCAATTCGTAGCAGTGGCAGTGTGTTCATCAGAGTGCCTTACAACCGCATGAATCAAGAAATGCGACGTATCACTCGCCTAGGCGGCAAAATTGTTAGCATCCAACCTGCAAGTGCCTTAGAGCAACTCAATGGTAGAGCCTCATATAACAATGGGGGTATTGCTAATAGTGAGGGGAATGGTAAAGCCACACCTACGAATACTAAAGCTCAGCCATCAGCTGAAAAACAGCTCAAGAATAAGGATAAAAAAGGCAACACCATGACTCAAGCGAAAGCCAAAAAAGGTGTCCACGCTGATGTTCCCGTGAACATTTACCGTCCCAATGCTCCATTTCTTGGTAAGTGTATATCTAATGAACCGTTAGTGAAAGAAGGTGGGATTGGTATTGTTCAGCACCTCAAGTTTGACCTTTCTGGCGGTGATTTGAAGTATATAGAAGGTCAAAGTATCGGTATTATCCCACCAGGATTGGATAAAAACGGTAAGCCTGAAAAACTTAGACTGTACTCCATTGCTTCAACTCGCCACGGCGATGATGTGGACGATAAAACAGTATCACTGTGTGTCCGCCAGTTAGAGTACAAGCACCCAGAAACGAGTGAAACAGTCTACGGTGTTTGCTCGACTCACCTGTGTTTCCTTAAACCAGGGGATGAAGTAAAAATTACCGGGCCAGTGGGTAAGGAAATGTTGTTACCCGACGACCCCGATGCTAAAGTGATCATGATGGCGACAGGAACAGGTATTGCGCCGATGCGAGCTTATCTGTGGCGGATGTTTAAAGATGCGGAAAAAGCAGCTAACCCAGAATACCAATTCAAAGGATTTTCTTGGCTGATATTCGGCGTTCCTACAACTCCAAACCTCCTGTATAAGGAAGAACTGGAAGAAATTCAACAGAAATATCCCGATAACTTCCGCCTCACTTGTGCTATCAGTCGGGAACAGAAAAATCCCCAAGGTGGTAGAATGTACATCCAGGACCGCGTAGCAGAACATGCAGATGAACTGTGGAAGTTGATTAAAGAAGAGAAAACTCACACTTACATCTGCGGTTTGCGAGGCATGGAAGGTGGCATTGATGAAGCGCTAAGTAATGCTGCTGCCAAAGAAGGAGTAACCTGGAGTGATTACCAGAAGGAACTCAAGAAAGCCGGACGCTGGCACGTAGAAACCTACTAAATCAGTCAGTCGTTTGTTAGAAGAACAACCGACAACTGACAAAGGACAACTAAGGAAGGATAATCAGTAGGGTGGGCTATGTGCCTACCCTACTATTGTTGTTGGTAAAATTGGGTGCAAAGTTTGTGGGTGTAAAGCTAGGAATATTAGGATTAGGCACGGTAGGAACGGGGACAGTGCAGTTACTGCAAGATGTGGTTGGCCGTCATCCGTTGTTACAGGAAATAGAAATATATCGAGTGGGAGTACGATCGCTCGATAAACCCCGTGCAGTAGAATTATCAACAGAAATATTAACTACAGATTTAGAAGCAATTGTCAACGATCCGGCGGTAGATATAGTTGTTGAAGTGATGGGTGGACTAGAACCAGCGCGATCACTGATTCTTCAAGCCCTGAAAAATGGAAAACACGTTGTCACTGCTAATAAAGCTGCGATCGCCCGTTTTGGGGCAGAAATTTTCATGGCTGCTAATCAAGCTGGGGTATACGTGATGTTAGAAGCCGCTGTCGGTGGTGGTATCCCCGTAATTCAACCTTTAAAGCAGTCATTAAGTGTTAACCAAATTAACGCCGTTACTGGTATCGTTAACGGTACAACTAATTACATCCTCACACGGATGCAAACAGAAGGCAGCAACTTCGATGATGTCTTAGCTGATGCTCAACGCTTGGGTTACGCGGAAGCTGACCCCACCGCTGATGTCGATGGCTTAGACGCAGCAGATAAAATTGCCATCCTCGCATCACTGGGTTTTGGTGGGCGCATTCACCTGGAAGACGTTTATTGTGAGGGGATTCGGCAAGTTAGCAAGACTGATATTGCCTATGCCGAAAAATTGGGATTTGTGATTAAATTATTAGCGATCGCCAAACGTCAAACCAGTAATAATTCTCAGCTGTCTGTTAGAGTCCATCCTACTTTAGTCTCCAAAGCGCACCCATTAGCAAGCATTAATGGTGTTTATAACGCCATTCTTGTAGAAGGGGAACCCATCGGACAAGTGATGTTTTTTGGCCCTGGTGCTGGTGCTGGTGCAACTGCCAGCGCTGTATCATCAGATATCTTAAATTTAACTGCTACCCTCAAAACCAGTACAGCTAAACCAAATCCCCTGCTTACTTGTGGGCATGATGATTACTGCGAAATTGCCCCAATTGCCGAACTCGTAACTCGGTTCTATGCTAGGTTCCTCACTAAAGATCAACCTGGAGTCATCGGTAAATTGGGTACTTGTTTTGGCAACTATGGCGTCAGCTTAGAGTCAGTTGTGCAGACAGGCTTTCAAGGCAAATTAGCAGAGATTGTGGTTGTTACCCATGATGTTCGAGAAGGCGACTTTAGACAAGCCTTGGCAGAAATTAGAGATTTGCCCGCAATAGATAGCATTCCTAGCTTACTAAGAGTACTTTAAGCAATACGAATTATGTTGACCCAAGTCGGCGGGGGAGCAAACTCGACTACCCACAAGGGAATGGAGTTTCCCGCCGGCTTTGTATGAAAATTTCATACTTCATCTTTCATTCGTTTTGTGGGTTAATTGGTTTTTAGTACTAAACTTTACTCTTACCAGGGTAATTACGATGACAAATAGACCTCCTGACGATCCACAGTCATCTCAAACAAATGCTCTTGGCTTTGATGAATTTATCGGCATTTTGGTTGCCTTTAGCGCCATTGGGGGGATTTTGTTTTGGTCACTTTCCCGTGAGAATGCTTGGAATTTCAACTGGAGAATACCACGTGTCTTAACTCCTTCTTTTAGCGTTCAACCCAATCCTATATCGTCATCCCCGACTCCGACCTTAGAACCAACCCCAGATTCTAATTTAAACACCAGGCGATCGCCCCTCGATACAGAGGTCACTGCACCTATTCCTACCCTAGCCCCAACTGATGGGGTGATTCCTGCTCCTGTATTTCCACCTGCTAATGTAGATCCTCCTATCAAGTCCACACCTAGGCAAAAGCTTCTGCCTTTATCAACAGGCTTTGAATCGTCGATTAAATCATTACCCCTGCCTTTAATTTCTCCTGCTAGAAAAAAGTCAATTATTCCCCCACCAATCGCATTTAACGATGTGCCTACTGACTTTTGGGCAAGTCGTTTTATTGATGTTCTTTCTTCCCGTGGGATGATCAAAGGCTTTCCAGATTATTCTTTTCGACCCAATCAGCCCGTTAACCGTGCCGAATTCGCTGCCATACTCCAACGAACTTTTGACAAAGAGCGTAGCAATTCCACCTTATCTTTCAAAGATGTATCAACAACATCCTGGGCGACACCAGCAATTAACGAAGCTATTAGCACTGGATTCTTAAAAGGCTACCCTAACAACACCTTCAAACCAGAACAAAAGATTCCGCGCGTGCAAGTGTTAGTTGCCCTTGTCAGTGGATTAAATCTCCAAGAACCAGCTGGCCCAGATCAAGTTTTAAGTATCTACAAAGATGCTAAAGATATTCCTCAATATGCCATCGGTAAAATCGCAGCTGCTACAGCCAATGGTCTTGTGATTAACTATCCCGATTCTCAAACTTTTGCTCCCAATAAAGAAGCTACCCGTGCTGAGGTAGCGGCAATGGTTTATCAAGCTTTAGCACGAACCAGCAAGGTAGAGGAAATCTCATCTCCATATCTTGTACGATCATCCCCATAAGATTAGTAGCACTTAAGATTGAGAATGATTAACTCCCGACAAGAAAATCCTAAATTCAAAAAAAATTCTTAACTTTGAATTTTAAGAGAATTCGAAGCGGGGGCCAGAGGACACTTTGACAAACTAGCGTTATATTAAGTATCCGTCCGCTTCGACTTCGATGATTTTGAATTGGAGCCTAAAGGGTGGTGCTAGTCAAATATTAAACTTCTGGAGCGTTTTTGCCAACAACTTGTGATTTGAGTGTTGTAATTTCGGTAGTTAACTCTTTTCTGGTTGAGGCTTTGAGTAAATAGCGGTAAACAAACCAAGCAGAGTAACCAATACCAATCAACTCAAAAGTAGGTGCTACTAAAGGAATATCATTCAAAGAATCTAATATTGCCAATAGTACCTTAACTGTGACAATTGCTCCTACAATTAAACCAACGCTTACCAGAGGCTGCTTGTATTGATTGAAGAAGCTGGTCACGTATTCTGGCAAAGTTGCTAAAAAACCAGAAATTTGTTCTCCATATTTTAGCCACTGATCCTGAGACTGCGCTGGAGGCTGGAGTTTGGTAATAGTTCCTGTTTGGGTGTTGATGTCTGACACTGTTGTATCTGTAGACTTAGTTTCTGTGAATTCCGGTTCTTGCATTTTCACTCCTATAAATTTGACAGTTGGGTTTTTCTAATCCGGACAATTGCAACCGCAAGGCTGTTGATTAGGCAATGCACTCGTGCATCAGCACAACTGAGTTTAGGAATAGGGTTTGTTTTCCTATAACCATAATTGCCCCGTAACCTCTACTGCATCAACTACAAGGTAGACAGTCAGTAGGAGGATAGAAGTCAGAATATATGAAAATCAGCTTTCTGAGTTCAGTTTTTGTAAATCAACTGGAATCCCCAGGTTGTGATTATCCTACACCGTGTCAGTTGCTGATCATCGTACTCATTAAAGTACAAATCATGCAAAAATCAGACCACCTTTCATTTATATAAGCATAAATGCTAATTTTATTTGATATTAAAGCTATCTTAAGCCGCGTTCGTCAATTAACGCATTAGTTCTTGATGTTAATGCGTAATAAAAGTTTTTATGTGATCATCTATACTATACAAAATGACTATTTTATGATATCCCCATCAAACTTAAATATTAGGGAACTTCAAAAAATAAATTATCCAATTTATTCAAATTCTATTTTTCTTACTCCCCCTGCTCCTACGCTTTTACAATAATGGGATATTTTTTAGTTGGAAGTCCCTGATTGTTGGGGTAAGTTGAAGGATAATGCTTGCTAACAGCCAACTACTTTTATCCTTCAACCAGCACCCTATTATGTTGCTTTAAACTAGACTACTTAATTTAACCTAGTCCCAATCGGGAATCTCTGCACCGTCTTCTCCACCAATACCGATTCCAGTGTGAAAGATTTCCGCATCAGTGATGTTTAGATTTTCCATTGATGCGCCGTACACATTAGAGTCGTAAATTTGAGCGCGAGTAAAATTCACACTGTTGAGATTGGCCTTCTTGAAATTAACGTTAGTGACAAGAGCTGAAGTTAAGTTAGCCCCTTTCAAATTGGCATTAGTAAAATCAGCACCTTCGAGGTTGGCTCCAGAGAGGTTCGCACCTTGGAGATTTGCTCCTCGTAAATCAGCACCAATTAAATGAGCGCCACTGAGATCTACTCTTGATAGATTACACCCAGTACATTCCCCAGTAGAAGTTAGCTTTTGTAAGTCCTGTGAATTGCCAGCGTTGACTGAGCCAATAAGAAAGAGGGGAGTTGCTAAGGCTAAAGCCGCTAATGGCCGGAGTTTCATAAATTTTCCCCTTTGTAACTAAGTTGCGTCCGTTCTTTACCTCACGCTTCTATTATCTCATTAAATTGATTGAATATGTTGATTTAACTCATCAGCTACTCGTGATCTGTCGTGAATTTAGTGATGACATTAGAAATACTATTGGTTCTAGTTTTTAGCCATTGCTGATCAAGAAAATCTACACAAATATGATGATTAAATTAGTATTAAATCTTGTTAAGAATATCTTCCACTATCATCATGATTTGTCATTAAACTTTGACCATTATTTTCCGGTTACTAAATAATACTTGATCAAAGCAACAGTTTGTAACCTAAATGACTAAAAAATTCCGTATATACTGGTTAACCAATTCTGGTTGTTCTTGCTGTACCCAATGCCCACAAGAGTGAATATACTTAATTTTTAAGTCTCTGACATAGGTTGCCGTACCATAGGTGAGTTCCTTACCTAGTGCAGTATCATTTTTTCCCCATATCATCAGTGTTGGAACATTTAAAATACTCCAATCTCTATTGGACATAAACGCCTGAAAAATGTTGCGATAATAGTTCAACATTGCGGTCATAGCACCAGGTTTTGCAGCAGCATTTTTATAAGTATCTAGATCTACTTGAGTGAAAGCATTTTTATTAACTGCTGTACCTTGAATAACCGTTTTAATGGCTTTAAAATCTAAAAATTGTAACAATAATTCTGGTAGCCAAGGTAATTGAAATAAGAAGATATACCAGCTACGAAGTAATTGTTGAGGAGTGTATAAACCTTGAGTTAACTTAGCAGGATGAGGCAGATTCAGTATAATTAAGCGTTCTACCATTTCAGGATGAGCGTATGCAAAAGACCAAGCGATCGCACCTCCCCAATCATGTCCAACTAAAATACACTTATCGTATCCTAGTCCTTCAATTACTCCCTTCACATCTTTGACAAATTCATCCATCACATAAGCTGACTGTTCTTTTGGTTTATCGCTATCGTTATAGCCACGTAAATCAAGAGCAACAACTTTAAAATATTGGGCAAATTCTGGGATTTGGTGTCGCCACGAATACCAAAATTCAGGAAAACCATGCAGCATCAGCATCAAAGAGCCTGTCCCTTGGGTGACATAATGCAGCTTAATGCCGTTAGTATTGATATATTCGTGATTCCAAGAACTTTCTATTTCAGACATTATTAACAAAATTGAAGTATGATCAGAGATTATTTACAAACAAAATATATCCTTTCATTCCAGACATTATTTTGCTTTAAATAATGGATTTGATAAAAGACATTATAAAGATAATATTCTTTAATAAAAAATTGGTATATTTGACCTTTGATAGATGCGAATTATAGATAGATATTGCTAAAAACATAGGTATAATTATCCACAACTACCATGACACAAAATATGACGCACCATCGTTCACAATGGGTTGAGCGACTAGCGCGGTTTGGCTATTTTTCTAAAGGAGTAGTTTATGCGATCGTTGGATTGCTAGCAGTACAAGTGGCTTTTGGTACAGGTGGTAGAACAACAGACACTAAAGGCGCTCTCCAGACAATTGTCAATCAGCCATTTGGTAAGTTTTTATTAGCATTAGTTGCAATTGGCCTGATTGGGTACGTAATTTGGCGTTTTGTACAGGCAATTCAAGACCCTGAGCATAAAGGTCACGATGCCAAAGGTATCATGAAGCGAATTGGTTATGCAATTAATGGTTTGGCTTATGCAGGCTTAGCCCTTAGTGCCATGCAAATTGTCATCGGTTCAGGTGGTGGTGGAAATAGTAATTCTACTGAAGATTGGACAGCACGTTTGCTTTCTCAGCCTTTTGGGAGATGGTTAGTTGCAGCTGTAGGAGTGTTCATAATTGCTTTAGGTTTCTATCAGCTTTATAAAGCTTTTAGTGCCAAATTCCGTAGAAAACTCAATTTAACCGAGTTGAGTAATACAGAAAGCCAATGGGTAATCAGAATTTGTAGATTTGGTATAGCCGCAAGGGGTGTAGCATTTGGTATTATCGGTTGGTTTTTAATTCAGGCAGCTACCCAGTCGGATGCCAGCGCCGCCGGAGGTTTAGATCAAGTGTTACAAACACTAGCTCAACAGCCTTACGGAACTTGGCTTTTGGGTATTATGTCCTTCGGTTTAGTTGCCTATGGAATTTATGAAATTGTACAGGCACGGTATCGTCAGCTAACTACAAATTAAAAAATATAGCCCAGATAATTTTAGTTTCTAGAAATGGCAGCAATAGAAACGCGGGGCGTTTGGCTCACTACTACTGATAGTAAAGTTCTCCGTTCTCAGCAACACATTGCCGAAGCTATGGATTTCCTGGCCGATAGAGGATTTAATGTGGTGTTTCCTGTGGTTTGGAACAAGGCAGTTACGCTGTATCCTAGTCCCAGAATGCGACAAACCTTTGGGGTGGAAATTGATCCTCTCTGCCACGGTCGCGACCCTTTACAAGAGTTAGTTGTGGAAGCACGGCGGGTTGGGTTAAAGGTAATTCCTTGGTTTGAATATGGCTTTGCCAGTTCTTATAATTTGAACGGTGGTCTACTTTTGCAAAGAAAGCCGGAATGGGCAGCCCGTGACTGTAACGGCAATTTATTACAGAAAAACGGTTTTGAGTGGTTGAACGCTCTTGACCCCCAAGTGCAGGATTTTCTGTTGAGCTTGGTGTTGGAAGTTGTAAATAATTATGATGTGGATGGTATCCAGGGAGACGATCGCTTTCCCGCATTACCCTGCGAAGGTGGCTATGATCAAGTCACTATTGCCCGTTATCACCAGCAATTTCAGCAAAATCCGCCACAAAACCCCAAAGATAGGCAATGGCTACAATGGCGTGCAGATATCCTCACGGATTTTTTGGCACGTCTTTACACAGAGGTCAAAGCCGTTAATCCTAATTTATTAGTATCGATGGCTCCTAATATTCATGATTGGGCATTCCAAGAATACCTGCAAGACTCACCTCGATGGTTGCAATGGGAACTAGTCGATATTATCCACCCCCAGATTTATCGCCGCGACTTTCAAAGCTACAAAGCGATCGCTGATAAATTGATAAATCAGCAGTTCACAGATGTAACGTTATCAAAGTTAGCACCGGGAATTTTGATCAAGTTAGGATCTTACTGTATTAGTCCAGAATATCTAGTACAGGCAATAGAATATAACCGCGATCGCGGCATTCATGGTGAAGTATTCTTTTTTTACGAAGGTTTGCGAGAAAATAACAATGCCCTAGCTAAAGTACTGCGAAATAGTCTTTATGCTAAACCTGCTTCATTTCCCACTTTGTCCAGTTTAAGTGGGTCGGGCATGAGTAGCAAGAAATCACCTTCTATTTAATGAAATGTTGTACTGAGTCTTGTAACTTGGCAAAAAAATAACGCCTTGTAGGATGTGAGTCGGATTTTGGGAATAATACTCATGGTTTTGGAGACTTCGCTTTGGTCAAGCTCACACCATGAGAGTGTCATTTTTGGGCAACAAAAAAACTTTATCTTGGTTAAATCTCGTATTTTGCTGTATTTGGTGGTTTTACTGGTTATTTATTTTAGCTTTGCCAGTATATGCAAATACCCCAAATTCAGTTGATAGCTTACGACAGCAGCAGCAACAAATTAATCAAGAGCGCCAGAATATGGTTGAGGAGCGCGATCGCTTGACTAATTTGCAACAAGCGGCACAAAATCGCCTGACTGGTCTCAACCAAAACCTCACAACCACAACCAGCTATATTCAAGATAGTGAGTTGCGATTACAACTTGCTACCCAACGCCTCCAGCAATTAGAAGCCGATTTAGTTGTGGCGGAACGTTCTTATGAAGAGCGTCAAATAGCCACAGTGGCAAGGTTGCGATATCTCCAGCGATCGTCAGCCTCCCAGGGATGGGCAGTTTTACTCCAAAGCCAAAATATCAGCGACTTTATCAGCCGTCGTCATCAATTAAAGCTAGTTTATCGGGCAGATCAGCAAATTTTGGTAAAACTCAACGCTCAAGCAAAACTGATTAACAAACAAAAAATAGCATTAGAACAGCAAAAAAACGAAATGGCCTTGATTCGTGAGCAATTACTGGCACAAAAAGCCGATTATCAAACTCAAGCCGAGTCCCAGTCAGAATTAATCCAACGCCTAAATAGCGATCGCCTAGCTTTGGAAGCAGCGCAAAATCAGCTAGACCAAGATTCTCAAAATTTGTCAGTTTTGATTCAACAGAAAGTAGCAGCAGCGAGAGCTAGAGACATCATTAATGGAACTGGGATGTTTACCTATCCTAGCGATGCTCCTACTAGCAGTCCCTTTGGTTGGCGGATGCATCCAGTTTTAGGATATCGGCGGTTTCATGCGGGTCTAGATTTTGCTGCTAGTTATGGCAGTACAATTCGGGCAGCCGATTCGGGAACAGTAATTTTTGCTGGATGGTATGGTGGTTATGGCAGGTCTGTAATTATTGACCACGGCAAAGGCATTACCACACTGTACGGCCATACCAGTGAATTATTTGTTTTTGAGGGGCAAGCAGTACAACAAGGGCAAGCGATCGCGGCTGTCGGTTCCACAGGTTTATCTACTGGTCCTCACCTCCACTTTGAAGTCCGCCGCAATGGTACACCCGTAAACCCTGCTGATTATCTGTAACCTAGAAGTTTGGTGTAGGCGTTCCCTGCAGGGGTTGCCGCAAGCATCGCTAATTCGGCGGCAAATTTGATCGCAAGCGTGTTATAATCCAGGAAATTAAGGGCGCGTAGCTCAGTGGATAGAGCAACAGATTCCGGTTCTGTGGGTCGGGGGTTCAAATCCCTCCGCGCTCGTTTACTATAGAAGACTTACCACAAATGAAGATACTATTACTATTAACTTTTGTGGAAAAGAACATGATGTAAAAGTTCGTTTTTCTTACGCCAAAGAAGTTTGCTTACAAGCTATGAATATTTCAAATAATGTAAGCGTTAAGAATTGGTATTGGGAAATTTACAACCAAATCAGAAATTGAAAAGGCATCGTTTCTGGTAATCAGTGCAGTAAATAAAATTCATCAACTTCTTTAACAAAATCTCAGATAAAATTCAGCAGCGATCGCACCGTAGTAGAGTAATTATAGGTACTCATTTTAGTGTGAGATATGCTGTGTCAGAAACTTCCCGATTAGATCAAATTATTAAAAATGTGCGGGTAGTTCGTCCTCATCAAGATGCTGTTGAACTACTTGATTTGGGAATTAAAGATGGGAAATTTGCCCAGATTGCCCCTAATATTAGCCCAGACAACAGCCAAGAGGTATTTGATGCCCAAAACCTGCTGGGCTTTCCTGGGGTCGTGGATGCCCACATGCACATCGGTATTTATCAACCCCTCGACAAAGATGCTGTGACTGAAAGCAAATCAGCCGCAATGGGAGGCGTGACTACCAGCCTTAATTACATGCGTACAGGGCAGTACTATCTGAATAAAGGCGGCTCTTATAAAGATTTTTTCCCTGAAGTTTTGGCACTATCACAAGGAAATTTTTTTGTTGATTATAGCTATCATATTGCCCCAATTAGCACTCAGCATATTGATGAAATGCAAATGCTATTTGAGGAGTACGGGATTGGGTCATTCAAAATTTTTATGTTCTACGGCGGCTATGGTTTGCATGGTCTTTCTGAGCAACAAAACCTCTTCTTGATGATTAATAAAGAGGAAAGGTATGATTTTGCTCACTTTGAATTTATTATGCGCGGTCTAACTCGCTTAATAGAAGCACATCCAGAAGCGCGAGATACTATCAGCTTGAGTTTGCACTGTGAAGTTGCAGAAATTCTCAATGCCTACACCAAAATAGTTGAAAATGATTCTAGTCTAAGTGGCTTACACGCTTACAGTGCAGCACGTCCCCCTCATTCTGAAGGTTTAGCAATTTGCATTGCTTCTTATTTGGCACACGAGACTAACTGTGCAAATATCAATTTATTGCATTTGAGTTCGCGTAAAGCAATGGAAGCAGCTTTGACTATGCAAACCGCTTTTCCTCATATCAACTTTCGACGTGAAGTTACTGTGGGACATTTGCTATTAGATATCGATATTCCCAATGGTACTTGGGCAAAAGTAAACCCTCCTATTCGTTCTCGTGCTGATGTGGAGTATTTATGGCAAGCAGTACTCAATCATCAAGTAGATTGGATAGTTAGCGACCATGCTTGCTGTTCTGCTGAACAAAAAACAAATGCTAAAGACCCGAATAATATTTGGTTAGCAAAGTCTGGTTTTGGCGGTACAGAATATTTACTTTCTGGTGTATTTAGTGAAGGTAGCAAGCGGGGGATGTCTTACAATCATATAGCTAAGTTGTTATCTTGGAACCCATCGCGGCGCTTTGGCTTGTTACAAAAAGGTGATATTGCCATTGGCTATGATGCCGATTTAGTGTTGGTAAATCCGAATGAGACTTTTGTGGTAAACGCTGCTGAATCGGAGTCACAACAAGGTTATACACCTTTTGAAGGAGTAGAGTTAACGGGACGAGTTAAGAGTACTTTTTTACGTGGAAATCTTATTTACAATAACGGACAAGTTCTAGGTTCACCCACTGGGCGCTATCTAAAAAGATGTTAGAGTAATTCCACGAAATTTAGTTACTTAAAGTCACTATTTATTATTCCCATGTTATATATCAGTCAAGGTTGCATAGACGCATGTGTAGTGGCTGTCGTTAGACATTGGAAAGTGTAGAATTGAGCTTCTGCCTCTATGCTTTAAGAATCTACAAATAATTAATTTCTGTTGTCTCAGTTCTGTTAGAGACTATTGGCAATAAGCAAAAAATCAGTAAAATTATTTTATGCGCCGAGACTCGATATTTTACAAACTATTTCAACAATCCCCTAGTATAGTATTTGAATTATTGACAAATCCTCCAGCAAATGCAGATGCTTATCGATTTGATTCCGTAGCTGTTAAGGAACCTAAATTTGAAATAGATGGGGTATTTATACCACCAAAAAACGATACTCCTGGGGTTGTATATTTCTGCGAGGTACAGTTTCAAAGAGATGAACAGCTTTATGAAAGAGTATTTGCAGAATCCTCGTTATATTTCTACCGCAATCGTGACAGATTTAGTGATTGGCAAGCAGTGATAATTTATCCGTCACGTAGTATAGAACAAAGTGATATTTATCCCCATCGAACCCAGCTAAATCGAAACCAAGTACATCGGGTATATTTGGATGAATTGGGTGATATTCGCCAATTATCTATATGGGTGGCATTGATGGTGTTAACTACGATGGAAGAAGAACAAGCATTGACACAAGCGAGGTATTTGCTTGAGCGTTCTTCTGTTGAACAGCCCGAAACCGCAAGCCGCGCCATAATGGAGTTAGTTACTACGATTATGGTGTACAAGTTTGAACAACTTAGCCGAACGGAGGTAGAACAAATGCTAGGAATTACGCTTAAAGAAACGAGAGTTTATCGAGAAATTAAGGAAGAAGGACGAGAAGAAGGACGAGAAGAAGGACGAGAAGTGATGGCTAATGCTATTTCTCGACAGTTGACTAAACGATTTGGGCAGAAACTATCTGAGGAAATACGTTCCTCAGTTTATAGTTTATCTTTGCCTGTTCTCGAAGATTTGAGTGAAGCGCTGTTAGATTTTACCAGTTTGGCTGATTTGCAGGCTTGGTTAGAAGCGCGATGATAAAATAGCCTAAAACCTAGCTCTAGTAAGGTATCGCGAAATTACAAATTCAAAATGCTTGTATGGTAGACTTTCCAATATGGCACCTTTTTGAAAAGCTTTTAATATCCATTTGCATAAGACAAAACTGTACTAACTTTTGATAAATCTCTATCAACTCGAATCAAGAATAAGCTGCCATCATCTGTTTTATGCCAAGGAACAATGGTAAAACTGGGAACATAGGCAAAGCAATCTTTGCTAAGACGGTAATCTCCAATATCACAGTATCCAGCTAAACAATAACCCTCTTCGTTGTAACATTGTATTCCTGCATACTGACCATCATAATGAGGCAAAATAGCAAGTAACCATACTCCACCGCCGTTAGCATCTTTTCTTAACCATTTCTTACTTGCTTTCACAAATTGAACTGTATCCGTTTTGCCCCACGGCAACAATTTACTATCTAAAACTGGAATAAATTCATTTAACCTAACATCTGGATGGCTATTAGATAAATTTTTATATTCTAAATAGTTATTCTCCATCCAAAGTATTTCTGCATCTTCATTACCCAATACTTGCCAATCACCGAATAACATCCCCGCAGGAATAAAAGAGTAGCAATGTTTAGTCAGTTTCCATTCACCAATTTGGATTGCTCCCTTGAGTACGAAAAGCTCTAAATCAGCAGTAAATATGCCAGATGGTGCTTTAAAGTGGGATGGTAGCACGACTCTTGATGTAGAGGCTCCGCAGTCTTGCCATGTCAGTAATCTACGGCTTCCAAATACTACTTCATCCGGCATTCCATTAATTCGCCATCCCTGTTCTGCTGATATAGTATTGCTATCAAAAAAAATATATTTACGAGGTACGTACTCTAGAGAAATTGCAGTACGCCTTCCTGATAAGTTCATGCGTCCTCTACCGTCTCCGCCCCAATCTTCTTTAATAGAAGTTATATTTAATGGTTCATTTGTCTCTTCTTGGGGCGCAGAATTGTATCTCTTTTCCATATATTTATAAATTACGCAGTCAATCTTAACTGGGATGGTACGTTAATAAAGTAACGCACCTACGTGAAGTAAATTAATTTTTAATCTAAGATAGTCGGCGTTTAATTTCCTCAGCTAAATCTGCCAATGGCACTTCTACTTGTTCACCTGTTTTCAAATCTTTGAGAGAAGATTTTTGTGCTGCTGCTTCCTCAGAACCAATAATTACGCAAAATTGAATTCCCTGTTTATCAGCTAACTGAAATTGTTTACCCAAAGCTCGCTTGTCAAAGCTAGTTATAACATTAATGCCAGCCTGACGCAGTATTTGAGACACATTTAAATAAATGGGCATCAAATCTTCTTGCATATTCACTACCATTACTTGGGCTGGTGTAGCAGCTAAGGTACTAAGAATACCAGCTTTCAGCAAGCGACTAATTAAACGAGTTAAACCGATTGAAATGCCCACACCAGGCATTTTTTCACCTAAAAATGTTCCTACTAATTCTTCGTATCTGCCGCCAGAGCAAATACTACCCAAGGGTTCGTGTCCTATTAAGGTAGTTTCGTAAACTGTTCCAGTATAATAATCTAAACCACGCGCGATCGCTAAATCAATACAGAAACGCTTGTCAGGAACTCCTAAGTTGCGAACGCCTGTAATTACTGTTTCTAGTTCGGTAACTCCCAAGCTAAATTGCTCTGCTTCTGGTAAATTGCAAGAAAAGTTCTTGAGTTTATCTAAAACTTCGTCAACTGTGCCATCAATTTTAATAAAGTCAATGATTTTTTGAGTCTGTTCTATTGAAATGCCTTCTTTTTCTAACTCCTGTTTAACTTTAATTTCACCAATTTTTTCTAGGTTATCAATAATACCAAGGCAGGATTTAATATTGTTTTCGGCAACTCCTACTGACTGAAAAAAACCTGTAAGAATTTTCCGGTTATTTATACGAATCAAAAAATTACCAATATTTACTGCTTCAAATATTTCGGTAATAATTGCAGGCATCTGAGCATCATACAGTAAGCTGAGTTCACGACGCGCAACTACATCAATATCACACTGACGAAACTGCCGAAAACGCCCATCTTTTGCTCGTTCGCCACGAAAAACAACATCCATTTGATAGCGCGCAAAGGGAAAGGTTAATTCATTTAAGTGACGAGCAATATAAGCCGCTAGAGGAACTGTTTGATCAAATTTTAACGCTCTGGCTTCCGAACCAGTTTCGCCCGCTTTTTCTTTCTCGGCTTGCCGATTTGGTGGGAGGATGGGATCAATACCATAAATAATGTTATCGCCTTGATTACCCTTAGCTTGCAGCACTTCTAAACGTTCTACTGCGGGTGTTTCAATGGGTGTAAAACCGTAGCTCTCAAAAACCCTACGAATGATATCTAGTAAATATAATTCTAAGCGCTTTTCACTAGGAAGAAATTCTGGAAAACCACTAGGAGTAGAAAAATTTATTTTGTCTGCTTTTGCCATGTTTTTACCTTTGCCAATTTTAGATTTTAGCTTAAAATTAGCCATCTATGAAAAGTACCACCATACAATACGGTAAAAGTTAATTTTTACTGTATTAATGCATAACATGGAAGTTACTATCGTAGCCGTTCTTCTTGAATCAGGGTGCGCTGAAAGATTTGATGATTCTTGAACCAGTGCCAAGTCCGAGCGCGATAGTTATTATCTGGACTAATATAAATCATTTCATATAAGTTCATTTCTGGGTTTGTCTTATATGAAAACCATAAAATTACCACGGAATCATCTGCTTCCCAAGCTTTACCTTGAATGCGTTCAGTGTCAAATAAAAGCTTTTTGTCACTATACATTCCCGGAAACTCATATTCCTCTTTTTTCCCATCAGACCATTTGTAGCGATTGATTTGATAGTAGGAATAAGGGCTATTTTGTGGAAATTGGCAAGTTAAGTGAGATTCATATTGATCGATAATTTTACCTGCTGTATCAACCAATGTATACGTACCTACCCAGTCTCCTTCGTGGCGGGTAAGCACAGGCATTTCTTCTCGGATATTAGACATTACATAACTCCATTGAATTAAGCTGTATCTAGATTATTATCTCCCGCGATCGCGCTCTAAATCATCAATCACTTTTTGCAAGTACCACTCTTGCGACATTCCAGGATGATAATCCTGCTTCTGTTCAATCAATCTTTGGGCAATTTCCCAATATCCCCCAACTAATCGCAAAAGTCGCTGACGTAGCAAGTTATACTTTTGCTGTTTTGATTCAGGGCTATATTTCTGGATTTTTTTGAGGCTGTTTAAAACTTGATGGTAATTTTCCCAGTCTTCTTGTTCACAATAAATACTAGCTGCCCGTTGATAATCTGCAATAGCCTGTTGCATTTCTTCTAAAAAAGTGTAGGCAATGCCGCGATTGTAGTAAGCTTGGGCATCATCTGAATTAATTTGTAGCGCTTGGGTGTAGTCTTGAATGGCATCGAGATAATTGCCCGTTGCCCGATAGACATTGCCTCTGGCAACATAGACTAAAGCATCTTGAGGTTGAATTTGCAGGGCTTGATTAAAATCAGCGATCGCTCCTTGATGATCTCCTAAAAGCGAACGTGCTTTACCTCTGTTGCGATAAACAGCCGCATCGTGAAAATTTAATTGTAGTGCTTGGTTAAAGTCAGCGATCGCTGCTTGATAATTCCCCATTTTGCAACGTACCACACCACGACAGCAATAAGCTTGGGCATCTTGCGGATCGGCTTGCAATACCCAGTTTAAATCGGCAATTGCCTCGCGTGTATCTCCCTTTTCTGCTTTCTCTAATAACTGCTTAAAATATTCGTTTGTGGATATGATGGGGGTATTCTGAGAATTTTGTGGCGAAACAACTGATTTCTCTGGCGGTTGTAGCTGTTTAATTTTTGCCAAACATAAACGACAATTTTCTTTGTCTTGTTGTGCTAAATATAACTCTGCTGCTTTTTTAAAGTTAGCGATCGCATCTTCAATATACCCTTGTTTGCGTCGCACTATTCCCCGCAGATTATAAGCAGCTGCATAATTAGAATCGAGACGAATAGCACTTTCTACATCCTCTTGCGCCCCAGGCAAATTTTTAAGCGCTAATCTTGCCAAGGCGCGACAATAATAAGCCTCAAAATTCTGAGGATTAAAATTCAGTGCTTGAGTATAATCGCAAACAGCTTGAATAACTGCTCCTGAATCATAATATGCTAAACCTCGCTGCAAGTAAGCTTCAGCAAAATAAGGTGTCAGGTGTAAAGCCCGATTAAATTCCTCAATGGCTCCAGCGTAGTCTTTTTGTTTCGCTTTTTCTAATCCTCTATGATAAAATTCGTCGTTCATGACATCTATTTTGTTCACTCAACTAGATAATTGCTAGAAATTAGGCTTTGTAGCCAGCCTGCAATATTACCCTTTATATGTTAAATACTTTGTGAAAATCGAGAAGTTAAGATCCCCAACTTTTCAACAAGTCGGGGATCTCATTGGTGATCGCGATTAAATTCTCTGCTTGTTTATCCAAGGTGTATTAAAATTAAGTTAACTTTAATTAAGATTCTTGTCGGCATCATAGATTTACCATATTGCCCTTATAGCTTTATGGCGATGCATGATTAGACATCAGATTAAACAAAATGGATTTATAAACATCCGTTGCACACCTAATCTAGTAACAAAGGTAAAACAGCGTTGGATAATGGTTAGTCCAATCCCGGCAGTTGCAAAACCAAAAGGTAATAACACCAGTGGTTATTAGAGATAGTTAATTGTAATGGCATCTAGAGGCAAATTAAAATGAAGTTCTCCTGGAGAGTATTAATACTGTGGACATTGCCAGCTTTGGTAATTGGCTTTTTCTTTTGGCAAGGGGCATTTGCTGGCGCTCCTGCTGAAATGGGTAAAAATACAGCCAACACTCGGATGACCTATGGTCGCTTTTTAGAATACTTGGATGCTAATCGCGTCACCAGTGTAGATCTTTATGAAGGCGGCAGGACAGCAATTATCGAAGCCAGCGATCAAGATATTGAAAATCGCGTCCAGCGGTGGCGAGTGGATCTGCCGATTAACTCTCCTGAGTTAATTACTAAGCTCAAAGACAAAGGAATTAGTTTTGATGCCCATCCCATGCGGAATGATGGCGCTATTTGGGGACTGTTAGGCAATCTAATTTTCCCAATCTTATTGATTACTGGACTGTTCTTTTTGTTCCGTCGCTCCAGTAATATGCCCGGTGGCCCAGGTCAAGCGATGAACTTTGGTAAGTCTAAAGCTCGCTTTCAAATGGAAGCCAAAACCGGAGTAAAATTTGACGACGTAGCAGGTATTGAGGAAGCTAAAGAAGAACTGCAAGAAGTTGTCACCTTCTTAAAACAGCCAGAAAGATTTACTGCTGTAGGCGCACGCATTCCCAAAGGTGTGCTGTTAGTTGGGCTTCCAGGAACTGGTAAAACCTTACTAGCAAAAGCGATCGCTGGGGAAGCAGGTGTCCCATTCTTCAGCATTTCTGGTTCTGAATTTGTGGAAATGTTTGTTGGTGTGGGTGCATCCCGTGTCCGCGACTTGTTTAAGAAAGCCAAAGATAATGCCCCTTGTATTATCTTTATTGATGAAATCGACGCTGTAGGACGACAACGGGGGGCTGGTATCGGTGGCGGTAACGACGAAAGAGAGCAAACCCTCAACCAACTGCTCACCGAAATGGACGGCTTTGAAGGTAATACAGGCATCATTATTATTGCTGCAACCAACCGTCCCGACGTATTAGACTCAGCCTTATTGCGTCCGGGACGCTTTGATCGACAAGTAAGTGTCGATGCACCCGATATTAAAGGACGTTTGGAAATCTTAAGCGTTCACGCACGTAACAAGAAACTAGATCCCAGCGTCTCCTTAGATGCGATCGCTCGCCGCACTCCTGGTTTTACTGGCGCTGACTTAGCCAATTTACTTAATGAAGCCGCGATTCTTACCGCCAGAAGACGCAAAGAAGCGATCACTCTCCGTGAAATTGATGATGCTGTAGATCGCGTGGTCGCCGGAATGGAAGGTACTCCTTTGATAGATAGTAAGAGCAAGCGCTTAATTGCCTACCACGAAATTGGACACGCTTTGGTTGGGACTTTATTAAAAAACCATGACCCAGTGCAAAAAGTCACCCTGATTCCACGCGGACAGGCGCAAGGTTTGACTTGGTTTACTCCCAACGAAGAACAAGGCTTAATTTCCCGTTCCCAACTCAAAGCCAGAATTACAGGTGCTTTGGGTGGTCGCGCCGCTGAAGAGGTGGTTTTTGGCCCTGCGGAAGTCACAACTGGCGCTGGTGGAGACTTACAGCAGTTGTCAGGAATGGCACGGCAGATGGTGACTCGGTTCGGGATGTCTGATTTAGGGCCGCTGTCGCTGGAAAGCCAACAGGGAGAAGTATTCTTAGGTCGTGACTGGACAACCCGATCTGAATATTCTGAAGCGATCGCCTCTCGTATTGATGCCCAAGTTCGGGTAATCGTGGAAGGTTGTTACACAAACGCTAAGAAAATTATTCGTGACCATCGCACCGTCACTGATCGCTTAGTGGATTTACTCATCGAGAAAGAAACCATTGACGGCGAAGAATTCCGTCAGATTGTGGCTGAATACACTGAAGTACCTGAAAAGTCTCAGTACGCACCACAAATCTAATCAGGGGACAGGGGACAGGTGACAGGGGACAGGCTTGAAAGTCGAAAGTCTTTTGTTATCAGTTCGTGTTCTCAACTAACTGGCAATAGTTATATCAAACAACTTCAATGGGTATGGTCAACAAACCATACCCATTTTTATTAAAAGCTGTAAGAAACTTCGTTCCAATGCCCCATGCCTCATGCCCAATGCCCCATGCTCAAAAAAACTACGAGTTCCCTACCTAAAAATTTCTTAGCAGATCCCTCGTATTTTACATAAAATTGCTGTATTCTAGTTTTTCCTAGGTAATTTTTTCAACACTAGACTCCATAAAAGCTGTTTGCGGATCTCTCTGAAGATTCTTGAAAGACTTATTAGTCTCTTTCAGAATCAATGTTCAGGTTCTCATTTTTCAGTGTTCAGTTTTCAAACCTTTAGATAGATATGCAACTAATCAAAAAATCGGAAAGGCTGCTGTTAAAGAAAATAAAGTTAATGGAGGAAGCAGAAGAACAAACCCTTCCAGCTGATACTTCAGGGATTTTAGAACCAATTGTTGATAAAAAACTAGAACTACATCTAGAGAATCTAGAGAGTCCAGAACCTAACTATATTCCCATAAGAGACAATCCTGAGGTTCAATCTGTAGGAAACTCAGGATGGCAGCCTTCGGAAATTTGGAAGGATATTCGATTGGATGGATTCTAAGAAAATAGAGTGACGAAACCCGGAAACTAATTTTAACGCCCGGCTCCAACAATCTCTTTCTCAACTGGAAGAGAACGGAGCAACTCCCGAATTACATCGGTTGCTGCTCTTCCTGTAATTGCACAGTATTCTTCCAGTTTATTTCTTTCTTCTAATGTCAGATTTACGGTCAATCGTTTAACAGCCCATTTTTTATTCATGATTTATCTCAACTGTGATATGTTACTTTTTTCTGTGCCAGAAAAATTTATCTTTGCTTGAAAGTCTATTCTACTCAGGGTCTTGGATAGACTATACTCAATAGTTATTGTTGTATCATATCAAACTGTATAGATATTGTGATAGATTTATGGACTAAAGATGATAATTTTTTAACATTTTCTTAACCAAGTAAAGATACTATATCTAGAATATTGCCAAAAATTCCATTCAGGAAATAACATCTAATACCGTTTCACTTTAAAGTTGATACATTTGGGCAAGCAGGGGGAGCAGGGGGAGTAAGAAAAGTAATTTGTATCAATAATTTCGTGAAATGGTATAAAAGTATTTAATTTAGCTTATTGATGGGTGAAATAAGGTATGGTGATCGCTCATCTTAACTGCATAATTACTCAAATATCGCTTGTTAAGCCATGAAAATTGGCGAATGAGGCTCAAAATCTACTTATTTGAAATAAATTATCTGCGATCGCACAGTCAATACAAATATATTTAGTTGGATGGGGTTAAAAATCCCAACTACACTAGACACATAGCTAGCTCACACTTATTCTCGCCATGTCTGTTGCTCAAGAGTTGAACACTTCCCCAGACATCCCAACAGATGTTATCTTTCCTCCTGGTGATCTATATAGTGATGAACCTCCTTTGGAAACTGAACTACATCTACGGCAGATAATCCTACTCCTTAAATGCCTAGAATGGTTGTGGCGAGACAGAAAAGACTTTTACGTAGCTGGTAATCTTACCATCTACTACAGCCCAAACCAACGGAAATCTTCAGATTTCCGAGGGCCAGATTTTTTTGTTGTGTTAGGAACTGAACGTAAAACTCGTAAAAGCTGGGTACTTTGGGAAGAAGAGGGTAAATATCCCCATGTAATCGTCGAAATCCTTTCTCCTAAAACTGCTAATACTGATAAAGGTTTAAAAAAACAAATTTACCAAGATACCTTTCGCACACCCGATTATTTTTGGTTCGATCCAGATAGTTTAGAATTTACTGGGTTTCATTTAGTAGATGGCGAGTACCTACCAATAGAACCAAATACTCAAGGGCATTTGTGGAGTCAACAGTTAGGTTTATCTTTGGGAGTTTATCAAGGACTATTGCGATTTTTTACAAACGCAGGGCAGCTACTTCCTACACCAGAAGAAGTTGCAGAAGCAGAAACTCAACGTGCAGAACGCTTGGCAGCCAAATTGCGAGAATTAAATATCGATCCGGATACAATTTAGCGATTTTACCTCAGCAACAGAATGGTACACAAGTGCCGTAAAATTGTACTCCATCTGGCATTTGCTAACCTATTAACCCCATGTATTGCGACTACCTGGTACAAATCCTGACTGCCCGTGTGTATGATGTTGCCCAGGAAACACCACTGGAGTATGCCCCGAATCTGTCTGCAAGACTGAATAACAAGCTGCTGCTGAAACGAGAAGATATGCAGTCAGTATTTTCCTTTAAGTTACGTGGTGCTTACAACAAAATGGTCAACTTGCCACCTGATGTGCTGGCACAGGGTGTCATTGCTGCATCTGCCGGTAACCATGCCCAAGGAGTTGCCCTTGCTGCTAATCGGTTGGGAACACGGGCAATTATCGTTATGCCGGTAACTACACCCCAAGTCAAAGTAAATGCAGTTAAAACACGAGGGGGAGAGGTTGTGTTATGTGGCAATACCTACGATGATGCATACACTTACGCTCGTCAACTAGAAAAAGAAAAAGGATTGACCTTTATTCATCCCTTTGATGATCCAGATGTGATTGCTGGACAGGGAACTATTGGTATGGAAATTCTACGGCAATACCAGCAACCCATCCATGCCATATTTGTCGCAATTGGCGGTGGTGGATTAATTTCTGGGATTGCAGCGTATGTAAAACGGTTACGTCCGGAGATCAAAATTATTGGTGTTGAACCAGTGGATGCTGATGCGATGTATCAATCGCTGCAAGCCGGACATCGAGTAAGATTACCTCAGGTGGGCTTATTTGCTGATGGGGTAGCAGTACGGGAAGTCGGTGAAGAAACTTTCCGTCTGTGCCAAAATTACGTAGACGAAATTATTTTGGTAGATACCGATGCCACCTGTGCCGCGATTAAAGACGTATTTGAAGATACACGATCAATTTTAGAACCTGCGGGTGCATTAGCGATCGCAGCTGCTAAAGCCTACACAGAACGAGAAAAAATTCAAGGACAAACGTTAATTGCCGTTGCCTGCGGTGCTAACATGAACTTTGACCGCCTGCGTTTTGTAGCAGAACGAGCAGAGTTCGGTGAACGCCGTGAGGCGATCTTTGCAGTGGCAATTCCCGAAGAACGAGGTAGTCTGTGCAAGTTTTGTGAATGTATCGGCGATCGCAATTTAACTGAGTTTAACTATCGCATTGCTGATCAACAAGAAGCCCACATTTTTGTGGGTATACAAATTCAAAACCGTGCTGATGCAGTCAAGATAGTAGAAACCTTTGAAGGCTGCGGTTTCAAAACCATTGATTTGACAGATGATGAATTGACAAAATTACATCTGCGTCATATGGTTGGGGGACACTCTATTTTGGCTCACAACGAGTTACTCTACCGTTTTGAGTTTCCCGAACGCCCTGGCGCGTTGATGAAATTTGTCGGTTCTATGAGTCCCAACTGGAACATTAGTATGTTCCACTATCGTAATAATGGGGCAGATTATGGGCGCATTGTTGTAGGGATGCAAGTACCACCCCACGAAATGGAAGAATGGCAAGCATTTCTTGATACTCTTGGCTATCGCTATTGGGATGAAAGCCAGAATCTTGCATATAAACTGTTTTTGGGTTAAGAGAGGCGATAAGTAAGTGCAACCCATTCGTTGAATCGTTCACAATCGATGACCTCGAATCCTACCTCTGTTAAAGCCGTAACCACATTTTCCTCATGATCGGTGGTAAAACCGGCTGTAATTAATATGCCAGGTTGACGCAGCGATCGCCTAAAATCATCGGCAAGGGTAATATGCACTCGTGCTAAAATATTGGCCACGATTAAGTCAAAGGTTTGCTTACCTTCGATTTTTGAGACATTATTACTTGTAATTCCACTCATCCAATGCCCCAAGTCACTGCCAACTCCTAAACTGCCTGACATCACTGTTACCTGTTGCTCTACCTGATTAAGAGTTACTGCATCCTGAGTTGCTTGTACAGCAATAGCGTCATTATCTAATGCTAAGACACTCGCCCCCAGTTTGGCGATCGCTACACTCAAAATACCAGAACCCGATCCCAGGTCGAGAACATTCATCGTGGGGACAATGTATCGTTCAAGCAGTTGGAGAGCGAGAATCGTTGCTGGGTGTAAACCGCTACCAAAAGCTAGACTGGTCTTCATTCTCAAAATTACTTCGTCTGTGGCTTCAGATTGGTAAGGTGTATCAGGAGCAAGTACAACAAACCCTTTGCCAATACGATGAACCAGAGGATTATCGATGTCTGCGTCTTTTGATTTCGCCTCAACCACAGTTGTTTGAATCGTAGTCGCTAATCCTGTACGATGCAAAGGTGACAGCAAATTCACAATTTTTTCTACAGTTACCTGCGAATGAAGATCATAGGGAATGTGTAAGCGAATCGTAAATGTCCAAGGGGGGTGTGCTAAATCTTGAGTAGCTAATTGGGGTAGGCTTTGTTTCTGATATTTTGTGATTTGAATATCATCGATATCGATAGTTTCAGCCAGCAGCGTACAGACCCAATCAACAGCCTCATCTGTTGTATCAAGGCTCAATTCCATCAACGGCATATTCTTTTCCTCGGCTGTAGCTGCATTTCTCTAATTTTAATTTGGTGCGGGAATGAATCAGCGAAGCGGAATGCGGGGAGCGTCAATTAGCTGCTCATATTGACTAACATGAGTTTTTATGCAGCATTTCACAAGCAGAGATGCCTATTAAACAACATCACTATCTTTGGCAATTATACCAACTTGCCAAAGATCAACTCGCTTCTGCTGAAGACAAGGCACAATAAAGATAAGTAAGAGTGCTATCTTCCATGAGCTACTGCCTTAATCCCCGCTGTCCAAAATCGGAAAATCCCAATAATGTCAAGTTTTGCCTGAGTTGTGGTTCTAAGTTACTTCTCAAGGAACGCTACCGTGCTATCAAACCCATAGGACAAGGTGGTTTTGGCAGAACTTTTTTGGCAGTAGATGAGGATAAACCTTCTAAACCCCGCTGTGTGATTAAGCAATTTTATCCCCAAGCCCAAGGCACTAACACAGTGCAGAAAGCCGTGGAGTTATTTAATCAAGAAGCGGTACAATTAGATGAGTTAGGCAATCATCCCCAAATTCCAGAATTGCTAGCATATTTTACCCAAGATGACCGACAGTATCTTGTACAAGAATTTATTGATGGGCAAAATCTAGCGCAGGAATTAGCTCAAAATGGAGCTTTCAGTGAAACGCAGATATGGCAGTTACTCAATGATTTATTGCCTGTACTGCAATTTTGTCATCAGCGACAAGTTATTCACCGCGATATTAAGCCAGAAAACATTATTTTACGTGGTAGCGATGCCTACGGTAAGGGCGAAGCCCAACGCCGACTAGTTTTGGTAGATTTTGGTGCTGCTAAATCTACCGCAGGTGCTGCCTTAAATAGAACTGGAACTAGTATTGGTAGTCCAGAATATGTTGCACCTGAACAAATTAGAGGTAGGGCTACTTTTGCCAGTGATATTTATAGCTTAGGTGCTACTTGTATTAATTTATTAACCCAGCGATCGCCCTTCGATTCCTATGATACCAACAACGATACATGGGTTTGGCAGCAATATCTCAAAACTCCCATCAGCAATAATTTGAGTTGCCTTCTTCATCAGATGCTAGAAAGTATCCCGGCGCGACGCTACCAAACAGCAGATGAAGTTTTGCAAGACTTAAATCAACAATTACCAAAAGCTACTATACTAGCCAAACCAGCACCCACTTTGCCGCCTATAGTTGTCAGTAAGACACCTAGCCAAATTGATTTGGAATTAAAGGAATTAAAAACTCAATTTATGATTGGAGGTAAACCTCAACCAAAGAAAGTCCAGCTATCAAATCCTATATCTCAGCCTGCTAATAAGAGCGAAATAGATACAGAGTTAGAAGAATTAAAAGCTAAATATCTGGGGAATAATAACCCTTAAAATCTTTATTAACCTTATCTAAATTTTTGTAATACTTCCCAAAATTTATCCCCTCTAGATTCCTCCTTATTTTTACGCAGAACCTCAAATAAATAGTCCCGTTCTTCTGTAGACAAACTGTTAATAGAATTCATAATTTATTGTAAATTCATCATAAAACCTCCTCTAAAGTAATAACTACTATAACGTCATAGCACAATTCCCCTGCCACCTGTCCCCTGCTGTATTTGTGGTTTGGAAAAAAAGTGACTCTAGTATCTAGAGTCACCCATAAATAAACTAAAAATTTAGAGGCGTGAAAGTTTATTTTTTCTTAGCCTCATCAATGGGAACCCACTCGGTGTGGAAAGTTCCAGGCTTATCAAGACGTTGGTAAGTATGTGCGCCGAAGTAGTCGCGTTGAGCTTGAGTCAGGTTTTGGGGCAAGCGATCGCGGCGATAGCTGTCAAAATAATCTAAAGATGCACTAAATGCTGGTACTGGAATTCCCAGTGTTGCAGCTGTCGCTATCACTTCGCGCCAAGCTGTCTGTCTGTCGAGAATTGTTTGCTTAAATTCAGGCGCTAAAAGCAAGTTAGGCAAAGCTGGATTTTCGGTAAAAGCTTTCTTAATCTTATTCAAGAAGCCAGCGCGAATAATACAGCCACCTTTCCAAATCCGCGCCATTTCGCCCAGATCCAAATTCCAATTATATGTTTTTGAAGCTGTAGATAGCAGCGCCATCCCTTGAGCGTAAGAACAGATTTTCGAGCAATAAAGAGCATCGCGTACTTTATTGATAAAGTCTTTGGTTGACCCATCATATTTGCCACTAGGGCCTGTCAACATCTTGGATGCTGCTACCCGTTCTTCTTTAATGGAAGATATAATCCGGGCATTCACTGCGGCTGTAATTGTGGGAATGGAAACTCCCAACTCTAATGCAGTTTGCACAGTCCAACGTCCAGTTCCCTTTTGACCTGCGGCGTCAACAATCAAATCTACTAGAGGTTTATTTGTTTCCGGGTCAATGTAGGGAAAGATATTCTTCGTAATCTCAATCAAAAATGAATCGAGTTCATCGGTGGTGTTCCATTCAGCAAACACCTCATGTAGCTGCTTAGGGTTAAGTCCAGCAACATTCTTCAGCAAATCGTAGGCTTCAGCTATTAGCTGCATATCGCCATACTCAATGCCGTTGTGTACCATTTTGACGTAGTGACCAGAACCACCAGGGCCAATATAAGTTACACAAGGGCCATCATCGACTTGGGCAGCAATTTTGTTGAAAATTGGCGATAAGTACTCGTAGGAACTTTGTGTGCCTCCAGGCATCAGTGATGGGCCGTTCAGCGCCCCTTCTTCACCGCCACTGACACCCATACCCAGAAACCGTAAACCAGCCGGTTCTAATTCTTGAGTACGTCGTTCCGTATCTTCAAACCAAGAGTTACCACCATCGATAATGATATCGCCTTCATCTAGCAAAGGTCTGAGTTGAGCAATTACCGCATCTACAGGCTTACCAGCTTGCACCATTACTAGGATTTTGCGGGGACGTTCCAATGCTGCGACAAATTCTTCTAAGGTAAAGGCGGCTTTGACGTTCCTTCCTGGCGCACGCTGCGCCATAAACGCGTCCGTTTTTTCGCGGGAGCGGTTGTAAACTGCAATTGGGAAGCCATTACGCTCAACATTTAGAGCAATATTCTCACCCATAACGGCTAATCCAATCACACCAAAGCTTTGTAGTGTCATAAATTGTTTTGGCTAACTCTTGCAGATCCTTTTATCTTTAGGGTAGTCCGAGATTTTCGCTTCTCTCCTAAAGAAGACCTTAAGAGTTAATATAAATGACAAAAATCCACAACTAACACGGGTAATTAATTTTAATTTGTATCTAAATCAACAATTAACTGGCAAAATTTGCAAAATTGGAATGGTGAAAGGGGCTAGTAGTGCGTCAAAGACTAATTGACGGATAGATTTTCTGTAGAGACATCGATTTATCGTGTCTCTCTAACTTAATTTTCGTATCTATAACCCCGTAAAGTTTGTTTAGTGGACTACTAGGGACTAAAATCTTCTTTGAAAACCCTAGCCTCTAGCCCCTAATCAAAAGACGTAGTAAGGAGTAACCAAAAAATGCTGGCATTTGTTCTAGCTTTTGTGGTCGGACTTGGTAGTTTAGCCATTTACATAGCAGCTTTCTTTTTTCCCGAAGTCCACCGCAAGAATGATTTCGTTTGGAGTGGTGTAGGGCTATTTTACGCCTTAGTACTATGGATTTTTGCACCACGCATTTCTGGGGGTCTGCTTCTTGGCCATGTGGCTAGTGTGGCGCTTTTAGTTTGGTTTGGCTGGCAAACTCTTTCATTACGTCGGCAACTGACCCCACAGGCACAACAAACCCAAGTACCCAGTTCTGAGGCAGTGAAAACTGGTATTCAGGAGCAAGTAACGAAGTCATCCCTTCCAGAATGGCTTGCTCAATGGCAAAAGGGTCTGAGTAGCACCTTCAGTGGCGTGAAAGACAAGGTGCAAAAGCAACCAACTGCCAAACCTGAAGATATTACCTCTGCACTGGCAGAGCAACCAGCTGTTGAGATTATCGACGAAACTACTGCCACATCAGAACAACTAGTAGAGGAGGATATCACTACTAGCGAAACTACTAGCGAAACTGAGTCTCTAACTGAGAGTTTGCCGGAAGTAATTCCACCAAATCCTCCATCTTCCGAATCGGTATCAGCCGCACAACCTCATGCTGAGGATAAAGAACCAATTTCCGCAGAGGAAATAGCTCCAGATGCTTCACTTGCTCCCCCAGCAGAAGGATCACCACCGAATAACTAAGTTAGTTAAATTGATTGAAACCCAGCGTTTCATAACACGATGTTGGGATTCAATCAACTTATTTTAATGTTTTGTCACAAATCGGCTGAAACAAATTTACCGAAGAACCCGGTAAGCGTAAAGCTCAGTCACTTTAGTGCTGAGATATAAG